>NZ_LMMY01000011.1:327609-341072 GCF_001422865.1 Aeromicrobium sp. Leaf272
TTTGCGCCCGCTGCCCGGTCATCGAGCAGTGCCGCGAGCACGCGCTCACCGTCCAGGAGCCGTACGGCGTCTGGGGCGGACTGAGCGAGGCCGAGCGCCGCGAGATCCTCGAGCGTCGCCCCCGCACCACCGACGTCGCCTGAGACGTCGCCCCCCAACGAACAGGAGGACAGACATGTCCGACACGTCCTTGAACGGCAAGACCGTCGCCTTTCTCACCGCCCAGATCGGGGTGGAGAAGCCCGAGCTCGAGCAGCCGTGGCAGGCCGTCCTCGACGCCGGCGGGACTCCGGTCCACGTGGCACCCGAGGCCTCGACGGTGCAGTCCATGGTCGGTGACGTCGACAAGGACGCCACCTTCGAGGCCACCGTGGCTGTGGCCGACGCCTCGGCGGCCGACTACGACGCGCTCGTGCTGCCCGGTGGCACCGTGAACGCCGACAAGGTGCGTGCCGACGCCGACTCCGTCGCGCTCGTGAAGGCGTTCGTCGACGCGGGCAAGCCGATCGCGGCGATCTGCCACGCGCCCTGGATCCTCGTCGAGGCCGGCGTGCTGCCGGGCAAGACGCTCACGTCGTTCCCGTCGCTGACCACCGACGTCCGCAACGCGGGCGGCACGTGGGAGGACGCGGAGGTCGTGCACTGCCCGGCGAACGGCTGGGACCTCGTCACCTCGCGCAACCCCGACGACCTGCCCGCGTTCGACGCGAAGCTCGTCGAGGTCTTCGCGGGCTGACGCCCCCGACGCCCACCCGGACAGCACCGAGGCGCCACCTGCTCCGTGGAGCGGGTGGCGCCTCGTCGTGCGGGTCGGTCGGGCCTCAGGAGCCGGGCCACTCCCCGGTGACCTTCTCGAAGGTGCGCGCGCCCTGGCGGTCGATGACGGCCTTGACGGCGGCGTAGATCGCGCCCTGGAGCACGGCGGCGAGCATGATCTCCTTGAACGGGTACTCGCTCTGCAGCGGACCGGGGACGTCGCCGCTGGCGTCCGTCGAGGGGCTCACCCGCTTCCAGACCTGCTTGAAGATCATGCTGGCGAACAGGCCGCCGAGGATGGAGCTCACGAGCCCGACGGGCCGGTAGAGGACCTTGGCGGAGGTGCTGGGCTTCTTCTGCGGGGCACTGGACGGCATGGTCCCGACGGTAGCCACGGACGCTTCGATCCGCATCACGACGCCCGTCCCCCCGATGCGGACGGGCGTCGCGGACCGGACGCGTCGCCGCCCCCTGGAGGAGGGCGACGACGCGGCCTCAGGAACGACCGTGTCCGGAGAGCACGGTCGGCCGGCGACGGTGTCCCGCCGTCGCCGGATGGGTGAGGGCGGCCCCGAGCGCGGCCGTGGCGACGACGCGGCGCACCTGGCGTCGGCGTCGCTCGATCTCGGACCTGCGGTGGGCAGGTGCGGCGATGCGCTCCACGGTGTCTCCTCTCGTCGTCGCATCCACTGTGTCGCGCCCGGACAGGACGATGCGAGGGTCGAGCGGCTCAACCGACGTGGGCCTGCGGGCCCACCCGGCGCACGGGAAGGAGCCGAAGGGGTCAGTCGGTGCTGACGCGCACGGCGAGCTTGCCGTGCACGTGACCCTCCTGGCTGCGGGCGAAGGCCGCGGGAAGCTCCTCGAGGGGGTAGGTGTCCTCCACCTCGATGCGCAGCGTGCCGTCGTCGACCAGCCCGACGAGCCGACCCAGGTCGTCGGCGTCGGGGCGCACCCACAACCAGGCGCCGCCGGCACCGAGCACGGCGTCGTCGGCGATGGAGGCGTGACGGCCGTCCTCCTCGAGCAGCGCCGTGGTCTGGTCCACGACGCCGCCGACGAGGTCGAGCACCACGGAGACGCCGTCGGGGGCGAGCCCGCGCACGGCCTCGACCAGGCCGTCGCCGTACTCGACCGGCTCCCCACCGAGCTCGCGGATGCGGTCGTGCTGGCTGCTGGACGCCGATCCGATCACCCGGGCGCGGAAGGCCCGCGCGGCCAGCTGCACCGCGAACGAGCCGACGCCTCCGCCGGCACCGTGCACGAGGACCGTGTCCTCCGGGCCGACCTCGAGCCGCTCGAGCGCCTGGAAGGCGGTCAGGCCGGCGAGCGGGAGCGACGCGGCCTCCTCCCACGACACGTCGACCGGCTTGCGGGCGGCGGCACGCACCGGGACCGTCGTGTACTCGGCGAAGGTCCCGCCGTGGACGTAGTCCTTGCGGTTGTAGGCCACGACCTCGTCGCCCACGGAGAACTCGGGCGTGTCGATGCCCACCTGGGCCACGACACCGGCGACGTCCCAGCCCGGGACCACGGGGAACCGGACGTCCATGAGGGCGTCGAGGCCACCGCTCATGAGCTTCCAGTCGACGGGGTTCACGGAGGCCGCTCGCACCTCCACGAGCAGCTCACCCGGTCCGACCTTGGGGGTCGGCTGGTCGGTGAGCTCGAGGACGTCGTCGTCTCCGTACTGGGCATAGGTCATGGCACGCATGTCATGGTCAACGGACCACGGCGGCGGACCATTCCATCCGCATTCCATCCGCGCCCCGGAGGGAGTCGTGCCGCCTACCCTCGTCCCATGAGCACCCCGGACTTCATCCTCGCCCTTCGCGAGAAGATCGGGACCGACCCGCTGTGGCTCCCCGGCGTCACGGCGGTGACCACGCGCGGCGACGAGGTCCTGCTCGTCCGCCGGGCCGACGACGGCACGTGGACACCGGTCACCGGCATCATCGACCCCGGCGAGGAGCCTGCCGACGCCGCGGTGCGGGAGACCCTCGAGGAGGCCGGCGTCGAGGCGGAGCCGGTGCGGGTCGCGCGCGTGGGGGTCACCGACGTCGTCGTCTACGCCAACGGCGACCGGACCCAGTACACGGACATCACCTTCGGCCTGCGGTGGGTCTCGGGCGAGCCGCACCCCGCCGACGGCGAGAACACCGAGGCGCGCTGGTTCGCCCTCGACGACCTGCCGGACATGACCGCCGACATGCGCGGTCGCGTGGCCGCCGCCCTCGAGGACGGTCCGACGACCTTCGGCTGGTCGGGGGCCTGAGCCTCAGGACTCGGCGGCCAGGGCGGTCGCGAAGCCGAGCATGACCACGCCCGTGCCGCCGTCGATGCCGCGTCGGAACCCCGGACGGGCGATCCGTGACGCGGCGGCGGACGCCCCGTGCACGACCACGAGCAGCACCACGGCGCCCACCGCCACGAGGGTCAGCGCATAGGCAGCGAGCACGGCCACGCCCTGGTCGCGGCCCACGAACTGCGGCAGCACCGCGAGGTTGAAGGCGAGCACCTTGGGGTTCGTGATGTTGCAGACGAAGCCCTGGCGCACGGCGGTGCGACGCCGCACCTGGGCGCGGCCCGAGCCGACGGCCCAGGCGCTCCCGTCGCGGCGCAGGGCCGAGCGCAGGGCCGTGACCCCGAGCCACGTGAGGTAGACGACCCCGGCCCACCGGATCGTGAGGAACACCGGCTCGGAGGCAGCGAGCACCGCACCCAGTCCCATCGCGGCGAGGAGTCCCTGGACCGCACCGGCGGCCGTGATGCCGGCGGCCGTGTACATCCCGCGCCGACGTCCGCCCACGACGCTGGCGCGCAGGGTCAGGAACGTGTCGGGTCCCGGCGCGACGGCGAGCAGCGCCGCGAACGCCAGGAAGGAGAGGTACGTGGCCACGGGACGAGCGTAGGGCCCCGCGACCGTGGTCGTGACCGCTTCCGAGGGGGCTGAGGCCTGCGTCGACGCGACCCGGCTCACACCGGTCCCCGGAACGGTCGGGGCGGGCCGTTCGTCCCACCTCTCGTACCGTCCACACGACCTCGGGGGTCCCATGTCCACGCAGTCCACATCGACCCGGGCCACGTCCGGCCTCGCTCGCACGCTCGACCACCACCGGCCCGCCGTCGCCCGCGACGCCGGCCTGCTCCTCGGCCGGGTGGTCGTCGGCGTCGTCTTCGTCGTGCACGGCTGGCAGAAGTGGTCGGCCGGGATCGGTGGCACGCAGGACGGGTTCGCTCAGATGGGCGTGCCGCTGGCCGACGTCACCGCCGTGCTCCTGGCCACGCTGGAGGTGGCGGGCGGCGTCCTGCTCGTCGCCGGCGCACTGACCACGGTCGTGGCACCGCTGCTCGGCGTGGCCATGCTGGGCGCGGCCTGGTTCGCCCACCGCGACGCGTTTCTCGTCGCCGACGGTGGCGCCGAGTTCGTGATCGTGCTGGCGGCCGCGGCCTTCCTGCTGGCGCTCGTCGGGCCCGGACGCTGGAGCGTCGACGCCCTGCTCGCGCGCCCCCGCCCCGCCTGACTCCCGTCCCGCCTGACTCCCGCGGCGGCCTACGGTGGCCCATGGGCTGGTGGGACCGGCACGTGGTGCCACGGATCGTCGACCGCGCCTGCGGTGACGCGCAGCTCGACGACGTCCGCGTGCGGGTCGCCCGCGGGTTGCGCGGCCGTGTGCTCGAGATCGGCTTCGGTTCGGGCACCAGCTGTCGCTTCCTGCCCCCGGCGGTGGACGAGCTGCTGGCCGTCGAGCCCTCCGACGTGGCGTGGGAGCTGTCCGCCGGGCGGCGCGGCGACTGCTCGGCGGCGGTCCGGCGTGTGGGCCTCGACGGGTCAAGGGTCGACGTCGGGACCGGGTCGGTCGACGCGGTCCTGTTCGCGTTCACGCTCTGCACCGTCGAGGACCCGGCCGCCGTCCTGGCCGAGGCTCGTCGTGTGCTGCGCCCGGACGGCGCCCTGCACCTGGCCGAGCACGGGCTCGCTCCCGACGCGGGCGTCGTGCGCTGGCAGCGTCGGCTCGACGGCGTGCAGCAGCGGTCGTTCGGGGGCTGCCACCTGACGCGCGACCCCGTCGAGATACTCGAGCGCGCCGGGTTCGCGACGAACCGGCTCGACCAGGGCTACCTCCCGGTCCCGCCGATGGGACGCCCGTGGGCTTTCGTCACGACCGCCGTGGCCACGGCGACTACGGTGGGGGACGTCGACGACGAGGAGATGACATGAGCACGATCGTGGCGGGATATGTCCCGACCCCCGAGGGCGAGGCCGCGCTGGCGTGGGCCCTGGCCCAGGCCAAGAGGGACGGCTCGCGGGTGGTCGTGGTGGCCACGCCCGGCGCCGACACCGACGAGGCGATCTCCGAGGAGCAGCAGATCGACGCGCTCGAGTCGCGCCTGGCCGAGGACGGCGTGACCGGTGAGGTCGTGCACTTCCGCGGCGCCGGCGGGGCCGCCGACTCGATCCTCGACCACGCGAAGGCCGACGACGTCTCGCTCGTGGTCATAGGTCAGCGTCGCCGCTCCCCCGTGGGCAAGCTGGTGCTCGGCAGCACGTCCCAGCGCATCCTGCTCGAGGCCGACGCCCCGGTCGTGGCGGTCAAGGTCCCGCACTGAGACGACGTGGCCGTGGGTGACGGACCGGTGGAGGACGACCACTTCTTCGTGGTCAAGGGCCGGCGGTGGCGCCGTACCGACCCCTGCCTGCCCGACGACGTGGTCGGGGCGCTCACGTCGCACCTCGGCCGCGGCCGTTCCGGAGTCCGCGTGGCGAAGAAGGACGGTGACGACGAGGCCGTGGCCGCCGCGCGTCGTCGCGTCGGGCTCGCGAAGCACGGCCTCGGCGAGCGCGGCCCGCGCTGGTGGGAGGACCACCCCGACGCCCGCCGCGCCCGGGCCCGCGAGGCGCTGGAGCAGCTCGACGCACTCGACGACTGACGAGTGCGCCCGCCGCAGCAACGTCGTCGTGTGGCGCCCCCCGGCACCCGGTCCTAGCGTGACGCCATGAACAGCCCCACCCTCTGGTACGTGGCCGGACTCCTCTTCGTGGTCGCCGGCATCGTGAGCCTCGTGAGCGGGACCACGACCATCGCCCTGCTTCTCCTCGCCGCGGGCCTGCTGTCACTGTCCGTCCCGAGCTACAACAACAGCCGCCGGCGGAAGTAGTCGATCACCGCCCACCCGGGCAACCGCCCTCGCGGAGAGCCTCAGCCGTCCAGCACGTCGCCGAAAGGCTCGGTGACGTCCGGTGCCGAGCGCCCGTGGACGGCCCCCCGGGCCCGCTTGCCACGTCAGCTCGCCGACGACCTCAGGAACGCTGGTGCCACTCGGAGTGCTCGGCCTGCGACTCGTAGGCGACGACCGCACCGCAGGTGAGGCAGGTGGGCATCCTGACCCCGCGCGTCGTCAGGCGGAAGCCCGCGAGAACTGCCACCCGATCGACGCCGAAGAAGGCGCTGGTCCGCGAGAAGACTCCCATGCCCGCCACGGTAGTTCAGCCCTCACCGCGCACGAGTCCGGTCTACTCGGGTCCCAGCGACGAACGAGCCCCGGCAGCAGTGCTGCCGGGGCTCGGTCGTTCGGTGTGCGCGAGGGGGGACTCCGTCGGTCGCTGAGCGACCTCCTCCTCAAATCCCCGCACCATCGATGCACACGCCAGCACCGGGCCCCAGCAACGAACGAGCCCCGACAGCAGTGCTGTCGGGGCCCGGTCCTGTCGTGTGCGCGAGGGGGGATTTGAACCCCCACGCCCTTGCGGACACTGGCACCTGAAGCCAGCGCGTCTGCCGTTCCGCCACTCGCGCATGGTTCCCGGAGGAACCGATCGCCGAGTCTAACAGGAGGCGTGCGGGCCGATCCCCCGCGGGGCGCGGAGCACCCGCCCACCGTGGACGTCATCGGTGGATCCTCGACTGCAGAGGCGCCGCCGGGGTCGAACATCCACCGATGGGGGCGTCCGAAGGGCCTGATGCTGCGAATCCACCGATGACGGGGTGGAACGTGTTCGCGTGCGAGTTCGCGTGCTGCGGCCCTGCCGATACGATCGTCGGGACCACCGACGACACCCGCGACCCGACCGGCAGGAGCGACACCTGATGGCAGGAGTGCTGA
Organism: Aeromicrobium sp. Leaf272; assembly: GCF_001422865.1. Lineage (NCBI taxonomy): Bacteria > Bacillati > Actinomycetota > Actinomycetes > Propionibacteriales > Nocardioidaceae > Aeromicrobium > Aeromicrobium sp. Leaf272. The sequence continues at coordinate 334,471 of NZ_LMMY01000011.1, forward strand.
GCCGCTTCGAGCAGCGACTCGAAGGCGCCGTCACCGGTGCGTTCGCCCGCGCGTTCCGCAGCGCCGTGCAGCCCGTCGAGATCGCCGCCGCCATCCAGCGCGAGGTCGACAACTCCGCCCACGTGCTGTCGCGCCAGCGGATGCTGGTCCCCAACGACTTCACCGTCGAGCTGTCCGCCGTCGACCACGAGCGGCTCTCGCCCTTCGGCGACACGCTCACCACCGAGCTGGCCACGCTCGTCCAGGAGCACGTGACCGAGCAGCGGTACACGCTGGCAGGCCCGCTCAGCATCCAGCTCGTGATGGCGACCGAGCTCGGCACCGGCCGGTTCCGCGTCCGCAGCCGCACCAACGCGTCGGTCCGCCCCGTCGAGGGCCAGCGGATGACCGAGACCGCCGTCCGCAGCTCGCAGGTGGTGCTCGAGGTCAACGGCCTCAAGCACCCCCTCACCCCGCCCGGCGTGGTCGTCGGGCGCGGCAGCGAGGCCGACCTGCGCATCGACGACCCGGGCATCTCGCGCCGGCACGCCGACATCAAGGTCCACGAGTCCGGCGGCAACACGAGCGTCACGGTCACCGACCTTCAGTCCACCAACGGTGTCATCCTCAACGGGCAGCGCGTGCAGACCGCGTCGGTCCGCGACGGGTCCGAGATCCGCCTCGGCAACACCACCCTCACCATCCGCATCACGACGAGCGAGGCCTGATGTCGGACCTGACCCTCACCCTCATCAAGATCGGCTTCCTCGCCGTCCTGTGGCTGTTCGTCCTGTCGGCCGTCTCCGTCATCCGCTCCGACATCTTCGGCGCGAAGGCCCCCGCGGCCAAGGCCAAGCGCCAGCCCAAGGCCGCGGCGGCGCCCAAGCCGACCAAGGGCGGCAAGAAGCAGCGCACCCCGCGCGGCGCGCCCACCAAGCTGCAGGTCGTGTCGGGTCCCAACTCCGGCCAGAGCGTCCCCCTCGGCGAGGGCCCGGTGCTGCTCGGCCGCGGCACCGACGCCGCCATCCGCCTCGACGACGACTACGTGTCCACGCGCCACGCACGCTTCGCCACCAACGGCGAGCAGTGGTTCGTCGAGGACCTCGGCTCCACCAACGGCACCTACCTGGGCAGCCAGCGCATCACCTCACCCACGCCCGTCGGCCTCGGACTGCAGGTCCGCCTGGGCAAGACGATCGTCGAGCTGCGGAAGTAGGGCGATGACCTCCCTGACCTTGCGCTACGTCGCGCTGACCGACGTCGGCCTGCGCCGCTCGATGAACCAGGACTCCGGCTACGCGAGCGGCCGGCTCATCGCCGTCGCCGACGGCATGGGTGGCGCAGCGGCCGGCGACCTCGCCTCCGCGGAGGCCATGAACGTCATCCGCCAGCTCGACCGCGAGCTGCCCGACATCGACCCGCTCGAGGCCCTCGAGAAGGCCGTCGCCCACGCCAACCACCGACTTGGCGAGCTGGTGCAGGACGACCCCTCGGTCGAGGGCATGGGCACCACGCTCGAGGCCATGCTGTGGGACGGCGAGCGCTTCGCCACCGCCCACATCGGCGACTCCCGCGCCTACCTGCTGCGCGACGGCGAGCTCACCCAGATCAGCACCGACCACACCTTCGTGCAGAGCCTCGTGGAGGAGGGCAAGCTGACGCCCGAGGAGGCGCGTGTGCACCCGCACCGCTCGCTCCTGCTGCGCGTCATGCTCGGCCGCGACGACAACGAGGCCGACTTCGACTGGTTCGAGGGCCAGCTGGGCGACCGCTTCCTGCTGTGCAGCGACGGCCTCTCCGACATGGTCGACGACGCCACGATCGAGCGCCTCTTGTCCTCGGAGACCATCGACGCCGCCGCCTCCGAGCTGGTCCGCACGGCCCTCGAGAACGGTGGGTACGACAACGTCACGGTCGTCATCGGTGAGCTCGTGGAGGACGACGGGGAGCCCGACGAGAACCTGTCGTCATCCGACGGCCAGCCGCAGCTGGTCGGCGCGGCGTCCGGCGGACCGCGACCCCGGACCGGCCAGGCCTCCGGCGGCACCGGCAAGTCCCGCACCCGCGGCGAGGCCAAGCGCGAGCGTGAGCCGGACCCCGAGGAGCTGCGCTACGCGCCGGTCCCACCCAGCAAGTGGCGCTGGGTGCGTCGGCTCGTGGCGCTCGCCGTGGTCGTCGGGGCGATCGCCGCGGGACTCTTCTACGCCTACCAGTGGACGCAGGACCAGTACTACGTGGCCGCGTCCGACGGCAAGGTCACGATCTACCGCGGTGTGCAGGCCGACATCCCGCTCGTCACGCTGCAGCGCGTCGACGAGGTCACCGACATCGAGCTCGACACCCTGCCGGCGTTCCGCGCCGAGCAGGTCGAGGGCGGGCTCGAGGCCGACAGCCGGGCCAACGCCGAGCAGATCGTCGAGAACCTGCGCGACCTCGCCGTCGTGCCCAAGCCCACTCCGTCGCCGTCCCCCACGCCCAGCGCGAGCGCCTCGGCCGACGACGAGCAGGGGGCCTAGGTCATGACCACCCCCACCCTCGTCCCACGCAAGCGCCGCGGGGCCGAGCTGACGCTCACGCTGCTCGCCATCTGCATCGGCGTGGCTGCCTACTGCGCGGTCGGCCTCGGCTCGGAGGGACGCATCCCGGCGGGCGCCGTCAAGCTGGCCGGCTGCCTCGTGGTCGCCGCCATCGCGACCCACCTGTTCGTCCGCAAGGTCGCGCCCTACGCCGACCCCGTGCTCCTGCCGCTGGTCATCTGCCTCAACGGTCTCGGCCTGGCGATGATCTACCGCATCGACCTCGGCTGCGAGGACCTGTGCCTCGGCGGCAACTACGCGCCGCTCGCGAACTCCCAGCTCATCTGGTCGGCCCTCGGGATCGTCGCGTTCGCCGTGGTGCTGCTCGTGGTGCGCGACCACCGACGCCTGCAGGCCTACACGTACACCTTCGGCTTCCTCGCCCTGGCGCTGCTCGTCCTGCCCCTGCTGCCGGTGATCGGGCAGAACATCCGCGGCGCCCGCATCTGGATCAACCTCGGGCCGTTCAGCTTCCAGCCCGGCGAGGCCGCCAAGATCTGCCTGGCCATCTTCTTCGCCGGCTACCTGGTCGTGAAGCGCGACGCGCTCGCCCTCGCGGGACGCCGCTTCGCCGGCATCGACCTGCCCCGCGGCCGCGACCTCGGACCCATCGGCGTCGGCTGGCTCATCAGCATCGGCATCCTCGTCTTCCAGCGCGACCTCGGCTCCTCGCTGCTCTTCTTCGGCCTCTTCGTGGTCATGCTCTACATCGCCACCGAGCGCCCCGGTTGGCTCGTGGTCGGCGGCGGGCTGTTCGTGGTCGGCGCCTACTTCGGCTACCTGGCGTTCGGTCACGTCCGGGTGCGCTTCGACGCCTGGCTCGACCCGTTCGCCGATCCCGACCGCAACGGCCAGATCATCAACGGCCTGTTCGGCATGGCCTACGGCGGCATCCTCGGCACGGGCTGGGGCCAGGGAAGTCCCCAGCTCACGCCGTTCTCGTTCTCGGACTTCATCGCGGCGGCCATGGGNGGCATGCGCATCGCCCTCACCTGCCGCGACGCGTTCGGCAAGCTCCTCGCGGCCGGCCTCGCCGTCTCGATGGCCCTGCAGATCTTCGTCGTCATCGGCGGCGTCACGCGGCTCATCCCGCTCACCGGCCTCACGACGCCGTTCATGGCCCAAGGCGGATCGTCGGTGGTCATGAACTGGGCCATCATCGCGCTGCTCCTGCGCATCAGCGACCAGACGCGGCGCCCCGCGCCCGAGGTGTCGCAGTTCGACCACGACGAGGAGACCCAGGTGGTGAAGCTGTCATGAACAAGCCCATCCGCAACCTCGCCGTCGCGTGCCTCGTGCTGTTCGCGGCGCTGCTCATCAACGTCAACGTGGTCCAGTTCGTGCAGGCCACGGACCTCAACGACCGCCAGGGCAACAAGCGCGTCATCGACGCCGACTTCTCGCGCGACCGCGGCGCCATCCTCGTCGGCGACGAGGCGATCGCCGAGAGCGAGCCGAGCGACGACCAGTACAAGTACCAGCGCACCTACCCGCAGGCCGAGCTGTACGCACCGCTCACCGGCTACTTCTCCTACCTGTACGGCAGCGAGAACCTCGAGCGGTCGCAGAACCGCGTGCTCTCGGGCAACGACAACCGGCTGTTCGTCAGCCGCGTGATCGACCTGTTCGCCAACAAGAAGCCCCAGGGCGGCAGCGTCGAGCTGACCATCGACCCCCAGGCGCAGAAGGTGGCCGCCAGCGGGCTCGAGGCCCTCGGCAAGGACACCAAGGGCGCCGTCGCCGCGCTCGACCCGAAGACGGGCGAGGTGCTCGCCATGGTCAGTCAGCCGTCCTACGACCCCAACGCCCTGGCCAGCCACGACTTCGGCGAGGTCGCCGACGCCATGGAGAAGCTGCAGGGCGACGACGACGACCCGCTCACCAACCGGGCCACCGAGCAGATCCTGCCCCCCGGCTCCACGTTCAAGCTGGTCACCGCCGCGGCTGCGCTCGACGAGCTGGGCCTGGAGCCCGACGACGACGTCAAGGGCGGCGCGCGCCTGTCGTTCCCCGGCATCGACTACACGCTGCCCAACGAGAACGGTGGCAACTGCGGCGGCGACGAGATCACCTTCGAGCGCGCCCTCCAGGTCTCCTGCAACGTCTCCTTCGGCGACCTCGCCGGCAAGATCGGCCAGGACAAGCTCGAGGAGCAGGCACGCAAGTTCGGCTTCGGCACCGACCCGATCGAGGGCCTGCGCAACAACGCCAGCCGCTTCACGGTCGAGGGCACCGACCTCGAGGCCCCGCAGCTCGCCCAGAGCGGCATCGGCCAGTTCGAGGTCGCGGCCACTCCGCTGCAGATGGCCATGGTCGGCGCCGGCATCGCCAACGACGGTGTCGTCATGAAGCCGCAGGTGGTCAAGACCGTGCGCTCGCCCAGCCTCCGGGTCATCGAGTCCCTCGAGCCCGAGGAGCTCAGCGAGGCCATGACCTCCGACAACGCCGCCAAGCTGCGCGACATGATGGTCGCGACGGTCGAGTCCGGGACGGCCACCTCGGCCCAGATCCCCGGCGTCGACGTCGGCGCCAAGACCGGGACGGCGCAGTCCACCGCGGACCGTCCCCCCTACGCCTGGTTCGTGGCCCTCGCCCCGGCCGACGACCCCAAGGTCGCCGTCGCCGTGGTCGTGGAGTCCTCGGACACCGCCCGCAACGAGATCGCCGGCGGACGTCTCGCCGGCCCCATCGCACGCTCCGTCATCGAGGCGGTGCTCGGTGAGTGACTTCGACCCCTCAGGGAGAGTGACACCATGACCGGTACCCCCGACGAGCCCATCCTGCTCGGCGAGCGCTACGAGCTCGGCGGACTGCTGGGGCGCGGCGGCATGGCCGACGTCCGCGTGGCCCGCGACCTGCGTCTCGGCCGCACCGTGGCGATCAAGCAGCTGCGGGCCGACCTGTCCTCCGACGACACCTTCCAGGCCCGCTTCCGGCGCGAGGCCCAGTCCGCGGCCGCCCTGAACCACCCGGCAGTCGTCGCCGTCTACGACACCGGCGACTCCACCGACAAGCACGGCAACCACATCCCGTACATCGTCATGGAGTACGTGGAGGGCCAGACGCTGCGCGAGATCCTGCGCGACGACCGCAAGATCCTGCCCGAGCGGGCGCTGTCGATCACCGCCGACGTGCTCAGCGCGCTCGACTACTCGCACCGGTCCGGCATCATCCACCGTGACATCAAGCCGGCCAACGTCATGCTGACGCCGTCGGGCCAGGTCAAGGTCATGGACTTCGGCATCGCCCGCGCGATCGCCGACTCCTCCAGCGCCATGACGCAGACCGCGGCCGTCATCGGCACCGCGCAGTACCTCTCCCCCGAGCAGGCGCGCGGCGAGACCGTCGACGCCCGCTCCGACATCTACTCCACCGGCTGCCTGCTCTACGAGCTGCTCACCGGGCGCCCGCCGTTCGTCGGCGACAGCCCCGTGTCGGTGGCGTACCAGCACGTCCGCGAGGAGGCCCGTCCTCCGTCGCAGCTGAACCCCGACGTGTCGCAGCCGGTCGACCACATCGTCGCCAAGGCCCTCGCCAAGCGCACCGACGACCGCTACCAGTCGGCCGCCGACATGCGCAAGGACCTCGAGCGCGCCATCGCCGGCCAGCACGTCGACGCTCCCACGCAGGCCACCTCGGCCATCCCGGCGGCCACCGCCGTGGCCCCTGCCGTCGCCGCCGCAGCCGCCACGGGCACCCAGCCCGCCGTGGCCGACGACGAGGAGGAGGAGAAGAAGAACAAGGCCCTGTGGTGGGCGCTCGGCATCCTCGCCGCGCTGATCATCGCCGGCCTCGCGTACTTCCTGCTCGCCGGCAACGACACCGAGGACCCGGCCCAGGTGCGCGTGCCCGACGTGGTCGGCCAGGACGCCGTGGCCGCCCAGCGCACCCTCGAGGGCGAGGGGTTCACCGTCACGACCGAGGAACGTCCCGACGCCGACGTCGAGAGCGGCAACGTCGTCTCCCAGACCCCCGAGGGCGACTCCATGGCCCCCGACGGCTCGGAGATCGAGCTGATCGTGTCGTCCGGACCCGAGCAGGTCCAGG
>NZ_LMMY01000011.1:341105-341253 GCF_001422865.1 Aeromicrobium sp. Leaf272
GGTCAAGAAGGAGGAACGGGCCTCCGACGAGTCCAAGGACACCGTCATCAACACCAACCCCCCGGCCGGCCAGAGCGTCGACGTCGGGGCCACCGTCACCGTGATCGTGTCCGAGGGCGAGGTCACCGTGCCCAACGTCATCGGCATG
>NZ_LMMY01000011.1:341311-346190 GCF_001422865.1 Aeromicrobium sp. Leaf272
GTCCACACCGGCCGGGCAGACCGTGCCGCCGGGGTCGTCGATCGAGATCACCGTGTCGAGCAACCCCGGCGACGACGGGGGCCCGGGCAACGGTGACGCCGACGCGAACGGCGAGGCCGACGCCGATGCCGGGGCCGACGGCGTGGCCGACGGGCTGGGCCAGTAGCCCGGGGTCAGGCCAGCGGGCGCGCGTGCTGCAGCGCGGTCGTGCCGGTGTAGGGACCGATCACGAGGTCGTCGCTCGACTCGACCTTCATGCCCAGTCGGTACTTGGTCACGTAGCGCTCGTAGTTGACGACCTCGGGCGACGTGCCGAGCGAGTACGTCATGCCCGGACGGTCGCCGATCGCCTCGACGACGTAGGGCGGGGAGTAGGGCCGGCCGTCGATGATGACCGTGCTGCCGACGCACACGATCGCCGTGGTGGACACCAGCCGCTGACCCTGCAGGCTCACCGCCTCGGCCCCACCGGCCCACAGCGCGTTCACGAACGCCTGGAGGTCCTGCTGGTGGACCACGAGGTAGTTGGGGTCGACCCCCGAGGTGGCCGCGGTGCGCGGTGCGTCGTCGAGCGTGACCCTGATGCCCGGCCCGCGGGCCGTGCTGAGTCCTGCGACGTCGCGCAGCGACCGCAGCTGTCGGGTCACCGCGTCGATGCCGCTGCTGCGGTCGGCGGCGTCGAGGACGTCGTCGATCTCGCGCTGCAGGTCGTCGGCCTGCTGCTGGCGCTGCTCCACCCGGAGCGTGCGGTCGGAGACGAGCGAGGCGATGTCGCCACCGGCCGGGCGCAGGTCCTCGCCGTCCGACGTCGCGTGGGCGGCAGCTGCGGTCAGGCCGGCCACCGAGCACACCAGCAGCACCGCCACCGACCAGCCCCGGCGGGACCGGACCTGCGACCGCGCACGCGACCCTGACATGCGTGTCCCTCTCCCCAGTCCGACGACGACCACGTCGGCGACTACGCTAGCCCAGAATGTCCCGTAGGCAGCCGAAAGAGATCCCCGTGGCCAAGAACAGCAACCCGAGCAAGGTCCGCACCCCCCGAGGTGGCTGGCTGCACCCGCTCGCCCTGCTGCTGCTCGTGGTGGCGATCGCGTGGGCGGTCGGCGCCTTCTTCACGGTCTCGGACCGCTCCTTCCCCAACGTCGGCGCGATCCCCGGCCTCTTCCGCCTGGGCGGCTGGAACTTCGCCGTCGCCGCCGTCCTCGCCTTCGCCGCGTCGTCCGTGGCCGCCCGCACCCGCCCGGAGCCCGAGCCGGGCGCGCCCACCGGCAACCGGTACGCCGCGCCGCTGATGATCGCCTCGGCCCTGGTCGGCCTGCTCTGGATCGTGGTCTTCTACGTCATCTCCGGCACCGACATCCAGATCCCGGTCTACTCCGACCTCGGCGACTGGAACATCGTCATCGGCATGGGGTTCATCGTCGCGGCCTTCGGGTTCGCGATGAAGTGGGAGTGACCTCCCCCGGGATCGCTACCGGAAGGTCACCTGGTCCGCGGGCACGTGCCCGTGCTCGTTGTAGGTGAGCAGCCGGGTCCCTCCACGCCCCACGATCAGGGTCGTGACCGACGCGTTCACGATCACCCGGTTGAGCGTGATGAACAGTGACGCGTCGCCGGCCAGCAGGTGCGAGGCGACGAGCGCGATCGGTCCTCCGGACGTGAACACCGCCACCCGTCGTCCCGTCCCGGCCTCGGCCACGGCGGCGTCGAGGGCACGCAGCACGCGCTCGGAGAACTCGGCGAACGTCTCCACCGACGACGGCGCCCCGCTCACCCATGCACCCAGGGCGGCGTCGAGCTGTTGCTGGAAGGCGCGCAGGTCCGTCGTCGGGGTCACGTCCATGCCGGCGAGCGCCAGGTGGTCGTACTCGTTCCAGCCGGCGTCGACGTCGTACAGGTCGCCGTCGATCGCGTCGAGCGCGGCCACCGCGGTCTGGGCGTGCCGCTTCATGGACCCCGCCACCGACCAGTCGGGGCGGAAGCCCGACGCCTCCCAGGCCATGCCGAGCCAGGAGCCCTGTCGGGTGCCGCGCTCGGACAGCTGGTCGTAGTCGTCGCTGCCGAAGGAGGCCTGGCCGTGCCGGATCAGATGGAGGGCGCCCACCTCGGAAGGCTAGCGGGTCGGCGGGCCGGGAGCCGCCCGGGTGACTTGCGCTGCGAAGTGGGCCCGGTGCGTCGAAGATGGAGGGATCATGAACGTCTGGACGACACGCCGGTGACCGCCCTGGAGACTGCACACGTCGAGTCGGGGCAGGACCTGGTGGTCCTGCTCGACGACGACGGCACGCCGACCGGCACGGCACCCCGGCTCTCGGTCCACGGCACCGAGACCCCGCTGCACCAGGCCTTCTCGCTGCACCTGTTCGACGACCAGGGCCGGGTGCTGCTGACCCGTCGTGCCCTGGGCAAGCTCACCTGGCCGGGGGTCTGGACCAACTCGTGCTGCGGGCATCCCCGACCGGGCGAGGCCCTGGAGGACGCCGTGCGCCGACGTCTGCGCGAGGAGCTGGGGGTCGAGGTGGACGACCTGCGGATCGTGCTGCCGGACTTCCGGTACCGCGCCGTCGACGCCAGCGGCGTGGTCGAGAACGAGATCTGCCCCGTCCTCGTGGGCCGGGTCCGCGGCAGCCTCGCACCCGACCCGGCGGAGGTGGGCGAGCACCTCTGGGTGCCCTGGTCCGACCTCGTGGCCGCCGCGAACGCCACCCCAGGCGTCTACAGCCCGTGGTCGGTGCTGCAGGTGCCGCAGCTCGACGCCCGCCGCTCCCGCCTCCCCCTGCGTGGCAGCGCACCCGCGGTCGGCTCGACGACGGGCACGGAGGCCGGCACGGTCACGGCCGTCGCCGATCTGCTCTCCGCCGAGCTGACGTGGGTGGAGTCGGTGTGGGACGCGCTGGTCCCTCCGGGCGGCGCGGGCCCGCTCGCGGGAGGTCCCGGTGACCTTCCCGGCTGGCTGCGCTCCCTCGTGCTCGGCGGCGGGAAGCGGCTGCGCCCGCGGATGTGCCACTGGGGCTTCGTGGCGGCGGGCGGCGAGGTGGGCACGCCCGCCCACGACGACGTGGTGCGCGCCGCAGCTGCCCTCGAGACGCTGCACCTGTTCGCCCTCGTGCACGACGACGTCATGGACCAGTCCGTCGAGCGCCGGGGTGCGGCGGCCGCCCACGTGGTCGCGGCCCGCCGTCACCGCGAGGTCGACGGCCACGGCGACCCCGACCGCTTCGGCCAGAACATCGCGATCCTGCTGGGCGACCTCGCGCACAGCGAGGCCGACCGGCTCGTCCACACGCTGCCCCTGGCGCTGCGCGACTACTGGTACGAGCTCAACCTCGAGCTGATCGTCGGCCAGCGGGCCGACCTCACGGGGGCCGCAGGGCGCCGCACCGACCTGGCCCACGCCGAGGCCGTGGCCGCGCTCAAGTCCGGCGCCTACACGATCGGCCGCCCGCTCCAGCTCGGCGCGCTCGCGGCCGGCGCCACCGCGGCGCAGCGTGACGCGCTCGAACGGTTCGGCTCGCACCTCGGGCGCGCGTTCGCCTGGCGAGACGACGTGCTCGGCGTGTGGGGCGACCCCGCCGTCACGGGCAAGCCGTCGGGCGACGACCTGCGCGAGGGCAAGACCACGCTCATCTGGGTCCTCGGCGCCGACCGGCTGACGGGTGAGGCCGCCGCCGCCATGGCACGCGTCGGCACCACCGACGCCCGCGACGGCGACGTCGCGCTGCTGCAGCAGGCCCTCGCCGACGCGGGCGTGCGGCAGGAGGTCGAGGACCGCATCCGGGCCGAGACCGACCGAGCCGAGCAGGTCCTGCTCGGCTGCCCGTTCACCGCGGAGGGTGTCGTCGGTCTGCGCGACATCGCCCGCACCATCTCCTGGAGGTCTGCATGAGCCACGTCGTCGTCGTCGGAGCGGGGCTGGCGGGCCTCGCCGCCGCCTGCCACCTGGTGGGCGACGGGCACCGCGTCACGGTGCTCGAGCGCGAGGACGTGCCCGGTGGTCGCGCCGGTCGACTGACCCGCGAGGGCTTCACGTTCGACACCGGCCCGACGGTGCTGACGATGCCCGACCTCATCGACCGGCCGCTGCGCGCAGCCGGCTCGAGCCTGGCCGAGCGGCTCGAGCTGAGCCTGCTCGACCCGGCGTACCGGGCCTTCTTCGCCGACGGCTCCACGCTGGAGGTCCGGCACGGACACGAGGCGATGCGCGCCGAGATCCACCGCGAGTGCGGCAGCGTCGACGCCGCAGCGTTCGACGAGTTCGTGGTGTGGCTCCGCAAGCTGTACCTGACCGAGATGCCGCACTTCATCGACCGCAACTTCGACCGTCCGACCGACCTGCTCTCCCGGCCCATGGCCGCCGCACGTCTGCTGGCGATGGGTGGGTTCACCCGGCTCGGGCCGATGATCCGGCGACGCTTCGCCGACGAGCGTCTGCACCGGTTGTTCTCGTTCCAGGCCATGTACGCGGGCCTCGCGCCGGACGACGCGCTCTCGCTCTACGCCGTCATCACGTACATGGACTCGATCGAGGGCGTCTACTTCCCGAAGGGCGGCATGCGCGCCGTGCCGCAGGCCCTGGCCGACGCCGCCTCCGACGCCGGTGCGGACTTCCGCTACGGCACCACCGTCACCGCTCTCGTGCGCGACTCCGGGGGCCGCGTGCGTGGCGTGGCCACGGGCGAGGGGACCATCGCGGCCGACGCCGTCGTGTGCACCATCGACCTGCCGACGGCCTACGAGTGGCTGCTGCCCGAGCTCAAGCTCCCCCGCGCCGTCCGTGGCATCGGCGGACGCCTCGGTGGGGACTACTCGCCGTCGTGCGTCGTGTGGCACGTGGGCGTCAAGGGTCTGCCGCAGGGCAAGGCCCACCACAACATCC
>NZ_LMMY01000011.1:346230-349664 GCF_001422865.1 Aeromicrobium sp. Leaf272
CCGAGGGCGACAGCACGCTCTACGTGCTGGAGCCGACGCCCAACCTCGACGTCGGCCACATCGACTGGAAGGCCGAGCGCGAACCGATGAAGGAGCGCCTCATGGAGTTCCTCGAGGGTGCCGGCTACCCGACCGACGTCGTCGTCGACGAGCTGGTGACGCCCCTGGACTGGCACGAGCAGGGCATGGCCGCGGGAACCCCGTTCGCGCTGGCCCACACGTTCGCCCAGACCGGCCCGTTCCGCGCCGCCAACGTCGACAAGCGGGTCCCCGGCCTGGTGTTCGCCGGCTCCGGCACGGTCCCCGGCGTCGGCGTGCCGATGGTGCTCCCGTCAGGCCGCCTCGCCGCGGAGCGGGTCAACCAGCTCCTGCGCTGACCCTGCCCGCCAGCGCGTCCTTCCGTTTCGGACACGTCCGGGGCACTTCGAGCGGTTGGACTGCCCCGGAACTGTCCGAAACGGAGGGACGCGAGGGCGGGCGGGCGGAAGGAGGGGTGGTCGGTCAGCGGCCGAGGGTGGCGCGGGCCAGCTCGCGCCGGCCCGACCACGGCATGTGGCGGAACATGGTCCACATGGCGCCGGCCACGGCCGACGGTGGCGCGTCGCGCGACATGAAGGCACGCTGCTGGTGGGCCGGGAGGCGGCCGAAGCCGTCGAAGAGGGCGAGGGTGCCGTCCACGTCGAGGCGCAGCAGGGCCCGCAGACCTGCCTCGCGGAGCCCGTCGACCGGACGCACCGGATCGACCTGGTCCGGCACGCGCCCGGCCGCCAGGTCGTCGGCGAGGGAGCGACCTCGCAGCAGCGCGTGCGCCACCGAGTAGCCGGTGACGAGGTGCCCGCCGCGGCCGGCGACGCCGAGCGCGAGCGTGCCCGGCACGGGTGGTCGACCGCGGCCCCGCATCGGGATCCGCACGACCTCGCGGGCCAGCGGAGCGTCGACCACGGAGGGGTCCACACCGCGGGCCACCAGCCGACGCCGCAGCCGGTCCTGCAGCTCCTCGACGGCCATGCCGGGCGCGGCGGCCAGGCAGGTCTCCTCCAGCAGCACGGTCCCGTCGCCCAGGTCGAAGGCGTACAGGAACGTGGGGATCGCACCCGCGGGCGGCGCCCCGCCCGGCGCCCAGTCGGTGCGCCAGTCCATCAGCAGCGACTCCGCACCCTGCAGCGCCGGAGCCGCGACGTCGGCGGGGACGACCACGCCGAACGCGGTCTGCGCCGGCGCCGGGTCGTGGGCCACCCGTCCGTCGGGACGCGCGCCGCGGGCGTCGACGACGACCCTGGCCTGCCCCGCCAGCGCCGCGACCCCGGCGTCGTCGAGCCGGTCGCGGCGCACGTCGACCCCGTCGAGCGGCAGCGCGGCCTGCACCGCCGCGTTGTCGAGCACCACGTACGTGCGCGGCAGCCGGTGGACGGCGGTGGCCCGCACCTGTGGCGCCGCCGACCGGGCCCGCACGACCGTCGGCGGCAACCCGGACAGCTCGTCCTCCCACACGCCGTACGTGGGCGTCCAGACCGCGTCGGGCCGCGAATCGACGGCCAGCACGCGCAGACCGAGCGCCGCGCAGCGCGACGCGAGCGTGCGGCCGGCCGGACCGAGCCCGACGACCGCGACGTCAGCGGGACCGGTTGTCATGCGGCCCATCCTCCCGCACCTCAGTAGGCTGGGCTGCACCATGGCACGCCCCCTGCACCCCGACCCGCGGCTGGCCGAGGGCTACGCGCGGTGCGCCGAGCTGACGAAGCGCCACGGCACCACCTACTACTGGGGTGCGCGGCTGCTCCCCCGCGAGCAGCGGATCGACGTCTACACCGTCTACGCGCTGTGCCGGCTCGCCGACGACATCGTCGACGAGCCCGAGCGCGTCGACCCGGCCGTCCCTGGCCACGGCGAGGTCGACCCCGGGGTGCGGCTGCGGATGTTCGAGCAGCACTTCTGGGACTGCGTGGCCGCCGGCCGGTCCGACGAGCCCGTCATGGCCGCCGTCGTCGACAGCCTGCAGCGCCGTGGCACCGACCCCGAGTGCTTCGACCGATTCTTCCGCGCCATGGAGCTGGACCTGACCCGCACCACGTGGGAGACGTGGGAGGACCTGCGCGACGGCTACATGGAGGGCTCGGCCGCTGTCATCGGCGAGATGATGCTGCCCGTGCTGCAGCCCCTCACCCCGGCGGCGAAGGAACCGGCCCGCGCGCTCGGGCACGCGTTCCAGCTGACGAACTTCCTGCGCGACGTCGGCGAGGACCTCGACCGCGGGCGGGTCTACCTCCCCCAGGAGGACCTGAGGCGACACGGCGCCGACCCGTGGACGCGCCGGGTCACCCCCGCGTGGCGCTCGATGATGGCCGAGCAGGTGGAGCGCAACCGCGCGCTGTACCGCGAGGCGGCTCCCGGCGTGGCCATGCTGCCGAGGCCCGGGGCACGCTGCGTGGCCACCGCGCTGCGCATGTACTCGCGCATCCTCGACCTGGTCGAGGAAGCCGACTACGACGTCTTCTCGGGCCGCCTCCGGGTGAGGCCACGCACCAAGGTCGCGATCCTGGCCGACGTGCTGGTGCGCGGTCCGGGCCGCGGTCTGCCGCCCTCGCCGAGGGCCAGCCTCGCCCCCCGGAGCGAGTAGCCGGCGATCAGGTGGTCCCAGCCCAGCTCGGGCTCGGCCTCCAGCCGCGGCTCGAGCGCCAGCAGCCGCAGCAGCAGGGCGTCGGACTCCAGCAGGGCCAGCGGCTGCCCGGGACACTTGTGCTCGCCGTCGCCGAACGCCAGCACCGGGTCACCCACGCCTGCGGGCAGGGAGCGGCCGGGGCACAGGTCGAGCGGGGCGTCGCCCACCGCGCGGGGGTCGGCGTTGCCGGGGCGCACGCACACGTCGACGAGGTCACCGGGCTCGATCGTCCACGCGTCGTCGCCGTCGGTCACCGCGATCTCCTGCTGGGCCCGCCGGTACAGGTGCCCGACGACGGGCTCGAGCCGGATGATCTCGCCCAGGATCGCCAGCCGCTCGGACTCGGGCGCCACCAGGTAGCGGGCGCGCAGGGCGTCGTCGTCGAGCAGGTGCAGCGCGGCCATGACGATGAACTCGCGCGTGGTGACCATGCCCGCCGTGCCGTACGTGACGCACTCGACGAGGATGCTCGTCGTCGAGTACCCCTCGGCCAGCAGGTGGCTGATGATGTCCTCGCGCGGCTCGCGTCGCCTCGCCCGGACGGCGGGGCGCACGTCGGCCAGGAACAGCCGACCCACGGGGAGCAGCCCGCGGTAGGCGGCCTGCATCCACTGCCGGCGGGACCTGCCGAGGTCACGGCGGGTGATGTCGAACGGCGGCTGGCTGAACATCGCCTCCAGCCGTCGCGCCATGCGGGGCACGGACGACTCGGTGAGCCCGACGACCTCGGCCGTGACCTCGACCGTGTACAGCAGCGCCAGCTCGTCGAGGGTGC
>NZ_LMMY01000011.1:349685-350945 GCF_001422865.1 Aeromicrobium sp. Leaf272
CCGCTCCGCCACGACGGTCGGTGCGAGGAAGCGCGCCACCTTGCGGCGCTGCTCGTCGTGCTTCGGGCCGTCGGAGACCAGGATCGGGTGGTGCTCGAGATAGCCCTGCGGGATCGCCTCGGCCGTGAAGCCCGCCTGGGTCGTGGCGTGCCGGGCGCGCAGCACCTGACGCGCGGCCTCGAGCGACCGGATCCGCCAGACGGTGCTGACGCCGGGGCGGCCGCCGGCGTCGACCCGCTCCACGCGCAGGTCGCGCGTCTCGTGCCCCGCCTCGTCGGGCAGGACGGCGCGACGTCGCGACCGGGTGGCGTCGCTCATCGCGAGAGCGAGGGCAGCCGTGGGCGTCGGCGCAGCAGGCCGTCGAGCGGGACGGTCCACACGTCCTCGCCCCGCACGCCCCACCCCGCGAGCAGCTGGTTGGCCGCGAGCACGCCGGTGGTGGCGGCCCGCTCCATGAGCGCGATCGGCCAGTCGACCCGCAGCCCGTCGCCGGCGAGCACGAGCCCGGCGTAGGGGGTGTCGACGGTCAGGCGGTCGCGCCACGGTCCTGTGCCCACCAGTCCGCAGTCGTCCTCCACGAGCAGCTCCTCGTGCACGATCCCGAGCGTGCGGGTCTCGGGGTAGACGTCGTGCAGGGCGGCCAGGAGCCGCTGCCGCACCAGGGCGACGTCGAGACCTCCGGGGCCGTCGCCGGCCAGGTCTGCGTCACGCACGGGGTCGGTGGCGTAGGCGTGCAGCTCCACCACCGAGCCGCCGTGCCGGGCGGACCACTCGGCGGCCCCGCGCTCGAAGCGCTCCAGCACCGTGACGTTGTCGAGCAGGTCGTACCCGCTCGTGCCGAGGAACGCCTCCCGCTCCGCCGCGACCGTGCCGTCGAGCCACAGCCGCAGCACCGCGAAGGGCGGGGCGTTGCGGCCGGCGGCAGCGCGGCGGTGCCAGTCGCGACGTTCGTCGTCGTCGGCGGGCAGGGGGGCCACGAGCGTGCGCGTGGTGCGGGGGTCGGTCGCCAGCACCACGGCGTCGGCCCGCAGGGCCTCCTCCCCCGTGTGCACGAGCCAGCCGTCCCCGTCGGGTGCGACCCGGTCGGCCCGCGCGCCGGTGCGCACTCGCGCGCCCAGTCCCTCGAGGTAGCGGCCGAGCGGCGCCCAGAGCACGGCGTCGTAGTCGTCGTCGGGCACGTCGAAGAGCAGGCCCTCGGAGCTGCCGGTGAAGTAGGTGTGGAACATGCCGACCAGCTCACCGGCCCCGAACTCGGTGGGG
>NZ_LMMY01000011.1:350988-354212 GCF_001422865.1 Aeromicrobium sp. Leaf272
GCTCGTGGCTGGCCGGGTAGGAGGCGTCGACCAGCTCGAGGGCGCTCGGCACGTGGACCGACGGCAGGGCCGAGACGGGGAACGTGGGGCTGCGCAGCACGAAGGTCAGCAGGTTGAACGGCGGTGTGGCCGGCAGGGCCGCGAAGGAGTCGGTGAGCCCGTCGCCGCGGCGCAGCGGGTAGTCGGGCACCGGCACCAGGTGCGACAACGTGGGATCGACGCGGCGCAGCAGCGAGCGCAGCGTGTAGTACTGGCGGAAGAACGCGTGGAACCCGCGGCTCATCGTGCGCGAGGCGTCGGTTCCGCCGGATCCGGTGTCGCCGTCGTCGGCCAGCGGCCAGGCGCGCACCCGGCCACCCAGCTGGTCGCACGCCTCGAGCAGGGTCACCCGGGCGCCGCGCTCGGCCAGCACCACTGCGGCGCCGAGGCCGGCGATGCCGCCCCCGACCACCACGACGTGTCGGTCGTCGCCCAGCCGCGAGGAGCCGGGGTCAGCGCGGTGGAGCACGGCGTTCCGGTCGCGACCGGGCGGGACAGGACGTGAGGCCATCACGCGCAGGTCAGAGCGGACGTCGGGCGAGGACGGTGTGCAGGATGCCCCGCTGCCAGCCGCCGGCCGTCGTCCAGGTGATGTCGGTGAGACCGGCACGCTCGAGCCGCGCCTGCAGCTCTGCGGTGGAGTCGTTGCGCAGCACGCTTCGCCACAGGTACCGGTAGATCGCGGGGTTGCCGCGCACCGCCACGGACAGCGGCGTGACGACGCCCCAGCAGACGGCGCTCCAGACGGCCTCGGCCGTCCGCGAGCCCTTCACGTGGTAGTCCTGCAGCGCGATCCAGCCGCCGGGGCGCACCTGGTCGGCGATGGCCGCGACCACGTCGTCACGCTGCTCCTGCGGCACGTTGCGCAGCAGGTAGGCCGCGAACGCACCGTCGGCCGGGCCGTCGAGCTGGACCGCGGCCACACCGGGCAGGTCCTGGGCCCGCGCCTGCACGAAGCTGACGTGGTCGGGCCAGTCCTTCTCCCGCGCCTGGGCGAGCATCCCGGCCGACGCGTCGAGGCCCACGATGCGGGCGCCCGGTCCGGCGGCGTCGACCAGGGCCCGGGTGGAGAGGCCCGAGCCACAGCCGAGGTCCCACAGCGTCGGCGCCGTGCCCGTGACCGGCAGGCTCAGCACCAGTCGGCGCGCGGCGTCGCGCAACGCGTCGACGTAGCCGGGGTTGAGCGAGGTGAGCAGGTCGTAGCGGGGCGCGGCGCGGTCGAACTCGTCCGCGAGCAAGGTCCCAGAGGTCGGCTCCACCCGCCCAGCCTACGGGGGTTCGCCCCTCAGGACCGGCGGGAGTACGCCCGCATGGTGAGCGGCCCGAACACGGCCACGAACACGCCCGAGATCACGAGGACCGTGACGATGGACCCGCCGTGCGGATCGCCGACCATGAGGCTGCGGACCGCGTCGACGAGGATCGAGACCGGGTTGTTCTCGACCGCCGGCTGCAGCCAGTCGGGCATCGTCTCGATGGGCACGAACACGTTCGACAGGAACGTCAGCGGGAACAGGACCATCATCGAGACCCCCATCACCGACTCCGGGCTGCGCAGCTTCATGCCGAGCAGCGTCCAGATCCAGCTGACGCTGAAGCAGAACACCAGCAGGAGCAGGACGGCCGCCACCACGCCCACGAGNTAGCGCAGGGTGTCGCCGAGCAGGGCCCCGACCATGAGCGACGGACGCCAGACCGGGAGGGACCGGATGCGGTCGAAGACGCCCTTCTTGATGTCGTTGTTGATGGTCATGGCCGTGTACATGGTGATCATGACGACGGTCTGCACGAGGATGCCCGGCGCCAGGTACTCCAGGTACTCACCGGTGGACCCGGCGATCGCGCCGCCGAAGATGTAGGTGAACATCAGCGTGAACAGGATCGGGAACATCGTCACGTCGAACAGCTGCTCGGGCACGTGCTTGATCTTGAGCAGGGCCCGGTGCGTGAAGATCAGCGACGAGCCCAGCGGGCCCACCGGCTCGGGGCGCTCGCTGCTGCCGACCGCCTCGCGGACCTTGGCGTCCATGGTGGTGCTCATGCCGGGACCTCCGTCGTGTCGGGCTCGACGTCGGTGACGTGCTCGCCGGTGAGGGCGAGGAACACCTCGTCGAGGCTGGGCTGGCCGAGCGAGAACTCCGAGACCGCGATGCCCTGCTCGGCGACGCGCACGAGGGCATCGGGGACGCCCTGCGGCGACGGCACCGAGAACGACAGGGCGTAGGGGTCCTTCTCGAGCACGGCCTCGGCGTCGAGGGTCGCGGCCAGGACCGACGCGGCACGCTCGCGGTCGGCCTGGTCGGCCACCCGCACCTTGAGCGCCCCCGCTCCCACGGACGCCTTCAGCTCACCGGTCGTGCCCTCGGCGATCACCGTGCCGCGGTCGATCACGGCGATCCGGTCGGCCAGCTGGTCGGCCTCGTCGAGGTACTGAGTGGTGAGGAGCACCGTGGTGCCGGCGGACACGAGGGCCCGCACGATGTCCCACACCTGGTTGCGGCTGCGCGGGTCGAGACCGGTGGTGGGCTCGTCGAGGAACATCAGCTCGGGTCGCACCACGATGCTGCCGGCGATGTCGATGCGTCGACGCATGCCGCCGGAGTAGGCCTTGACCTGGCGCCCCGCGGCGTCGGTGAGGTCGAAGGCGTCGAGCAGCTGGTGGGCGCGGTCGCGGGCCGCAGCACCGCGGTACCCGTACAACCGGGCCAGCATGACCAGGTTCTCCAGACCCGTGAGGTCCTCGTCGAGCGAGGCGAACTGACCGGTCATGGCCACCTTCGATCGCACCGCGGCCGACTCGGCGACGACGTCGTGGCCGAGCACCTCGGCCCGACCGCCGTCGGGCTTGATGAGCGTGGCGAGCATGCGGATGGTGGTGGTCTTGCCGGCTCCGTTGGGCCCGAGCACGCCGTAGACGCCTCCGGCCGGGATCTGCAGGTCGACACCGTCGACCGCTCGGTTCTCGCCGAAGAGCTTGACGAGGCCCTCGGTACGGATCGCTGTGGTCATGGCGACATCGTGCCACGTGTTACTGACAGGAATACAGACCTGGACTCGTGAGGTGCCCGACGGCCAGGGACAGCGCGAGGCCCGGACCCCCTGGAGGAGGGTCCGGGCCTCGCGTCGATCAGTCGTCGGCGTGGTCGCTCACGTCGGGCTCACGACCGCGCCTCGATCACCTCGGG
>NZ_LMMY01000011.1:354223-355347 GCF_001422865.1 Aeromicrobium sp. Leaf272
TGTTGTCGCCCTCGCCGGTGATGGTCAGCTCGGCGCCGTTGACGGTCTTGAAGGTGCCGTCGATGTCGGCGGGAGCGATCTGGTTGGGGATGACGTGGTAGGTCAGGACCGACTCGAGCGTCTTGGCGCCCTCGGGGGTGCCGAGCGTCTTGACGGTCTCCTCGGGCAGCTTGCCGAAGGCGTCGTCGACCGGCGCGAACACGGTGAACTCGCCACCGTTGAGGGTGTCGACCAGGTTCACGTCGGGGTTGAGCTCACCGGAGACGGCCGCGACGAGCGTCTTCAGCAGCGGGTTGTTGCTGGCGGCGGTGGCCACCGGGTCCTGGGCCATGCCCTCGACCGAGCCGGCGCCGTCCGGCACCTGCGCGGCGTAGTCGGCGCAGCCCGGGCCGACGAGGTCGGAACCGGCGTCGGACGCGTCCTCGGACGCGGGCGCCGAGGTCTCGTTGTCGGACGAGGAAGCGGCGTCGTCATCGCTCGAGCCGCAGGCCGCAGTGAACAGGGACAGCGAGGCCACGGCGGTGATCGCGAGGGTCTTGCTCTTGGTCGTCGTGCGCATGTTTCTTCTCCTTGGTTGGGTGTTTCCTGCTACTCGACGCGGAACCTGACGTTGTGCCAGCCGGTCGATCCGTCCGGTGCGATGGGCACCCGGTCGGAAGTCTGTGTGGTGCCGTCGGCGTCGGTCGCACGCACGGTCACCTGGTGGGTCCCCTCGGTGGCGTCCTCCCACGTCCAGGACCACTGTCGCCACGTGTCGACGCCGTCGCGGTCCGCGAGCTCGACGTCCTGCCAGTCGCCGTCGTCGATCTTGACCTCGACACGCTCGATGCCCACGGTCTGCGCCCAGGCCACGCCGCCGATGCGGACGTTGTCGCGGGGCAGCGCCTGGAAGGCCTTGGGGACGTCGATGCGGGACGACAGCTTGATCGGCGCCTCCTCGGAGTAGCCGCGGGTCGACCAGTAGGCCTTGAAGTCCGAGAACTTCGTGACCTCGATGTCGACGAGCCACTTCGTGGCGGAGACGTAGCCGTAGAGGCCGGGGACGACCATGCGGACGGGGAAGCCGTGCTCGAGCGGCAGCGGCTCGCCGTTCATGCCGACCGCGATCAGCGCACCACGGTCGG
>NZ_LMMY01000011.1:355443-355532 GCF_001422865.1 Aeromicrobium sp. Leaf272
GCGGGCCAGGAGCTCGGCCACGGGGATGCCCAGCCAGGCCGCGTTGCCCACGTAGGGGCCGCCGACCTCGTTGGAGACGCAGGTCAGGG
>NZ_LMMY01000011.1:355596-356994 GCF_001422865.1 Aeromicrobium sp. Leaf272
GTGGATGCGGAGGTTGAACGTGCTCGCGTCGACCTGCGGCACGCGCAGGGCGGTGTCGATGCGGTAGAAGTCCTTGTTCGGCGTCACGTAGGGGCTGATCCCCTTCAGCTCCACCTGGGCGCCGGGCGGCACCGCGCTGGCCGGTACGGCAGCCTTCGGGAGCTTGACCGAGGCACGGGACTCACGACCGGCACTGGAGCCGAGGAAGCGGGTGACGCCGCCGCCGATCGCCATGACGGCGCTGGCGGCCAGGACGACCTGCAGGAAGGCGCGGCGGTCGAAGCCGGCGGGCGTCTCGTCACCGACCTTCGGCGCGAGCTCGAGTGCGCTGAGGAAGCGCATCAGGAGGAACACGCTCACGACGAGGGTGACGGCGGAGGGGATGGCGGTGACGACGACGTTGGCCGTCGAGGTGCGGTCGAGGACCGCGGTCAGGAGAGCGACGATCCCCAGCAGCGCCGTGATGCCGAGGGCGAGCCGCGGCCGACGCAGGCCCAACCAGCCGGCGACGGCCGCGGCGACCAGGAGGGTCACGGCGACGCCGCCGATGAGCACGGGCTTGTCGTTCGTCCCGAACTGCTCGATGGCGAATTCCTTGAGCGGACGGGGCACCAGGTCGATCACCCGGTTGCCGACCGACTCGATCGGCGTCGGGACGCCCAGCAGAGTGGCGACGCCCGATCCGGCTGCGACGCCTGCGACCGCAGCGAGCAGGCCCGACACGGCACCGGTCCACCACGGAGCGGTGGCCCGCGTGGTCTGGGTGGCGATCGAGTGGCTCATGCACGTGATTCGGGACCGTGACGGGCCTGGATGGGTCCAGATCCAAAAAAGTGTTCACGTCGGCGTGTCGTGAACAAGATCGTGTGTCACTCGCAGTTACCTTCGGCCGCCGGTTTCCCCTGCGCTCCCAGGGTTCCTAGGCTGTCGTCATGACCACGCGCGAGGGAGTGCAGTTCCGGTCCGAGAGCACGTCCGCCACGGCGAGGGAGGTCCTGGCCGATGCGCTGCGGCCCGCCGATCCGGTCGGTGCGCGCGCCGTCGAGCACGAGACGGCCTGGCGGCGGCAGTACCTCCAGCACTTCCGCCGGGCCGTGGAGGCCGGCGTCGGGGATGCGGTGGCTGCGCGATCGATCGCGGCCGAGGGGCTGCGCAGCGCGCATGCGGCCATGCGGTTCGACGACGTCGCCCTCGACGAGGCCCTGGCGGTGACGCCGCTGGACCAGGTGCTCAGCACGACCACCGTCCAGGGCGAGGCGGAGCCGGAGACCGAGCTGACCGTGCCCTACCGCGGCGAGAGGCTGGGGGGCGACGCCCTCCTTCGCCAGCTGGACGACTGGCTGGACCGTGGTGTGGTCACGCCGTCGTGCGCGGACGCGGTGCGCACCGTGCAGGCGA
>NZ_LMMY01000011.1:357041-358256 GCF_001422865.1 Aeromicrobium sp. Leaf272
TCGCGACGGGCGGGGCGGGCCGCGTGCACGTGCCCAGTCGGATCGTGACCCACGGTCGACCCGACGGTGGGAGCGACGTCGGCGCGGACCTGGTGCGCGAGCTGCCGGCCCTCGCCCACTGGCTGGGCTCCTTCGAGTCCCGCGTCGTGCTGGGCAACTACTGCTACGCCGACGGCGGGCAGCACGTCCGGGTCTCGATGGCCGCGGACGCGCTCGCGGACCACCTGGTGCGAGAGCGCCCCGACACCGCGCTGGCCTTCCTGGCCACACCCACCGACGTGTTCGCCGTCGGTGCCGACGACGTGGCGAGGTCGGAGGCGGCGTACCGCGCCGGCCGGTTCGGTCGGATGGCTCGCCACGCCACACGCGTGGCGAGCGGCGGACGGCTCCTGCAGCGGAACTACCCGCCCGGCGCCGACCCGGGCATCTGCGACGCCCTCGTCCCGCAGCAGGGTCCCAACTACGCGTTCGCCAAGCGGCTGCAGCGCTGGCGTGCCACGACCGCTCGCGCCGCCGGCACCACGGTGTCGCTCAACGTGGCACCGGCCACCCGCACGCGGTCGGTCGTGAAGAACAAGGCCCTGGCGGCGGCCTACGCCGGCGCGCACCGCTTCGGCGTCGAGATCTTCGACCCCGCCACGTCGAACACCCTGATGGCCGCGCTCCTGGTCCACGACCTCCGCGCCGGCCTGCCCGCCGAGGCCGAGCCGTGGCAGGACGAGGCTCGCGGCGCCGCCCACGGCGGACTCTGGACGGCGGCCTACCACCCCCGCTCCGCCCTCGGCCTCGCCGCGGTGCTGGGCGTGGGGGCGCTGCGGGGGTGAGCCTGGGGCTCGACCTGCGGCTGCGCTCGCTGGGTGGGGCTCGACCTGGGGTGCGCTGGCTCGGCTGGGTCTCGTCCTGCGGCTGCGCCTCCTCGGCTGGGTCTGGACTTGCGGCCGCGCTGCTCCGGCCGGGTCTCGGCTCGGTCTCCGAAAGGAGCCTCGACCGACGGACGGGCTCCCGCTCGGCCGAGCCCCGGTGCCGCGGGCCGGTCCCGAGCCGTCGGAGGTAGGTCTCGCACCGAACCAGGCCGTCAGAGGTAGGTCTCGCACCTCATCGGGCCGTCAGAGGTAGGTCTCGCACCTCAAACCGCCCGCATGCGGTGCGTCTCCTACCTCCCACTGCCCAGGCCGAGTGAGAGGTAGGTGGCCCGCGGAAGCGGAGCGTCAGAGG
>NZ_LMMY01000011.1:358328-360639 GCF_001422865.1 Aeromicrobium sp. Leaf272
CGCCACCTACCTCTGACGGCCCCGACCGACGCACGACAGGGCAACGAAGCGGTCAGGACGCCCCGGACGCATCATCGTGCGGTACCCGCGCCCCGAGAACCCGGGCCGAGCGCGCACCCCGCCGCCGGTCGAGGCCCCTTTCGGAGCGCAGGTCGACGCGGGGCCGAGGCAGCGCCGCCGCAGGACACGACCCAGCCGAGCAGTCGCAGCCGCACGACGAGACCCGCCCGAGCAGCGCAGCCGCACGACGAGACCCACCCGAGCAGTGGCGCCGCAGGACCAGACCCACCCGCCGAGGCGCAGCCGCAGGGCGGAGTCAGAGCCGCAGCTCGGCCGCCTCGTCCAGCGACGCGCGGGAGGTGCGGTAGGAGGCGGTGGGGTGGTCGGGGTCGGGGTGGCCGAAGGAGATGCCGCACACCACCTGACGGTCGTCGTCGAGGTCGAACCACTCGCGCAGCAGCTCCGAGCGCATGGCCAGGGCCGCCTGCGCGCAGGCGCCGAGACCGAGGGCCTGGGCCGCGAGCAGGAAGGACTGCACGTACAGACCGCAGTCGATCGCGCCGTACACGCCGAGCGAGCGGGTCGTGGTGACGATCGCGACGTGCGGGGCGCCGAAGAACTCGAAGTTGCGCATCGTCTGGGCGGCGGACCCGGCCCGGTCGCCCTTCACCACGCCGACCGCCTCGTACAGCTGCCAGCCCGACTCGCGCCGACGCTCGGCGTACACGCCCTCGTAGGACTCCGGGAAGGTCAGGTCGGGGCCGAAGCGCTCGTCGTCGGCCATGGCCTGCTTGAGCCGCTCGGTCTCGCCTCCGGCGGTCACCACCACGTGCCACGGCTGCGTGTTGCACCACGACGGGGTGCGCTGCGCGGCGGTCAGCAGCCGCTCGATGGTGGCCGCCTCGACCGGTTCGTCGGTGTATCCGCGGCAGCTCCAGCGCTCCTCCAGGAGCGCCTCGAGGGCCTCGATCCGGCTCTCGCTCATCGGCCCACGAACCCGGCGGCGCGCTTGTCCAGGAACGCCTGGATGCCTTCCTTCGAGTCCGCCGTGTCGGCGAGCTCCCGCTGCAGGCGCAGCTCGCGGTCCAACGTCTCGTCGAGGTGGCGCAGCGTGTTGGCGGCGATGGCCTGCTTGGTGGCGGCGTACGCGGCCGTGGGGCCGTTGGCCAGCTTCGCGACCAGCTCGGCCACCTGCTCGGCGTAGTCGTCGCCGCAGCACCGGTCGATGAGTCCCATCTGCGCCGCCTCGGCGGCCGGGAGCCGCTCGCCCAGCAGCGAGAGGCGGTTGGCCCGGGCCCGACCCACCGACGCGGCGAGCAGCTCGGTCGCCCCGCCGTCGGGCATGAGGCCGATGTTGACGAACGCCTGCAGGAAGTAGGCCGACTCGTGGGCGACGGTCACGTCGGCGGCCAGCGCCACTGACATCGCGATGCCGGCGGCGGGGCCGTTCACCGCGGCCACGACCGGGCGGTCCGTCGAGACCAGTGCGCGCACGAGCCGGTTGCCGTTCTCGTGCGTGCCGCCCCGCTCGAGCCGACGCAGGTCCGCGCCGGCGCTGAAGGCACGGCCCGCGCCGGTCACCACGACGACGCGGGCGTCGGTGGTCTCGACGGCCTCGGCGGCCCTCTCGAGCATGGCCCCGTCGAGCGCGTTCATGACGTCGGGACGGTTGAAGGTGATCGAGAGGATGCCCTCGGTGGTGTCGAGCAGCAGCTCGGTGCTGGTCGGGTCGCTCGTCACGGGCGTCTCCATTCTCCGATGATGGCCTGCACGGCGGCGGTGAGCGCCAGCGGCTGGTCGAGCATCACGTGGTGCCCGGAGTCTCGCACGACCGTCACCGGCACGTGCCCGCCGAGCCGTTCGGCGACGGCGTCGGTGATGTCCGACGTGGCCATCCCGCGGTCTCCGCGCAGGAGCGCCACCGGGCAGGCCGCCTCGGCGAGCTCCTCGGGCTCCATGCGCGACCGCAGGAAGATGCGTGGGTCGAACTTCCAGCGCCACCCCCCGGGCTCCCCGTCGGACGCCGGGACCTCGCGCACGGATCCCTCGGCGATGTGGCGGTGCACGAAGTCGAGCGTGGCGTCGTCGGCCGGGAGCGTGCGGAACCGGGCGAGGATCGCCTCACGATCGGGGTGCAGCTTGGGGGCGGGGATGACGCCGTGCGAGGCGATCCACGCTCGCGCCTCGCTCGACATCTCGCGGACCGGCGAGTCGATCGCGACGGCCCCGGCCAGTGCGGCGCCGTGGTCCCGGGCGGTGGTGAGGGCCACGAACCCGCCCATGCTGTGGCCGACGACGGCAGGGGGACGGG
>NZ_LMMY01000011.1:360645-362766 GCF_001422865.1 Aeromicrobium sp. Leaf272
GGGCGACGACGCGTCCGTCGAGCAGCGGCCCGACGTGGTCCCACCAGCCCGCGTGCGCGGCGCCGCCGTGCACGAGCACCGTGACGGGCTCGTCGACCGGGCCCCACGCCCGGTAGGTGATGCGCACGCCGTCGACGTCGACCGTGGCGTGCTCGGGCTGCTCCGCCAGGGCGGCCGTGAACCAGGCCGGTACGTCCTGCGCCATCGGTGCCGCCACCTCCAGAGAAACAATCAACCTTGACTGTTCTTGTCGTCCCCAGCACGATAGCGAGGACGCACGTCCACGACGAGAGGACCCCCGATGAGCCTGGCCGGAACGACGATGATCATGTCCGGAGGCAGCCGAGGCATCGGGGAGGCCATCGCGGTGCGCGCCGCCCGCGACGGCGCGAACGTGGTGCTGCTCGCGAAGACGTCCGAGCCGCACCCCAAGCTGCCCGGGACGATCCACACCGCTGCCGCCGCCATCGAGGAGGCCGGCGGCCGTGCGCTGCCGCTCGTGGGTGACATCCGCGACGACGCCTTCGTCGAGGACGCCGTGGCCCGGGCCGTGGAGACGTTCGGCGGCATCGACCTGGTCGTCAACAACGCCAGCGCGATCGACCTGTCCCGCACCGAGGACATCTCGATGAAGAAGTACGACCTCATGACGCAGATCAACGCACGCGGCTCGTTCCTGCTGTCCAAGCTGTGCATCCCCCACCTGCGTGCGTCGGCGAACCCCCACGTGCTCACGCTCAGCCCGCCGATCAGCCTCGACCCGAAGTGGTTCGGCACGTTCACCGCCTACGCGATCGCCAAGTACGCCATGAGCCTCGTGACCCTGGGCCTGGCCGAGGAGCTGCGCGAGGACGGCGTCGCGTGCAACTCGCTGTGGCCACGCACGGCGATCGACACCGCCGCGGTGCGCAACGTGGTGGGCGCCGGGCTGGAGACCAGCTCCCGCACGCCGGCGATCATGGCCGACGCCGCCCACGCGATCCTCACGCGACCCAGCCGGGAGTGCACGGGGAACTTCTTCATCGACGACGAGGTCCTCGAGGCCGAGGGCGTCACCGACCTGTCGATCTATCTGAACGGCGGTCGCGAGGAGGACCTGGCGCTCGACTTCTGGGTGGAGCCGAAGGGCCCGCACGACCCCGCCAAGCGTCTGTAGCCCGTCGGCGGACGATCCGGTTCAGCAGCCGTCGCGCACGAGGCCGGGCTGCCCGCCCTTGGTGACCTCGACGAACGTCACGCGGTCGTCGTCGGCCAGCTGGTCGGGCGTCGTGTCGAACAGGAAGCCGATCCAGCTCGCGTCGTTGCTCTCGCGCACGAACACCCCGGTCTGGCCGTAGCCGGCATCCTGCGGGTCGCTCGCGACGGACCTCAGCTGGGCCCACGTGGTGCCGACACCGAAGCCGGACCGCGTGTGGGGGCCGGGCTGGCGGACGCCGACCGACAGGACGTCGCCGTTCTCGGCGGTCTGCAGGTCGACGGTGTTCACGTACTCGTCGCGCCACGTGAGGGGGCGCACGGGACAGCCGTCGACGGGCGCGGGGACGTCGGCCACGAAGTAGCCGGTGGCGAGCGCCTGCGCCTTCGTCATGCCCGCCCTCACCGGACCGACCGCACCGGGGGTGATGAGGAGGTCCGACGGCGGCAGCAGACCCGCACCTGCCTCGGGCACCCCCTGATCGCCCCCGCCTGACTCGACGGTCGGCGCTGCCGCGGCAGGCTCGGTCTCCTCCTTCTTCTCCTCCGCCGTCGGCGACGGAGTCGGGGAGGCCGACGCGCGTGGCGTGTCGCGCCCGGCGGTGTCGTCGCCACCGACGGCCGCGGCGACCGCCCCGGTGGCGACACCCAGCACCACGGCTCCGGCGAGCAGCGAGAGAGCGAGCTTGGTCTGCATCATGAGCGTGCGTCCTTCGGTGAGGGGATCTGCACCATCAGATGCCGTCCGGACCCGAAAGGTTGTCCGGACCGGGCGGTGGGTCCTGGCCGAGCCGCTCGCGCAGGTAGCGGCGGGCGGTGTGGATGCGTGCCTTGACCGTGCCGAGCGGCGCGTCGGTGAGGGCGGCGACCTCGTCGTAGGGAAGCGTCCCGAGGTCGCGCAGCACGAACGCATCGACGGCGGACGGG
>NZ_LMMY01000011.1:362807-362914 GCF_001422865.1 Aeromicrobium sp. Leaf272
TCGTGCGAGGGTCGGGCGCGTCGGGCACGAGGTCGGTGGAGCCCTCGTCGAAGCGACGCCGCATGGAGCGGTAGGCCTGGCGCGCCGTGTTGGACGCGACGACGGTG
>NZ_LMMY01000011.1:362961-369610 GCF_001422865.1 Aeromicrobium sp. Leaf272
CTGCGCGGCCTCCTCGGCGTCGCCGGAGTACGGCAGGAACTTCGAGCAGCGCCGGAGCACGAGCGGACGCAGGTGCGCGAGCAGGTCCTCCATGGCGTCGGCGTCGCCGGCCTGGGCCCGCGCCACGAGCTCGAGCAGCTGGTCGTCCTCCATGGATCCCCCTTGCTCGTCTGCCGTCCACGGCCCGGCACCCCCGCCGGGCTCACCGCCGGGGGCCACGCCAGCGACCATACTGTCCCGTGATGAGGCAGATCGGGAGGTACCGGCTCGACGCGGTCCAGGGGTCGGGCGCGTTCGCCACGGTGTGGCGGGGCTACGACACCGAGCTCGAGGTGCCGGTGGCGGTGAAGGTGCTGGCGGAGAACTGGGCCCACCACGCCGACGTGCGCGAACGCTTCCTGGCCGAGGCGCGTCTGCTGCGACGGCTCGAGAGCTCCCGCGTCGTGCGGGTGCACGACATCGGCACCGAGACGTTCGACGGGACCGACCGGCCCTACTTCGTCATGGACTTCGCCGGGGGCGGCTCGCTCGACGCGGTGGCCGACGGGTCGCTCGCGCCGGCTGAAGCGGTGCGCCTGGCCGTCGAGGGTTGCCGGGCGGTGCACGTGCTGCACGCGGCGGGTGTGGTGCATCGGGACGTGAAGCCGGGCAACCTCCTGGTCGCCGACGACGGCCGCGTGCTGGTGGCCGACCTCGGCAGCGTGAAGCGGCTGGCGGAGGCCACCGGGTTCACCGTGACCACCGGGACGCCGGCGTACATGGCGCCGGAGCAGGCGTCGGGCGGACGCATCGACGCCCGCACCGACGTGTACGCGCTCGCGGTCGTGACCTTCGTCCTCGTCACGGGTGCGCTCCCCTTCGACGTGCCCGACGCCGCCGCCGTCCTGCGACGCTCCGAGGGCGAACGGCCCCGTGGTCTCGCCCGGACCCGCGGCGCGGCCGCCTCCCCCTTGCTGTCGCGGCTCGACGCCGTGCTGGACCGCGCCCTGTCACGCGACCCGGACCACCGGCACGCGTCGGCCGAGGCGCTCGCCGTCGAGCTGGAGCGGGTGACGTCGGGGCACCGCCCGCGTCGCCGGCCGGGCTGGCCGACGTGGGTGGTGGTGCCGGCCGCGCTGCTGCTGTTCGCCGCTGCTGCCACCGCCACCTGGTACGGCCTGCGCTGACCTACTGCGTGTCGACGGGCGTTCCCAGCTCGACCGTGCGGCTCACCGTGCAGAGCCGGTCGTGGGACTTGGCGATCGCGTCGGAGAGCCGGCCGGCCGCCTTCGCGCCCTCCTCGTCCTCGCCGAACGCCACGTCGAAGCGCACCTGCAGGTCGTCCATCCGGTTGCCGCCGTCGTCGCGGACCTTCTCGCCCGAGGCCGTCACCGCGAACCGCTCCGGCTCGGTCCGCTTGGTGGTGACGAGGTCGACGTCGATGGCCGTGCAGCCCGCGATCGCGGCCAGCAGCAGCTCGACGGGCGTGAAGTCGTCGCCGGAGCCGTCGCCGATCACCATCTGCCCGCCCCGGGCGTTGGTGACGCGGTAGCGGCCGCGGTCGAGTCGTTCCAGGCCCACCTGACGGTGCTGTTCGGTCGCGGACGCATCACTCATGGGACCATCCTGCAACAGGGGTGGGAGCCCCGGGAACGAGGACGTGATGCGCACGATCGGGATGCTCGGCGGGATGAGCTGGGAGTCGACGGCGGAGTACTACCGGCTCGCCAACGTGCTCGTCCGCGAGCGGCTCGGGGGCGTGCACTCCGCCCGCGTCCTGCTCGACTCGCTCGACTTCGCCGACGTCGAGACCCTCCAGTCCACGGACCGCTGGGAGGAGGCCGGCGCGCTCCTCGCCGACCGAGCGCAGCGGTTGGAGCAGGCGGGTGCAGAGCTGCTGCTGCTCTGCACCAACACTATGCACAAGGTCGTCGACGTCGTCGAGGCCGCCGTGAAGGTGCCCGTGCTGCACATCGCCGACGCGGCCGCCGAACGGGTGCGGCACGCCGGACTGGGCCGGGTCGGCCTGCTCGGCACCGCCTTCACGATGGAGCAGGACTTCTACCGCGAGCGCCTCGCCCGGCACGGCATCGAGGTCCTGGTGCCCGGCGCCGACGACCGCGCGACCGTGCACCGGGTGATCTACGACGAGCTCGTGCGCGGGATCGTCAGCGAGACCTCACGTGCCGCGTACGCCGACGTGATCGGCCGACTGGTGGCCGACGGCGCGGAGGGGATCGTCCTCGGCTGCACCGAGATCGAGCTGCTCGTCTCGGCCGACGACAGTCCGGTGCCGGTCTTCGCGACCACCCGGATCCACGTCGAGACGGCCGTCGAGCGTGCGCTGGCCAGGACTGACTAGTCCATCGGGATCATCTTGGTGCGTTCTCACCGCGTCATCATCGTGTCGTCATACCGTCAAGGAGGGGAGAAGACCAGCACCATCTCGGGAGCCTGACCACATGAGCGTGTACCTGTACGACCTCGACGGAGACGTCATCGCGTTCCGACGCGCCTGGGACGACGAGCACGTGTTCGACACGGCCGGACGCTGGATCGGCTGGATGCCCTGGGAGGGCACCGACGTCGTCGACGCGCGCGGTCACTACCTCGGGTCGGTCGTGGGCGACCGGCTCGTGCGCCGCAACGACTGCGGCAACCGGGTGTGCAGTGCCGACGTCGAGCACCCCGAGCGTGCCGAGCCCTCCGGGCGGCCCACCACGCCGCTGGAGTTCCCCAACCGGTTCGCCTACGACAACGTGGAGCAGCTGCACCGGGCCGGCTGACACCACCGGATACACCGGTGTGACCTCGACCCGCTCGGGATGCCCCGGCGCGCGGGGTCCCCGACGATGGGGACATGACGCTCTCCCTGGTCACCGGTGCCACCGGCTACGTCGGCGGCCGCCTCGTCCCCCAGCTCCTCGACGCCGGGCACGACGTGCGCGTCCTCGTCCGCGACGAGACCAAGGCGCGCGCCCACGCGTGGTCCGAGCGGGTCGACGTCGCCCAGGGCGACGCCACGGAGCCCGAGGACGTGCGCCGCGCCCTCGACGGCGTGGACGTCCTCTACTACCTGCTGCACTCCATCGGCTCGGGCGACGACTTCGCCGAGACCGAGCGCCGCATCGCCCAGAGCTTCGCCGACGAGGCCGCCGCCGCGGGCGTGAGCCGCATCGTCTACCTGGGCGGCATGGACCCCGAGGACGAGCAGCTGTCCGAGCACCTGGCGTCGCGCAAGAAGGTGGGCGAGGTGCTGCTCGCGTCGGGCGTGCCGACGACCGTGCTGCAGGCCGGCATCGTCATCGGCTCGGGCTCGGCGTCGTTCGAGATGCTCCGCTACCTCACCGAGCGGCTGCCCGTGATGGTGACGCCGAAGTGGGTGCACACCCGCATCCAGCCCATCGCCATCCGCGACGTGCTCCGCTACCTCGTCGGCAGCGCCGACATGCCCGCCGACGTGAACCGCGCCTTCGACATCGGTGGACCCGACGTCCTCACCTACTTCGAGATGATGCAGCGCTACGCCGCCGTCGCGGGGCTGCCGAAGCGGCGGGTGCTCCCCGTCCCGATCCTGTCGCCCGGCCTGTCGAGCCACTGGGTCGGCATCATCACCCCCGTGCCCGCGAGCATCGCCCGTCCGCTCGTCGAGTCGCTCAAGAACACCGTCGTCGCGAGCGAGAAGGACATCGAGCAGTACGTGCCCGACCCGCCCGAGGGTCTCATCGGCTTCGACCGTGCCGTCGAGCTCGCGCTCACCAAGATCCAGAACCTCGACGTCCCCACCCGCTGGTCGTCGGCGGCGACCGCCGGTGCGCCGTCGGAGCCGTTGCCGTCCGACCCGGACTGGGCGGGCGGCTCCCTGTACAAGGACGAGCGCACGCGCGAGGTCGACGCCTCCCCCCAGTCGCTCTGGACGATCATCGAGGGCATCGGCGGACGCAACGGCTGGTACTCCTGGGCGCTCGCCTGGTGGGTGCGCGGCATCCTGGACCGTCTCGTCGGCGGGCCCGGGCTGCGTCGCGGCCGGCGCAACGACAAGGACCTCGTGGTCGGCGACGCCCTCGACTTCTGGCGCGTCGAGGCCACCGACGACCATTCCTTCCTGCGCCTACGGGCGGAGATGAGGGTGCCGGGGCTGGCCTGGCTGGAGCTGCAGGTGGGCTCGACCGAGGGTGGGAGCACGACGTTCCACCACCGCGCGCTCTTCCACCCCCGCGGTCTCCTCGGGCACGCCTACTGGTGGGCGATCCTGCCCTTCCACGGCATCATCTTCGGCTCCATGCAGCGCAACATCGCCAAGGCCGCGGAGCAGCTCGACGCGGCGAGGACCGCCTGACCCCACCGGCACGGTTGCGCGCCGCAATCGTCGGGTGCAGGATCACCCGGTGAGCCTCTTCCGCACCAAGTCCGTCGAGCGGTCCATCGCCGAGACCGACGAGCCCGACCATCGGCTGAGGAAGGACCTCTCCGCCTGGGACCTCACGGTCTTCGGCGTCGGGGTCATGATCGGCACCGGCATCTTCGTGCTGACCGGCCAGGAGGCCTACCGGAGTGCCGGTCCCGCGATCGTCATCTCCTTCGTCCTCGCCGGCATCGCCTGCGCTCTCGCGGCGGTCTGCTACGCCGAGTTCGCGTCGACCGTGCCCGTCGCGGGCAGCGCGTACACGTTCTCCTACGCGACGCTGGGCGAGCTGATCGCCTGGATCATCGGGTGGGACCTCGTGCTCGAGCTGGCGCTGGGCGCGGCGGTCGTGGCCCGCGGCTGGTCGGCCTACCTCCAGTCGCTCCTCGACCTGCCGACGTGGCTCGCCGGTGACGCGGCCCGTCCCGACTTCGGTGCCATCGCCATCGTCGTCGCCCTCACCGCTCTGGGCGTGCTCGGCACCAAGCTCTCCGGTCGGTTCACGAGCGTGCTCGTCGTGGTGAAGGTCGCCGTGGTGCTTTTCGTGGTCGTCGCCGGCCTGTTCTTCATCAAGGCCTCCAACCTCACGCCGTTCGTGCCGCCGTCGAAGCCCAGCTCGGGCGAGTCGGGGCTGGACTCCACGCTCCTGCAGACGATCTTCGGCGTCGAGCCGACCGTGTTCGGCATCTACGGCATCATCGCCGCCGCCTCCGTGGTGTTCTTCGCGTTCATCGGCTTCGACATCGTCGCGACGTCGGCCGAGGAGACCCGCAACCCGCAGCGCGACATGCCGCGCGGCATCCTGGGCTCGCTCGCGATCGTCACCGTGCTCTACGCGGCCGTCGCGTTCGTCGTCACCGGCATGCTCAAGTACAGCGACGACCGGATGAACACCGCCGCNTGCTCGGCCAGGCCCGCGTGCTGTTCGCCATGTCGCGCGACGGTCTCCTGCCTCAGGGCCTCGCGAAGGTGCACCCGCGCTTCGGCACCCCCTACAAGATCACGATCATCACCGGCGCGTTCGTGGCCGTGCTGGCCGGCTTCGTCCCGCTGTCGGAGCTGAGCAAGCTGGTGAGCATCGGCACGCTGTTCGCGTTCGTGGTGGTCTCGGCGGGCGTCATCGTGCTGCGCCGCACCCGGCCCGACCTCGACCGCTCCTTCCGCGTCCCGGGCGTCCCGCTCGTGCCGATCCTCGCGATCGCCGCGTGCGTCTGGCTCATGGTGAACCTGTCGGTCGAGACCTGGCTGCGGTTCCTCGTGTGGATGGTGCTGGGCGTCGTCCTCTACTTCGTGTACGGCCGCACGCACTCACGCCTGGGTCGTGACGAGGCAGCCGGCAAGGCCGACTAGTCTCACCGGTCGACACGTCTGGAGGCAGCGGGTCGAACCACGCTCAGGGCGTGCGTGCGACCCCCTGGATCAGCTCCAATGTCGCGCCGTCGCGGTCGTGCAGGTAGGCGAACCGTGTTCCGGCTCGAGGACCCGTCGTCATCGTCCCGATGGCTCCCGCCAGTCGCCACCCGTGCTCACCACACCGCGCGACGGTGCGGTCGAGATCAGTGACATCGAGCGCGAGGTGCCAGGAACCGAGATCGTTGGGCCTCGGCTCAAGGTGCTGTCGGCCCGCCGGCTCGAGATACTCCAGCAGCTCGATCCGGTGACCGCCCAGCACGAGCACCGCTGCGCTGATTCGAGCTCCAGCCACACCGGTCACGTCGGCGGCGAAGGCACCGTCCAGGACGAACCGGCGCTCCACCTCGGCGCCCAGGGCCCCCACCCAGAACGCCGCAGCCGTCTCGAGCGAGCGAACAGTGATTCCGGTGTGGGCGACACTCACCACGGTGGTCATGGTGCAAGTGTCCTCGTCAGGGCTCGAGGCGCCGGCAGTGGTCAACGTGCTGACCGGTGACCACTAGGCCGGCCGGGGCCTCGGCTTCACCCCGGCGTGGAAGACGCGCACGTTCTCGCGCCAGCCGCCGAGCGCGTCGAAGGGCATCGGGTCCTCCGCGGCCTTCTTGCGCACGTCGCGACGTCGCTCGGTCGCGTCGAAGCCCTGGTCGATCGTGTCGGTGCCGCGCATCAGGAACGCGAGCGCCTCGGGCGTGTAGCGCCAGTAGTCGATCGGGCACGGGTGGTAGCGCCAGCTGAACAGCGTCGAGGTGTACACGAGGCCCCCGGGCCGGAGGATCCGCACGATCTCCTCGCCCGCGAGCCACGGCCGGTCGATGTGCTCGAAGACGTCGACGCTGAGCACCACGTCGAAGG
>NZ_LMMY01000011.1:369631-373893 GCF_001422865.1 Aeromicrobium sp. Leaf272
GAGGTCGAGGTTGAGGTACTCGAAGCGGTCGGCGTCGAACACCCGGTGACGCGGGTGCCCTCGGCCGCCGATCTCGAGCACGCGCCCGCCGGGGACGCCGGACTTGTCGAGCACGAGCGCGAGGTGCTCGTTGATCCGGTCGTCACGGACGGGCCCGTCCTTCCACGCGTCGCGCAGCCGGTCGAGCGCGACCAGCTCGGGGTCGCGCGGCGGCTTCGGTGGGGGCGGTGGCGTCCAGATCCGACGGGCGAGGCGTTCGCGTAGTCCGGCCATGGCGGCGACGCTAGGTCCTGGGGGTGAACGGGGCATGAGGTCGCGACGACCCCTGGTCGACGACTACGCGGAGACGCTCACCGCCGACACGCTCGCGCGGACCAGCGCGGTCAACGCCTCGACGTCCCCGTCCCGGACGAGGTCGCGCGGCACCATCCAGCTGCCGCCGACCGCGGCCACCGCCGGAAGGGCGAGGTAGTCCGCTGCGGTCGCGCCGGTGATCCCACCGGTCGGGACGAAGGACACCTGCGGGAACGGGGCCGACAGCGCCGCGACCGCCGGCACACCACCGGACGTCTCTGCCGGGAAGAACTTGACGAGGTCGAGCCCGGCGTCCAGGGCCGTCATGATCTCGGTCGGCGTCCCGGCGCCGGGAACGACCAGCACCCCGTGTTCCGCGCAACGCTCGACCACCGCACGACTGAAGCCCGGGGACACCACGAACTCGGCACCGGCGTCGACCGCGACGTCCACCTGCTTCGCCGTCAGCACGGTTCCCGCACCCACCGTCACCCCACCGTGGTCACGCATCCGCCCGATCGCCGCAGCGGCAGCGGCGGTGCGGAAGGTCACCTCGGCGAGGGGCAGGCCGCCGTCCGCGAGCGCGGTAGCAAGGTGGTCCGCGTGACCCGGATCGTCGATCACGACCACGGGGACGAGGCGGTGGGTGCGCAGCAGGTCGGTGGTGCTCATGCGGTGGTTCCTCCGGTGGTGGTCGTCATGGTCGTCGTACCGACGCCGCCCTCGACGCCCGCGCGGGCGAGGAGCGCGACGCCGACGAGCGTGGCCTCGGGCTCGGTCACGAAGTGCAAGGTCCTGGCGGTCGCGTCCTGGCGCAGGCCTCGCCAACCTGGTCGCGAGGCCGGCAGGCCGGCGACCACCACGTCGGCGGCCGGGCGACCCGCGAGCACCTCAAGGCGTGCCGTGGTGCGCTCGGCCTCCTGCGCGAGCCCGGCGAACAGGCTGGTCATCAGCCGGCCGCGGGTCGGCTCGAACGGCAAGGGTCCCAGCTCCACGGTCCGGCCAGCGACGTCCACGGAGGCGGCGGGGACGTCGTGGTCGGGGAGGACCTCGTCCCAGAGGACGTCGTCCTCCTCGCCGGCGTAGAGCAGCTCGCGCCAGGCCTGGTAGATCCGGCCAGCGGGAGTCGCGCGGTGCAGGTAGAGAAGGTCACCCGACACGAAGGCGCCGGCGTCGACGTCGGGCGGGAGGTCGGCCGGCAGCCGGTCGACCAGCATGACCTGCGCCTCCGACGTGCCGGCCGACACGTAGACGTCCCCGGCCCGCCGCACGCCGGCGCCGAACGCGCCGCACCAGTGGTCGTGCCCGCCCGTCACCACGGGCAGCCCGTCCGCAGGGCGCCCGTCCCGACGCCACGTGCCGACGATCGTGCCGCTCGGGACCAGACGTGGCAGACGCAGGTGTCCTGCGCCGACACCGGCCAGCCGGTCGGCACGCAGCGAGGTGGAGTCGAGGTCGAGCAGGCCGGTCCGCGAGGAGTGCGAGACGTTGAGGAAGGCTCCGTCGGCCCCGTCACCGACCAAGGTGAGGGCGACGTGGTCGGCGAGGCTCGTGAAGGTGACGGCGCGAGCGAGCTCCTCGGGGCGCTCGCGTGCGAGCCAGGCGAGCTTGAACACGGAGAAGGTGTCGTCGAGCGGCGAGAGCGCCGGGTCGGTGACCCATCTCCTGGCCGTTCGGCCGTGCTCGGCGTGCCAGGCCAGCACCGGCCCGGTCACGGCGCCATCCGCGTCGAGCAGCACGACCTCCTCACCGACGGAGCCGACCGCGAGCCCGCCCAGCCGCCCGACCTGCACCTCGGGGTGGTCGAGGACTTCGTCGAGCAGGCCCTGCACGGTCTCGATCAGGGCTCCGGCGTCGCGCGTCCCTCCCAGCGCGTCGTCGTGCACGGGCGTGGGAGCCGCGGCGACCGCCACCAACAGGCCGGTGTCCCCGTCGACGCAGCCGACCTTGGTCCGGGTCGTGCCGATGTCGACGCCCAGGTAGAGCGTCACGCCGCACCTCCGTGCCAGGTCACGGCGATGTCCTCGCGGAGCGCCCGGACGAGCACGGGGTCGACGTCCGGCGTCAGGTTCGCTGCGTTGGCCGCGCCCATCGCCGTCGCGAGCGTGAGCGCCTCGACCGCGGGTCGGTCGTCGCCCAGGGCGACCGCGAGGCCCGCGAGGAACGAGTCACCCGACCCCGTGGCGTTGACCGTCTCGACCCGAGGTGCGGCCACGGACCAGGACTCCCTCCCGGCCCACACGGCCCCGTCCGCACCGAGCGTGATCACGAAGGTTGCCCCGGTGGCGGCAACCAGCTCCTGGGTGGCGGCGAGGACGGCCTCGGCGTCGTGCAGCGTCGAGCCGACCACCTCGCCGAGCTCCAGCGCGTTCGGCTTCACCACCAGGCCCCCGGCGGCGGGTTCGGAACGGAATGCGTCGATGACCGCGGCGAGCGCCGCGCCGTGGGCGTCGACGATCGCGAGCGCACCGGCGCCGACCGCGAGCCGGGCCACGCGCGCATGCAGGTCGCCGTCGCACCCGGGTGGGAGGCTGCCGGTCGAGACGACCACGTCGCCGGTACGCACGACCGACCGCAGCCCCTCCAGCAGCGCGGACTGCTCCGCCGGCGAGACGTGCGGACCACGTTCGTTCAGGACCGTCGACCGTCCCGTCGACTCCTCGATCACCACGGGGGTCACCCGGGTCTCCCCAGCGATCTCGACGTGGTGGTCCGCGACGCCGAGATCGACGCACCCCGCTCGGATGATCCGGCCGACCGCCCCTCCGGCGAACCCGTGTGCGGTGACCCGCGCGTCCATCCGTCGCGCGGCGCGGCAGACGATCATCCCCTTGCCGCCGGGCAGGCTACGGACGGACGTCACCCGGTTGACCTCGAACGGCCGGAAGTGCTCCACGGTCTGCAGCCGGTCGAGGGCCGGGTTCGGACACACCACGTGCAGGGTCGCGTCGGCCATGGCG
The DNA here is from genome assembly GCF_001422865.1 of Aeromicrobium sp. Leaf272. Taxonomy (NCBI): domain Bacteria; kingdom Bacillati; phylum Actinomycetota; class Actinomycetes; order Propionibacteriales; family Nocardioidaceae; genus Aeromicrobium; species Aeromicrobium sp. Leaf272. The sequence continues at coordinate 372,886 of NZ_LMMY01000011.1, forward strand.
GGCTCGGTCACTCCGTGATCTGGTACAGGCCGAAGAGCTCCTCGTCGCTCGCGGACAGGATCTCCTCCTCGCGCTCGCGCCACGTCGTGGCCGTCACCGCTACGAGCTCGTCCAGGCGGTCCGTGTCCGGCGGCAGGTTCATGGCCGCGTACGGGTTGCCCCCCGCGCCGAGCGGCTCGGCCGAGGCGTAGTGGTCACCCCGCTGGTAGCCGATGGCATAGAGCGCCATCATTACGACGTCGAGGTCGAGCAGTCCACGGCCCAGCGCGCGCCGGTTCGAGTCGGCCAGGTGCAGGTTGATCATCCGGTGACCGTGGTCCAGGAGCGTCGCGCCGATGTGCAGCTCGCCGCTCAGCATGTGGTAGAGATCGCCGTTGATGTGCTGGACGGCCGGGTGGTCGACCCGTGCGAGCAGGTCGAGGGCCTCGTCGAACGTGTGGACGACACTGCACTCCTCCGGGCGGATCGGCTCGACGGCGCCACGGATGCCGGCAGCGGCGAAGTCGTCGGCCACGAGGCGGATGGTGTCGGCCGCGCGCTGCAGCTCGTAGGAGTCGAAGGGCACCGGGCGCCCGACCGAACCGGCTCCGAACAGCAGGTACGTGCCGCCGACGGCCGCGGTGAACTCGACCTGCCGGCGGAAGTAGTCGACGGCGCGCTGGCGCACGTGCGGGTGCAGGTGGGCGAACTCCTGGTTCGGCGTCACCATGCCGCACACGCCGGAGACGGAGACTCCGTGGTCACCGAGGATCCGCAGCACCTCGTCCGGCCGGTAGCCCATGTCCGGTGAGTACAGGTTCCCGTGGAGCTCGATGTGCTCGACACCGTTGGCCTCGAGCCGCGCGGCCGACGCGGAGAGCTCCTCGGTGCCGAAGCCCCAGTTGCTCCAGGCCAGCTTGAGCCGCGGCTCGTCGGCGGTGTGCGAACGACGTGCCTCGACGAAGGCCTTGACGACGCGTTGGTCGTGGATGCGGAACGGTTGTGGCTTCATGGGACTTCCTCCGGGGG
>NZ_LMMY01000011.1:373909-377248 GCF_001422865.1 Aeromicrobium sp. Leaf272
TCAGCTGCTGCAGGAACGGGGAGAGGGCCAGCAGGATGAAGGCGTTGCGCAGCAGACCCAGCAGGCAGGCGCCGAGGAACGCTCCGACGATCGATCCGCGGCCGCCCGACAGGCTGGCACCGCCGATCACGGCCGCGGCGATGACGTCGAGCTCGTAGCCCATGCCCGCCTGCGCCTCCGCCACGCCCACCTGGGTCGAGAACACGATGCCCGCTGCGCCTGCGAGCGTCCCGATGAGGACGAAGGTCAGGATGCGGGTGCGGGCCACCGGGATGCCGCCGGTCCGCGCAGCATCGGCGTTGTCGCCGATGGCCGTGACCCGCAGGCCGAAGATGGAGCGGGTCAGCAGGAGCTGTCCCACGATGACGAGAACCACGAAGATCAGCACGCTGTTCGGGATGCCGCCCAGGACGCGGCCCTGCCCGATCCACGAGAGCTCGGTCGGCATCGTCTGGGGCAGCCCGTCGGTGATGAGCTGGGTGAGGCCGCGGGCGATCGAGAGCATGCCGAGCGTCACGATGAACGAGCTGACCCGCCCGATCACGACCACCGTCCCGATGGCCAGGCCGCACAGCGAGCCCACGCCGATGCCGACGACCATCGCGACGTACGGGTTGGCTCCGCTGCCGTACACGGCACCCGCGGTCACCGCGGCGAGGGCCAGCACCGAGCCGACGGAGAGGTCGATCTCCTTGGCGATGAGCACGTAGGTCTGCCCGATCGCGATGATGCCGACCACGACGGTCGTCTGCAGCAGGTTGTAGATGTTCTGCCGCTGCAGGAAGTCGTCGTTGGCGAGCGAGACGACGAAGCCGAGCACCAGGATGACGCCGAGCAGGCCGGTCTCCTGGCGCTTGAGCAGCGGCAGGACGAGGTCGCCCAGCGAGCGCTGCGAGGAGCGGGGTGAGGTGGTGCTGCTCATGTTCATCCTTCGGTTGCGCCCATGGCGGCGGCGACGATGGGGTTGGGTCCTGCGTCGTTCGGGGCGTCGCGCGTGACGCGGCCCTGCCGCACGACCACCACGCGGTCGGCCAGCTCGACGACCTCCTCCAGCTCGGAGGAGATGAACCACACGGCCAGGCCCTCTGTGTGGGCGAGGTCGCGCAGCGTGGCGTAGATCTCGGCCTTCGTCCCGACGTCGACGCCCCTGGTCGGCTCGTCGAGGATCAGGACCTTCGGCTTGGCGGCGAGCGCCCGGGCCAACAGCACCTTCTGCTGGTTGCCTCCCGAGAGTGAGGTGATGGGCGCCTCGGTGGAGGCGGCCTTCACGCCGTACCGCTCGGTGAGCTCACGCGCCACGCGGTTGGTCCGACGGCCCGACACCCAGCCGAACCGGCCGAGGCGGTCGAGGATGCGGACCGTCAGGTTGTAGCCGACGGTCTGGGCGTGGAACACCTCGGTGCGCCGCTCCTCCGCCACGTAGGCGACGCCGAGACGCTGGGCCTTGCCCGGTCCGGAGACGCGGACAGGACGCGACCCCACCCGGATGCTGCCGCGGCGGACCCGACGCAGGCCGATGACCGCCTCGGCGATCTCGGTGCGGCCCGCACCGACGAGGCCGGCCATCCCGACGATCTCGCCGCGGTGGATGGCGAAGTCGACGTCCTCGAAGCCCTCGCCGGACAGCCCTACGACCTCCAGCGCCACCTCGGCGTCCTCCGACGAGAGGTCCCGGTCGGCGACCACCGACTCGACGACGGCTCGCTTGCGGTCACCCGCCATCAGGGTCACGGCACGCTGCTGGTCGATCTCGCGGGGGTCTCCGGCGGCGACGAACGCGCCGTCGCGCAGGACGATCACGTGGTCGACGATGGAGAAGACCTCGGCCAGACGGTGGCTGACCAGGACGACGGCGACGCCCTCGTCGCGCAGCCGCTCGACGACGCGGAAGAGCCGGTCGGACTCCTCGTGCGTCAGGCTCGAGTTCGGCTCGTCGAGGAACAGGACCTTGGGGTCGCGGGACAGAGCCCGGACGATGTCGACCATCTGTCGGGAGGCGGCCGAGAGGTCCCGGCACAAGGTCGCGGGATCTGGCAGGTAGTCCGCCATCTCGAGACGATCGAGCAGCTCGCGAGCACGCCGCACGTTGTCACCCCGTCGCGCGGCGGCGTAGGCGGGTCGCTCGCCGAGGTCGTAGAGGAACAGGTTGTCCGCGATGGTGAGCTCACCCACCAGCAACGGCTCCTGGTGCACGACCACGACGCCGGCGGAGACCGCCTCGAGCGGGGAGGCGAAGGTGACGTCCCGGCCCTCGAGGGTCAGGACCCCCTGGTCCGGCTGCATCTCTCCCGAGCACAGCCGGATCAGGGTGGACTTGCCTGCGCCGTTCTCCCCGAGCAGGCCCGTGACGGCGCCGGCGGGGAAGGAGAGGGACACGTCACGCAGTGCCTTGACGGGTCCGAAGGACTTCGCCATGCCGGCGACCGCGAGGGTCGCCGGCACGGCGTCGTCCGCCTGGGAGCTGGTCATGTGGATCAGGACGCTCCGGGCGTTCCCAGCGGGACCTCGGACGGGTCGTGCTCGGCGAGGTTGTCCTTGGTGACGAACGGGGCGTCCGCCTCCTGCATCACCGGGTCGGCCTTGTCGCCCGTGACGGCCGCGTTGAAGAGTGCGATCGCCACGTTGTAGCCCTGCCCGAAGGCGTCCTGGCCGATGACCCCGTACATCGAGCCGTCCTTGATGGCCTTGATGTTCTCCTCGGTGATGTCGTAGCCGATGACCTTGACGGCGTCCTGCTTCTTCGCGGCCGCCACGGCCTGGGCGGCACCGAACGGACCGCCTGCGGTCGCGTAGATGCCCACGAGGTCGTCGTTGGACTGCAGGTAGTTCTGCGCCGCGGTGAAGGTGTTGGACGCGGAGTCCTTGGCCTCGACACCCTGACCGACGACCTCGAGCTTGGAGCCCTTGAGGCCCTCGACGAAGCCCTTGCGGCGCTGCTCGGAGCCGGGGGCGGTGAACTGGCTGACGATGATGCCGACCTTGCCGGCCTTGTCGCCGGTGGCCTTGATCATCTCCTCTGCAGCGAGCTGCCCGGCCTTGAACTGCTCCTGGGCGTAGTTGATGACGCCGCCGGAGCTCTCCACGCAGTCGAAGAGCGTGTTGTAGGCGCCGAGCTTGACGTCCTTGGCCGACAGCGACTCGACGTCGGCGCAGTTGCCCTCGCCGGCGATGAAGAAGCCGATGCCCTGGTAGCCCTGGGCGTCGGCGCCCCGGATGGCGCTCGAGACCGTCTGCACGTCGATGTTCTCGCCGGCGACGATGTACTTGACCGAGCCCCCCTTCTCGCCGAGGACCTTGTTGGCGTAGTCGGCTCCCGCCTTCACCGAGACCCAGTAGGGG
>NZ_LMMY01000011.1:377278-378584 GCF_001422865.1 Aeromicrobium sp. Leaf272
AGTTGTCATCTTTCCTCCAACGTGATGCCCGAGCTGGGCGGTGAGGACACGGAGGGACCCGTGCCGTGCGGTGTCAGTCGGTCGCAAGACGGACTTCCGTCCCGAGAGCGCGCAGGTCGTCGACGGTGCTGCTCTCGATCCCCGAGTCGGTGACGACGAGGTCGATGTCCTCGACCCCGCCGTAGCGGCAGGCGGCCTTCATGCCGAACTTCGTGTGGTCGGCCATCAGGACCGTCGTCTGCGCGGAGGCGATGATGGCCGCCTTGACCGCGGCCTCGGCCGGGTCGGGCGTGGACAGGCCCCAGGTGACGTCGATGGCGTTGGTCCCGACGAAGGCGACGTCGAAGCGCAGCGTGGCCAACCGTTCGATGGCCCACTGGTCGACCTCGGCGTAGCTCTCGGCGCGCACGCGTCCGCCGATCGTCATGACCGTGGAGGCGCCCGCATCGGTGAGCCGCAACGCCGTCTGAAGCGCGTTCGTGACGATCAGCAGGTCGCCGCGCTGGGTCATGACCTCCGCGAGCTGGCCGGTCGTCGAGCCGGCCTCGATGAAGACGGCGCCGAAGGCGGGAATCTCCTGGACGGCGGACCGGGCGATGGCGCGCTTCTCGTCGCGCCGCTCGGTCAGTCGACGAGCCATCCTGCCCTCGACGGCGAGGTGGTCCAGCGCCACGGCGCCGCCGTGGATCCGCTGCACCGTGCCGGAGTCCTCCAGGGCCGCGAGGTCGCGACGGATGGTCTCGGCGTTGACGTCGAAGCGCAGGGAGAGCTCCGCGGCCTCGACCCGGCCCTGGGCGCGGACGAGGTCGACGATCTCGCGTCGGCGAGTGCTGACGTTCATGGCCCTGCTCCCTCCTGCGTCGTGGAAATCCCTCGGTGCGTGATGTGGGAAACCCACTCGCTGCGCCGCTTTGTTGTGGTCTGCACCACAACTTCGGGAGTCAGACTACATTTATCGGGGGCCTTGTCAACGATTTGCGGGAGATTCGACCAGTCCGTGACATTTTCTTGTAGTTTTGCTACTAATGTGACCCAGGACATGCGGCACTCGACGCGCGTCATCACCGAAGGAGCACCGTGACCGCAACCCAGCCCGGACCGACGTTGACGATCGAGCCCGACCAGCTCGTCGGTCGCACCGGCCGCTACGAGAAGCGCCTCGGCGACCTGGACGGCCTGTACGCCGACGCCGACGCGTTCGCGCGGCTGCGTGCGGAGCGCGGCGACGACGCCGTCATGTACCACGTCGACGAGTTCCGCCCGTCGGACCAGGCCGGCGACCTCATCACGGGGATCTCGACCCTGT
>NZ_LMMY01000011.1:378640-378742 GCF_001422865.1 Aeromicrobium sp. Leaf272
GTCTCATGCTCATGGAGACGCTGGAGGGCGAGACGGTGGTCGCCGAGCTCACGCCCGGCGTCGTCGCCTACGTGCCCCCGTCACACATCCACCGCAGCGTGA
>NZ_LMMY01000011.1:378779-380473 GCF_001422865.1 Aeromicrobium sp. Leaf272
GATCATCGCCGCCTCCCACGGCATGCGCCACCTCGCGGTCGCCGACCGTGCTGGTTGGACCCTCGCCGAGAACCCGTCCTATGTCTCGCGCTGAGCTGGACGGGCACGCGCTCGCCCGCCGGGTCGACATCAGCGCGGTGCAGGCGCAGCACGGTCGTGCCGACGTGGAGGAGCTCGCCGGGCACGCTCTCGCCGGCGACTTCGTCGCGGCCCACGTGCTTCCCTCGTGGCTTCCGGTCCTGCGACCGCTGCTCGAGGGGTCCACGACCAACGCGGGCTCCCCCGTCGGCTTCCCGTCGGGAGGGTCGGCCACCCCGGTCAAGGTGGCGGAGGCGCGCTGGCTCGTCGACCACGGCGTCCAGGAGCTCGACGTCGTGATGAACATCGGGATGATCCGCTCCGGGGAGCTCGACGGGGCGACCCGCGACCTCGCCGCGGTGCTCGAGGCGGTCGACGGACGGGTCCCGGTCAAGGTGATCCACGAGGTCGGCCTGCTCGACCTCGCACAGCTGCGCGACGCCGTCGGCGTGGCCGTGCGCGCCGGCGCCACCTCCCTGAAGACGGGGACCGGCTGGCAGGGCGTCGCGACCACGCCCGAGCACGTCCAGGTCATGCGCGAGGTCGGTGGCCCCGAGCGGGAGATCAAGGCCTCCGGCGGAGTGCGCTCCCTCGCGCAGGTCCACGACCTCCTGGAGGCGGGAGCCACCCGGTTCGGGATCAACACGGCGGTCGCCGTCCGACTGGTGGCGGAGGCGGGCGCATGACGCTCGTGCTCAGCCCGGGCGCGCTCCGCGCGGCCACCGTCCCGACCATGTACTTCGTCGGCGTCACCACCGGCTCGTCGGCCATCCACCGGGTCTTCGAGGCCTGGCGTCCCCTGCTGGGACTCGAGGACGTCGCCCTCACCGGCATCGACGTGCCCGTCGGCGCGCCGGCCGAGGCCTACCGCGAGGTCGTCTCCTTCCTCGCCGCCGACCCGCGGTCCCGCGGGGCGCTCGTCACCACGCACAAGATCGACCTCTTCACCACGTGCCGCGACCTCCTCGCGGAGGTCGACGACGACGCCGCCCGACTGGGCGAGATCAGTGCCCTCGTCGCGGGCGACGGATGGATCCGCGGACACGCCCTCGACACCATCACGAGCGCCCTGGCGCTCGAGGCGATCGTCCCCCGGCTCGCCGGACGGACGGTCGCGGTGCTCGGCGCGGGCGGGGCAGCCCTCGCCCTGTGCGACTGGTTCGCCCACCGCGCCGGCACCGCAGCGCCGGCCTGCGTGCACGTCACCGACGTCGACGCCGCCCGGCTCGACGCGGTCGTGGCGGCAGGACGCGCCGGCGACCCCGCGATCGAGTGGTGTCCTCACCTGCTCGAGCGGGGCACCGTCTCCGACGAGCTGGTCGCGACCCTGCCCCCCGGCTCGGTGGTGGTCAACGCGACCGGGATGGGCAAGGATCGCCCCGGCTCACCAGTGTCGGACGACGTCGTCTTCCCGCACGGCGGCTACGCGTGGGAGTTCAACTACCGCGGCGAGCTCGACTTCCTGCGCCAGGCGCGGTCGCGCGCCGAGGCCGACGCCCTGGTCGTGGAGGACGGCTGGCGCTACTTCGTGCACGGGTGGACGCGGGCGATCGACGCCGTCTTCGACCTGGGCATCCCGACGTCCGGTCCGGCGTTCGACCGGCTCGACGAGGCGG
>NZ_LMMY01000011.1:380491-387530 GCF_001422865.1 Aeromicrobium sp. Leaf272
CACCTGCTCGTCGACCCCTACCTCTCTGACTCGCTCGCCGCGAAGTACGCGGGGACGCTGTTCCCGCACGTCCGGCTGCGGCCCGCGCCCGTGGCGCCGCACGAGCTGCCGCAGCTGGTGGCGGTCACGACCTCCCACGCGCACACCGACCACATGGACCCGGGCACGCTCCGACCCCTCCTGGCACACCAGCCGCGGACCCTGCTCGTGTGCCCGCGCGCCGTCACCGACGAGGCGCTCGCGCGGGCCCAGGTCGGTCCCGAGCGCCTCGTGCCGCTGGCCGACGGCGAGCGGCACGAGCTCGGTGGGTTCACCGTCACCGCCGTTCCGTCCGCGCACGAGGACCGCGTCGTCGACGCGCACGGCCACGACCACTTCCTCGGCTACGTCATCACCGCAGCCGGCCGCACCGTCTACCACTCCGGTGACTGCGTCCCCTGGGACGGCCTCGTCGAGCGGCTGCGCCACCACGCGGTCGACGTGGCCCTTCTGCCCGTGAACGGTCGCGACGCCCACCGGCGGGAGCACGGCGTGCCGGGCAACTTCACCTTCGCGGAGGCCGTGCGGGTCTGCGAGGCGGCCGGGATCGAGCACCTGGTGCCACATCATTGGGGCATGTTCGACTTCAACACGGCCGATCCCGCGTCCTTCGACCTCGACCTCGCCACGGCGGCCGGCGTGCGCGTCACGGTGCCCGAGCACGGGTCAGCCCTCGACCTGACGGAGGTCCGCGCATGACCACCATCGGTGCAGGAACGGTGCTGTCTCGCATCACCGAGCAGCTGGAGGACCTGCGGCGGTCCGAGCGCAAGGTGGCTCAGGTGGTGCTCGACCGTCCGCGGGCGGTCGTGCACATGACCTTGGCGGACCTGTCCGAGGCCGCCGGCGTCAGCCAGCCGACCATCGTCCGGTTCGCGGCCGCCATCGGGTGCGACAGCTTCCACGACTTCCGTCTGCAGCTCGCGCAGAGCGTCGCGCTCGGCATCCCAGCCACGCAGTCGGTCATCGAGCCCGAGGACGACGCCGCGACGACCGTCTCGAAGATCTTCGACTTCTCGATCACCTCCCTGGACCACGTCCGGCGCCACCTGGACGTCGGAGCGCTCGAGACCGCCGTCGACACCCTGGCGGCCGGCAGCCATCTTGTCTTCGTCGGGCTGGGCGCCTCGGGCGTCGTGGCCACCGACGCCGAGCAGAAGTTCCCGCTGTTCGGCGTCCCGTGCTCCGCACCGGTGGACACCCACCAGCAGTTCATCGCGGCCTCGACCGCGACGCCGACGACCGTCTTCGTCGCGATCTCCAACACCGGGCGGACCGTCTCGATCCTCGACACCGTGCGCGTCGCCCGGGAGCGTGGCGCTCGTGTCGTGACGATCACCGGTGGGCCGTCACCGCTCGCCGACCTGAGTGACGTCTCGCTCGTGGTCGAGTCCCTCGACAACACCGACGTCTTCACTCCCACGATCTCCCGGCTCGCGCAGCTCGTCGTCATCGACGTGCTGGCCACCATGGTGCTGCTGCGCCGTGACGCGTCGGTCCTGGAGGACATCCAGCTGATGAAGTCGCGCCTGTCGCGCATGCGGTCGGGCGCGGAGGTCGACGTGGTCCTGGGACCGGGACGAGGGGACGGCCCGTGACCGACGTCGTCCTGGCGCTGGATCTCGGCACCGGCGGGTGCAAGGCGGCACTCGTCGACCAGTCGGCGACGGTGCTCGCGGAGAGCTTCGAGGGGTATCCGACGACCTACCCGGGTCCGGGCCGACACGAGCAGCGTCCTGCGGACTGGTGGTCTGCCGTCACGCGGTCCTGCCGGACGCTGCTGCAGGCTGGGTACGACGTCGCGGCCGTCGCACTCTCCGGCCACAGCCTCGCCATGGTCCCCGTCGACGCCGAGGGCACGACGCTGCTCGATTCCGTGCCCATCTGGTCCGACACCCGCGGGGAGCGCGCCGCCCAGGACTGGTTCGCGACGGTCTCCGAGCACGACTGGTACGACCGGACCGGCAACGGCTTCCCGGCGGGCATGTACACCGTGTTCAAGGCTGCCTGGCTGCGCGCCGAGCAGCCGGAGGTCGCCGCCCGCACGTCCCAGCTGCTCGGCAGCAAGGACTGGGTGAACCTGCGACTCACCGGCGCGCGTCGGACCGACCCGAGCTACGCGTCGGGCTCGGGCACCTACGACCTGCGCCGACGGTGCTACGACCGGGCGACGACCACGGCGCTGGACGTCCCGCAGTCCTGGTGGCCCGACATCGTCGCGTCCACCGACGTCGTGGGCAGCGTCCGTGCCGACGCGGCCAGGGCGACCGGCATCCCGGTCGGCGTGCCGGTCGTGTGCGGCGGGGTGGACAACTCGTGCATGGCACTGGGCGCCGGGCTGGACACCGAGGGTCGGTCCTACCTGTCGCTGGGCTCCTCCAACTGGTTCTCCGTCTCCTCCGTCGAGCCGGTTCTGGACGCGGTGGGGCGCCCGTTCGTCTTCGACCACGTGCTGCCGGACCTGTACGTCTCTGCCCTGTCGATCTTCGGGGGCGGGAGCAGCCTCGGCTGGCTCGCCGACCTCCTCGGCCGTGACGTCGCAGACCTCCTCGACGAGGCGGCAGCGTCCCCCGTAGGTGCGCATGGCCTGGCCTGTGCCCCCACTCTTGCGGGCGGGACCGTGCTCGAGGGCGGTCCCCGCGTCCGGGGCAGCTTCCTCGGCCTGGACCTCGGGCACACCCACGGAGACCTCGCCCGCGCCCTCGTGGAGGGCATCGGGTTCGGGCTGGCCGACGCCGCGACGCAGCTGCTCGGCGACCGTTCCGACAGCGTGACCGCCCTCGGTGGAGGAGCGCGCAGCGCCTTCGTCCTCCAGGTTCTGGCCGACCTGCTCGGTCGCGGCGTCGAGCGACCGGCTGCCGAGCAGCACGGCGCGGCGCTCGGCGCGGCGGCGCTCGGCTGGCTCGGTCTCGGCGTCTGGGACGACACGAGCCCGCTCCACGCGGCACGCACCGTCGCGCTCCGGGTGGATCCCCGGCCCCACCCCGACCACGCGCTCGCTCGGGCGCGCTTCGAGGCCGCCCGTGCGGCGGCCCGCTCCCTCGCGGACCTCCGGGTCCCCGGTCCCGAGGAGGACCATGCCGCTCGTTGACCCCCGAACCTTCGTCCTGTCCGCACGTGCTGCGGGTCATGGCGTCGGCGCCTTCAACACCACGCTCCTCGAGCACGCAGAAGCCCTCGTTGCAGGCGCAGAAGCAGCCGGGGCGCCGCTGGTCATCCAGATCAGCGAGAACGCGGTGCGCTACCACGGGTCCCTGCGGCCGATCGCGCTCGCCTCGATCGCCCTGGCGGAGGCGGCGACCGTGCCCGTGGCCGTGCACCTCGACCACGCCGAGGACGTGGGCCTCGTGCACGAGGCGGTCGACCTCGGCCTGACGTCGGTGATGTTCGACGGCTCGAAGCTGCCCGACGAGGAGAACCGCGAGGTCACCCGACGAGTCGTGGCGCACTGCCACGCGGCCGGCGTCGCCGTCGAGGCCGAGCTCGGCGAGGTGGGCGGCAAGGACGGCGTGCACGCGCCCGGCGCCCGGACCGACCCGCAGGACGCTGCCCGGTTCTGCCTCGACACCGGCGTCGACTCGCTCGCGGTCGCGGTGGGCACCTCCCACGCCATGGCGACACGCGACGCCGCGGTCGACCTCGATCTCGTGGCCGCCATCGCCGCTGCCGTGCCCGTGCCACTGGTCCTGCACGGGTCCTCCGGCGTCGACGACGCCACTCTCGGCGAGGTCGTGACCCGGGGGATGACGAAGATCAACATCGCGACGCACCTCAACAAGGTCTTCACGACAGCCCTGCGCGACCAGCTGGACGCTCGTCCGGAGCTGCTGGACGCGCGCGGCTACGTGCGCCCCGCGAGAGAGGCGATGGCCCTCGAGGTCGAGCGCCTGCTCGGCGTCCTCGGCGCTCGCGGGACGGCGGCATGACCGCCCGCCGCGTCCTGGTGACGCCTCGATCCCTGTCCGCCCCGGGTCCCTCCGCGGCGATCGACCGTCTGACAGCGGCCGGGTACGAGGTCGTCACACCGGCTCCCGGTCGTCAGCCGACCACCGCCGAGCTGGTGGCGGCGGTCCCAGGGGCGGTGGGGTGGGTCGCCGGCGTCGAGCCGATCGGCCCGGAGGTGCTGCAGCACGCCGACGCACTCCGCGTGATCAGCCGCAACGGCGCAGGCCGCGACGCCATCGACCCCCGTGCGGCAGACGCGGCCGGTGTCACCGTGCTCACGGCGCGCGGCGCGAACGCCCGAGGCGTCGCGGAGCTCGCCCTCGGACTGATGATCGAGGGTCTGCGCGGCGTGACCGAGGCGTCCGCCGCACTGCGATCCGGGACCTGGGAGCGGACGGCCGGCCGCGAGGTCGAGGCACGCCGACTCGGCATCGTCGGCTACGGGGCCATCGGCCGACACCTCGGCCGCTTCGCTCGCGCGCTCGACATGGAGGTCGTCGCCCACGACCCGTTCCTCGACGATGCCGACGTGCCCCTGGTCGAGCTGGACACCCTCCTCGGCACGAGCGAGGTGGTGTCCCTGCACGTGCCGCCGGGACCCGACGGACCGCTGCTCGACGCGCGACGCGTCGGTCTCCTGCGTGACGACGTCGTGCTCCTCAACACCGCCCGCTCGACTCTCGTGGACGAGGTGGCACTCCTCGCACGTCTCGAGGCGGGCCACGTGTCGCGGTACAGCGTCGACGCGTTCGCGGTGGAGCCACCACCGGCCTCCGCCCTGCTCGCCCACCCGCGCGTCGTGCCGACCCCGCACCTCGGTGCTGCCACCGCCGAGAGCTCGCGGCGCGCGGCGGACGCGGCGGTCGACAACCTGCTCGCGGAGCTCGCCGAATGCTGAGGATCAGACGGCGGCCGGTGACTCCGCCTCGGACGTGAGCCCGCCGACGTGGTGACGGCTGCGCGGCACGACGAGCGGCGTGCCGCTCACGGGGTCGGGCACCACCTGGCAGGCGAGCCCGAACACGTCCTCCACCACGGCCGCGTCGATGACGTCGGACGGGCTGCCCTCCACGACGATCTCGCCGTGCTTCATGGCGATGATGTGGTCGGCGTAGCGGAACGCGAGGTTGAGGTCGTGCAGCACCATCGCGATGGTCTTGCCGTGCTCGCGGTTGAGGTCGGTGAGCAGGTCGAGCAGCTCCACCTGGTGGTTGATGTCGAGGTAGGTGGTGGGCTCGTCGAGGAGCAGCAGGTCGGTGTCCTGCGCGAGTGCCATGGCCACCCAGACGCGCTGGCGCTGTCCGCCCGACAGCCCCGTGATCGGGCGGTCGGCGAGGTCGGCGGTGCCGGTGGCCTCCAGCGCCTCGGCGACGGCTGCGTCGTCCTCCGGGCTCCAGCGGCGGAACCATCCCTGGTGCGGGTAGCGGCCACGACCCACCAGGTCGGCCACCGTGATGCCGTCGGGCGCGACGGGCGTCTGCGGCAGCAGGCCGACGATGCGGGCGACGTCGGCGGAGCGCTGCTCGTGCACCGACGTCCCGTCGAGCAGGACGGTGCCGTGGCGCGGCTTGAGCAGCCGGGCGAGGCCCCGCAGCAGCGTCGACTTGCCGCACGCGTTGGCGCCGACGATGACGGTGATCCGGCCGGGCGGGATCTCCACGTCCAGGCGGGACACGACGTCGGTCTCGGCGTACCCGAGCGTGAGGTCCTGCGCTCTCAGCTCATGGGTGCGGGGGTCATGGGTGCGGCCGGTGCTGGTGGTGGTCATCCTCCGCGTCCTTCCCGGTTGACGGTGGCGAGCAGCCAGATGAGGTAGGGGGCGCCGACGGCGCCGGTGATCACCCCGGTGGGCAGGGCGACGGGCAGGGCGTGCTGCGCGACGAGGTCGGCCAGGAGCACGATGACGGCACCGACGAAGGCGGCCGCCGGCAGGCTGGCGGCGTTGCCGACGAGCCGGATCGCGATCGGTCCGGAGATGAGCGCCACGAAGGCGACGGGGCCGGCCGCGGCGGTGGCGAGCGCCACGAGCACGACCGACAGCGCGAGGAGGACGAGCCTCGATCGCTCCACGCTCACGCCGAGCGCGGACGCCGCGTCGTCGCCGAGCTCGAGCGCGCCGAGCCGCCGCGACAGCACGAGCACGACCGGCAGCAGCACCGCGACGCCGATCAGCAGCGCGCGCAGCTCGAACGGGCCGGCCGAGCCGACCGAGCCCACGAGCCAGGTCATCGCCTCGCGCGCGTCGCTCAGCTCGGCCTTCGCGATCACGTAGCCGGTGAGCGCCACGAACAGCTCGGACAGGCCGATGCCGATGAGGATGAACCGGTAGCCGGTGATGCCGTCGCGCCAGGCCAGCAGGTACACCGCGACGGCGGCGAGCACGGCCCCGAGCAGTGCCATGCCCGACGTCGCGACCGCACCCCACGTGGAGAACAGGATCGTCGAGACGGCGAACAGGCTGGCGCCACCGGAGATGCCCACGAAGTCGGGCGAGGCCAGCGGGTTGGCGAGCAGCCGCTGGAAGACGAGGCCCGCGACACCGAGCGCGAGGCCCACGCCCACCGCCGTGGCGGCCGTGGGCAGGCGCAGGTCGAGCACGATGAAGTCGACGCTCGGGTCGTCCGTGAGCCGGAAGACGCTCCCGACCACCTCCCAGGCAGTGAGCCGGAAGGTGCCGATCATCATGGTGGCCACGAACAGCGCGAACGCCAGCGCCGCGAGACCTGCGGTGATGGCCGTCGTGCGGGCTCGGTGGCCGCGGCGCTGCGCGCGGACCGCGTCGCGCAGGGGCGTGGTCGCGGCGCTCACAGCTGGGCCAGGTTCTTGTAGCGGACGAGCGCGATGAACGCAGGCGCACCGAGCACCCCGAGCACCACGCCGACCTGGAGCTCGCTGGGGCTCACCAGCACCCGCCCGAGCACGTCGGCCGACAGCAGGATCACCGGGCTCAGCAGCAGGGTGTAGGGCAGGATCCAGCGGTAGTCGGGTCCGCAGATCGCGCGGGCCACGTGCGGGACGATCAGCCCGACGAACACGATCGGTCCGCACGCGGCGG
>NZ_LMMY01000011.1:387541-392748 GCF_001422865.1 Aeromicrobium sp. Leaf272
GCCGAGGGCCACGGCCAGGTCGTCGCCGAGCGCCAGTCCGTTGAGGGCGCGACCCAGCAGCATCGCCACGACGATGCCGGCCACCAGGAACGGGTAGGTCTGCTCGAGCACCGGAAGGTACCGGCCGCTGAGGGAGCCGACCTGCCAGAAGCGCAGCTCGTTGAGCGCGCCGACGTCGGTCATGGTGATGCCGGTGGTGACGGAGTAGAGCGCGGCACTCACGGCGGCGCCGGAGAGCGCGAGCTTCACCGGCGTGGCTCCCTCGCGGCCGAACGACGCGACGCCGTAGACCACCACGGTGGCGATGCCGGCCCCCGCGAAGCCCACCCACACCGACGCGGACTGGCTGATGCCGTCGAGGACCATGACGGCCACGACGATGCCGGTGGCCGCACCCATGTTGATGCCCATGATCCCGGGGTCGGCGAGGGGGTTGCGCGTGACGCCCTGCAGCAGCGCACCCGCGAGGCCGAGGGCCGCCCCGACGAGCAGGCCGAGCAGGGTGCGCGGAACCCGCAGCTCCCGGATGACCGTCTGCTCGGCCGACGCCCGGTCGTAGTCGGTGAAGGCCGTCCAGATCGTGCCCAGACCCACGCCGCGTGCCCCGATGGTGATGCTGACGAACGTGACGACCGCGAGCACCCCGAGCAGCACGAGCACGCCCACGCCGAGGCCCGCCGCCGACCGGTGCCGGGGCGCGGGCGCCTCGGTCGACGTCGAGCGCTGGAGCGTGGTGCTCACGTGAGGTCCGGGTCGGCCTTCTCGACCACGTCGCTGAGGATGTCGAGCTGCTCGGCGTAGGCGCGGTACGTGCTGATCCAGAAGGCGGGCCACGGGGTGACCGCCCCGGCCTCGGCAGCCTTGACCTTCGTCCACGTGGGCTGCTTCGCGACGATCTTCATGGCCTGGTCGTAGGTGCGGTCGTCCATGAGGATGAGGTCGGGCTGGTACTTGTCGGCGTTCTCCCACGACAGGTTCTCCCAGTACGGGAAGTCCGGGTCCGGGGAGTCCGGCACGGTGATGTCGAGCCCGTAGCGGCTGAAGTCGGCCAGCTCGGCGGAGTGCTTCGGCACCGCGACGTAGAGCAGGTCGTCGGCGGGCGAGACGCCGAGGACGGACAGGCCCTCGGCCTTCGCCACGGTGTCCTTGAACCGGTCGCGCGCCGCCTCGAACGTGGCCTTGTCGGTGGCGATCTGCTCGGAGTCGAGGTCGGCGCCCAGGGACTCGGAGAGCTCCTCGAAGCCGTCGAGCATCTCCTCGACCGACTGGTCGGCGGTGGGCCCGACGACCTGGGCGAGCTTGCCGNGCTTCAGCGCCGCGGCCTTCTCGGCGTCGATCGTGCCCCAGGTCTCGCCGAGGATCGGGATGCCCGACACGTCGACGCCCTCGAGCGCCTTCGTGTCCTCGAGCGGCTGGTTGATGAAGATGCCGACCGGCTCGATGCCGTGTGCGATGAGCGCGGCGGCGGCCTCACCCTGCGCGATGATCCGCTCGGGCATCTTCTCCGCGGTGTAGGTCTTGCCGTCGCCGGAGGNNNNCACGAGGGCGGCCGCGGCGGCCAGGACGATGGGGGGACGCAGGGTCATCGGGAGTCCTTTCGGGGACGATTCCGAAGGACACACTAACTTAGGCAAGCCTCATCTCTGCAAGCGACGTGAGAGCCGTCACGTCCCGGGCCCCGTCCCGGAACGCGTCGACTCAGGAGTCGGCGCGCACCAGCCGGTCGGCCTTCTTGTCCGCCCAGTACTGGCGCACCTCCCGGCGCACCACCGGCAGGAGCAGGNAACACGGTGAACACGCAGAAGATCACCTGGAAGAGTCGCTCGGTGAGCTGCGAGCGGCCGAACAGGTGCGTCCAGGCCTTCTGCGTGTAGTAGGCCCACGTGATGAGGGTCGAGAAGGCGAACAACGCCACCGCGATCGCCAGCACGTACGGGAACCACGGAACGACCGTCTCGAACGCGTCCGACGTGAGCACCACGCCGTCGGGGTTCGGCGAGTCGCCGGCGGCCACCGCGGCCTTGCCGTCGAGCCAGCTCTGCGGCTCGGCGATGACGATGACGAGCGCGGTCATGGTGCAGATGATCACGGTGTCGATGAACGGCTCCAGGAGCGCCACGAAGCCCTCGCTCGCCGGACGGCTCGTCTTGACCGCCGAGTGGGCGATGGGCGCCGAGCCGACGCCGGCCTCGTTCGAGAACGCCGCACGCTGGAAGCCGATGATCAGCACGCCGACGACACCGCCGGTCACGCCCTCGGGCGAGAACGCACCGCCGATGATCTGGCCGAACGCGTCGGGCAGGTTGGTGATGTTCGCGCCGATCACCACGAGGCAGGCGGTGACGTAGACGATGGCCATGGCGGGCACCAGCTTCTCGGTCACCCGGCCGATCGACTTGATGCCGCCGATGATCACGAGGCCGACGAGCAGCGCGAGGACGATGCCGAACGCGAGCGCCGCACCGTCGGAGCCGAGGAAGCCGTCCTCGCCGCCGGTCACGTTCTTGGCCTGCGCGTAGGTCTGGTTGGCCTGGAACATGTTGCCGCCGACGGCACCGAAGAAGAAGATCGCGACGGCGAAGACGCCGGTCAGGACCGTGGCCACTGCCGCACCGAACCGCTCGAACGCGATGGGCAGGTAGCGGAAGGGACCACCGCTGACGGTGCCGTCCTCGTGCTCCACGCGGTACTTCACGCCGAGCGTGCACTCCACGAACTTGGTGGCCATGCCGAGCAGACCCGCCACGATCATCCAGAAGGTCGCACCTGCACCGCCCAGGGTCACCGCGACGGCGACACCGGCGATGTTGCCCAGACCCACCGTGCCGGACACCGCCGACGCGAGCGCCTGGAAGTGCGAGACCTCGCCCGGGTCGTCCTTGCTGCCGAACTTGCCACGCACCAGCTCGATCGCGTGTCCCACCCCCCACGTCTGCGGGCCGCGGAAGGCGATGGTGAAGACCAGTGCGCCCGCCACGAGCCAGAAGACGATGAGCGGGAACGCGATCCCGCCGATCGTCAGCTCGAAGAAGATGATGCTCGAGACGACGTCCGCTGCAGGAGCGAAGAATCCGTCGATGGCCCGTTCGATGCCGGTGACGTCCATCGGGCCACTTCAACGGAAGTGGCTACGTCACGCAAGTCCTACACCGGATCGTCACCTCATGACGAGGCCCCCACGACCGCAGGGTCGTGGGGGCCTCGTCGAGGTGTGGTCAGGCGAACTTCTCGCCGTTCTTCGCCTTCTCCAGCAGCAGCGCCGGGGGCTCGAAGCGGTCGCCGTAGGTGGCGGCCAGCTCCTGCGCGCGACGCGTGAACGCCTCGACGCCGATCGATCCGTCGGCAGCCTCGTAGCCGTTGACGTACTGGATCGCGCCACCCTGCAGGGCCGGGAAGCCGATGCCGAAGATGGAGCCGATGTTCGCGTCGGGCACCGTGCGCAGCACGCCCTCCTCGAGGCACTTGATCGTCTCGAGGCTCATGCGGAACGTCAGACGCTCCTTGAGGTCCTCGAAGTCGGGCTGCGTCTCGGCCGTCGGGAACTGCTCCCGCAGGCCCGACCAGAGGCCGACGCGCTTGCCGTCCTCGTAGTCGTAGAAGCCCGCACCCTTCAGGCGGCCCGGCCGGCCCAGCTCGATCATCGTGTCGATGATCTGCTCGCCCGGGTCGGAGACCCACGTGCCGCCCTCGGCCTCGACGGCCGCCTTGGACTCGTTGCGGATCTTCGTCATCAGCTCGAGGTTGAGCTCGTCGCTGAGCTGGAGCACCGGCGCGGGGAAGCCCGCGATGGTGGTGGCCCGCTCGATGGAGACCGGGTCGACGCCCTCGGACAGCATGCCGATGCCCTCGTTGACGAAGGTGCCGATGACGCGGCTGGTGAAGAAGCCGCGGCTGTCGTTGACGACGATCGGCGTCTTGCGGATCTGCTGCACGTAGTCCAGCGCGCCGGCGATCGCGGCGTCGTCGGTCTGCTCACCGGCGATGATCTCCACGAGCGGCATCTTGTCGACCGGGGAGAAGAAGTGGATGCCGATGAAGTCCTGCGGACGCTCCACCCCCTCGGCCAGGCCGGTGATGGGCAGCGTCGACGTGTTCGAGCCGAGCAGGGCGTCGGGCTTGACGACCTTCTGGATCTCGCCGAAGACCTCGTGCTTGAGCTTGACCGACTCGAAGACGGCCTCGACGACGAGGTCGCAGCCCTCCAGGTCGGCGTAGTCGTCGGTGGGCGTGATGCGCGCGAGGAAGGCGTCGACCTTCTCCTGCGTGGTGCGACCGCGCTCGAGCTTCTTGGCCAGCAGCTTCTCGCTGTAGGCCTTGCCCTTCTCGGCCGCCTCGCGCGNCGGCGACCTTGGTGAACTTCTTGGGCTCCACGCCCGCCGGACGCGAGCCACCGGCGTTGATCGAGCCGAGGTCGAAGAAGAACGCCTGCGTCATGTTCTTGAACTGCTGGCCGACGAGGAGCTCCACCAGGTAGCGGGACTCGATGCGGCTCGCGGTCTCGAAGTCGACCTGCGCACCCTCGACGGCAGCCGCGAGGATGTTGCGCGGCGCCTTGTAGGGCGCGCCCTTGGTCTGCTTGCGCAGCATGGCCGGGAACGCGGGCAGGTTGGCGGCCAGCTTCGGGTTCGACGGGGTCCCACCGGGCATGCGGTAGCCCTGGCGGTCCCACGGCTGCGTGGCCGCGTCGGCGTCGCCCTGGACCGACTCGATCCACGCCTTCGCTGCGGAGAGCAGCTCGTCGGCGGGGACGATCTCGTCGATGAGGCCGATCTCCTTGGCCTTGGCCGGCTGCATGCGCGGACCCTGGAGCAGGATGTTCATGAGCGCGTCCTGCAGGCCGAACATGCGCACGGTGCGGGTCACGCCTCCGCCGCCGGGCAGCAGGCCGAGGGTCACCTCGGGCAGGCCGACCTCGAGCCGGACGTCGGCCGCGATGCGGTGGTGGGCCGCGAGCGCGATCTCCAGGCCACCGCCGAGCGCGGCGCCGTTGATGGCGGCGACGACGGGCTTGCCGGAGGTCTCGAGCTTGCGGAGCGTGGCCTTGATGCCCTCCACGTTGTCGAACAGCTTCTGCGCGTCGGCCGGGGTGGCCTGCGTCATCAGCTTGAGGTCGCCACCGGCGAAGAAGGTCTTCTTCGCCGAGGAGATGATGACGCCCTTGACGGCGTCGGCGTCCTTGGCGATGTCGTCGACCAGACGGTCGACGG
>NZ_LMMY01000011.1:392759-393911 GCF_001422865.1 Aeromicrobium sp. Leaf272
GTCTCTCCTGGGGGTCAGACGCGCTCGACGATGGTGGCGATGCCCATGCCGCCGCCGATGCACAGCGTGGCCATGCCGTAGCGCTTCTCGCGGCGGTGCAGCTCGTCGACGAGCGTGCCGAGGATCATCGCGCCGGTGGCGCCGAGGGGGTGGCCCATGGCGATCGCGCCGCCGTTGACGTTGGTCTGCTCGTGGGGGTAGTCGCCGAGGTCGCGCATGAGCTTCATGGCGACCGCGGCGAAGGCCTCGTTGATCTCGATCAGGTCGATGTCCTCGATGGACAGGCCGGCCTTGTCGAGCGCCTTGCGGCAGGCGGGGCCGGGGCCCGTCAGCATGATCGTCGGCTCCGAGCCGATGACGGCGGTCGAGACGATGCGGGCGCGGGGCGTGAGCCCGTGACGCTCGCCGGCGTTCTCGTTGCCGATCAGCACGAGCGAGGCGCCGTCGACGATGCCGGAGCTGTTGCCGGCGTGGTGGACGTGGTTGATCTTCTCGACCGTCGTGTACTTCTCGAGCGCGACCGCGTCGAACCCGGCGAAGTCGCCGAGGTCCTTGAACGACGGCTTGAGGCCCGAGAGGGACTCGGCCGTCGTTCCCTCGCGCACGAACTCGTCGTGGTCGAGGATCGTCATGCCGTTGACGTCCTTGACGGGGATGACGGAGTTCGCGAAGTAGCCGTTGGCGATCGCCTTGGCGGCGCGCGCCTGCGACTCGGCGGCGAACTGGTCCACGTCGTCGCGGCTGAAGCCCTCGAGGGTCGCGATGAGGTCGGCGCCGATGCCCTGGGGCACGAAGTCGGTGTCGAGCGCGGTCCGGGGGTCCATCGCCCAGGCGCCACCGTCGGAGGCCATGGGCACGCGGCTCATGGACTCGACGCCGCCGGCGACGATGAGGTCCTCCCAGCCGGACTTGACCCGGGCCGAGGCCTGGTTGACCGACTCGAGGCCGGAGCCGCAGAAGCGGTTCAGCTGGACGCCGGCGACCTGCTCGCCGAAGCCGGCCGCCAGGACCGCGGTGCGGGAGATGTCGGCGCCCTGGTCGCCCACGGGCGAGACGACGCCCAGGACGACGTCGTCGACCTGGTTGGCGTCGAGGGCGGGGTTGCGGGTCTTGATCTCGTCGAGCAGCCCGTTGAGCAGCGAGATCGGCTTG
>NZ_LMMY01000011.1:393940-394133 GCF_001422865.1 Aeromicrobium sp. Leaf272
CCTTCGGTGCCGATTGTGACACCACAACTGTCAGAGTTGCTAGGGGCCTGCCGGATCGTGACGCGGGTCACGCTGTGCTCAGCGTCGCACGGCGTAGGTCTGCGTGACCGTGATCTGCCACAGGAGCGCCTGCCCACTGGCCTCGACCTCGCGGCGCACGTCGGACCCGAAGTCGTCCGTGTCCTTCTCCCCC
>NZ_LMMY01000011.1:394139-397253 GCF_001422865.1 Aeromicrobium sp. Leaf272
CGGTCGCGACGTCGACGCCGCGCGACCCGCAGCGGAAGCTCGACCCCGGGAGCGATCCCGGCTCCGACTGCACGCCCTCCCGCCAGTAGCGCGCGGCCACGCCGAGACCGCCGCGCATGGCGCTCTCGCAGCCGGCGTCGGCGAGGCGGTCGCTCAGGTCGTCGATCGCCCCGGCGACGTCGGAGCGGGACGCGGCAGCAGGCACGATCCAGGACCGGCCCAGCGTGCAGGCCGAGTCGACCTCACTCACCTTGGAGCTCTGCTGCCCCTCCTGGCAGATGTCCTGACGTGCCTCGGCGATCGGCGCGCCGAGGCCCCAGGCGTCCGGCGCCAGCTCCTCGACCTCGGCCTCGGCGTCGGCGCGCTGCTCGGGCGTCGGCGGGGTCGGCGCCGGGTCGCTGCACCCCGCGAGGAGGAGCAGCGCGAGGACCGCGCTCAGGACCCGCACGCGCCCCACAGTCCCGTCTTCGCCTTCTCGGCCTTGGCCTCCGCTGCGGTGACCTGCTTCTCGTACGGGGCGAAGGTTGCGTCGTCGCGCAGGGTCGCGGCACCGTCGGCCAGCTGGCTCTCCTGCAGGAGCTCGCCGTCCTTCGTCCACACCCAGGCCAGGGCGCGGCCTCGGCGGTCGTCACGACCGGGCTTGACCCAGATGCGCTGCGAGGACTCGGAGAGTCGCTTCTCGAGGGACTCCTTGGCCTCCTCGGCGTAGCACTCCTGGCGGTAGCTGGCGCCCGGCGTGTCGACCCCGTAGAGCCGCACCGTGACGCGGCCGTCGCCGTACGCGTCGAGCCCCTTGTCCGCGTAGCGGGACGTGGTGACGACCGTGGCGGTGAACGTGCCGCTGTCGGCCACGTTCCGGACGCGCATCTCGATCGCGTCGTACGGACGGTCCGCGCCCGAGGACGACTCGGACGACGATCCCTTCGTCGCCCCGGTGATCTTGTCGGTGAGCCCGGTTGCCCAGAGCACACCTCCCAGCACCAGGACGACCACCATGAGCAGTGCCGAGTTCTTCCCCGAGAGCTTGTCCATGTCAGGGACCGTAGTGGAACGAACGCCTCATTCGCATCCGTCGATCTCGCACACCGGGTACTACGCTCTGCCGGGTGAGTCCTCAGGCAACGGAGACGATGAGCGTGGAGCAGCTCGCCACGCGCGTCGACATGACGGTCCGCACGGTCCGGTTCTACGCCGGGCGCGGGCTGATCCCGCCGCCGCGCCGGGAGGGTCGCAACGGCTACTACGGCCCCGACCACCTGGCCCGCCTCGAGCTCGTGAAGGAGCTGCAGGCGCACGGCTTCACGCTCGCGGCGATCGAGGGCTACCTCGAGCAGATCCCGGCCGACGCGACGCCCGAGCAGGTGGCGCTGCACCGCACGCTGCTCGCGCCCTGGACGCCCGAGATGCCCGAGACGCTCGACCGGACGATGCTCGAGAAGCGCGCCGGACGCCAGCTGAGCGACGACGACCTCGAGGTCCTGGTGGCCATCGGCGTGGTCGAGCCCACCCCGACCGAGGACGTGTTCCGCCTCGCGCCGGCCCACCTGGCCGTCGGCATGGGGTTCCTCGACGCAGGCCTTCCCGTCGACGCCGCGCTCGCCGCGCGGCGCATGGTCACCGAGCACGGGCGCGCGCTCGCGATCGAGCTGACCGAGCTGTTCCGCACGTCCGTGTGGCCGCAGCTGGTGGCGTCGGGCCAGCCGCCCGAGCTGATGACCGCGATGATCGAGCGGTTCAAGCCCCTGACGGTGCAGGCCCTCGTCACCGCGTACGAGGAGGCCGTCGACGACGAGAAGCGGCGGAC
The DNA here is from genome assembly GCF_001422865.1 of Aeromicrobium sp. Leaf272. Lineage (NCBI taxonomy): Bacteria > Bacillati > Actinomycetota > Actinomycetes > Propionibacteriales > Nocardioidaceae > Aeromicrobium > Aeromicrobium sp. Leaf272. Next base: position 395,944 of record NZ_LMMY01000011.1, read on the forward strand.
CGTGCGGCGCAAGGCCAACGACCGCGACTGACGTCACGTCCGCTCGTGCTGCGACGTTTCGCGGCACTCGGTAAACTCCTGCACATCGAAGGGAAGTATCCCGTCGACCTGAGTGCGTCAGCACGGTCCGGCCATCCGGATCCGCACCAGGTGGCCCTCCCGGGTGGAGAAACCTTCGCGATCCCTGTCAGACCTGACACTGCACCGCGAAGGACGTTCCCTCATGCCTCTCGGCACTCCTCTGGACTGGACCCTGCTGTTCGCCGCCCTGGCGATCCTGCTCGTCGTCGACCTGATCCTGGTGCGGGCCCGCGACGACATGCCGCCGCGCGTCGCCGCGATCTGGAGCATCGTCTGGATCGCGATCGCCCTGGCCTTCGGCGGCGTTCTCTACCTGTTCGGCACCACCGAGCAGTCCACGACCTACCTCGCCGGCTACCTCGTGGAGAAGTCGTTGTCGCTGGACAACGTGTTCGTCTTCCTCGTCGTCTTCGGCGCCTTCGCCATCCCGACACCGAAGCGGGTGCGCCTGCTGACGTACGGCATCGTGCTCGCCCTGGTGCTGCGGCTGATCTTCATCCTGGTCGGTGCCGCCGCGCTCGACGCCGCCTCCTGGCTGACGTACCCGTTCGCCGCGCTGCTCGCCTGGACGGGCCTGCGGCTGTGGCGTCACCGCAACGACCACGACGGTGACGAGAAGCTGATCGAGGGCGTCAAGAACCGCATGACGATCGCCGAGGGCGACCACGGCGACAAGCTCCTCGCGAAGGTCGACGGCAAGCGCATGCTGACCACGGCGGGCGCCGCGCTGGTGGCCATCGCCGTCGTCGACATCATCTTCGCCGTCGACTCGGTTCCCGCGATCCTCGGCATCACCACCGACACCTACGTCGTGTTCGCCGCCAACGCGTTCGCGCTGCTGGGCCTGCGGCCGCTGTTCTTCCTCGTGGCCGAGCTCGTGGCGCGACTGCGCCACCTCAAGGCCGCACTCGCCGCGCTGCTCGTGTTCATCGCCGCGAAGATGACCTACGGGGAGATCTTCGGCAAGGTCGGGCCCGAGTGGTCGCTCGGTGGCGTGGTGCTGATCCTCGGCGCCGGCGTGCTGGCCTCCCTCCCCTCCTACCGTCGGGAGAAGGCGAAGGAGCAGGAGTCCGAGCGCCAGGCGTGATTTACGACGGACGGGCACCACGCGGCCGAGGCCGCGTGGTGCCCGTCGGCACGCCGAAGGTCACAGGCCCATGGAACGCCCGATGATCTCCTTCATGATCTCGGTGGTGCCGCCGTAGATCGTCTGGATGCGGGTGTCGAGG
>NZ_LMMY01000011.1:397308-401080 GCF_001422865.1 Aeromicrobium sp. Leaf272
CTCGGTGGTCCACCACTTGCCCATGGCGGCGTCGGAGACGGTGAGGTCGCCGCGGTTGTGCTGCGTGATCGACTCGTCGACGAACACCTGCGCGATCCTCGCCTCGGTCTCCAGCTCGGCCAGCACGAAGCGGCTGTTCTGGAAGGAGCCGACGGGCTTGCCGAACGCCTTGCGCTCCTTGACGTAGTCGAGCGTCATGTCGATCGCGGCGCGGCACGCGGCGGCTGCGACCACGGAGATCGAGAGACGCTCCTGGGGCAGCTTCTCCATCAGGTAGATGAAGCCCTGGCCGGGCTCGCCGATGAGGTTCTCCTTGGGCACGCGCACGTTCTCGAAGTAGAGCTCGGCGGTGTCCTGGGCCTTCAGGCCGATCTTGTCGAGGTTGCGACCACGCTCGAAGCCGGGCGTGCCCCGCTCCACCGCGATGAGCGAGAAGCCCATCGCGCCGGCCTCGGGGTCGGTCTGGCAGACGACCAGCACGAGGTCGGCGTTGATGCCGTTGGTGATGAAGGTCTTGGAGCCGTTGATGACGTACTCGTCGCCCTCAAGGATCGCGCGGGTCTTGATGCCCTGCAGGTCCGAGCCGGTGCCCGGCTCGGTCATGGCGATGGCCGTGATCATCTCGCCGCTGCAGAACTTCGGGAACCAGCGCGCCTTCTGCTCGTCGGTGGCGTAGGAGAGCAGGTAGCCGGACACGAGGTCGGTCTGGATGACGAAGCCGATGCCGCTCGCCCCGACCCGGGTGATCTCCTCGGACAGGATCGCGTTGTAGCGGAAGTCGTCGATGCCGCCTCCGCCGTGCTCCTCCGGCATCATGAAGCCGAGCAGGCCCAGCTCGCCGGCCTTCTCCCAGACCTCGCGGGGGACGATGCCGTCCTTCTCCCACTGGTCGTGGTGCGGCGCGATCTCCTTCTCGCAGAACGTGCGGACGGTGTCGCGGAAGGATTCGTGGTCGGCGTCGAAGATGGTGCGCTTCATGGGGTCCTCTTTCGGTGCTTGCGAGATGGTCGGTCAGGCCTGGACGGCGACGCCGTCGGCGATGAGGGACTCGACGTCGTCGATGCCCCAGGCGGTCAGTGCGTCACGTGTGCTGGCGCCGGGCGCCTCGGGCGCGGAGCCGAGGCGGGCCTCGGTGCGCGAGAAGCGTGGGGCCGGCGCGGGCTGGGTGGTGCCGTGGTGCTCCACGTAGGTGCCCCGCGCGACGTTGTGCGGGTGCTCGTAGGCCTCGGCCAGCGGGAGCACCGGGTGCACGCAGGCGTCGCTGCCCTCGAAGACCTCCACCCACTCGGCCTGGCTGCGGGCGGAGAACCGATCCTCGATCCGTTCGCGCAGCTCGGGCCAGCGCTCGAGCTCGTACTGGCCGGGCAGGTCGCCTCCCAGGAGGTCGGTGAACGCGGCGAAGAACTGCGGCTCCAGGGGGCCGACGGACATCCAGCGCCCGTCGGAGGTCTCGAAGACGTCGTAGAAGGGGGCGGCCCCACCGAGCAGGTTGGTGCCGCGACGCCCGTCCCAGCTGCCCGACTGCTGCATCGTGACGGCCATGGTCATGAGGTGGGCGGTGCCGTCGGTGATGGCGGCATCGACGACCTGGCCCTCGCCCGTGCTGCGCGCGTGCAGCACCGCGGCCAGCACGCCGGCCACCAGGTAGAGGGACCCGCCGCCGAAGTCGCCGAGCAGGTTCATCGGGAACGTGGGGGCGTCGCCGGGTCGGCGGCCGATCGGGTCGAGCGCACCGGCGACGGCGATGTAGTTCATGTCGTGGCCCGCGGTCTGGCTGAGCGGTCCGTCCTGGCCCCACCCGGTCATGCGGCCGTAGACGAGCGCGGGGTTGCGGGCCAGGCAGGCGTCGGGGCCGATGCCGAGGCGCTCGGTGACGCCGGGACGGAAGCCCTCGAGCAGCACGTCGGCGGACTCGACGAGCCGCAGCACGGTCTCGACGCCACGGGGGTCCTTGAGGTCCAGCGCGACGGAGGGGCGACCGCGGCCGAGCAGGTCCTGCTCGGGGGTCGTGAGCTGGAGGCCACCGCCGCCGGGGCGGTGCACCCGGACGACGTCGGCGCCGAGGTCGGCGAGCATCATGGCCGCGAAGGGACCGGGGCCGATGCCCACGATCTCGACGACGCGCACGCCCTGCAGGGGCCCTGAACCGGAGTTGATCGTCACAGCACCATTGTGACAGTCCTACTGTCACGATGTCGAGAGGGTGTCGAGATACCGTCGGTATGTGGCACCATGCTGCCGTGCATCCTGATCTCGCCTACACCCGACGCGGCACGCCCGGCGCTCCCCCGCTCGTCCTCCTGCACGGCATCGGCCATCGTCGCCAGGCCTGGGACCCGCTCCTGGACGACCTCGCCCGCGACTATGACGTGATCGCCCCCGACCTGTCCGGGTTCGGCGAGTCCCCCGCCTTCGCCGGCGGCGTCCGGTACTCGATGGAGAACGCGTGCGAGCACATGCTCGACCAGTTCGAGCGGTGGGGCGTCGCGAAGCCGCACGTCGTGGGCAACTCCCTCGGGGGCGCCATCGCGCTCGAGCTCGGCTCCCGCGGCCTCGTCTCGTCGGTGACGGCGCTCAGCCCCGCCGGGTTCTTCGGACCCGTCAACCGGTTCCAGGCGCTCGTGCCGCTGCTGCTCATGCGGCTGTCGGCGCTGCTCACCCCGGCGCGACTGCTCCAGCGCCTGGCCGCCGACCTGCGCGGACGGCGGGCCATCGGCGCGATCCTCTACGCCCGACCCGAGCGCCACGACGCCGACCACACCTACGGCGACTCGCTGGCCCTCAAGCACGCGACGGCCTTCGAGCGCACCGCTCGGGAAGGCGTCACGTACCGCTTCGCGAGCCAGGTGCCGGTCCCCACCACCGTCGCGTGGGGCACGAAGGACCGCCTCCTGCCCTACGCCCAGGCAGCCGTCGCGAAGTCCCGCCTGCCGCAGGCCCGCCACGAGCCCCTGCCCGGCTGCGGTCACGTGCCGATGGCCGACGACCCCGAGCTCGTCCTGAGGCTGATCCGCCAGACCGCGGTCTAGACCGACCTGGCGAAGCGGGCGGGCGTGGTGCCGACGGTCCGACGGAAGTGCCGGGTGAGGTGCGCCTGGTCCCAGAACCCGGCTGCGGTGGCGGCGTCAGCGGCGGGGACGCCGTGCAACAGCAGCGCGCGAGCCCGGTCGACCCGTCGACCCACGACGTAGCGGTGCGGCGGCAGCCCGTAGGCCCGCTGGAACGACCGCGCCAGGTGCGCCGGTGAGCGGCCGAGCAGACCGGCGGCCTCCTCGAGCGTGATCCCGTCGACGACGTGGTCGTCGAGCACGTCGCGCAGCGCCCGCGCGGCCGGGACGTCGGCAGCAGGGGGGATCACCTGCCGGCCCGAGCCGAGCACGACGTCGCGCAGGCCCAGCAGCAGCGACTCCGCCTGCCAGGTGTCCTCGGGTCGGGCGAGCACCTCGTGGAGCTCCTCGGTGAGTGCCCGGGCCGCAGCACCGGGCAGCACCGGACGGTCGACGGCGTGGCCGGTCACCGACGCCGGCAACCAGGTGGCGTCGAGGTAGAGGACGCGCTTGCGGAAGCCGTGGTCCTGCGAGGCCGACCGACCGTCGTGGGTGACGTGCGGCGGCAGCAGGCTGACGTGCCGCTCCGGCGCCGTGCGCGCGTGCCGGTCGAGGTCGTACGCCACGCACCCCTCGTCGATCAGCAGCACCGTCCAGGTGTCGTGGGTGTGCGCCGGGTACGCGTGCGAGGTCATCGTCGCGTGGAACACCTCGCGGACCAGGGG
>NZ_LMMY01000011.1:401085-402709 GCF_001422865.1 Aeromicrobium sp. Leaf272
ATGGAGGACATCCGCTTCGACACCAAGATCGCCGTCGTCCTGCGCGACGACCTGCTCCCCTGGCAGGAGCTCAACGTGACCGCCTTCCTCGTGAGCGGGGTCGCCGCGAACCCCGAGCTCCTCGGCGAGCCGTACGAGGACGCCGACGGGCAGCGCTACCTGCCACTGCTGCGCCAGCCCGTCGTCGTCCTGACCGCTGATGCCGCGACCCTCTCTCGAGCCCACGCGAAGGTCGTGTCCCGAGCGCTGCCCCTCGCGGTCTACACCCACGAGATGTTCTCGACCGGCCACGACGCCGCCAACCGCGCGGCCGTCGCGGCGGTGCCGACCGACGCGCTCGACCTCGTGGGGATCGCGGTGCACGGGCCGAAGAACGCGGTCGACAAGTCGCTCAAGGGTTCCCGGCTGCACGGCTGACGGGCATAGACCCGGGCCTCCCGGCGTTCCCGTGGACGTGGAGGTCCTCGAGAGCGTGGTGATCGGTGCAGGCCAGGCCGGCCTCTCCGCGTCGTACCNGCAGCACCGCTGGGACGCGCTGACCATGTCCGACGTGCACGGCGTGGCCGACCTGCCCGACGCGCCCGTGCCCCCGGCCGAGGGTCACGAGCGGGCCAACGTCTTCGTGCCCGCCTACTTCGCCGCGTACGAGCGGGCGCACGACCTGCCGGTCGAACGACCGGTGGCGGTCGACCGGGTCGAGTCGGTGCCAGGAACGGGGGACGACCTCCTCGTCGTCCACGCCGGTGACCGCACCTGGCGCACCCGGACCCTGGTGAACGCCACCGGGACCTGGCGGCGGCCGTTCGTGCCGCGCTACCCCGGCCAGGAGGTCTTCGCAGGCGAGCAGCTGCACACCGTCGACTACCCCGGCCCGGAGCACTTCCGCGGGCGGCGCGTCATGGTGGTCGGCGGCGGCGCCTCGGCCGTCCAGTTCCTCGGCGCGCTGCGGCCGGTCACGGACACCCTGTGGGTGACCCGCCGCGAGCCCGTGTGGCGCACCGAGCCCTTCGACCCCGAGGCGGGCCGCGAGGCCGTGGCGATGGTCGAGGAGCGGGTCCGGGCCGGGCTCCCGCCGCGCAGCGTCGTGAGCGTGACCGGGCTGATGCTGCGCGAGCAGGAGGCCGAGGCCGAGCGGCTCGGCGCCTACGAGCGGCTGCCGATGTTCGACCGGCTCGTGCCGGACGGCGCCGTGTGGGGCGACGACCCGGCGGGGGTGCCGGGCCGTGGGCGGCGGACGGAACAGGTCGACGTGATCCTCTGGGCCACCGGCTTCCGCCCCGACGTCGACCACCTGGCGCCGCTGCACCTGCGCTCACCGAGGGGTGGCATCCAGCTGGGCGCCACGCTCGCCACGTCCACGACGGCCACCGCCGACCCGCGGGTGCAGCTCGTCGGCTACGGACCGTCGGCCTCGACGATCGGGGCGAACCGGGCCGGGCGCGCGGCCGCCAACGCGGTGGCGCGGACGCTCAGCTCTCGCGTGGACGCTTGAGCGCCCACGGCTCGAGGTGCTCGTAGCCCTTGACCGAGACCCGCCGTGTGCGGCGCAGCCGGAAGTCGTCGTGGTCGAGCAGCTCGGCGAGGTCGTGGTCGACGAGGACGCGCGCCGGGCGCGCCACCGAGG
>NZ_LMMY01000011.1:402717-403330 GCF_001422865.1 Aeromicrobium sp. Leaf272
GTGGGCGAGCCCGACGCGGACGTCGGGGAACTGCTCGTCGGCCTCGGCCCGCTCGACCAGCTCGAGCGCGAGCAGCGCGGCCTCGGTCGGGTCGTCCACCGTGAACAGGGCCTCGTCGCCGATGGTCTTGATCACCTGTCCGCCGTGCTGAACGACCAGCTCGGTGACGACGCGCTCGAACCACTCGACCATCGCACCGAGCGCGCGCGGACTCATCTGCCGGCTGCGCGAGGTGTACCCGACGATGTCGACGAACCCGACGACGAGATGGCGCTCGGACTCCGACCGCACGTCGCGCAGCGCGATCCGCGAGGCAGTGGCCAGCAGGTGCCGCCGCCACACGTAGCCCTGCACCTCCTCGACCATCGGGATCACCTCGGCGAGCACGTCGAGCGGCGGCTGGCCCCCGTCCTCGGTCTGCAGCACGCCGAGCAGGAGGCGCGTCTGCCAGTCGGCGAGCCGGGCGAAGGTCCGCCCGAGGGACCGGACGAACTGCGGCAGCCGGTCCTCCTCGAGCACCCCGAGGTCGATCAGCCGCTTCGTGACCTTCAGCGCCGCGACGTCGGCCTCGGTGAACGCGACCTTGTCGTCCTCGACCTCCGGGAAGCCGAGG
>NZ_LMMY01000011.1:403359-409650 GCF_001422865.1 Aeromicrobium sp. Leaf272
TGAGGGTCGGTCCGCCGTCGAACAGAAAGTCGGCCGCGACGTCGATGAGCAGGCTCGGGTCGAACGCTGGCTGGTCGGACGTGCTCACGCCCGCATCGTAGGGGCTCAGGCGCTGTCGCGGGAGACCAACGCGGGAGGGAAGACGACCTGCTCGGCCTCGCGCTCCCCGACGTCGGCGAGCTGGTCGAGCAGCAGCCGGGTGGCCCGTTCCACCATCTCGCCGACCGGGTTGCGCACCGTGGTGAGGGTCGGCGAGGTCCGCTCAGCCACCTCGAGGTCGTCGTAGCCGACCACGGCGACGTCGCCGGGGACGCTGCGACCCGCCTCGGCGAGGGCGCGCAGGGCGCCCGCCGCCATCAGGTCCGAGGCGGCGAACAGGCCGTCGAGGTCGGGGTGCTCGGCGAGCAGCGCGCGACCCGCGGCAAGACCCCCGGACTCGGTGAAGTCGCCGCGCCGCACGGCCGAGGCCGACAGACCGGCGCCCTCCACGACCTCGCACCACCCGGCGAGCCGGTCGGCGCCCGCGGCCATGTCCGCCGGTCCGGCGATCGTCGCGAGCCGGCGCCGACCGCCGTCGAGCAGACGCTGCGCCGCGAGCCGTCCACCCGCGACGTTGTCGGTGTCGACCCACGACAGGGTCCGCACCGCGGCCCAGGGCCGGCCCACGAAGACCGCCGGGAGGCCGAGGCCGCTGAGGTGCTCGGCCAGCCGGTCGTGCCGGTGGTGCGAGACGACGAGGGCGCCGTCGATGTTGCGTCGGCTCAGGTACCGCAGGAGGCGGCCCTCCTCGCCGGGGCGGGCGAGCAGCAGCACGAGCTGCAGGTCGCGCTCGTCGAGCACGCGGTTCACGCTGCGCAGCGTGTGGCCGAAGAACGGGTCCGCGAACACGCGCTCGTCGGGCTCCGGCACCACGAGCGCGACCGAGTCGGTGCGACGCGTCACGAGGCTGCGCGCGGCCGGGTTGGGCCGGTAGCCCAGGGTGCGGACCGCGTCCTCGACGGCGGTCAGCGCCCGTGGCGACACCCGATGACCGCCGTTGATGGCGCGCGACGCGGTGGCGCGCGAGACGCCCGCGAGCCGGGCGACCTCGTCGAGCGTCGGGGCACCCCCGGGTGCCGTCAGGTCCTCGCTCACCTGTCGCACGTTAGAGGATCCCCTGCGCCGCCACGCGGGAGTACCAGAGAGCGCTCGACTTGGGCGTGCGCTGCTGGGTCTCGTAGTCGACGTGCACGATGCCGAACCGCTGGTCGTAGCCGTAGGCCCACTCGAAGTTGTCGAGCAGCGACCACACGAAGTAGCCGCGCACGTCGACCCCCTTCTCGATCGCCGCGTGGACCGCCCGCAGGTGTCCGGCCACGAACGCCAGGCGCTCGGGGTCGTCGACCGTGCCGTCGTCGGCCACGACGTCGGGGTAGGCGGCGCCGTTCTCGGTCACGTACACGGCCGGCAGGTCGTAGTCGTCGTTCAGCGCGACGAGCAGGTCGGTGAGTCCCTCGGGCTGGACCTCCCAGTCCAGACCGGTCACGGGCAGTCCCCGCCGCGGGAAGGTGATCGCCTCGCCACCGGGGTAGGGCGACGTGGTCTCCCGGGAGGGGTGGCGGATGCGGGAGCCGAGGAGGTCGGCGTCGCGGTGAGGACGGCCGGACGCCGCGTCGCCGTGGTAGTAGTTCACGCCGAGCACGTCGATCGGTGCACCGATGAGCGCGAGGTCGCCGTCACGGATCGCCGACTGCCACGGGTGACCGCGCCAGCACAGCCCGTCGGTGAGCTGGTGGATCTCCTCGGCGTAGGACCCGCGCAGGATCGGGTCGAGGAACACCCGGTTGAACAGGTGCTCGACCCGGTGCGACGCGGCCACGTCGGCCGGCTCGGTCGGGTCGAAGGGCTCCGGCACGGTGAGGTTGAGCGTGATGCCCACCTGCCCGCCCTCGCGCCCGTCGACCCCGCGGCGGCGCAGCTCGTCGACGACCAGGCCGTGGCCGAGCATCAGGTGGTGCGCGGCCACGAGGCCCGCCACGCCCTCCTGCCGTCCGGGCGCGTGCTGGCCGCCGGTGTAGCCGAGGAAGGCCGAGCACCACGGCTCGTTCAGCGTGGTCCAGTAGGGCACGCGGTCGCCGAGGGCGTCGTGCAGCGTGAGGGCGTACTCGGCGAACCGGTGCGCGGTGTCGCGGTTCGTCCAGCCGCCGGCGTCCTCGAGCACCTGCGGCAGGTCCCAGTGGTAGAGCGTCACCCACGGGGTGATGCCCCGGTCGAGCAGCGTGTCCACGAGCCGGGCGTAGAAGTCGACACCGCGCTGGTTCGGCTCCCTGCCGTCGGGCCGGACGCGTGCCCACGACGTGGAGAAGCGGTAGGCGTCGAGGTTGAGCGACGCCATGATGTCGACGTCCTCCTCGACCCGGTGGTAGTGGTCGCACGCGGCGTCACCGGTGTCGCCGTCGAGCACGGCTCCCGGGACCCGCGCGAAGGNGGCCGCGCCCCAGAGGAAGCTGGAGGGGAAAGATGTCTCGGTCATCCCTTGACGGCTCCTTGCATGATGCCGGCGACGAGCTGTCGGCCGGCGAGGACGAACAGGATCAGGAGGGGCACCGTCGACATGGCCGACCCCGCGAGCACCAGGGCGTAGTCGGTCGACTGCCCCTGCCCGGTCAGGGCCAGCCGGTCGAGCGCCAGCTGCAGGGTCTCGGTGCGCTGCAGCGCGACGAGCGGCCACAGGTAGTCGGTCCAGACCGTCATGAACGTGAAGACGAACAGGATCGCCATCGCGGGCCGCCCCGCCGGGACCGCCACCGTCCAGAAGGTGCGCAGCATCGAGCAGCCGTCCATGCGGGCGGCCTCGAGCAGCTCGTCGGGCACGGCGTCCACCAGGTACTGACGCATGAAGAACACGCCGAAGGCCGTCACCAAGGTGGGCAGCGCCACCGCGACGAGCGTGTCGAGCAGCGCGTAGTCGCGCATCAGGATGAACAGCGGCACCATGGCCAGCTGCGTCGGCACGGCCATCGTCAGCACCACGAAGCCCATGAGCGCGTTGCTGCCGCGGAACCGCAGCTTGGCGAAGGCGTAGCCGGCGAGCGTGGAGAAGAACACCACGGACGTCGCGCACGCCGTGGACACGACGAGGCTGTTCACCATGGCCTGCCAGAACTCGACGGTGTCGAGCACGCGTGCGGCGTTCTCGAGGAAGTGCCCGCCGGGCAGCAGGGGCGGCGGGAACGAGGTGGCGCGCTCCCGCGTGTGGGAGCCGATGACGACGGACCAGTAGAGCGGCAGGGCGGAGCCGATGACGAACGCGGCCAGCAGGCCGTAGGTGACGAAGCCCGGACGCCTGCTCATCGCTCGCTCCTTCGGGTGGCTGCTCGGACGACGAGGAAGTTGACCAGCGCGATCGCGACGATCACGAGGAACAGCACCCAGGCGGCCGCGGAGGCACGTCCGTAGAACTGGTCCTCGATCCCGCGGGCGTACACGTAGAGCGTCGTCGTCATGTACTGCTGGCTCGGGCCGCCCTCGCGGGCCGGGGTGTCGTCGAAGAGCCGCGGCTCGGTGAAGATCTGCAGCCCGCCGATCGTGCTGGTGACGATGACGAAGATCATCGTCGGGCGCAGCAGCGGAAGCGTGACGGAGAAGAACTGGCGGACCCGACCGGCGCCGTCGAGTGCGGCCGCCTCGTAGAGGTCGCGCGGGATGGCCTGCATGGCGGCCAGGAAGATGAGCGCGTTGTACCCGGTCCAGCGCCAGTTGACCATGCCGGCGATGGCCACGTGGCTCCACAGCCGCTCGACGTGCCAGCGGATCGGCTCGAGGCCCAGCTCGGTGAGGGCGGCGTTCACGAGGCCGTAGCGGTCGGCGAACAGGCTGCCGAAGATCAGGACCGCCGCGGTCGGGGCCACCACGAAGGGCAGCAGCACGCTCATGCGCCACAGCCCGCTGGCCCGCAGCCGGGTGCTCAGCAGCGCGGCGACCAGAACCGCGATGACGACCTGCGGGATCGTCGACAGCACGAAGATGCTGAAGGTGTTGACCATGGACTTGCGGAACACCGGGTCGGCGAGGACGAACCGGAAGTTGTCGAGGCCGACGAACTCACCGCGCGAGTACGCGAGCCGGTCCCAGTCGTGCACGGCGAGGAAGCCGGTGTAGACGAGGGGGAAGAGGCCGACGAGCCCGAACAGGACGAAGAAGGGCGAGACGTAGAGGTACGGCGCCAGGCGCACGTCCCACTGGGACCGCCGCGCCCGGCGGAGGAGACGTCGCTCCTCCACCGGGCGCTCGAGGGTCGTGGTCACTGGAGCGCCTTCACCTCCGAGACGAACGAGGCCCACGACTCGTCGGGGTCGGTGCCCTGGTCGACCCGGTTGATGGCGTCCTGGAACTTGGTCAGGATGTCGGAGTAGAGCGGTCCGTGGAACGGCTGCACGTCGATCGCGTCGGCGCGCGAGGAGAAGATCTCACCGACCGGCGCGTCGTTGAAGTACTCGTCGGTCACCGACAGCAGGTCGGGGCTCTCGAGCGCCTCCACCTGCGACGGGAAGTTGCCGAGGGTCTCGAAGATCGTCAGCTGCTGCTCCGGCGCCGTGATCCAGGCGGCGAACTCGCGGGCCGCGTCCTGCTTCTTCGACGTCTGCGGGACCGCGAGGTAGGAGCCGCCCCAGTTGCCGCCACCGCCGGGGAAGACGTCGGCGATGTCCCACACGACGCCGTCGGGGGCGGGGTCGCCGGTGTTGTCCTTGATGGGGTTGCGCATCCAGCCCGGGCACGGGATCGTCGCGAAGCCGTCGCGCGCGAAGCCGGCGTTCCAGTCGTCGCTCCACTGCGCCGTCTGCGTCGAGAGGGAGTCGGAGCGGCTCGTGACGGTCTCCCAGACCTCCTTGAGCTCGGCGTTGTCGACGTCGACCGTGCCGTCCTCCTGCTCGAACGGGAACTCGACCTGGTTGAGCATGGCCTGGGCGATCGAGCCGGAGGCGTCGTACCAGGCGACGTCGGGGCTGGCCTTCGTGAACTTCTCGCCGAGGGCGAAGTAGTCGTCCCAGGTGGACATCAGGGCGGCCACCTCCTCGCGGTCGCTCGGCAGGCCGGNCCTCCTTCTCCTTGAAGTCGAGCCAGCGGCCCTTCACGTCGTCGCTGGCGAGGTCGACCCAGCGATCGGGCGCGGCGACGATCGCGGGCATGAAGTCGCCCTCGACCGCCACGACGTCGGGCAGGCCGGTGCCGGCCTGGAGCATGGTGTTGAGCTCGTTCTTCCAGTCGTCCCACTTGGAGACCTTGGTCTGCTTGACCGGGGTGTCGGGGTTGTCCTCGTTCCACTGCTTCACGAGGTCGTCGTAGCCGAACTCCCCGAACGTGGTGAGCTCGATGGTGCCGGTGGCGTCGTCGTCGCCGCCGCCACCACCGCAGGCGGCGGTCAGGCCGAGGGCGGCCGTGGCCAGCCCGAGGGCGAGTCGGTGGGTGGTCTTGCGCACGATGGTCTCCTGGGGGCGGGGTGGGGAAACACCCCTCGCCCGGCGGGGNCACCACAAAATAGATGGAAGCGCTTCCACTTCGGCCCACGATGTGATCCACTGTGAGCCATGACACAGGTGCGGTACGTCCAGGCCAGACACACGTACCCGGGTGCCGAGCGCCCGGCCGTGGCCGACCTCGACCTCACGGTCGACGACGGCGAGCTGCTCGTGCTCGTCGGTCCGTCGGGCTGCGGGAAGTCCACGTCGCTGCGGATGCTGGCCGGGCTCGAGGAGATCAGCGGCGGCAGCATCTGGATCGGCGACAGGGACGTGACCCACGTGGCGCCGAAGGACCGCGACATCGCCATGGTCTTCCAGACCTACGCCCTGTACCCCCACCTGAGCGTGGGCGAGAACATGGCGTTCGCCCTCAAGGTCGCCGGCGTCCCAAAGAGCGAGCGCGCCGCACGGGTGGCCGAGGCCGCCACCATGCTGGACCTGACGAAGGTCCTCGACCGCAAGCCCAAGGCCCTCTCCGGTGGCCAGCGCCAGAGGGTCGCGATGGGCCGGGCGATCGTGCGGCAGCCGCAGGTGTTCTGCATGGACGAGCCGCTCTCGAACCTCGACGCCAAGCTGCGGGTCTCGACCCGGACCCAGATCTCGGCCCTGCAGCGTCGCCTCGGCACCACGACCGTCTACGTCACCCACGACCAGGTCGAGGCGATGACCATGGGCGACCGGGTCGCCGTGCTGAACGACGGCGTGCTGCAGCAGGTCGACACCCCGCTCGCGCTGTTCGACCGGCCGGCGAACCTGTTCGTCGCCGGCTTCATCGGGTCGCCGTCGATGA
>NZ_LMMY01000011.1:409665-410433 GCF_001422865.1 Aeromicrobium sp. Leaf272
CGACGGCGTGACCCTCGGGCTCCGGCCCCAGGCGCTGCGGCTCGCCGGGCCGGAGGAGACCGGTCTCGACGTCGTCGTCGACCTCGTCGAGGAGCTGGGGTCCGAGGCCTACCTGTACGGCCGTCCGCCCGCCGGCGGTCAGCGCGTCGTGGCCCGGATCGACGGTCGTGCCGGGATCGCGCCCGGCGAGAAGGTCACCCTCGTCGCTGACCCAGACGCGGTGCACGTGTTCGACACCGCGTCGGGCGAGCGGCTCAGCGCCTGACGAGGAACGACGCGTCGAGGTCCTCCGCACGCGGGCAGCCCAGCAGGGCCAGCGTCGAGTCGAGCTCGGCCACCAGCTGTTCCAGCACCGCCTGCGCCCCGGCGGCACCGTCGCGCGCCAGGCCCCAGAGCACGGGCCGTCCGACCAGCGCAGCGTCGGCACCGAGGCACAACGCCTTGGCCACGTCCCAGCCCCGCCGGATGCCTCCGTCGACGAGCACCGCGGCCCGACCGTCGACGGCCTCGACGACCGGGGGCAGCGCCTCGGCCCCGGTCAGCACGGTGTCGAGCTGGCGTCCTCCGTGGTTGGACACGATCACACCCGCCGCCCCCACGTCGACCGCCCGAGCGGCGTCGTCCGGGCGCAGGATCCCCTTCAGCAGCAGCGGCATCCCGGCGGCCTCGGCGAAGGTGTGCACGTCGTCCCAGGTGAGCGTGGGGTCGTGCATGGCGAAGATCTGCTCGGTGGTGAGCGGAGCACCGCCGGGGTTGAGCGCGATCGGG
>NZ_LMMY01000011.1:410497-412184 GCF_001422865.1 Aeromicrobium sp. Leaf272
CACCAGGTCGAGCGAGACCTGCCGGTCCTTGAACACGTAGAGCTGGAACCAACGGTCCGGGCCCGCCACCCGCGCGACGTCGGCCGGCGACGTGGTGGTCTGCGACGACAGCACGAACGTGGAGCCGGTGGCGGCCGCGGCCCGGGCCGTGCCGCGCTCGGCGTCCTCGTGGGCGTGCCGCTGGTAGGCCATCGGCGCCACCACCACCGGGTGCGAGCGACGTCGGCCCAGCAGGTCGACCGACAGGTCCCGCTCACCGACGTCGACGAGCACCCGCGGCGCGAGCCGCACGTCGCTCCAGCTGGTCTCGTTGGCACGCAGCGTGATCTCGTCCCCCGCACCGCCCGCGAAGTAGCCGTGCGCGCCCGCGCCGAGCAGGTCCTCGAGGTCCATGGCTCGAGGCTAGGTCACGCGCGGAACCGCGCGAGGAACGCCGCGGTGCGCGGGTCCTGCGGGGCCTCGAACAGCTGTTCCGGCGGACCGATCTCGACGATCTCGCCGTCGGCCAGGAAGGCCACGACGTCGCTCGCCTCGCGTGCGAACGACATCTCGTGCGTGGCCATGACCACGGCGATGCCGTCGGCCCGCAGGCCGCGGACGACGTCGAGGACCTCACCGACCAGCAGGGGGTCGAGCGCCGACGTGATCTCGTCGAGCAGCAACACCTCGGGATCCATCGCCAGGGCGCGGGCCAGCGCGACTCGCTGCTGCTGACCACCGGACAAGGAGTCCGGGTACGCCGACGTCTTGTCGGCCAGGCCGACCCGGTCGAGCAGCGCGAGGGCCCGCGTCCGGGCGTCGGCCCTCGACACGCCCGCCGCCTTCGTCGGCGCGAGCACGAGGTTCTGCAGCACGCTGAGGTGCGGGAAGAGGTTGTAGGCCTGGAAGACGATGCCGATGCGGCGTCGGATCGCGTCGATGTCGACGCGGGGATCGGTGATGTCCTGCTCGGACCCCGCGTCGTCGGCCAGCCAGACGGTCCCGTCGTCGACGGTCTCCAGCAGGTCGATGCACCGCAGCAACGTCGACTTCCCGCTGCCGGACGCACCGATGAGGCAGACGACCTGCCCGGGCTCGACCACGAGGTCGATGCCCCTCAGCACCTCGGTGGAGCCGAACGACTTGCGCAGCTGCTCGATCCTCAGCATCAGGCNGCCGCGATGAACAGCACGGCGGAGACCACGAGCGGCGTGAACACGAAGTCGCGGTTGGCGATGATGTTGGCCTGCCGCAGCGCCTCGACCAGGCCGATGGTCGACAGCAGGGCGGTGTCCTTCTGCAGCGACACGAAGTCGTTGAGCAGCGGCGGCACCTGGCGGCGCAGGGCCTGCGGCAGCACGACATGACGGAGCGTGCGCCCGTAGGACAGCCCGAGGGCGCGGCCGCTCGCCCACTGCGTCGGGTGGACCGACAGGATGCCGGCGCGGATCACCTCGGCCACGTAGGCGCCGTAGCTGAGCGTGAGCGCGACGNCGGCGTGCCGCGGAAGACGTCGGTGTACACCGTGGCGATGAGCCGCAGCGGGGCCATGGCCGGCGACGGGACCACGCGCACCACCGCGACCACGAGGGCGACGACGAGGATCAGCACCTCGCACACGAGGAACAGCCGCACGTTGAGCCAGAAGGCCTCGGCGATCGGTCCGGCGGAGTCCTTCGCGTCCTGCCAGTCGAAGAAGGTGCGCTGC
>NZ_LMMY01000011.1:412191-414686 GCF_001422865.1 Aeromicrobium sp. Leaf272
ACCCCGCCGCGACGCCCCCGCGACGCAGCGCCCGGGAGCGGCGGTACCGCTCCCGGGCCTGCTGGCGCTCGCTGGGCTGGTGGTGGGTGCTCAGGACTGGCTCAGCTCGGGCACGTCGACCTCGGTCGACAGCCACTGCGTCTGCAGCTTCTCGAGGGTGCCGTCGTCGGCGAGCGCGTCGACCGCGGCGCTCACGCACGGGGTCAGCGGCGAGTCCTTGTCGAGCAGCAGGCCGAACTCCTCGGACTCACCCGTGCGCGGCTCGAACTGGCCGACGAGCGTCGCACCGTCGAGCTCGGCGGACACGAGGTAGAACGCGGTGGGGACGTCGGCGATGATCGCGTCGACCTGGCCGTTCTGCAGCGCCTGCGCGGCCTTGGAGGTGTCGTCGTAGACGAGCGGGTCCGACGAGAGGCCGAGCTGCTCGGTGGCCTCGAGCGACGTGGTGCCGACCTGGGCACCGACCTTGGCGTCCTTCAGGTCCGCCAGGCTCGTGACGTCGGCGTACTCGGAGTCCTCGAGGGNCGTGATCGAGAACTGGTTGACGTCGAAGTCGAACGCCTTGTCGCCCGGTTTGACCGCCTCGTTGAAGCCCTGCGTGATCCACGTGATCTCGTCGGGCCCGAAGCCCAGCTTCTGGGCGACCGCGCGGGCGACGGCGCCCTCGTACCCCTTGCCGTTCGTCGGGTCGTCGTCGGTGAACCACGGCTCGTACGCGGGGGTGTCGGTGGCGATCGTCAGGGTTCCGGCCTCGTGCAGGTCGAGGTCGTCGCCCTGGCACTGGTCCAGCGAGACGACGCCGGCGGAGTCGTCGGAGGAGTCCGACTCGTCAGCGGGGGCACAGGCGGTGGCGAGGGCAAGCGTGGCTGCAGCAGCGGCAGCAGCAACCATGGGGAGGGGGGTCAGGCGCATGGGCGAAATCGTACGGCGCGCCCGTCGTCAGGCCGTGAAGTGCCCGGCCAGTGAGCCGAGGATCGGCTTCCAGTCGCGCACCACGTGCTCGCCTACGAATCCCGCAGCCACGAAGGGGTCGGCGGCCACGAGGGCCTCGACCTGCTCGCGCGAGTCGGCGCGGAACACCAGCACCGCCTCGCGACTGTCGGACGCCGGGCCGCTGATCAGCAGCTCGGGCAGGTTCGCGAGGTAGTCGCGGTGCTCGGTGCGCAGCGTCGCGAGCTGCTCCTCGGGCGCTCCGTAGGTGTAGGTCACGGCGAAGATCGACATGCACGTCACTCTAGGCGTCACTGTTGCTGTGCAACTGGTTGCATATGTACTCTCGGACCATGGCGCTCGAGCACGCGATCCTCGTGTCCCTCGCGGAACGCTCCGCCACGGGCTACGAGCTGGCGCGCCGCTTCGACGCCTCGATCGGCAACTTCTGGAAGGCCAGCCACCAGCAGATCTACAAGGTGCTGGGCCGCATGGACGCCGACGACCTCGTGACGTCGCAAGTCGTGGCCCAGGACGGACGGCCCGACAAGAAGGTCTACGCCATCACCGACGCCGGCCGTGCGGAGCTGGTCCGGTTCACCACCGAGCCGTCGACCATGGAGCCGCTGCGGTCGGCCTTCGCGGTCAAGCTGCGTGCCCTCGAGTACGGCGACCGCGACGCGATCCTGGCCGACGTGCACCGCAAGCGTGCCGAGCACGCCGAGAAGCTCGGCTACTACGAGGCCAGCGCCGAGCGCTTCTACCCCGACCCCGACGCCCTCGACGCCGCCGACGTCGGCCCGTGGCTCGTGCTGCGCGGCGGGATCCTCGGCGAGCAGACCGCGATCAGCTGGTGCGACGAGATCCTCGCCCGGCTCGAAGGGCCCGCNAGAAGAACGCGGTGGGCGCACTGCTCCAGGCCTCGCCGGCCCACGCGCGCTCGTCGTCGACGATCGCCTTCGCGAACCGCGGCCAGATGACCACGTTGAAGACGCCTGCCACCACGAGCACCCACGCCGAGACTCTCGAGATCACAGGACCAGTATGAGCACCCCGACCCAGCCCCCGTCGTCGCAGCCCAGCCCGTTCACCCAGCCCGACCACCAGGACTACCCGCACCTGCTGAGCCCGCTCGACCTGGGCCACACGACGCTGCGAAACCGCGTGATCATGGGCTCGATCCACAGCAAGCTCGAGGACCGGCGCAAGGACCTGCCGAAGCTCGCCGCCTACTTCGCCGAGCGCGCGAAGGGTGGCGTGGCGCTGTCGGTCACGGGCGGCTTCTCGCCCAACCGCACGGGCTGGCTGCTGCCGTTCGGCGGCACCATGAACAACGGCTCGTTCGCCGACGCCCACCGCGTGGTCACCGACGCCGTGCACGAGCACGACGGCAAGATCGCGATGCAGATCCTGCACGCCGGTCGTTACGGCTACCACCCGCTGGTCAAGAGCGCGTCGCGTCGCAAGTCGCCCATCAGCCCCTTCCGGCCGCGTGCGTTCTCGGCCAAGGAGATCGACCGCACCGCCACCGACTTCGCCAAGGCGGCGGCGCTGGCCCAGCGCGG
>NZ_LMMY01000011.1:414775-414849 GCF_001422865.1 Aeromicrobium sp. Leaf272
CGAACACCCGCGACGACGCGTGGGGCGGCACGGCCGAGAAGCGCATGCGGTTCCCCGTCGAGATCGTGCGGCGC
>NZ_LMMY01000011.1:414991-415117 GCF_001422865.1 Aeromicrobium sp. Leaf272
TGGCCGAGAACGGCGCCGCCGTGCCGGTCGTCGCCTCGAACCGCATCAACACCCCCGAGGTCGCCGAGCAGGTGCTCGCGTCCGGCCAGGCCGACCTGGTCTCCATGGCCCGTCCGCTGCTCGCCG
>NZ_LMMY01000011.1:415182-416161 GCF_001422865.1 Aeromicrobium sp. Leaf272
CGGGCACGAGACCGAGCTGGTGCTGCTGCCCACGCGCGCGGCCAAGCGCGTGGCCGTCGTCGGTGCGGGTCCGGCCGGGCTCGCCGCCGCCGTCGAGCTGGCGGGTCGCGGCCACGCCGTGGAGCTGTTCGAGTCCGACGCGACGATCGGCGGGCAGTTCAAGCTCGCCGCGCGCATCCCCGGCAAGGAGGAGTTCGTCGAGACCCTCCGCTACTACACGCGCATGCTCGAGGTCCGCGGCGTGACCGTGCACCTCGGGCGTCGGGCCGACCTGGACGACCTGACCGGCGGGGGTTCCGGGCCACGGGCGGAGGAGGGCAGAGCGTTCGACGAGGTCGTCCTCGCCACGGGCGTCGAGCCTCGGATACCCACGATCCCGGGGATCGAGCACCCGAGCGTCCTGCGCTACGACGAGGTCGTGAACGGTGCACCCGTCGGCGACACGGTGGCCGTGCTCGGCGCCGGCGGCATCGGCTTCGACGTGTCGGAGTTCCTGCTGCACGACGTGCACGAGTCGCTCGAGCACTGGATGCAGCGCTGGGGCGTGACCGACCCCGCCCTGGAGCGCGGCGGACTCACGACCAAGGTGCAGGCGCCGCCGCGCCGGCAGGTGTACCTGCTGCAGCGCAAGCACTCCGCGCACGGCAAGGGCCTGGCCAAGACCACCGGCTGGGTGCACCGCCAGACCCTGAAGGACTCCGGGGTCGAGTTCGTGGGTGGCGTCACCTACGACCGCATCGACGACGACGGCCTGCACGTGACCGTCCGTCGTGACGAGAAGGACGAGACCGGGGAGGCGCTCTTGCTCCGGGTGGACACCATCGTGGTGTGCACCGGTCAGGAGTCCGTGCGCGACCTCGTCGAGCCGCTCGAGGCCGCCGGCGTGACCACGCACGTGATCGGCGGCGCCGACGTCGCCGCCGAGCTGGACGCCAAGCGCGCCATCAAGCAGGCGACCGAGCTCGCTGCGCGCATCTGA
>NZ_LMMY01000011.1:416171-430658 GCF_001422865.1 Aeromicrobium sp. Leaf272
GGAGGGCCAGGTGCTGCTGCGCTCGGTGTACCTGTCGCTCGACCCGTACATGCGCGGCCGGATGAGCCAGGCGAAGTCGTACGCCGCCTCGCTCGCGCTCGGCGACGTCGTGCTCGGCGGGACCGTGTGCGAGGTCGTGGAGTCCCGCGCGGAGAACCGGAAGGTCGGTGACCTGGTGCTCGCGTTCATCGGCTGGCAGACGCACGCCGTCGTCGACGCGCGTCAGATGAAGGGCCTGGACCCGTCGGTCGCGCCCGTCTCGACCGCTCTGGGTGTGCTGGGCATGCCGGGCTTCACGGCCTACGCGGGACTGCTCGAGATCGGCAAGCCGAAGGAGGGCGAGACGGTCGTCGTCGCGGCGGCCGCCGGCCCGGTCGGCTCGGCCGTCGGCCAGATCGCCCGACTCAAGGGCGCCCGGTCCGTCGGCATCGCCGGCGGCGAGGAGAAGGTGCGGCTGCTGCGTGAGCACTTCGGCTTCGACGTCGCGCTCGACCACCGCTCGCCGACGTTCGCCGACGACCTCGAGGCCGCCACGCCCGACGGGGTGGACGTGTACTTCGAGAACGTCGCCGGGCCGGTCGGCGAGGCGGTGCTGCGCCGCACCAACACCTACGCGCGCGTGCCGGTGTGCGGGCTCGTGGCCAACTACAACGCCACGTCGGCCCCGGAGTCGTCGCTGAGCTTCCCCGGGTTCATGAACCTCGTGCTGTCGCGCAGCCTCACCGTCCGCGGCTTCATCCAGGACGAGTTCACGCAGAGCCACGGCGCCGACTTCGCCCGCGAGATGGGCCAGTGGGTCTCCGAGGGCAAGGTGGCCTACCTCGAGGACGTCGTGGACGGACTCGACAACGCGGTGGACGCCTTCCGTGGTCTGCTCACCGGCCGCAACGTCGGCAAGCTGCTGGTCAAGGTCGGGGACGACCCGACCCTCTGACCCTCAGGCCGCGTCGTCGAGGCGGGCGGCGCGGCTTCCCCGGGGAACCGCCACGCGCACCGCGTTGCGCTCCACGGTGAACTCCGCCGGCGTGGTCGCGAGCAGCTCGCCGTCGAGGTTGATCGGCATCGGATCGTCGGTGACCACCCGCACGCGGCGGGTCGTCAGGTGGTGCACGCGCTCGTGCTCGACGAACCGGCCACTCCTCAGCAGCCGCGCGATCGAGACGTGGTCGGCGAGGCGCCCCCTCTCGATCGCGTACACGTCGAGCAGGTGGTCGTCGAGCGAGGCGTTCGGCGCCACCGTGTTCCCGCCGCCGTAGTGCCGGCCGTTGCCGACGGCGACCTGCAGCAGGTCGTCGAGCTCGAGCGACTCGTGGCCGTCGAGCTCGAGCCGGGCCGAGAAGCCCCGGTGCCCACGGAACGCCGCGAGGGTCGCGACCGGGTAGGCCGCCGGTCCGAGCCGACGCTTGAGACCCGGCGTGAGCCGCTCGGTGACCGCGACCGAGAGCCCCAGGGACGCGACGTTGACGAAGGCGTGGCCGTTCACGCGTCCCAGGTCGACGTCGACGACCTCGCCGGTGAGGACGGCGCGGACCGCCGCCTCGACGTCGACGGGGATCTCGAGCGTGCGGGCGAAGTCGTTGGCCGTGCCGAGCGGCAGCACCACGAGCACGGTGCTCGTGCCGGCGACCCGCGCCGCCGCGCACGAGACCGTGCCGTCGCCGCCGCCGACGACGAGCACGTCGGGGGCGTCGGCCATGACGCGGTCGAGGGTGGCGACGAGCTCGGCGCCCGAGTGCACCGCATGGCTGCGCAAGGAGGCGGGGGGATGCTCCAGCACCAGACGCTCGGCACGGTCGAGGGCGAGCGCGCCCTGCCGTGCGTTGGTGTTGACGACGAGGGCCACGGTGGATTCGGGTCGGTCGATCAGGGTACGGACGTCCATGACCACGACGCTAGGAACGCCTGATGAGGAGTGCGTGAGGGGACGATGTGGACCCCCTCAGAATTCTCTCGAGGTGCGATCTCGTCAGGAATCCCTAGCGTTGATCGTCGGACGTGATCCGTCCGTACCCAACCGAAAGGACCCCCATCATGGGCCTCATCTGGCTTCTCATCATCGGTCTCGTCGCCGGCCTCCTGGCCCGCGCCATCGTCCCCGGCAAGGACTCGATGGGCATCCTCGCCACCATCGTGCTCGGCGTCGTCGGCTCGTTCGTCGGTGGCCTCATCGGCGCGCTGTTCTCGTCCGACCGCAGTGTCACGGACCTCTCCACGAGCGGTCTCATCCTGTCGATCGTCGGCGCCATCGTCGCCCTGCTGATCTACCGCCAGGTGCGCGCTCGCGCCTGAGCGTCACCCGCACACGACGACGCCCCCGCACCGTTCGGTGCGGGGGCGTCGTCGTGCTCGTCGGGCCTAGAACCAATGGTTCCGGCCGCCGACCGCGCGGCCCGTGGCGCCGAGGATCCAGAGGATCACACCGACGACCAGCAGGATGCCGCCGATCGTGTACAGGATCGAGATGTCCAGGACTGCGCCCAGGATCAGCAGGATGACTCCGAGGATGATCATGCGGTTCCCTCCCTCTACCCTGACGTATTTCGTCGTGGGGCGCCCTTCAACGTACGGGTTTCGCGGCGATCCGCATCTTGGCGCGATCAGGACGACCGTCGACATACTGGGTCCATGACACGGATCCACCTGCTGCGAGCGGTCAACGTCGGCGGCGCGAAGCTGCCCATGGCCGAGCTGCGGGACCTCGCGTCCGGCCTCGGCGCGGCCGACGTGAGCACCTACATCGCGTCCGGCAACCTGCTCTGCACGCCCCCGGGCGACCCGGCCACCTTCGACCGCGCCCTCGAGCAGGCGGTGCAGGAGAGGTTCGGGTTCTTCCGCGAGGTCGTCTCCCGCGACGTCGACGAGCTTCGCGCGGCGCTGCAGGCCCACCCATTCGAGGTGGTGGAGGCGAAGTTCTCGCACGTCTACTTCCTCCTCGCCGAACCCGCTCCCGACGCGGTCCAGGCCTTCGAGAGCACGGACTGGGGTGGCGACGAGGTGCGTGTGATCGGCCGCGACCTGCACATCCGCTACTCCGACGGCGTGGCCGGCACGAGGCTCACCCCGGCCCGCATCGCGAAGCTGCTCGGGCACCACGGCACGGGCCGCAACCTGCTCACCGTCGCGAAGCTGGTCGAGCTCGCGGACGCCTAGGGTTCGAGCATGCTCCCCTTCTCGCAGGTCGACGTCTTCACCGACACCCTCGGGCTCGGCAACCCGGTCGCCGTCGTGCACGACGCCGACGGCCTCGACCAGGACGCGATGGCCGCGTTCGCCCGGTGGACCAACCTGAGCGAGACCACCTTCCTGCTCACCCCCACCGTCCCGGACGCCGACTACCGGCTGCGGATCTTCACCCCCGGCGGTGAGCTCCCGTTCGCCGGTCATCCCACCCTCGGCTCGGCCCGCGCCTGGCTCGAGGCCGGCGGGCAGCCGCGGTCCGGCGACCGGCTCGTGCAGGAGTGCGGTGTCGGTCTGGTGGCCGTGCGCCCGGACGACGACCTGCTGGCCTTCGCTGCTCCGGAACGCATGCGCTCCGGTCCCGTCGATCCCGCCGAGGTCGAGGCCGTCACGTCGGCGCTCGGCCTGCAGGCCCACGACGTGGTCACGGCTCACTGGTGCGACAACGGCCCTGGCTGGATGGGGCTGCTGCTGCGTGACGCGGCCACGGTTCTCGCCGTCGACGGCGACCGGGCCTACCTGCTCGGGGCGAGCGGCGCCCACGACAAGGTCGGTCTCGTCGGCCTGCACCCCGACGGCGACGTGGCGCTGGAGGTCCGTGCCTTCTTCCCCGGCGGGGTGGGCGAGGACCCGGTCACCGGGAGCCTCAACGCCGCGGTCGCCCAGTGGCTCGTCGCCGAAGGGACGCTGCCCGACCGCTACGTGGCCGCCCAGGGCACCGCACTCGGTCGACGCGGCCGCGTGCACCTAGTGCGCGACGGGGACACGACATGGGTCGGCGGGCGCACCGTCGTCGGGATCCGTGGGACCGTGGCGCTGTGACCCGACTCTGGCACGCCACCACCGCGGTCCTCGGCCTCGTCGCCCTGGTCGGCCAGACGATCCTGACGGCGGACGAGGGTCGCAGCCTCGTGAACCTGTTCAGCTACTTCACCATCGAGTCGAACATCCTGGTCGTCGTCACGTGCGCGCTGCTCGCGATCCGGCCCGACCGGGGCGGTCGCGCCTTCGGCATGCTGAGGCTGGCGAGCCTGACGGGCATCACCGTCACCGGCATCGTCTACGCGACGGTGCTGGCCGGCAACGTCGACATGACGGGCGTGGAGTGGTGGCTCGACAAGATCTTCCACTACGTCGTCCCGATCCTCACGGTCGTGGGCTTCCTCGCGCTGCGGCCCCGCACCCGCCTCGACTGGTCGGCGCTGGGTGGACTGGCGTTCCCGGTGCTGTGGCTCACCTACACGCTCGTCCGCGCGCAGGTGGCCGAGCCGACGTTCCTGCTCACGCCCACCCAGACCGCGCCGGTGCCCTACGGCTTCCTCGACGCAGCGGAGTCCAGCGCGGGGGCCGTCGCCGTCGTGTGCGTCGTGCTGACGGCGGTGTTCGTGGCGCTGGGATCGGCGGCGATCGCCTACAGCCGGCGCGCGTCCGACTGATCGGAGGCCGCCAGCTCGCGCAGCGCGACCTTCCAGGCGTCGACGACGTCGGAGGTACCTGCCCGCGGACTCAGGATCCCGGCGAGGTGCGCACCGGTGAGCAGGTCGATCGTGAACTGCACCAGCATCGGGCTCCGGGGATGGTCGGCGCCGACCAGACGCGTGACGCCCCGATGGACCGTCCGGTAGATGCGTTCCTGCAGCGGCAGCAGCGCGGCACGAAGGTCGTCGTCGGTGCGAGCGGCCACCCACAGCTCCAGCGCGACGGCGAACGCCGGCGACTGCAGCTCGCGCCACACCAGGTCGACCACGTCGTCCCAGCTGGCGGGGGCGGGGTCGTCGTCGCGAGCGGTGGTGAGCAGCTCGAGCCGCCGCTCGACGACGTCCTCCACGACGGCGCCCATGAGCGCACTGCGGGTCGGGAAGTGGTGCAGCAGCGTGCCGCGCGCGACACCGGCCTGCTGCTGCACGTGACCGACCGTGGTCGCGCCGTACCCGCCCTCGAGCAGGCAGGTGAAGGCTGCCTCGAGCAGGCGCTCGCGCGTGGCGACGGACCGCTCCTGCTGGGGGCGCCGGGACGTCGACATGGCCGCGACCCTACCCGGGAGCGCGGGCCGGGCGCCTTGCGCGCGAGCAGGCGACCAGCGATGATCGACGAAACAGTCTGGTCGGACGGGATCAAGGAGTGACCATGGCATCGAGGTCCCGTGGGACGCGATGGATCGAAGGCGCACGCACGGTCGCGCCGGTCCTCGCGAGCACCGCGAAGGTGATGGCGACCGACCTGGTCGCGCGCGTGCGGCCGGCGTCGGCCCCACCGGCACCGACGGTCGACGTTCCCGCGCCCGCCGGCGCCCAGGGCTACGCGCGGCACGTGCACGCCCAGCGCGACGTGGCCGCCCCACCCGCCGACGTGGTCGCGCTCGCCACCGACCTCGACCGCGCCCACGAGTGGCTCACCCTCCACCTCAGCTGGCGCGGCGACCGACCGGACCGGATGGTCGAGGGCACGGAGTTCGTGCAGCAGATCTCGCTCATGGACATCCCGGCGCAGGCGCGCTGGCAGGTCGAGCGCGCCGACGCCGACGGCTTCGTCCTGCGCGGCACGGGCCCGATGGGCATCACCGTGGGGCTGTGGTGCACGGTCGTGGCGCACCACGGCGGCTCGGCCGTCCGGCTCGACGGAGCACTCGACGGACCGCCGGTGCGGGGGCCGGTGGGCCTCACCGCCGTGCGCAGCGTCGAGACCGCGCTGGCCACGTCGCTCGACGCGCTCGCCGGACTGCTGACCGGCAGCGGCAGGCCCGCACGCATCCCCGACGAGCCCGTGCTGCACGAGACGAGCGGGCGGCTGCTCGACCCGACGACGCCGGTCCTCGTCGGCGTCGGCCAGGTCGTGGTCCGCACGCCGGACCTGGCCGACCCGATCGAACCGGCCTCCATGGCGGCACAGGCACTGCGCGCCGCGGCCGAGGACAGCGGCATCGGCCCCGACCTGCTCGCCCGGGCCGACCTGGTCCACGCCGTGCCGAGCGCCTCCTGGACCTACCCCGACCAGGCCGGGCTCGTGGCCGGGCTCGTGGGAGCCGCCGACGCCGACACCGTCCAGACCTCGCCCTACGGCGGCGACGGTGGACAGCTCGCGCTGAACGACGCAGCCCACGAGGTGGCCGAAGGTCGCGCGCACGTCGTGCTGGTGAGCGGTGCCGAGGCCGGCGCCACGGTCGCCGCCCTGCAGGCGCAGGGCCGGGAGCCGGACTGGACCCGTCAGCCGGCCGACGCCGCACCGGACCGGGTCATCGGCACCGACCGTCCCGCGAACAACGAGGCCGAGACGAGCGTCGGCCTCGGGGCCCCGATCTACGCCTACGCCTTGCTGGAGTCGGCGCTGCGTGGTGCCGCCGGGACCGACGAGGCCGCGCACCGCGCCCGGATCGCCGACCTGTGGGCCCGGCACAGCGCCGTGGCCGCCGACAACCCCTACGCGTGGGACCCGACCGAGCGCACCGCGGACGAGATCGCGACCGCGACCCCGGACAACCGAGCGGTCAGCGACCCGTACACGAAGCTGATGTGCGCGAACCTGCAGGTCGACCTCGCCGCAGGGGTCGTCGTCACGAGCGTCGCCGCAGCGCACGCCCTCGGCATCGCCCAGGATCGGTGGGTCTTCCTGCACGCGGGGGCCAGCGCCACGGACGAGTGGTTCGTCTCCGAACGTGCCGACCTGGCCACGTCGCCGGCCATCGCGGCCGCAGGCGCTGCCGTGCTCGACCACACCGGCATCACCGCCGACGACCTCGGACCGGTCGACCTGTACTCGTGCTTCCCCGCGGCGGTGCAGCTGGGCGCGCAGGCGCTCGGCCTGCCGTGGGACGACCCGGCGCGTCCGCTCAGCGTCACCGGCGGACTGACGTCGGCGGGCGGGCCGGGCAACGGCTACGGACTGCACGCGGTGGCGTCCCTCGTGCCGCTGCTCCGCGAGCAGCCCGACGCGTACGGCCTGTCGAGCTCGCTCGGCTGGTACGCCACCAAGCACGCCCTGGGCGTCTACTCCGCCCGGCCCCCGGAGCGACGGTTCGCGCACCTGCGCCCGGCGTTCGACCGACCGGCACCCCGGCCTGCCCTCACCGACCTCGACGGGGACGCAGTCGTCGAGGCGGTGACGGTCCTGCGTGACCGCGACGGCAGCGCGGAGGCCGCCATCGTCGCGGCACTCGCCGCCGACGGCGCCCGCGTGCTGCTGCGTCGCGAGAGCGCCGACGACGTGGCCCTGCTCACCTCGGCCGATCCCCTGCGACGCACGCTCCGGATCGACGGCGACCGACTGGTGCTCGTCGGCGACCGGCAGCCGCTGCCCGGCCCGCCGCCCGCCCCCGTGCGCACCGCGCGCGACGGCGACGACGTCTGGGTGGTCACGCTCGACCGCCCGCGGGTGCGCAACGCGATCGACCGGCTCACCGCCCAGCTCCTGGAGCGTGCCGTCGACGACGCCGAGGCCGACGACACGATCCGCTCCATCGTGCTCACCGGCGCGGGAGGCACGTTCTGCGCGGGCATGGACCTGGCCGGGGCGAACCGGGGCGAGGTCCCCGTGACGGACCGGCGCGGTCCGCTGGGGCTCACCGCCGAGCCACCGACGAAGCCGACGGTCGCCGCCGTGGAGGGTGCCGCCCTGGCGGGCGGGTTCGAGCTGGCCCTGTGCGCCGACCTCGTGGTCGCGGCCGACGACGCCACCTTCGGCCTGCCCGAGGTGAAGCGGGGGCTGCTCGCGGCTGCGGGCGGGCTGTGGCGCGTGTCGACCCGGCTGCCCCGCGCCGTCGCGCTCGAGCTGGCCCTGGTCGGGGACGCGCTTCCGGCCGCCCGACTGGCCGAGGTCGGCCTCGTCAACGCCGTCGTCCCGCGCGGCCAGGCGCTGGAGCACGCCCTCGACCTCGCGCATCGGATCGCCGCCAACGCCCCGCTCTCGGTCGCCGTGGGCAAGCGGATGGTCGACGCGGCACCCGGGTGGTCGCCCGACGAAGGCTTCGCGCGCCAGAGCGAGCTGGCCAGCCCCGTGCTGCTGTCCGACGACGCCCGCGAAGGGGTGGCGGCGTTCGCGCAGAAGCGACCGCCCGTGTGGACCGGGCGCTGACGCCGGGCCGGACGTAGGCTCGACGGCGTGGACGTCGGCACGGATCGCGGTGGGGTGGAGCAGGCAGCCCGGATCGTGTCCGCAGGGCGCCTGCTGGTCCTGACCGGGGCCGGCGTGTCCACCGACTCCGGCATCCCCGACTACCGGGGGCCGGGCCGTCTCTCGACGCCCACGCCGATGACCATCCAGCAGCTGCGCTCGGGCCCCGAGGCGATGCAGCGGTACTGGGCGCGGGCGCACCTCGGGTGGTCACGGATGGGGCACGCGGAGCCGAACGCGACCCACCACACGCTCGTGGAGTGGGAGCGCGAGGGTCGGCTGGTCGGTCTCGTCACGCAGAACGTCGACGGCCTGCACGAGCGCGCCGGGCACCAGGACGTCGTGGACCTGCACGGTCGGGTGGACCGGGTGCTCTGCATGGACTGTGGCGACGTCACCCCGCGCGAGGAGGTGCAGCGGCGGCACGAGGAGCTCAACCCCGGCTGGAGCGACCAGACCGTCGTGCACGGACCCGACGGCGACGTGCAGCTCGACGAGACGTCCGGCTTCGTCGTCGCCCCGTGCCTCGTGTGCGGTGGACGACTGCGACCCGACGTCGTGTTCTTCGGCGGCAGCGTGCCCAAACCGGTGGTCGAGCACTGCTTCGACCTCGTGGCGCAGGCGTCGGCCGTGCTGGTGCTGGGCTCGAGCCTGCACGTGATGAGCGGGCTGCGCTTCGTGCGACGTGCCGCGGCCCTCGGCACCCCCGTGGTGGTCGTGAACCGCGGGCCCACGCGCGGCGACCCGCTCGCGACCGTGAAGATCGACGCCGGATGTGCCGAGACGCTCGGCGATCTGGCGATAGCCTTCGCGTGAACCGAGAGAAGGATCCAGCATGAGCGTGCAGCCGCCCCCTCCCCCGACCACACCGCCGACATCGCCGGCGCCCGGCGGCTACCCGGTCACGATCACCTTCGACCTGCCGGATCGCGTGGCACGCTGGCGTCCCCTCGTGCAGTGGATCCTGGCGATCCCGCACTTCGTGGTGCTGTGGGTCATCGGCATCGCTGCGAGCCTGGCCGTGATCGCCGCGTGGTTCTGCGGTGTGATCCTCGGACGGGTTCCGCGTGCCCTGCTCGACCTCATCGCGATGTACCTGCGCTACTCGGCGAGCGTCAGCGCCTACGCAGGATTCCTGCACGGGACGTACCCGAAGTTCGCGATCGACGCGTCGACCGCCGACCCCGGCACCGACCCGCACGTGCACGTCGACGTGGTGGCCCAGGTCGAGGGACGGAGCCGCCTGACGATCTTCTTCCGCATCCTGATGCTGATCCCTCAGATGTTCGTGCTGTACTTCGTCACCATCGCGGCGGCCGTGGTGCACGTCATCGGCTTCTTCGCGGTCATCGTCCTCGGCCGCTGGCCCGAGGGAATGCGTGACTTCGTCGTCGGGTGGCTGCGCTGGAACCAGCGCGTCTCGGCCTACGCCTACCTGCTGACGGACGACTACCCGCCGTTCAGCCTGCGCTGAGACGACGGTGGGACAGCGTCTGGTGACGGTCGAGCAATCCCGGCTGGCGCCCACAGCGGCAGAGATCGCCCTCGGCGTGGTGGGCGTCGTCGCCGTCCTCGGCCTGGCCGTGCTGTGCGGCCTGCTGGTGGTCAGGGCTCGCCGGCGGCGGAAGCGGTGACGCCTCGCGGTCAGGCCGTGCCGGGACGCGCCACCAGCACGCGGGCCGAGCCGGTCACGTGCCAGTCGCCGGCCGCGGCGGGCACGGCGTAGGTCTGGCCCCTGGCGATCGCCAGGTCACCCCCGGCGCAGCGGAGCGTCCCCGATCCGTCGAGCACCACGAGGGCGGCGAAGCCGGCCGGGACGACCGCACCGTCGACGGCGAGGTCGAGGCGGAAGAACGGGTCGGCCTCCGTCGGCAGCAGCGACGTGAGCGGGTCCGCGGCGGCGTCGAGGTCGCGGTGCACCGACAGCTCGGCCAGCCGCTCGGTCGACGTCGCGGCGTGCTCGAGGGCCTGCATGGCCAGGTCGAAGCCGAGCCCCAGGTGCGACTCGTCGCGGGTGGACGTCGTGATCGACCACTCCAGCAGGATCGAGAAGTCGGTCGGCTCCTGCGCCTCGGCCACGAACACGCCCTCGCCGATGGCGTGCGGCGTGCCGGCCGGCACCAGGATCCCGTCACCTCGGCGCACCTCGATGCGGTGCATGTGCCGCAGCATCCACGCGCCGTCCTGCTCGTCGCGGGCGCGGACCACGTCGCGCGGGTCCACGTCGTCGACCCAGCCCAGGTGGACGGCGGCACCGGGCTCGGCGTCGAGCACCAGCCACGCCTCGGTCTTGCCGTACGGGCAGTCGAGGTGCCGGGCGGCGAAGGAACGGTCCGGGTGCACGTGCACGGGCAGCCGCTGTCCGGCGTCGAGCAGCTTGAGCAACAGGCCGACGTCGCCGGGCCACGCGCCGACGCCTCCCGTCCACGTCTGCGGGTCGGCGACCACGAGGTCGCGCAGCAGCGTGCCGTCCTGCGTGGACGACAGGCCGAGGCGTGCGTCGCCCTCACGCGAGACCGTGGCGGCGATCCACTCCTCGGGCTGGTGGTCCGACGTCGTCGTGATGCCGCGCAGCGCCGCGATCCGACCACCACCTCGGTAGAAGTGGTCGATCAGGTTGGGGCGCAGCGCCACCGGCAGCGGGCTCACCCGATCAGCTGAGCTGCCGCAGCCGGACGGTCTCGGGGAGAGCGGCGAGCTCGCCGAGCACGTCGGCCGTGACGGCCTCGGCCACGTCGGTCACGACGTAGCCCAGCTGGCCGCGGGTCGACAGCGACTGCGCCTCGATGTTGACGCCCCGCTCGCCGAGCAGGCCGTTGATGGTGGCCAGCACGCCGGGAGCGTTCTGGTGCACGAGCGCGATCCGCTGTCGGCTGTTGTCGGCCGGCAGGTTCATCTCCGGGAAGTTCACGCTCAGCGACGTGCTGCCGAACGCCGCGTAGGAGCGGAGCTTCGAGGCGACGAAGCGGCCGATGTCCTGCTGCGCCTCCTCGGTGGAGCCACCCACGTGCGGCGTGAGGATGACGTTCGGGATGCCGCGCAGCTCGGACTCGAACGGGTCGCCCTGGCGCTTGGGCTCGACCGGGAAGACGTCGAGCGCGGCGCCGGCGATGTGACCGGACTCCAGGTGCGCGCGCAGGGCCGTCGTGTCGACGGCGATGCCACGGCTGAGGTTGAGGAACAGCGCACGCGGCTTCATGAGGCGCATCTGCTCGTCGCCGAACAGGCCCGCGTTGCCGGGGCGACCGTCGACGTGCAGCGTCACGACGTCGGCCTGCTCGAGCAGCTCCTCCAGCGTGGAGCAGCGCTGGGCGTTGCCCAGGGCGAGCTTGTCGTCGATGTCGTAGAAGACGACCTTGAAGCCGAGCGCCTCGGCCACGACCGACAGCTGGCTGCCGATGTTGCCGTAGCCGACGATGCCGAGCGTGCGGCCGCGCACCTCGTGGCTGCCGGCGGCGGACTTGTTCCACACGCCGCGGTGCATGTCGGTGGACTTCTCGTGCAGGCGACGGGCGAGGGAGATGATCTCGGCGATGGCGAGCTCGACGACCGAGCGCGNCGATGAGGTCCTCGGCGGCCTCCAGCACCTTCGGCGTGATGTAGGTGGTGGAACGGATGCCGAGCAGGTGGACGCCCTGGATCGCCTCGATCAGCTCGTCCTCGCCGAGCGCACCGGCGTTGGTCTGCACGTCGTATCCCTTGCCGCGCAGGAAGTCGCGTCCGTCGGCGTGGATGTTCTCGAGCAGCAGGACCTTGACGTCGGCGTCGTCGATCGTCGTGGCCGGCTGGGTGGCGTGGGGGTTCACGGTCATCATCATGGGGGACGTCCTCGGGTCAGCGGTGTCGGGGCTGACGCGGGGCCCAGGCGAACGGTCCCTTGTCTGGTGCAGTCGTGCGGAGGTCGGGCTCCCTGGTGGTATCCACCTCAACGCCAGTCGCGCCGACCACCCCAGTCTACGGGGTGCGGTAGGAGCCCACGAACTTCTCGAGCACCTCGGGCGGGATGGGCTGGTCGAGGTTGGCCAGACGCACCTGGCCCTGCGCGATCAGCTTGCCGTCGGCCCCGGTCGAGTCGAGGNCCTTGGCCTGACGGATGAAGTCGGTCGAGTTGTTGGTGCCGACCACGACACCCTTCTCGCCCAGCCACATCTGCCCGGCCACGCTCGCGGTCGACTCGTGGACCGCGCAGTAGATGCCGCCGTGCGGGATGCCGAAGGGCTGGAGGTGGTGCTCGGTGATCGTGAACCGCACGACCACCTTGTCGGGAGTCAGCTCGACGTGCTCCACGCCGAGCACGCCGTCGAGGCCGGGAACGTCGCTCATGGGGCGAGCGTAGGACCTCTGACGGATCGATCGACGAGCGGGCGACTTGAAACCCCTACCCCCTAGGGGTATACAGGAGGCATGCACCGACTCATCCTCGTCCTCCTCGCCGCCGTGGCGCTCGCGGGCTGCGGCTCGCCGAACACCGTCTCGGCCGACCCCGCCGACGTGACCTTCGCCCAGCAGATGATCCCGCACCACCAGCAGGCGGTGGAGATGTCCGAGCTGGCGCTCGACCCCGCCCGTGAGGCGTCCGAGCCGGTGCGCGACCTCGCCGGCCGCATCGGCGACGCCCAGCAGCCGGAGATCGAGACCATGCAGGGCTGGCTCGAGGACTGGGACGCGAAGGCCGAGGACCACGGTGACCACGACATGGGCGGCATGACCGGCATGATGAGCGACGACCAGATGAGTGCGCTCGCCGCGGCCACCGGCACCGACTTCGACCGGATGTGGCTGCAGATGATGATCGAGCACCACGAGGGCGCCGTGGAGATGGCCGAGACCGAGATCGCCGACGGTCAGGACTCCCGGGCCAAGGCCCTCGCGCGGGCGATCATCGACGCCCAGCGCGCCGAGATCACCGAGATGACGAGGCTGCTGGCATGACCGAGATCCACGATCCCACCACCGAGGCCGGCGTCGTCCCCGGCTACTCCGACGACAAGAAGGCGGTGCTGGCCCGGCTGCGTCGTGTGGAGGGCCAGGTGCGCGGACTCACCCGCATGGTCGAGGACGACACCTACTGCATCGACGTGCTCACCCAGGTGAGCGCCACCACCAAGGCCCTCGAGGCCGTCGCGCTGAAGCTGCTCGACGAGCACCTCGCGCACTGCGTCGTCGACGCCGCCCGCAAGGGCGGACCCGAGGCCGACGCCAAGGTCGCCGAGGCCTCGGCCGCGATCGCCCGGCTCGTCCGGTCCTGATCAGCAGCCCACCGATTCCCCGCCCGAAGGAGGGCACACCATGAGCACCACCACCTACGCCGTCACCGGCATGACCTGCGAGCACTGCGTCGCCGCGGTCACCCAGGAGCTCTCGTCCGTCGAGGGCGTCACCGAGGTCGCCGTCGCGCTCGTCCCCGGCGGCACGTCCGACGTCACGGTCACCGGCCCCTCCGAGCCGTCGCTCGACGCCGTCGCGTCGGCCGTGGCCGAGGCGGGCTACACCCTGGAAGGACACGCGTCGTGAACACCCAGGAGACCGTCCGCCTCGACGTGCACGGCATGAGCTGCACGTCGTGCGCGATGCGCGTCGAGAAGCGGCTCAACCAGCTCGACGGCGTGGAGGCGAGCGTCAACTACGCCACCGAGAAGGCCACCGTGCACGTGCCCGAGGGCACCGACCACCAGGTGCTGCTCGACGCCGTCGCGGCCACCGGCTACGAGGCCACGCTGCCCGACGCCCATCGCGGACACGGCGACCACGCCGGGCACGAAGGTCTCCACGGGGCCGCCTCGATGCGGCGGCGAGCCGTCGTGTCGGCGGTCCTGAGCCTGCCGGTCCTCGTGCTGTCGATGGTCCCGGCCACGCAGTTCACCGGGTGGCAGTGGGTGGCCCTGGCCCTCGCCACACCCGTCGTCACGTGGGGCGCCTGGCCCTTCCACCGCGCCACCGCGACGAACGCCAGGCACGGCGCCGCGACCATGGACACCCTCGTGTCCGTCGGCGTCGGCGCGGCCTACCTGTGGTCGCTGTGGGCGCTGTTCTTCGGCGGTGCCGGGATGCTCGGCATGCGGATGGAGTGGTCGTTGACCGGTGGCGGGTCCCACGAGATCTACCTCGAGGTCGCCGGCGTGGTCACCACCTTCGTGCTCGCCGGGCACTACCTCGAGGCCAACGCCAAGAAGCAGTCCAGCGCTGCGCTGCGGGCCCTCATGG
>NZ_LMMY01000011.1:430682-438637 GCF_001422865.1 Aeromicrobium sp. Leaf272
ACGTGTTCGTGGTGCGGCCCGGCGAGACGATCGCCACCGACGGCGAGGTCGTCGACGGCGCGTCCGCGGTCGACGAGTCGATGCTCACGGGCGAGTCCGTGCCCGTCGAGGTCGGCGAGGGCGACGCCGTCACCGGCGCGACCGTGAACGTCGGTGGCCGGCTCGTGGTGCGCGCCACCGCCATCGGCTCCGACACCCGCCTGGCGCAGATGGCCCGGCTCGTCGAGGAGGCGCAGGAGGGCAAGGCCGAGGTGCAGCGCCTCGCCGACCGCGTGTCCGCCTGGTTCGTCCCCGGCGTCATCGCGCTGGCCCTGCTGACCTTCGCCGGGTGGCTCGTGATCGGCGGGACCCTCACGCAGGCGTTCGTCGCGTCGGTGGCCGTGCTCATCATCGCCTGCCCCTGCGCCCTCGGGCTGGCCACGCCCACCGCCCTCATGGTGGGCACCGGTCGCGGCGCGCAGCTGGGGATCCTCATCAAGGGCCCGCAGGTGCTGGAGTCGACCCGGCGCATCGACACCGTGGTGCTCGACAAGACCGGCACCGTCACGACGGGCGAGATGCGGGTCGTCGACGTCGCCCCGGCACCCGGCGTCGAGATCGGACGGCTCCGGGCGCTCGCCGCCGGCGTCGAGCACGCGTCGGAGCACCCGGTGGCGCGCGCCGTCGCCGCGCTCGTCGACCAGCCGCTTCCGGTCACCGACTTCGCCAACCACCCCGGCATGGGCGTGAGCGGTGTCGTGGACGGGGTGATGGTCCGGGCCGGTCGTCCGGGCTGGCTCGGCCACGACGTCGCGCCGTCGGCGCACGTGGGCACCACCATCGCCGTGGAGGCGGACGGTGCGCTGATCGGCACCGTGACGGTGGCCGACACGGTCAAGCCGACGTCGCGCCAGGCCGTGGCCGACCTGCGCGACCTGGGTCTGGAGCCCGTGCTCCTCACCGGTGACGCCCGGGTGGTCGCCGACGCGGTGGCGCAGGAGGTGGGCATCGCGCAGGTCGAGGCCGAGGTGACCCCCGACGACAAGCTCCGCACCGTGCAGCGGCTGCAGGCCGAGGGCCGCGTGGTGGCCATGATCGGCGACGGCGTGAACGACGCCGCCGCGCTTGCCGCCGCCGACCTCGGCATCGCGATGGGCACCGGCACCGACGTGGCCATCGCGGCGTCCGACCTGACGCTCGTCTCCGGCGACCTCGGTTCCGCGGTCGACGCGGTCCGGCTGGCCCGCGCGACCCTGCGCACGATCAAGACGAACCTGTTCTGGGCGTTCGCCTACAACGTGGCCGCGATCCCGCTCGCCGTCTCCGGCCTGCTCAACCCGATGATCGCCGGTCTGGCGATGGCCGCGAGCAGCGTCCTGGTCGTGACCAACAGCCTGCGCCTGCGTCGGTTCCGCGGCCAGGACAGGTGAGCCTGGGCTCCGTGAGGGGAGGCTGATCTTCGTTGCGCACGATGGAATTTCCCGCGAGGGTGGTGGTTGTAGAAGGAAGAACCTGACTGAGAAGGACGTGCACCACATGACCTCGACCACCCACACCGACGCCCCCTCGGCCCTCGCGACCACGTCGGAGATCGCGGCCGGCGTCGCCCAGTTCCTCACCCCCGTCGTCCACGACCTCGAGGCCCTCGTCGTCGATGGCAAGCAGGCCCACTGGCACGTGCGCGGCGGCAGCTTCGCCGGCGTCCACGCACTGCTCGACGACCTCGTCGCCCACGCGCAGGACTTCGCCGACACGGCCGCCGAGCGCATCGTCGCCCTCGGCCTCCCGCTCGACTCGCGTCTGGCCACCGTGGCCGCCAAGTCGACGCTGCCGGCGCTGTCCGACGGCTTCCAGCCCTGGCAGACCACCGTCGCGCAGACCGTCGCGCAGATCGACGCGGCCCTCGTGACCGTGCGCGCGGCCGTCGCCGGCCTCGACGACATCGACCTGTCGAGCCAGGACGTCGCCATCGAGATCGAGCGTGGCCTCACCAAGGACCGCTGGCTGCTCCAGGCGCACATCGCCGCCTGAGCCTCGCCCGCGCGTCGAGCCCGATCCGCTGCTGCGGGTCGGGCTCGCTGCGTTCCAGGCCGGAGTCGCTGATCTGCGACGTCGAGCTGCGGAGGGGGTGGGGCTGCGTCGCCTCGGCTGGCTCTGGTCTCGATCTCCGAAAGGGCCTCGACGGAGCAGGGGCCCATGGCCTGCTCGAGCCTGCCGTCCGTGCCTGTCATCGGTGGATCCTCAACCTCAGGAGCACTCCTGCAGTTGAGGATCCACCGATGGGTGAGTCAGGGCCGCCCCATCGGTGGATCTGCAACCTCACGCGCCGCCCTGCGGTTGAGGATCCACCGATTGGGGGAAGGGGCCGGCGCGAGCGGTGCAGATTCCACCGATCGCCGGCCCGAGCGGTGCGAATTCCACCGTCCCAGCGCTGACACGGTGGAATCCGCACCGCTCCTCTCGCCCGCACCCGGCATTCGGTGGAGAAGTCACCGCTCGGGGTAGAGAAGGCGGTGGCCCGGGAGCTCGGCCGGGTCGCTGGGAGTCGCCCGGTCGAGGCCCTTTCGGAGACCGCACCCAGCACCAGCCGAGGCAGCGCAGCCCCGACCCCGACCCGACCCCACGAGCCCCGCGCGGCGAATCGTAGTGACATAGGCCACCCTTGCCTCACACGAGGCAGGTAAGCCTATACTCACCTCATGAGGTCCCACCGCCGTCGCACCCCGCTGCAGCACGTGCTGCTGGCCGGCTGCGCCGACGACCTGGTGGTCCTGCAGTCGGTGCTCGCGATGCTTCCGTCCGACGTCTACGGACAGGTGGTCGTGGAGATCGAGCCCGACGTCGCGCTGCCCGAGCTCGACACCCCGGCGCGCGTGACCGTGCACCGGGTGTGGCCCGGCGCCGCCGACCGCGCCGTCGCCGCGTGGATCGCCGAGTGGATGCCCAGCGAGCCCGACGCCGCCCGCACCGTGGGCCTATGGATCAGCGCCGGCTCGAGCGCCTGCGCCGTGCCACTCGAGCTCGACGTCGTCGCCCAGACCATCTGAGACCGGTCAATCCGTCTCAGCTGTCGAGGTGGAGGGCCATCCACACGTCGTCCACGGGTGAGCCCTCGATGACGAACTCGCCGACCAGCACGCCCTCGACGGCGAACCCGCACCGCTCGTAGAGACGGCGCGCGGTCGGGTTGGTGCCCAGGACGCGCAGCGTCACCTTGGCCGCACCCTCGGCGCGGGCCCGCTCGACGGCGGCGCGCACGAGGGCCTCGCCCACGCCGCGACCCTGCGCAGCCGGCAGCACGCCCAGTCCGTCGATGATCCGCACGTGGGAGTGGCTCGCCAGGTCGCCGGCAGGATGCAGGGCGACGTAGCCGACGACGACGCCGTCGAGCTCAGCCA
The DNA here is from genome assembly GCF_001422865.1 of Aeromicrobium sp. Leaf272. Lineage (NCBI taxonomy): Bacteria > Bacillati > Actinomycetota > Actinomycetes > Propionibacteriales > Nocardioidaceae > Aeromicrobium > Aeromicrobium sp. Leaf272. The sequence goes on from NZ_LMMY01000011.1 coordinate 434,060, forward strand.
CCAGGAAGCCCTCGGGCCCGCCGTGCTGCTCACGGAAGAACGCGGGGTGCCGCTCCCGGTCCGGCGGGCTGCCGGGCGACCACCTCGGGCTCCACGTGACGTGGTCGATCTCGAGCAGCTCGGCGTCGTCGTCGATCGTGGCAGGACGGACGACGGGCTCGGCGTTCACGGCGCGATCGTGCCACGTCCACCGACCCGTGCACCCGTAGCGGGTGGATACTGACGCGATGACCCACCCGTGGCGTCCTGAGCGCGAGATCACCGTCGCCGAGGCCACCGCTGCCGTGCGCGAGCTGGGACTCGCCGGTGACGACGTCCGCCAGGTCGCGGCGGGGTGGGACAACTCGATCGTCGCCGTCGACCACACGTGGCTGTTCCGCTTCCCACGACGCTCGATCGCGCTGCCCGGGGTGGAGCGGGAGGCGCTCCACCTTCCGCGTCTGGCACCGCTGCTGCCGCTGCCGATCCCGATCCCCCGCCACCACGGCACCTACGGCGAGCCGCCCTGGCCGTTCTGGGGCGCCGAGGTGCTGCCCGGGACCGAGCTCGCCGTGACCCCGCACGCCGACGTCGAGTCCGTCGCCGGCGCACTCGGCCGCTTCGTGCGGGCCCTGCACGACGTGCCGCTCGACCCGACGCTCCCGGTCGACCCCATGGGGCGGGCCGACGCCGTCGACCGCGCCGCACGCACCCGGGTCATGCTCACGGACCTGCGGTCCGCCGAGGTCTGGCGCGACGACACCGCGCTCGACGCCCTGCTCGAGCGCGCGGACGGCGCACCACCGGCGCCGGACCAGGTGGTCACCAGCCACGGCGACCTCTACGCCAGGCACGTCCTCGTCGACGACGCCGGCCAGGCGTGCGGCGTGATCGACTGGGGCGACCTGTGCGTGGCGCACCCCGGCGTCGACCTCGCCTTCGTGTTCAGCGCCCTCGCGCCCCAGCACCGCGCGGCGTTCTGGGCCGAGTACGGCGACGTGGACGACGACACCGTCCTGCGGGCGCGCACGATGGCCGCGTTCTCGGCCGCCGCGGTCGCGTCCTACGCACGTGACACCCGGCTCGACGCGCTGCTGACGTCGGCGCTCGAACGGCTCGCGACGGTCGCCGTCGACTGACACCGCTGGGAACAGGCCACGCTCGCCGCTCGTTGAGCAGGGCATGACCACCATCGCCGTCACCGGAGCCACCGGCACCCTCGGTGGGCTCACCGCACGCCACCTCGCCGACGCGGCGTCGACCGGCGGTGCCGACGTGCGGCTTCTCGTGCGCGACCCGAGCCGCGCCCCCGACCTCGGGTTCAGCCTGTGGGAGTGCAGCTACTCCGACGGACCGAACCTGCGTGAGGCGCTCGCCGGCGTGGACACGCTCTTCTTCGTGTCGGCCCACGAGAGCGACGCTCGGGTCGACGAGCACCGGTCCGTCATCGAGGCCGCACAGGACGCCGGCGTCGGGCACGTGGTCTACACGTCGTTCGTCGGGGCGTCCGCCGACAGCACCTTCACGCTGGGCCGCGACCACGGCGCCACCGAGGACCTGCTGCGCGAGTCCGACCTCGGCTGGACGTTCCTGCGCGACAACTTCTACGCGGAGGTGTTCACCCACTTCGCCGACGCCGACGGCGTGATCCGAGGACCTGCCGGCGCCGGCCGGGTGGCCGCGGTGTCCCAGCGCGACGTCTCCGCCGTGGCCGCGCACGTGCTGCAGGACCCGGCGACCCACGCGGGCCGTGCCTACGACCTGACCGGTCCCGACGCCCTCACGCTCGACGAGGTGGCTGCCGCGCTCACGCAGGTGACCGGACGTCCGCACCGCTTCGAGGACGAGACCCTCGACGAGGCCCGCGCCAGCCGCGCCCACTACGGCGCGCCCGACTGGCAGCTCGACGCGTGGATCAGCACCTACACGGCGATCCGCGACGGTGAGCTCGCTGCCGTGAGCGGCGACGTCGAGCGTCTGCTGGGTCGCCCGGCGACGTCGTTCGCCGACGCGGTCGCCGCCGCAGCGCACTAGCGATGGCATGAGGGACGGGAGCTAGAGGAGCGCGAGCAGCTCCCGCTCCTCGGCGCGGGTGAGGCCGGCCCTCCGCGGCCGGTCGATGCCGCGGGCCCGCTCGTCGGCGAGGGTGTCGACGGCGGTCTCCTCGAGGGAACGACGACGCAGACCGGCGTGCCCGGCGTGGCTCGTGTCCATGCGGACCATGCCGCCGTCCTCCTCCGGGAGCCACAGCGGCAGGGACCGCTCACCCGACCACGGCTGCACGCCGAGCTCCTCGAGACGCGCCGGGTGCACCGGCACGAGCCTGCCCCGGTGGCCCACCGCAGCGGCGATCCGCACGAGCGCGTCGCCCAGCGGCAACGACGCCCCAGCCAGGTTGAGCACGCCCGTGACCGAGCGCCCCGTGGCGTCGACGGCGAAGGCAGCGGCGTCGCGCACGTCGACCACCTGGCACCGACCGTCGGGCGGGTCGGGCACGAGCACGTCGTCCTCACCGGCCGAGCCGAGGCGCGCGGGCCAGTAGCCGAAGCGGTCCGACGGGTCGCCCGGTCCGGCGATCAGGCCGGCTCGCAGCACCAGCGCTCCGGGGTGGGCGCGTACCGCCTGCTCGCACGCGACCTTGCCCTCCCCGTACTGGTCGGGGTCGACCGTGTCCCCGACCGCGGGAGGGCGGAGCGGGTCGTCCTCGTGCATCGGGAGGGCGGGATCGGCGTAGACGTTGCCGGTCGAGACGAAGGTCCAGCGCCGCGCGTCGGCACCGAGCGCGGCGAGCGCCGACCGCACGTGGCCCGGCTGACGGGCGACGTCGACCACCGCGTCCCACGGGCCCTCGACGTCGTCGTACGCGTCGGCGTCGTCGCGGTCGGCCCGCACCCACTGCGCACCCTCGACCACACTGCCGCTCTCGCCACGCGCCAGACAGGTCACCTCGTGGCCCCGCGCGAGCGCCTCACGCGCGATCTCGCGTCCGAGCCACGCCGTGCCGCCGAGGACCAGCCACCGTTCCATGCCCCACCCGACCACGCCGGGGCCGCCCGGCGCCAGGGATGTTCACCCAGGGCCAAAGGCCTAGGCTCGGTGCATGAGCTCCCTCGACGTCCTCTCCGTGACCGGAACCGCTGCGATCCGCGAGAAGATCGCCCTGCCCGGCGGTGGAGTCCTCTCGGTCAAGCTCGTCTCGCCCGACGGCGACGTGCTGGCCGCCGTCGCCGTGAAGGCCACCGACGGACCGACCCCGTTCGAGCTCTCCGCCGACCCCGCGCTCGTGCCCGACCCCGACGCCGTGCGCCTGTGGGCCATGCTGCGCACCGAGGTCGGCGTGTGGGGCACGCCCGAGCTGGTCTCCGTCCGCGAGGAGCTGATGTTGTCGCGGGTCGACGCCTGATGCCGCGGGGCGCACAGGTCACCCACCTGACGAAGGAGGAGATCGCCGCGGCCGATGCACCCGTGCTCGGCCGCATCGCGTCGCTCCTGCGCCCCTACCGTGGTCAGCTCGTGCTCGTGTGCGTGGCGGTGGTCGCCGCCGCCGCACTCACGTCGGTGATCCCGTTCCTCACCCGGGCGGTCTTCGACGACGCCCTGTTCCCGACCGACGGCAGCGCGGCCGACCTCGGCTTGCTCGGCAAGCTCGTCGCGTTCATGTGCCTCATCCCGGTCGTGACCGCGCTCATCTCGGTGGGCCAGAACTGGCTGACCGCCACGATCGGGAACTCGGCCATGGCCGACCTGCGCAGCCAGCTGTTCGCGCACCTGCAGACGATGGAGCTGGCGTTCTTCACGGCCACGAAGACCGGTGCGATCCAGTCACGGCTGGCCAACGACGTCGCGGGCGTGCGCACGGTGCTCACCGACACCGCCACGACGATCCTGCAGAACACCGTCACCGTGATCGCGGCCGTCGTGTCGATGGTGCTGCTCTCGTGGCAGCTGACCGTCCTGACGCTGATCCTCATGCCGGCGTTCATCGCCATCCAGCTGCGCGTCGGCCGACNGTCGCTGAGCGTCTCGGGCATCCTGCTGTCGAAGGTGTTCGGGCGCGGCGAGTCCGAGACCGAGCGGTACCGCGAGGCGAACCGGGTGCAGGCGCGCCTCCAGGTGGCGCAGGCGATGACCGGCCGCACGTTCTTCGCGACGGTCCAGACGTTCTTCGCCATCACGCCCGCGCTCATCTACCTGCTCGCCGGGCTGATGATCACCGGCGGGCTGCCGGGAGGGTCGGAGGCGCTGACGGCCGGCACGCTCGTCGCGTTCACCACGCTTCAGGCCCGGCTGCAGATGCCGCTGCTGCAGCTCATGCGCGTCACGCTCGATGTGCAGACCTCGCTCGCGCTGTTCCGTCGCATCTTCGAGTNNNCGAGCTCCGTGACGTCTGGTTCCGCTACCCGGAGCCGAGGTCCCTCACCGGTGGCCGCGGAGGTGACCGGTTCGGTGAGTCGACGGTGCGGATCTCCCGTCCCGACGGGTCGACGGCGCCGTCCGTCGACGACACGTGGGCGCTGCGCGACGTGTCGCTGCGGATCCGACCCGGCCAGCTCGCGGCCATCGTCGGGCCGTCGGGGTCGGGCAAGACCACTGCCACCT
>NZ_LMMY01000011.1:438661-443009 GCF_001422865.1 Aeromicrobium sp. Leaf272
GCTCCGTCGGCATGGTCACGCAGGAGCCGTACCTGTTCCACGGCACGATCCGAGACAACCTCGCCTACGCCCGTCCCGACGCCACCGCCGCCGAGATCGAGCAGGCGGCCCGCGACGCGAACATCCACGACCGCATCCTCAGCTTCGCCGAGGGCTACGAGACGATCACCGGCGAGCGCGGCTACCGGCTGTCCGGCGGTGAGAAGCAGCGGCTCGCGATCGCCCGCGTGCTCCTCGCCGACCCCCGCATCCTCATCCTCGACGAGGCCACGTCGGCGCTCGACACCGAGACCGAGCGGCTCGTGCAGCAGGCCCTGGAGCGGGCCCGCGCCAACCGCACCACCATCGCCATCGCGCACCGGCTCTCCACCATCCACGACGCCGACGTCATCTTCGGCATCGAGGACGGCGTCCTCGTCGAGCAGGGCACCCACGACGAGCTGCTGAGCGCCGGCGGGCTGTACGCCCGGCTCTACGTCGAGCAGTTCCAATCCGGCCGGGGTCCGCAGCGTCCCGACGACCGCCGGGCCGACGTCAGCGTGTGACCGACCCCAGCCAGCGGGTCAGGTCGGCGGCGAGCGCCTCCGGTGCGTCGAGCTGGACCAGGTGACCCGCCCCGTCCAGCACGGTGAGGCCGGCGTGAGGCATGAGCTCCACGAGCCGATGAGCACGGTCCACGGGGATCCAGGCGTCGGCCGACCCCCAGACCACGTGCACCGGTTCGTCGATGTCGCCGTAGCGCGGCTCGACCTCGTCGGTGTGCCGCTCGTCGGCCTGGGCGATCTGGCGGTAGAACGCCGGCTGTCCGAGGTCGCCGGTCCAGGGGTCGACGAGCATGGCGAGGTCGTCGTCGCGCAGTGACCGCGACGCGGCGCCGCGGACGTAGGCCTCCACCGCCCCTCGGTGGACCGCGGGAGGAAGCTGCTCGAGGACGTCCGCGTGCTGCTGCACGAGCGTGAAGAAGTCCGACCCCCACGGCGAGAGGGCGACCACGTCGACGAGGCACAACGACGCGTAGCGGACGTCGTGCAGGAGACGGGCGCGCAGGGCGACGGCGCCACCGATGTCGTGGGCCACGACGTGAGGTCGGTCCAGACCCCATTCCATGAGCAGGTCGGCGAACAGCTCACCCTGGGTGCCGAGGTCGACGGCGTCCTCCGGCCGCTTCGAGGAGGAACCGAAACCCGGCATGTCCCACAGGTGGACCGTGAAGTCGCGCGCCAGCGCGTCCGCGATCGGGCGCCACAGGGCCGACGACCACGGGGTCCCGTGCAGCAGGACGAGCGGCGGGCCGTCGCCGAACCGGTCCCACGCCACGGTGCGCCCGCGCCAGGTCAGCGACCGCCGGAGGACGCGGGCCGACGCAGACTCAGAGCCCACCGAGCCCCACGTACTTCGTCTCGAGGTACTCCTCGATGCCCTCGGCGCCGCCCTCGCGGCCGAAGCCGGAGGCCTTCACGCCGCCGAACGGGGCGGCGGGGTTGGAGACGATGCCCTGGTTGATGCCGACCATGCCGGTCTCCAGGCCCTCGTACACGCGGACCGCGCGGGCGTAGTCGGTGGTGAAGGCGTAGGCGACGAGCCCGTACTCGGTGTCGTTCGCCAGGCGCAGCGCCTCGTCCTCGTCGGTGAAGGTGAAGATCGGGGCGACCGGGCCGAAGATCTCCTCGGTGGTGACCTTCGCCGAGAGCGGGACGTCGGTGAGGACCGTCGGCGGGTAGAACCACCCCTGACCGTCGGGCACCTGGCCTCCGGNCTCCTCGACGAGGGGGCCGACCTTGACGTCGTCCTCGAGGCCGTCGCCGACCTTGAGCGCGGCCATCTTGTCCGCGAGCTTGGTGGAGAACTCCTCGGCGACGTCGGCGTGGACGATGAACCGGTTGGCGGCGGTGCACGCCTCGCCGATGTTGCGCATCTTGGCGAGCATCGCGCCCTCGACGGCCGCGTCGACGTCGGCGTCGCCGAACACCAGGAACGGGGCGTTGCCGCCGAGCTCCATCGAGACGCGGAGCAGGCCCTCGGCGCTCTGCTCGACCAGCGACCGGCCGACCTCGGTGGAGCCGGTGAACGTGAGCTTGCGCAGACGCGGGTCGCGGATGATCGGCTCCATCACCTCGCCGGTGCTCTTCGTGGTGACGACGTTGAGTACGCCCTCGGGCACGCCCGACTCCTCGAGCACCTTGGCGAGCCACAGCATGGTGAGCGGCGTGAGGCCCGCGGGCTTGACCACCATCGTGCAGCCGGCGGCGATGGCCGGCGCGATCTTGCGGGTGCCCATCGCGAGCGGGAAGTTCCAGGGCGTGATCATCAGGCACGGGCCCACCGGCTGCTTCAGCGTGAGCAGACGCGTGGCGCCGTTGGGGGCCACCGAGTAGCGGCCCGAGATGCGCACCGCCTCCTCGGAGAACCAGCGCAGGAACTCCGCGCCGTACGTGATCTCGGCCTTGCTCTCGCTGAGCGGCTTGCCCATCTCGAGGGTCATGATCGTGGCCAGCTCGTCGGCGCGAGCCGTGACCGTCTCGAAGGCGGAGCGCAGGATCTCGCCGCGGTCGCGCGGCGGCACCTTCGCCCAGCCCGCCTGCGCGGCCACGGCGGCGTCGATCGCGGCCTTGCCGTCGTCGACCGTGGCGTCCGCGACCTGCACGAGCGTGGAGCCGTCGGCGGGGTTCTCCACCGCGAACGTCGAGCCGCCGCTCGCGTCGCGCCAGGAACCGCCGATGAACAGCTGGGTGGGGACGTCGGGGAGGGCTGAGGAGGTCATGGTTCGAGGCTAGACCTGCTGCCCTCGCGCGCACCTCCTCACCGGTCGATCGCCGAACGGCGCGTCACCGCGGCAGGCGAGCACGCCGTCCTCGACCTCGACAGCTGGGAGGCGGGCGGCGCTACGGCACCCGCCGCACGTGCAGCGAGGGCTCGACGACGTCCGGGTGAAGCACCGAGGCCATCGCCTCGACCCCGTCGACCAGCCGAGGACCCGGTCGCACCACCACGGCGTTGCCGTCGATCGCCCACACCTGGGCGTCGGGCAGCTCCCGCCTCACCACCGCGGCCTGCTCGGCCGCGCCGTCGAGCCCGTAGCCGCACGGCGCCACGAGGACGACGTCGGGCCGCTCCGCCCGCAGGCCGTCCCACGCCGACGGGCCGGACGGGGTCCCCGGGTGCATGCCCACCGGCTCGCCGCCGGCAGCCGCCACCTGGTCGGGGATCCAGTGGCCACCCGTGAACAGCGGGTCCACCCACTCGACCACGGCCACCCTCGGCCGTGGCCGGCCCTGCGCCGCGGCGGCGACCGCAGCGAGCCGCTCACGCAGTCCGGCCACGACGTCGCGCCCGCGACCGGGCACACCCGCCGCAGCGGCGACCCGCTCCACCGAGGCCAGCACGTCCTCGAGGGTGTGCGGGTCGAGCGTCAGCACGTCGGCGCTGCAGCCCAGGTGCGCCAGCGCCTCATCGACCCGGTCGGTCGGCAGCGCGCACACGCGACACAGGTCCTGGGTGAGCACCAGGTCGGGCTCGACGTCGGCCAGTGCTCCCTCGTCGAGGGTGTACAGGTCCACACCGGCGGCTCGACGTTCCCGGACGTACGCGTCGATCTCACCGGGCGTCCAGCCGCTCGTGTCGGCGCCGGTCACCACCACCCGGTGGTCCAGCCGCGCCCGGGCCGGCTCGTCGCACTCGAAGGTCACGGCCGCGAGCCGGTCGTCGAGGCCGAGGGCGTAGACGATCTCGGTGGCCGACGGCAGCAGCGACGCGATCCGCGAGACGGCCACGACGTCGCCCACGGTCAGCGCTCCCGGTGAAAGCGCGGCAGCTGACGGACCCGCACCACGACGAAGACCGCGATGACGAGCAGCACGCCGAGGATGACGACCTTCTGGAACGTGTCGGCGTAGGGCTCGACCTGCTCCCAGTTCTCGCCCAGCCGGTAGCCGGCGATGACGAAGATGCTGTTCCAGATCAGGCTGCCGGCCGTCGTGAGCAGGAGGAACAGCGCGAACGGCATCTTCTCCACGCCCGCCGGCAACGAGATCAGGCTGCGGAAGATCGGCACCATCCGGCCGAAGAAGATCGCCTTCGTCCCGTGCTTCGCGAACCAGGCCTCGGTGCGCTCGAGGTCGCTGACCTTGAGCAGCGGGACCTTCTCGAACACCCACACGGTGCGGTCGCGTCCGTAGCCGCGACCCAACCAGTAGAGGATCGCGGCACCGATGACCGACCCTGCCGTCGTCGCGAACAACGCACCGGCCAGGGAGAACGTGCCCTGCGCGGCGGCGAACCCGGCCAGGGGCAGGATGATCTCGCTCGGGATCGGTGGGAACAGGTTGTCGGCCCCCACGGCGATGGCCGC
>NZ_LMMY01000011.1:443062-445524 GCF_001422865.1 Aeromicrobium sp. Leaf272
GCGACCCTGACGGCTGCCCTCGTCGTGGTGGCTCTCGTGGCCGGTGGCTGCACCGGTGGACGGTCCGCCGGCGCCGGGGACGGTCCGGTGGTCACGCGCTCGCCTGCGAAGGGCGTCGACGTCATCGACGTCCCGACCCCGGCCAGCGCTGCCCTCGGGGTGAGTCGCCGCCTGTTCGACAGGTCCGAGGTGGTGGTCCTCTCGTCACCGGACCCGGAGGTCCAGCAGCTCGCCGAACGGGCCGCGCGGCGCCTGGGCGTGCCGATGCTGCTGCCCGGACCTGCCGTGCCGGCCGAGATCGAGCGCCTGGGCGCGCGCACCGTGCTCGGCATCGGCACCGCTCCCGACGTCGCCGGGCTCCAAGAGGTCGAGCCCACACCCGCTGCAGTCGACGCGGCCGTGGACGACCTCCCCCGCGCGGACGTCGAGCCACGCGACGTCGTCGTGCTCACCCGCGCACCGGGTCCCAACCGCGCCGCCGTGACGACGGCGCGCACGGCCGGGGCCACCGTGCTGCGCGCACCCGACGCCGACCCGCGCTCCGCCCCCGACGTGGTGGCGGCCCTCCGCGACCGGCCGAAGGCGGCGGTGATCGGCCTCGGACGCCCGTTCCGCCACGGGCTCGGGTACCAGGTGATGGCCGTCCGGCGGAACCTGGAGCAGCCCGGCGGCGGGCTGCTCGCCTTCCCCGGTCGGCACGTCGTCGCGCTCTACGGCCACCCGGGGACCCCGTCGCTCGGCCTCCTCGGCGAGCAGGGGGTGGGTGCCACCGTGAAGCGTGCCGAACGGGTCGCCGACCGCTACCGCGCGCAGACGAAGGCGAAGATCGTGCCCGCGCTCGAGATCATCGCGACCGTCGCGTCGGCATCGAAGGGCAAGGACGGCGACTACTCCGCCGAGGCCGACGTGAAGGACCTGCTGCCGCTCGTGCGCGCCGCCGAGAAGGCCGGGCAGTACGTGGTGATCGACCTGCAGCCGGGTCGGACCGACTTCCTGACCCAGGCGAAGCGCTACCGGTCGCTGCTGCTCCGGCCGCACGTGGGCCTGGCGCTCGACCCGGAGTGGCGGCTGAAGAAGGGCCAGAAGCACCTGCGCCAGATCGGGTCCGTGAAGGCGGCCGAGGTCAACCGCGTCTCCGCATGGCTCTCGAGGCTGACCCGCGAGCAGCGGCTGCCGCAGAAGCTCTTCGTGCTGCACCAGTTCTCGACGTCGATGATCAAGGACCGCGCGAAGGTCGTGACCACCCACCCGGAGCTCGCCACCGTCATCCACGTCGACGGTCAGGGCACTCCGGCCGCCAAGAAGGGCACCTGGGCGACCATCCGCCGCGGAGCACCCGACGGCGTGCACTGGGGCTGGAAGAACTTCCACGACGAGGACGAGCCGATGCTCACGGCCCGGCAGACCTGGAACGTACGACCACGCCCGGACCTCGTGACGTACCAGTGACGGCCAGGGAGGCCACCACGCCCGCGGGCACCCCGTGCGCGGGACCGAGGTCGACCAGGTGGACCGGCCGCGGGTCGGCGACGTCGACGACCGACCACGAGACGAGCTCCGCAGGGTCGTGAGCCGCGGACACCGCCAGCTGGGACGGGTCCGCGGCGAGCCCCACACCGACCGCCTTCAGCACGGCCTCCTTGCGGGTCCACGTGCGCAGCAGTGCCGACGACGTCGGTGCAGGGGCGTCGTGCGGTCCGAGGGCGACGTCGGCCAGGTGCTCGACGTCGGTGTCGAGCGGCTCCAGGTCGACCCCGACCCGGGCTCCTTGCACGACCGCGACGAGGGCGAGCCCACCGGCGTGCGCCAGTGACAGGCCGAGGGCGGGCTCGTCGGTGACGACCGGCTGCCCGTGGCCGCTCGAGCCGCACCCGGGGCACGTCCGCACGACCTCCACGTCGGCGCGGCCGAGACGCTCGGCCGCCCCGCGCTCCAGCAGCGGCTGACCGGGGCGCCGCTCGCCGGGGGCGACCGTGGCCCACCAGAGATCGACGCGCACGGCGTCAGCGTAGGGCGCTCAGCACGCCGGCGGGTCGGCCGAGCAGAGCGAGTGGTCCGCGGGTGCGTCGGCCGCGACACGCGCCAGCAGCGACCTGAAGACGTCGGCCTCGTCGGCGGACAGGCCGGCCAGCACGCTGCGCTCGACCTCCTGGATGCGATCGGTCGTCTCGCGCAGGACCGTCTCGCCGTCCGACCGCAGCACGACCTGACGGGCTCGCCGGTCAGCGGGGTCCGGCCGGCGCTCCACCAGGCCGGCGCGCTCGAGGTCGTCGACCAGGTAGGTCATGACGGTGCGGTCGATGCCCAGGCTCGCGGCGAGCGTGGCCTGGTTGCTGCACTCCCCCTGACCGGCGAGCGACAGCACCTGGAACCCCCGCGGTCCACCGGGTAGCTCGGCCACGGCGTCGTGGGCCGCGTCGAGGTAGCGCCGCAGCACCGCGCCGAGAGCCTGGCCGAGGTCG
>NZ_LMMY01000011.1:445586-445980 GCF_001422865.1 Aeromicrobium sp. Leaf272
ATGATCTGTACGACAGACGATTTCTTCCGACTTCAGGAGCACCCCATGACCACCATCTTCCGGCTGGACTCCAGCATCCGCGTCGAGGGCTCGACGAGCCGCGCCGTCGCCGACACCCTCGAGGCCGCCATCGTCGAGGCCGAGCGCGACGGGGTCACCGTCACCCGACGCGACGTCGGCACGCAGCCCCTCGACGGCTCGCTCTGGGGCACCTCCGCGTTCGCGGGCTTCGTGCCCGAGGAGTCGTGGACGCCCGAGCAGCGCGCGGCCAAGGGGCAGGCCGCGCAGCTCGCCGACGAGGTCGTCGAGGCGGACGTCCTGATCATCGCCACACCGCTCTACAACTTCGGCGTCTCGGCCCACCTCAAGCTCTGGATCGACACCGTCATCTCCG
>NZ_LMMY01000011.1:446027-448510 GCF_001422865.1 Aeromicrobium sp. Leaf272
GCCTCGACCTCGACGTCATCGAGACCGAGCTGACGCTCGCCGAGGTGACGCCCCAGATGGCCGAGCTCCGCGACCTCGCCCGCGAGCAGCTGGCCGAGTCCCACGAAGCCGCTCGCGCGAGCGGCCGCTCGGTGACGCTGAAGCTCCGGTCGGCGGCCTGACCCTGCGAACGGGACCGGGCGACCCCCGCCCGGTCCTACGCTGACGCTCGTGGACCGAGCTCGCGTCGCCGTCAGCACTGGATTCCTGCTCCAGGGCTTCACCTTCGCCGCGCTCGTCACCCAGACGCCCCGCCAGCAGGACCGGTTCGGCCTCGACGAGGCGGACGTGACGCTGATCCTCGTCGTCGTCGCGGCGATCGCCGGCCTCGGCAGCGTGCTCGCCGGGATCCTCGCGACGCGACGGTCCAGTGCCGCGGCGCTCACCACGTCGCTCGTGGGCATCGGCGTGGGTGCTGCGGCCATCGGCTGGGCGCCCAGCCATCCGCTGCTGCTCGCGGGGTTCGTGGTCTACGGGATCGCGCTGGGCGGGGTGGACGCCACGATGAACATGCAAGGGGTCCGCGTGGAGGGGCTGCGCGGCCGCAGCATGATGACGGGGTTCCACGCCTGCTGGAGCATCGGCGGCATCGTGGGCGCCGGCTACGCGGCCCTGGCCTCGCGACTCGACGTCTCGGTCGCCGCGAACCTGACGATGGCGGCGGTCCTCGTCGTCGCAGCCGCGCTGGTCGTGCGTCGCGACCTGGTCGTCGACGCTCCGGGCAGCCACGTCGAGGACCTCGTCGCGGCCGCGACGGTCCGCGTGCCGTGGCGGCCGGTGCTGCTGTTCGGCCTGGTCATCTGCCTGTTCTACGCCGCCGACACCGGCACGGGGACGTGGAGCAGCGTGTACCTGGAGGACGCGATGGACGCCTCGGCCGGGCTCGTCCCGCTCGGCTACGCCGCCTACCAGGCGGGCGCCCTGGTCTCCCGTCTCTGCGGCGACCACCTGGTGCGTCGCGCGGGCGCGGCCTCGGTGGTCGCCGCCGGGACGGCGCTCGGACTGGTCGGCTACGTCGCCGTGCTCGTCGCACCGTCGGCGGTGGCCGCGGTGGTCGCCTTCTTCGTGGTCGGTCTCGGGCTCGCGGTCGTCGCGCCGCTCGGCTTCGCCGCGCTCGGTGCCGCCGTGCCGCCCGAGGCCGCCGACGCGGCGATCGCCCGGATGAACATCGCCAACTACGTGGGGGCGATCCTCGGCGGCGGTCTGATCGGAGCGGTGGCCGAGGGCGGTGGTCTGCGCTGGGCCTTCGTCGTGCCGCTGGTGCTGGTGGCACCGATCCTCCTGCTGGCGCGCTCCTTCGACCGGGCCGATCCCGCGGCGCGACGACCGGCCGACCAGACCTCCCCCGACCCGGCTCCCACCGACCCCACCTAGCCCGACGCCGACCGCCACAACGTGGCCCACTGCTCGGGGCTGACGTCGCGCGGGAACCCCCTCGGGTCCACCCCGGCACCGACGCACCACCGTCGGGTCGTCGCGACCGGTGTCGACGTGGCGCGCGCCAGCACCTCGGCGAGCCCGCGGCCACGGCCGGTGAACACGCGTCGCACCAGCTCGGCGTAGCGCCGCTGGTCCGCCGGGGGGACCAGCGGCTCCGGTCGGCGACGCACCACCAGCAGCCCACCGTCGACGCTCGGGCGTGGACGGAACGCAGCGGCCGGGACGCGGTCGTGCAGCGCGAAGGTGAACCACGGGGCCGTCTGGGCGGTCATCATGGTCGACCCACCCACACCGGCCCGCTTGCGAGCGACCTCCCACTGCACGAGCAGGACCGCATCGGTCCAGACGGGTGCTGCCAGGACCTTTCGCAGCAACGGGGTGGTGAGGTGGAAGGGCAGGTTGCCGACCACCACGCGGCTGCGGGGTCCGAACCGGTGCTGCGTGGCGTCGGCGTGCACCACCTCCACGCCCGGCAGCTCCCGACGGAGCGCGGCGACCCGGTGCTCGTCGAGCTCCACGGCGGTGAGGGGCCGACCGAGGTCGGCGAGGGGACGGGTCAGGGCACCGCGTCCGGCGCCGATCTCGAGGATCGGCCCGCGGGTGCGGCGCACGAGTCGGATGATCGCCTCGACGGTGCGAGGGTCGTGCAGGTCGTTCTGGCCGAGCTCGGCTCGGCCACCGTGCTGGGAACGGTGAGTGGGCATGCGTGAACGCTCCGTGGCGTCGTCGGGTCAGGACGCTTGCGGCGGCGCGTACGTGCGACGGTGTCGAGCAGCGGCGCCGTCAGGCGCGGCGCTCGCGGACCGTGCGGGTGGCGGCCACCATGGCCGCTCCGATCAGGGTTCCCATGGCGACCATGGTGCCAGACCCGCCGGTCGGGCTGTTGTCGCCGCCCTGGCGCCCGGTGCCCTCCCACCCCGCGCCCCGTCGCCCTGCTCCGGTCACCACGCGCCCGGTAGCCTCGCAGGGTTGCGATCCGCAACCACTCCCGACGCCATCTGAAG
>NZ_LMMY01000012.1:0-816 GCF_001422865.1 Aeromicrobium sp. Leaf272
GAGGCCGCTCCCTGAAGGGAGCGGCCTCGCGCTAATGATTGTCCGGCGGCGTCCTACTCTCCCACGCAGTCTCCCACGCAGTACCATCGGCGCTGAAGGGCTTGACTTCCGGGTTCGGAATGTCACCGGGTATTTCCCCTTCGCCATGGCCGCCGAAACTCTATGGAGATATCAATCGATCTGCCCGAACAAGCCCCGGCGGGGACCTGATCGAGCATGTTCCCGACTCATATCTCGGGAACCTCACAGTGGACGCGCAGTAATCTTGTAAGAAACAAGCCCTCGGCCTATTAGTACCGGTCAGCTCCATGCATTGCTGCACTTCTACTTCCGGCCTATCAACCCAGTGGTCTGCTGGGGGCCTTACCTGGATAAACCAGTGGGAAACCTCATCTTGAAACGTGCTTCCCGCTTAGATGCTTTCAGCGGTTATCACTTCCGAACGTAGCCAACCAGCCGTGCTCTTGGCAGAACAACTGGCACACCAGAGGTTCGTCCATCCCGGTCCTCTCGTACTAGGGACAGCCTTTCTCAAGTTTCCTACGCGCGCGGCGGATAGGGACCGAACTGTCTCACGACGTTCTAAACCCAGCTCGCGTGCCGCTTTAATGGGCGAACAGCCCAACCCTTGGGACCTGCTACGGCCCCAGGATGCGACGAGCCGACATCGAGGNTTATCCGTTGAGCGACGCCGCTTCCACATGCCAGCGCCGGATCACTAGTCCCGACTTTCGTCCCTGCTCGACTTGTCAGTCTCACAGTCAAGCTCCCTTGTGCACTTACACTCGAAACCTGATTGCCAACCAGGCTGAGGGA
>NZ_LMMY01000012.1:857-1182 GCF_001422865.1 Aeromicrobium sp. Leaf272
ATACCAAACTATAGTAAAGGTCCCGGGGTCTTTCCGTCCTGCCGCGCGTAACGAGCATCTTTACTCGTAGTGCAATTTCGCCGAGTTCATGGTTGAGACAGCGCCCAAGTCGTTACTCCATTCGTGCAGGTCGGAACTTACCCGACAAGGAATTTCGCTACCTTAGGATGGTTATAGTTACCACCGCCGTTTACTGGGGCTTAAGTTCTGTGCTTCGCTTGCGCTAACACGTCCCCTTAACCTTCCAGCACCGGGCAGGAGTCAGTCCGTATACGGCGTCTTTCGACTTAGCACGGACCTGTGTTTTTAGTAAACAGTCGCTTGG
>NZ_LMMY01000012.1:1215-1442 GCF_001422865.1 Aeromicrobium sp. Leaf272
TCGACTAAATCGTCTCCCCATCAGCTCTCAGGCACATGAACGGCGGATTTGCCTACCGTTCGCCCTACGACCTTGGCCGCGGTCTACCATCGCCGCGGTTGAGCTACCTTCCTGCGTCACACCATTGCTTGCCTAGTACCAGTTCGGGTCATGCGCTCTGCTAGCCAATGCTCCCGAAGGAGCTGGAGGCTAGTTTCGGGCACTTAGCATCACTGGATTCAGCAGGG
>NZ_LMMY01000012.1:1509-1602 GCF_001422865.1 Aeromicrobium sp. Leaf272
CCGGGTACATGTACGAATGCCATAGCTTCGGTGGATTGCTTGAGCCCCGCTAAATTGTCGGCGCGAAATCACTTGACCAGTGAGCTATTACGC
>NZ_LMMY01000012.1:1647-1893 GCF_001422865.1 Aeromicrobium sp. Leaf272
TCCACTTAGCAATCTCTTTGGGACCTTAGCTGATGGTCTGGGCTGTTTCCCTCTCGACTACGGAGCTTATCCCCCGCAGTCTCACTGCTGCGCTCTCACTTACCGGCATTCGGAGTTTGGCTGAGTTCAGTAAGCTTGTAGGCCCCCTAGCCCATCCAGTGCTCTACCTCCGGCAAGAAACACGCAACGCTGCACCTAAATGCATTTCGGGGAGAACCAGCTATCACGGAGTTTGATTGGCCTTTC
>NZ_LMMY01000012.1:1935-2034 GCF_001422865.1 Aeromicrobium sp. Leaf272
CGCCCTATTCGGACTCGCTTTCGCTACGGCTACGGCCCTCGCCTTAACCTCGCTACACCACGCTAACTCGCAGGCTCATTCTTCAAAAGGCACGCTGTC
>NZ_LMMY01000012.1:3224-3320 GCF_001422865.1 Aeromicrobium sp. Leaf272
GCGCATTCCACCGCTACACCAGGAATTCCGTTCTCCCCTGCATACCTCTAGTCTGCCCGTATCGGAAGCACGCTCAGGGTTGAGCCCTGAGTTTTC
>NZ_LMMY01000012.1:3429-4018 GCF_001422865.1 Aeromicrobium sp. Leaf272
CCTACGTATTACCGCGGCTGCTGGCACGTAGTTGGCCGGTCCTTCTTCTGCGGGTACCGTCACTTTCGCTTCGTCCCCGCTGAAAGAGGNNNAATATTCCCCACTGCTGCCTCCCGTAGGAGTCTGGGCCGTGTCTCAGTCCCAGTGTGGCCGGTCACCCTCTCAGGCCGGCTACCCGTCGTCGCCTTGGTGGGCCATTACCCACACCAACTAGCTGATAGGCCGCGAGCCCATCCCTCTCCGCCGGAGCTTTCCACTTCCAATCATGCAAAAGGAAGTCATATTCGGCATTAGACGTCGTTTCCAACGCTTATTCCGAAGAGAAGGGCAGGTTGCTCACGTGTTACTCACCCGTTCGCCGCTCGTGTACCACCGAAGTGGCCTTACCGCTCGACTTGCATGTGTTAAGCACGCCGCCAGCGTTCGTCCTGAGCCAGGATCAAACTCTCCGTTGAAAATGCACCCCCAAAGGGAGCTACATCACTACTTGGTTTGATTCCTGAGAACTGACTGCTGACAGTCAATTGTCGGAATTTCAAAACTCGCCACAGCATCAAGACCACAAGGGCCCCGACACCACAGACGAGGG
>NZ_LMMY01000013.1:0-2036 GCF_001422865.1 Aeromicrobium sp. Leaf272
CCCCGACGCTCGACGTGGAGGTCGTCGAGCAGGTCGAGGGCAGCCTGAAGGTCGACGTCGAGGGCTTCGGCTACGCCACGACGGGGCCGGGCGTCTACCTCGGCATCTCCGAGTCCGGGGGCGCCAGCCCCACGGACGTCGGCGCCTACCGCGGCGCGGTCCTCGTCCCGAGCACGACCATGGGCGTGGGGGGCACCTTCGCGCGGACGCTGACCCTCGACGCCGACGACATCGAGACGCTCGACCCCACGAAGCAGTACTCGGTGTACTCGCTGAAGGCGCACGGGCAGGCGGCCACCGATCCGTCCCAGACGGTCGAGGCGCCCCTCGACATCGACGTCGCCGTCCTCAAGCCTGCGTCCGAGCCTCAGGGTGCGCAGCTGGAGGTGGAGGTCGTCGAGCAGAAGAAGGGCAGCCTGAAGGTCGACGTCGCGGGCTCCGGCTACGCGACGACCTCCCCGGGCGTCTACGTCGGGATCTCCGAGTCCGGTGGCGCCAGCGCCACGGACGCCGGTGCCTACCGCGGCGCGATCTGGGTCCAGGCCTCCTCCATGGGCGAGGGCGGCACGTTCGAGCGGACGATCGAGCTCGACGCAGCCGCGATCGCGACCCTCGACCCGACCGAGGACTACTCGGTCTACTCGCTCAAGGCGCACGGCATGCCCGACCCCGGCGCGACGCAGAGCGTCGAGAAGGCGATCGACCTCGACGTCGCGCTGCTGCAGGGCGACGACGAGCCGGTCGATCCTGGGCCGAACGGTCCGACGCTGGACGTGTCGGTGGCGGAGCAGAGGAAGGGCAGCCTGAAGGTCGCCGTGAAGGGTTCCGGGTACGCGGTCGCCTCGCCCGGTGTCTACGTCGCGATCGCTCCGGTCGGTGGTGGGAGCACCTCCGACGCGAGTGCGTACGTCGGCACGGAGTGGGTGCAGCACACGCAGATGGGTGCGGGTGGCACGTTCACGGTGACGTTGGCCCCGTCGGCCTCGGAGATCGCGACGCTGGACCCGACGAAGGAGTACGCGGTCTACTCGTTGAAGGCGCATGGTCAGGCTGCGTCCGACCCGTCGCAGACGGTGGAGGTCCCGGTCGACCTCGACGTCGCCCTCCTGAAGGGCGGCGTCGTGACCCCGCCGACGCCGACCGACCCCGACCCCGGCACCGGTCCTGGTGCCGGCCCGGGTGCAGGGGGCGGGGTCGACGCGCCGAGGACGAGCGGGTCGCTGCGCTGGGGCGTGAAGGCAGCGTTCCGCAGCTACGTGACCGGCCCCATCGCCAACGGCCGGGTCTCGGTGTCGCGGGGGGCCTCGGCCTCGGGCGGGAGCTACCGCTTCTTCCAGAAGTCGACCGCCGCGTCCGGAGCCGATGCTCGTGGTGCGACGCGCTACGGCGGCACCGTGCGCTTCACGGGTCACGCCGGTGCGCTGGACCTGTCCGTCACCGACCCCACGGTCACCGTCCGTGCTGGCCGGGTCGGGACCCTCTCGGCCGTGATGGCGGGCCGGCGCATCGACGTCGGATCGGTCGACCTGGCGCGCGCCTCGAGGACGACGAAGGCCGGAGCGGTCACGTACTCGGGTGCGCCCGTGCGCCTCACCGCCGCCGGTGCCCGCGCCTTCCAGGGGTTCTACTCCGCCGGTGAGGCGATGGACCCGGTGACGTTCACGGTCGGCAGCGACGGAGGTGCGGCGTCCGGTGGTGGCACCGTGGCCGCTGCCGTGAGCACGACCGGCTTCGTCCCTCCGGCGTCCCCGCCGGCATCGACGGGCGTCACGCTCGACCTGGCCGACGGCGACACCGTCCGCGCAGGCGACCGCCTGACGGCGAGCGCGTCCGGGTTCCGGCCCGGGGAGACCGACATCGCCGTCGTGGTCTACTCCAGGCCGGTCGTGCTGGAGCGCTCGCTCAGCGCCGACGCGCAGGGCCGTGCCACGTGGAGCGGCGTCCTGCCGGGTGATCTCGAGCCCGGGGAGCACACCCTGACCTTCCAGGGCTCGATCAGCCGCGGGGCCGTGTTCACCGTGGCCGACGACGAGGAG
>NZ_LMMY01000013.1:2084-18714 GCF_001422865.1 Aeromicrobium sp. Leaf272
CCTACGAGACGCCCGAGTTCGACTTCTCGGGCGGCTCCGGCTCGTTCGACGCCGCCACGACCGAGGGTGACGTGGCCTTCGACGGCGCGATCCGCTTCACGGGCCACTCCGGTGCGCTGGAGGTCGTGCTCGAGGACCCGGTGGTCCGGTTCACCGACGCCGACACCGCGGTGCTTCTGCTCGACGTGACCGCAGGCGACCGCGCGGCGGCCGAGGCCGGCGGCGACGCAGCTCCCACGACGACCGAGGACGTGCCGTTCGTGGAGCTCGACCTGTCCGGGGCCGAGGTCGAGCGCTCCGACGACGGGACCGGGTACACCGTGACCGACGCACCCGCGGTGCTCACCGAGCAGGGACACGGGGTCTTCGGCACCTACGAGGCGGGCACGGCCTTCGACCCGATCGACCTCACCGTCACCACGGCCGCGGACTGTGCCGGGACGGCGGGCGAGGCGTCCGTGGCCCCGGCGGACACCACCGAGGCGGCGGGCCTCGCCGGCACCACGTCCGACAGCGGGGTCCCGGCGTGGTGGGTCGCCGTGGCCGCGGCGCTCGCGCTCGTCGTCGGCTTCGGCATGGCGAGCCTGCGCCGTCGCTCGGGCGGTCTGCGGTGACCGCGACCGTCCGAGGCCGCGGTGCGCGGACGGCTGCCAGGGCGCCCCGCGCCATCCTCGCGCCGGTGGTGGTGGCGCTCGCGCTGTCCGCCGGGTGCGCGGGACCGGGAGTGGCCGACTCCGAGGGCGCGGCAGGCGCGGCCGGCACGGTCCCGCTCGCGCAGGTCCAGCCCGTCGACGACCCGAAGGGCTGGCAGGGACCGAGCACGGCCGTCCTCGCCGACCGCACCGTCGAACCGGTAGTCGAGGACCCCGAGCAGACCCTGCCTGCCACGGTGGTCTCCCACGACCGCGCCGGTGAGCGCGAGGTCGAGGTGACCGACACCGACCGGGTGCTCGCCCTCGACATCTCCGGCACGCTCGCGGCGACGGTCTGGGGCCTGGGTCTCGGGGACCGGCTCGTCGGGCGTGACGTCTCGACGACCTTCCCCGGCACCGAGGACCTGCCCGTCGTCACGAGCGACGGCCACTCCCTCAACGCGGAGGCGGTGCTGCGGTCGCGTCCCACCCTCGTCGTCACCGACGGGTCGATCGGCCCGCGCGACGTCGTGGAGCAGCTCCGCGATGCCGGGGTCACCGTCGTCTTCGTGGAGAACCAGGCGTCCTTCGACGGTGCCCAGGACCTCGCCCGCGACGTGGCCGCCGCGCTCGGCGTCCCCGCCGCCGGTGAGCGGCTAGCCGAGCGCATCGCTGCGCAGCTCGACGACGTCCGCGCCCAGGTCGACCGGCTCGCCCCGGCCGCCGCCGAGGACCGGCTGTCGATGGTCTTCCTCTACCTGCGCGGCTCGGCCGGCGTCTACTACCTGCTCGGTGAGGACTCCGGCGCGGGGGACCTGGTGCGGGGACTCGGCGGCGTCGACGTCGCCGCCGAGCTCGGCTGGAAGGACATGCAGCCCCTCACCGACGAGGCGGTCCTCGCGGCCGATCCCGACCTGGTGATCGTGATGTCGCACGGGCTCGAGTCGGTCGGAGGCGTCGACGCGCTCCTCGCCGACAAGACGACGCTCGCGCTCACCGCCGCCGGACGGAACCGACGCTTCGTGGACATGGCCGACGGCGACGTGCTGTCGTTCGGTCCGCGGTCGGCCGGCGTCCTCGACGCGCTGGCCCGCGCCGTGTACGCACCGCGTGGCCCGGCATGAGCGGCACCGGATGACCGCCACGGACGTGCGTGTACGGACTCGTGCGCCGGTGGGGACGGCGCCGCGCAGGCGGGCTGCGGCCGTGGTCGGTGCCCTGGTCGCGGCGCTGCTCGTCGGCGTCGTGGTCTCGGCCCTCGTCGGACAGCTCGACGTCTCCGCCCGTGCGGTCGTCGGGACCGTCCTCGACGGCGTCGGTGTGCGCACGTCGTGGCGTCCGGACGAGGACCTCCTCGTCGACGCGCTCTGGTACGTCCGGTTCCCCCGGGTCGCCATGTGCGTGGTCGTCGGAGCGGCGCTCGCGGTGGCGGGGGCGATGATGCAGGCCGTCTTCGGCAACCCGCTGGCCGAGCCCGGGGTCGTGGGTGTCTCGGCAGGAGCCGCCCTCGGGGCCGCCGTGGCGATCGCGACGGGGATCACCGTCGGTGGGGGATGGGCGGTGGCGCTGCTCGCCTTCCTGGGTGGCCTCGCGGCGACGGTCTTCGTGTACACGACGGCGCGGAGCGCAGGACGCACGGAGGTGGTGACGCTGCTGCTGACCGGCATCGCCGTGAACGCCTTCGCGGGTGCGGGACTCGCGCTCGTGCTCTTCGCCGGCGACACCGGCTCGCGCGAGCAGATCGTGTTCTGGCAGCTCGGCTCGATGAACGGGTCCCGCTGGTCGGAGGTGCTCGTGGTGGCCGTCGTGACGGTGCCCGGCGTGCTGTTCGCCCTCGCCGCGGCCCGCCGCTACGACCTGCTCGCGCTCGGCGAGCGCTCGGCCTCCCACCTCGGTGTGCGCGTGGAGCGACTCAGGATCGTCTCCATCGCGGTCATGGCGCTGCTGACCGGGGTGGCCGTGGCCTTCACGGGGATCATCGCGTTCGTCGGGCTCGTCGTGCCGCACGCGCTGCGGATGGTCCTGGGCCCGGCCCACCGGGCTCTGCTCCTCGGGAGCGTCCTCGCCGGTGCCGTGCTCCTGGTCTGGGCCGACGTGCTGGCGAGGACGCTCGTGACCGGGGCCGACCTGCCGATCGGGTTGCTGACGTCGGTCGTCGGGGGTCCGTTCTTCCTGCACCTCGTGCGGCGCGCCCGCACGCGCGCCGGGGGCTGGGCATGACGGCCGACGCGGTCGTGTCCGTGCGGGGGGTCTCCTGCCGCCTGGGTGGGCGCGAGGTGCTCCACGACGTCGACCTCGACGTGCGTGCCGGCACGCTCGTGGTGGTCGTCGGACCCAACGGCGCGGGGAAGTCCACGCTGCTCTCGGTGGTCTCGGGCGACCTCCCGGCCACCGCGGGGACCGTGGCGCTCGACGGCCGGCCCCTGTCCGACTGGACCCCCGCCGAGCTCGCGCGACGGCGCGCGGTCCTCGGCCAGTCCCACGACGTGAGCTTCGGCTTCACGGTGGCCGAGGTCGTCGCGATGGGGCGCTATCCGTGGACGTCTCGCGACGACGTGGCGGCCGACGCCGACCTGGTCGCCTGGGCGCTCGAGCGCACGGACACCGTGCACCTGGCCGGGCGGTCGTTCCGCCAGCTCTCGGGAGGCGAGCGCGCCCGTGTCTCGCTGGCCCGGGTCCTCGCACAGGACACCGACCTGGTGCTGCTCGACGAGCCGACGGCGGCCCTCGACCTCCGGCACCAGGAGGAGGTGCTCGTGCTGGCCCGTCGGCTGGCCCGGGCCGGACGCACCGTGGTCGTCGTGGCGCACGACCTCTCCCTCGCCTCGGCCCATGCCGACGAGCTGGTGGTGGTGGCCGAGGGCACGGTCGCGGCCCACGGCACGCCGGCCGAGGTCCTGACGGCCGACCTGGTCGGTCGGACCTACGGACTCCCGGTGGAGGTCCACCGGGTGGGGGACCGGCTCGCCGTCGTGCCGACCGGGGCCACGACGCGTCCAGATGGTGACATTCCGTCACCACGATCATGACAACGTGTCACGATAGATCCCGACGAAAGGGCTCCCCATGACGATCGCCGAACCCGACACCTCCTCGCTCTCGCGCCTCCTGCGCGAGGGCTCCCGGGCCGAGCACCAGGCCGCCGAGGGCTCGTCGTTCATGACCGAGCTCCTCGCGGGCCGGGTGAACGCCCGCGGGTACGCCGACTACCTGGCACGCCTGCGTCGGGTCTACGACGCGCTCGAGTCCCTCGGCCGCGCCCTCGCGGGCGACCCCGTCGCCGACGCGGTGCTCGATCCGGCGCTCGAGCGCACACCCTCGATCGACGCGGACCAGGCCCACTGGGGCGTCGGCCACGCGGCGACGCCGGCCACCGACGCGTACGTGGCACGCATCGAGAGCATCGCCGCCTCGCCGGCCCGGTTCGTGGCTCACCACTACACCCGCTACCTCGGCGACCTCTCCGGCGGCCGCATCATCGGACGGCTCCTGGAGCAGACCTTCGAGCGGCCGGACGGTCTCGCGTTCTACGCCTTCCCCGGCATCCCGAAGCCCAAGCCCTACAAGGACGCCTACCGCGCTCGGCTCGACGGCCTCGACCTGACGGCGGAGGAGAAGCTCGCCGTGCTGACCGAGGTCAAGACGGTCTTCGGGCTGAACGGCGCGCTCTTCGAGGAGCTCACCGCCGACCTCGACGCCTACCGACGCTGAGGCGCGTCGCCGAGGACGCGCTCGGTCTCAGGCGTGGTGCTCCTGGGTGCAGCACTTGACGCTGCCGCCGGCCTTGAGCAGCTCGCTCACGTCCACGGGGACGGGCGCGTAGCCGTGGTCGGCCACCTGGCTCGCGAGGCGGGTGGCCTGGGAGGGCAGGACCACGTGGTGGCCGTCGCTCACCGCGTTGAGGCCCAGGACCAGGGCGTCGGCCTCGCTGCACTCGATGGCGTCGGGGAACAGCTGACGCAGGGTCCGGCGGCTGTGGGGCGAGAAGGCCGAGGGCAGGTAGGCGATGTCGGCCGGAGCCTCGCCGTTCCCGTCGTCGAGCACCGCGAGGGCGGTGTCGAGGTGGTAGAACCGCGGGTCGACCAGCTCCAGGCTCACGACGGGCCGGTCGAGTGCGGCGGCCGCCTCCACGTGGGCGTGCAGACTCGTGCGGAAGCCGGTGCCGGCGAGGATCATGGAGGCGAGCACCAGGAAGTCGCCCTCGCCCTCGTTGGTGTGGGTCGGCTCGACGACCTCGATGCCCTGTTCCCTCAGCAGTCCGGCGTGCAGGACGGCCTCGGCCTGGCGCTCGACGTGGCGGAACCGGGCGCCGTAGGCGCGTCCGTCGACGACCAGGGCGCCGTTGGCGGCGAACACCATGTCGGGCAGGCCGGCGGCAGGCTCCAGCAGGTCCACGCGGTGCCCGAGTGCGCGGTACGTCTCGACGAGCGCCTGCCACTGCGCCACGGCGCGGTCGCGGTCGACGTGGATGCCCGGCTGCATCCACGCGTTGATCGCGTAGGTGACGTCGAAGTGGGTGGGTGCGCACATCAGGTACGAGCGGACGCGGGCGGTGCGCGCGGTGACGCGGTCGAGCGTCGTGCGAGTGGGGGTGCGGGTGTCGAGCACGGTCACGAGGGCCTCCTGCGGTGGTCGACGGTGCGTGTTCACGCAACGAATCAAGCCTAGCCGCGGCTCCTCGCGAACGAGGACTTCGAAACTGCACGTCGGCACGCAGGAATCCGACGAATCCAGCCCGGATGCGGCGATCTGTTGCACGATGAGGGCATGGACGACCTCGATCGCCGCATCATCGACCACCTCGTGCGCGACGGACGAGCGGGATACGCCCGCATCGCCGCCGACGTGGGGCTCTCGGCACCCGCGGTGAAGCGCCGCATGGACCGCCTCGTCGACGACGGCGTGATCAAGGGCTTCACCGCCGTCGTGGACCCCGACCTGATGGGATGGTCGGTCGAGGCGTACGTGGAGGTGCACTGCCGGGGCACGATCACGCCCGAGGCGCTCGGCGAGGCGTTCGCGAAGGTGCCGGAGGTCCACGCGGCCGCCACGGTGTCGGGCCAGGCCGACGCGATGCTGCGCATCGTCGCGCGGGACGTCCGCGACCTCGAGCGGGCGCTCGAACGGGTCCGCATGGAGGTCGACAACGTCGACCACACCGACACCGCGATCGTGCTCTCCAGGCTGATCGACCGCTACACCGGTTGAGGGGCGGCCGATCAGGCGGGTGGGGCGACGCCGAGCAGGCACACCTCGTTGCCCGACGCGTCGGCGCACACCGTCCACGGCAGTCCTGGTGCGGGCTGGGGGAGGACGGTGCCGCCGTGGTCGCGGACGAGGTCGAGGGGGGTGGCGTCGTCGGGACCGGGCCGCACGTCGAGGTGCAGCCTCGACTTCCCGCGGCGGGGTCCGGGCTCCGGGCACAGCTCCAGCAGCGGCCCCGCGCCCGACGGGTGGGCCAGGGCGTGGGGGTCGGCCGTGGGCGCCCACCCGGTGACCGCGGCCCAGAAGCGCGCCTCCCGGTCGGGGTCGGCGCAGTCGAGGGGGAGCGCAGCGACCGGGCCGGAGCCGGCGCGGTAGGCGGGGCGGTCCTCCATGACGCAGAACGCGTTGCCGTCGGGGTCCGCGAGCACCACCCAGGGGACGTCGCCCTGACCGATGTCGACGCGGCTGGCGCCCAGCCCCACGAGACGCTCGGCGACAGCGTGCTGCTGCTCGGCGCCCCGCAGGTCGAGGTGGAGCCGCTGGGGGACGTCGGCGGGCGTCGAGGCGGGCGGGAAGCAGAGGTCGAGGAACACCTCCGGCGCGAGGTGCAGGCGCGCCTCGAGGCCGTCGTCGTCCTCGGTCAGCACGTCGGCGCCGAGGGCCTCGGCCCAGAAGTGGCCGAGCGCGCGCGGATCGGGCGAGTCCCAGACGATGTTCTCGAGCCGCATGGCGCCATCCTGCCCGAGGTGCGGCACCGGGACCCGATTTGAACGAAGGGCCCCCGCCGACGTAGACTTCCCTGTCGGCCTGATTCGGGCGTCACGACCCCCTGCCCTCGGAGGTTCAGTCCTCAGGGTTCGGTCCTCGCGGTTCGCGCCGCGTGGAACGGCTCCTCGGAGTCGAGGGTGCCGTCGCGTGCGTCGGCCGACACAGACGATCAAACCGAGAAGCTGAGGTCCATGGCGAAAAAAGAAGGCGTCATCGAGATGGAGGGTGCTGTCGTCGAGGCACTCCCGAACGCGATGTTCCGGGTCGAGCTGGCCAACGGCCACAAGGTCCTGGCGCACATCAGCGGCAAGATGCGCCAGCACTACATCCGCATCCTCCCCGAGGATCGGGTCGTGGTGGAGCTGTCGCCGTACGACCTCAGCCGTGGACGGATCGTCTACCGCTACAAGTGACCCCGGCCCAGGCCGGAGCACGAGACAACTGCACACCGATACACGTTCAGACTGAAGAAGAGAGAGCTTCTCGATGAAGGTCAACCCGAGCGTGAAGAAGATCTGTGACAAGTGCAAGGTGATCCGTCGCCACGGCCGCGTCATGGTGATCTGCGAGAACCCCCGGCACAAGCAGCGCCAGGGCTGATCGCACTTCTTCACCGCGACACACTGAACATCTGATGGCTCCCGCGCCTCCTCCCACGAGGCGGACGCGGGTCACCCCCGGCGCAGAGGCCGGGGCCCGGCTCAGGAACCCACCATGGGAGTCCTGGAGGCAGCCGGGACGCCCCAGGTGACGACACCTCTGCCGAACCGGAAGGAACTGCCACCATGGCACGCCTCGTCGGAGTCGATCTCCCGCGCGACAAGCGCATCGAGATCGCACTCACCTACATCTTCGGCGTCGGGCGCACCCGCGCCGCCGACACCCTCGCCGCCACCGGCATCAGCCCGGACGTCCGCGTCCACGAGCTGAACGACGACCAGCTCGTCGCGCTGCGTGACCACATCGAGGCCAACTACCAGGTCGAGGGCGACCTGCGCCGTGAGGTCACGGCCGACATCCGTCGCAAGATGGAGATCGGTTCGTACCAGGGCCGTCGCCACCGTGCGCACCTGCCCGTCCGCGGCCAGCGCACCAAGACCAATGCGCGCACCCGCAAGGGCCCGAAGCGCACCGTCGCCGGAAAGAAGAAGTGATCTAGATGCCTCCTAAGAGTGCAGGCGCCAAGAAGGTGCGCCGCAAGGAGAAGAAGAACGTCGTTCAGGGCCAGGCCCACATCAAGAGCACGTTCAACAACACGCACGTGACGATCACCGACCCCAGTGGTGGAGTGATCGCGTGGGCCTCCGGCGGAACCGTCGGCTTCAAGGGCTCGCGCAAGTCCACGCCCTTCGCGGCGGGCATGGCGGCCGAGGCCGCCGGTCGCCAGGCGATGGAGCACGGGATGAAGAAGGTCGACGTCTTCGTGAAGGGCCCGGGTTCGGGCCGCGAGACGGCGATCCGGTCGCTGAGCGGCGTCGGCCTCGAGGTCGGCACCATCTCCGACGTGACCCCCAGCCCCCACAACGGCTGCCGTCCCCCCAAGCACCGTCGTCTCTGATCCCCGCGATCAGAGTCCGCGAAGAATCCAGGAGTTAGATCATGGCCCGTTACACCGGACCTCTCACCAAGAAGTCGCGCCGTCTCGGCGTCGACCTCGTCGGTGGCGACGCCGCGTTCGAGCGTCGTCCCTACCCCCCGGGCATGCACGGTCGTGCCCGCATCAAGGAGTCGGAGTACCGCACCCAGCTGCAGGAGAAGCAGAAGGCGCGCTACACCTACGGCGTCCTCGAGAAGCAGTTCCGCAAGTACTACGAGAACGCGCACCGCAAGCCCGGCAAGACCGGTGACAACCTGCTGAGCCTGCTCGAGAGCCGGCTCGACAACGTCGTCTACCGTGCCGGCCTGGCCCGTACCCGTCGCCACGCGCGCCAGCTCGTGACGCACGGACACTTCATCGTCAACGGCGTGAAGACGAACATCCCGTCCTTCCAGGTCAGCAAGCACGACATCATCGATGTCAAGCCCAAGAGCCTGGAGACGACGCCGTTCATCGTCGCCCGTGAGACGCACGACAAGGACACCGTTCCCGGCTGGCTCGACGTCGATCCCGATCGTGGTCGGATCCTGGTGCACCAGCGCCCGGTCCGCGAGCAGATCACCGTCCCCATCCAGGAGCAGCTGATCGTGGAGTTCTACTCCAAGATCTGATCGCCCCCGTTCCACTGAGCCGGTCCTTCAAATAGCGGGAGGACCGGAAAGGAAGTTCCATGCTCATCGCACAGCGCCCCGTCCTGACCGAAGAGGTCGTCGCCGACAACCGTTCGCGGTTCGTCATCGAGCCTCTCGAGCCCGGCTTCGGCTACACCCTCGGCAACTCGCTGCGCCGCACGCTCCTCAGCTCCATCCCGGGCGCGTCGGTCACGTCGATCAAGATCGACGGCATCCAGCACGAGTTCTCCACCGTCCCCGGTGTCACCGAGGACGTCACCGAGATCATCCTCAACCTCAAGAACCTGGTCGTCTCCTCCGAGCACGACGAGCCGTTCGTCATGGTCCTGCGCAAGCAGGGTGCCGGTGTGGCCACCGCGGCCGACATCGAGGCCCCCGCGGGCGTCGAGGTCCACAACCCCGACCTGCACATCGCCACGCTGAACGACAAGGCCAGCCTGGAGATCGAGCTCGTCGTGGAGCGTGGCCGTGGCTACGTCTCGGCGGTGCAGAACAAGACCGGCGACGAGGAGATCGGCCGCATGCCGATCGACTCGATCTACAGCCCCGTCCTCAAGGTCACCTACAAGGTCGAGGCCACCCGAGTCGAGCAGCGCACCGACTTCGACAAGCTGATCATCGACGTCGAGACGAAGTCGTCGATGGCGCCGCGTGACGCGATCGCGTCGGCCGGCTCGACCCTGGTCGAGCTGTTCGGCCTGGCTCGTGAGCTCAACGTCGAGGCCGAGGGCATCGACATCGGCCCGTCGCCCGTCGACGAGCAGCTCGCCGCCGACCTCGCCCTGCCGATCGAGGACCTGAACTTCACGGTCCGCTCGTACAACTGCCTCAAGCGCGAGGGCATCCACTCCGTGGGTGAGCTCATCACGCGCTCGGAGCAGGACCTGCTCGACATCCGCAACTTCGGCTCGAAGTCGATCGACGAGGTCAAGGCCAAGCTGGCCGAGATGGGCCTGGCCCTCAAGGACAGCCCGGCCGGGTTCGACCCGTCGGCCGTGCTCGACTCCTACGACGACGACGCCAGCTTCGCCGAGGACGAGCAGTACTGAGCTGCTCGCTCATCGACCTGTTCACTGACCTGGAGACAGACACATGCCCACGCCCACCAAGGGAGCCCGCCTCGGCGGCAGCCCGTCGCACCAGCGCCTGATCCTGGCCAACCTCGCGACGGCTCTGTTCGAGCACGGCCGGATCACCACCACCGAGGCCAAGGCCCGCCGTCTGCGGCCCTACGCCGAGCAGCTCATCACCAAGGCCAAGACCGACACGGTGGCCAACCGCCGCCAGGTCGTCAAGGTCGTGCGTGACAAGAGCGTCCTGCACACCCTGTTCACCGAGATCGGTCCCGCCATGGCGAGCCGTCCCGGCGGCTACACGCGCATCACGAAGATCGGTCCGCGCAAGGGCGACAACGCCCCCATGGCCGTCATCGAGATCGTCGAGGCCAAGGAGTTCGCCGCGCAGGCGACCGCTCCTGCCGCTGCACCCGCCGCGGCTCCGGTCGAGGACGAGACCCCCGCGGTGAACGCGTCCGACGACGCCGAGCAGGTCGAGACCGACGTCGTCGCCGGTGCTCCGGCCACGGAGTCCGAGACCGAGCCGGCCACCTCCGAGGACGTCGAGGCTGCGGCCGAGGCCGTCGACGAGACGAGCACCGACGAGGCTGCGACCTCCGAGGACACCGACAAGGCCTGATCCAGGCCCGTCGACGAACGGCCCCCACCGCGACTGCGGTGGGGGCCGTTCGTGCGTGGACCTGCTGGGCCGGCGGTGCGGGTGCCTCGACGTCAGTGCTCCCCGCGGCGCACGGTCAGCACGCGGAAGCCCTTGCTGCTGGCCGTGCGCTCGGTGGGCCAGCCCTGGTCGGTGAGCCAGCGCTGCAGGCTGTCGGCACCGAGGTTCTTGCCCACCACCAGACGGGCGTGACCGTCGTCGCTGAGCCGCGCCAGCCAGTGCTGGAGCAGGTCGTGCAGGGCCTGCTTGCCGATGCGGATCGGCGGGTTCGACCACAGGGCGTCGAACCGCAGGTCGGCGGGCACCTCGTCGGGAGCGGCCACGTGCACGCGGTCGGCCGCGCCGGCCGCCGTGGCGTTCAGGCGGGTCAGCTCGCGGGCGCGCTCGTTCACGTCGACCGCCCAGACGGTCGCCGAGGGCGACGCGGCAGCGACCGCACAGCTGATCGGCCCCCACCCGCACCCGAGGTCGAGCACCGTGCCGCTGGGCGGACCCGCCGAGTCGAGCAGGATCCGCGTGGCGTGGTCGAGGTGGTCGGCCGAGAATACTCCGCCACTCGTGGTGCACGTGAGCGTGTGCTGCCAGGCGTCGAAGTGCACGCTCCGGCGGTCGTCGGCCCCGGAGGGCCGGTCGTCGAAGTAGTGCCCGGTCACGTGCTCATCCTCGCAGCAGGCGTCGGGCAGCACGGTCGGCGCCCGGACGTCGTGGTCAGCAGTGCTGGAACACGTGGCCGCGCGTGCCCCGTGGCACGACGTCGCGGTCGCGGAGGGTGATGGGGTGGTCGCCGGCCCGCTGGCGGCAGGCCCGCGCGTAGGCCGCCCGACCGTTGTCGGTGTACTCGATCTCGACGACGCCGCGCCCGTAGAGCCGCGTGTAGTCGCCGCACTCGCGGTACACCTCGCACTCCTCGGCCACCGCGAAGTCGAAGCCGAGGGCGCGGCCGTCGATCTCGGGCGTGTTCTTCTGCGCGATCGCCAGCCCTGTCGCGTGCGCGGCGCGGACGAGCCCCTTCGCCGTCGACGTCGTCTGTGCCCGGGTGAGCAGGGAGCGCGAGCGGGTCCAGGCGTCGAGGTTGTCGGCCTCGATCGCGTCGTACCCGGCCTTCGCGCACCCGCGGAACCAGCCGGAGACGATCGAGACGATGGCGGCGCGCTTCGCGGCGGTGCGCTGGTCCAGCAGCACCTCGTCGGGCCAGCCCGGGTCGCGCACGAGGACGCCGTGGCGCTTCAGCAGCAGGGTCGGGTGGTGCTTCTTCCACCAGCCGAGCTGTCCCGGCTGCGTCTGGAAGGCGTTGACGTAGCAGACCGAGTACCGGGTGGGATCGGGCTTCTCGGTGCGGTCGCGCACGACCACGGTGACGTCGGCCGCGGGGCGGTACGCGCCCCCGAGCTGGTAGTCGACGACGGCGTCGCGCGGCAGCGGGACGGGAGCGGTGGCCGACGGTGTCGCCGGCGGGGCGGCGGGCGCGCCCTGTGCCGAGCAGGCAGCCGTCAGGGCGACCACGAGGCAGGCGCCGACGAGGCGGGCACCGACGGGGCGTGGCGCGCGGAGGCGTGTCGAGGCGCGGCGGCGGGGGGAGGTCGGCACCGTCACCACGATACGGGGCCGCGGGCGCCGCCCGGACGCGTTCAGGGGCCCTCGGTGGGCTCGTCGCGACGTCGGCGTGCCTCGTGGGCTCGGGCGGCCAACCGGTCGTCGGACGGGTACACGACCTCCTCGAGCACCAGCCCGTGGGCCGGCATCACCTTCACGCGGGGGTCGCGCTCACCGGTCCGCAGCACGTCGCGCGCCCAGGACGGCTCGTACCGACCCTCGCCGACGGCCACGAGCGCACCCATCAGGGCACGCACCATGGAGTGGCAGAACGCGTCGGCGCGCACCGTGGTGACGAGGAGCCCGTCGCCGGGGGAGCGGGTCGTCGTCAGCTCGAGCAGGGTCCGGATCGTCGTGGCGCCCTCGCGTCGGCGGCAGAACGCGGCGAAGTCGTGCTCCCCGGTCAGCAGCACCCCGGCTGCGTTCATCGCCTCGACGTCGAGCGGCTTCGGCCACGCGACCACGTGCGCCCGGGCCAACGGGTCGAGCCGTCCGGGCTGGTCCTGGAGGCGGTAGGCGTAGCGGCGCTCCACCGCGGCGAACCGCGCGTCGAACCCGTCCGGAGCGACGGTGACCGCGTGCACGACGACGTCGTCGGGCAGGATCCGGCGGAGCCGACGGGCCAGCTGGTCGGGCTGCACGGTGTCGTCGAGGTCCGCGTGGGCCACCTGGCCGCGGGCGTGCACGCCGGCATCGGTGCGGCCCGCGCACGTGAGCGAGGGCCGCTCCTCGAGCCTCAGGACGGTGGCGATCGAGGTCTCGACGGTCTCCTGCACGGTGCGCAGACCGGGCTGGGCGGCCCAGCCCCGGAACCCTGCGCCGTCGTAGGAGAGATCGAGTCGCAGTCGCACGCGGCCACGGTAGTGCCTACGGTGGACCCATGAGGACCGGACCGGTGGTACTGGCGAGCATGGCCCTGCTGGTGGGCGGCTGCTCCGCGGCGCCGGACGAGGACCGTTCCGCACCCGTGGTCGAGAGTGACGCCGTGCCGGCCGCGAGCACCGGGACGCCGCCCATGGCGGTCGTGCTCACCCCGGCGGCGACCTCGGCCTCGCAGGTCGTCACGTGGCGCTCGGTGAAGGCGTGGGGCAACCAGCGCGTCGTCGCGCAGCCGGTCGGTGGCGGCACCCAGGTGCGCGCGGCGGCCCGGCGCAAGGCCGCGACGAGCGTGCGCGACAGCGGTTCGGCCCGCCCGGCGTACACCGCGACGCTGACCGGCCTGGAGCCCGGAACGCGCTACCGCTATCGGGTGGTCAACAACGGTGGCAGCGCGGGCGACTACCACTTCACGACGTCATCGGCCGAGCTGGAGCCGTGGACGTTCCTCGCCCTGGGCGACACCCAGGTGGCCAACGCCGACCGCCCGGCCGCCATCGTCAAGGCCGCGGTGAACCGCTTCCCCTCGGCCAACCTCGTGCTGCACGCCGGCGACGTCGTGAACCACCCGTGGGTCCACCAGGAGTGGGTGGACCTCATGGCCGCGCTCGCGCCGGTGCGGACGAGTCGCAACGTGGTGGCCTCCATCGGCAACCACGAGCAGTGCATCCTCGTGCGGGACTGCCGCTCGGGCGACGCGCAGGGGTTCCGCACCTACTTCTCGTCGCCGTCCAACGGGGTCTCCGGCCAGCGACCCACCTGGTACCGCTTCGACCAGCAGGGCGTCCGCTTCGTGGTGCTCGACTCCTTCGGCTCCGACCTGGCGGCCCAGGCCCGCTTCCTGGACGCGCAGCTGCAGGACAACCCGAACCGGTGGAGCGTCGTGCTGCTGCACGCCGGTCCGTTCGCGTCGCGGGCGGACCGCACCAACAGCGCCGTCTTCTCGACGGTCCTGCCCGTCATCGAGAAGCACGACGTCGACCTCGTGCTCAGCGGTCACGACCACGTCTTCAGCAGCGGGTACCGGGGCGACCCCGACAGCACGGTGTTCGCGACCTCGGTGTCCGGCCCCAAGTACTACGAGATCTCGCGCGCCGACTGGGACCGCCGAGGTGCCACCCGTGCGCGGTGGGCCGAGAGGATCAGCACCTACCAGGTCGTCGACGTCGCCGCGGACACGCTGCGGTTCCGCTCCATCGTCGCGTCCAAGGGCTCGGGCTCGACGCCGTCGATCGCGTACGGCGCGGCCCTCGACGACGTGACGATCACCAAGGACGCCGACGGCGACAAGTCCGTCACCCGACGCTGAGAGCGCTCAGCCGGCCAGGCGGACGGCGTTGCACGAGGGACGGCTGAGCATCGTGACGTCCATCGTGCCGATCTTGATCCCGAGCGACGAGAGCAGGGGCGTGAGCAGACCCTCGAGCAGGGGGTTGAGCACCGTCAGGAGGAAGTTCGTGACGGACGAGAGCAGACCGCCCAGCAGACCGTTGTTGTCGACCTCGACGGCGAAGTTCACGTTGCTGCTGAAGGTGTGGTTGGCGGGCGTGGGAAGGCCCGCGCCGGCGGGATAGGCGAAGGTGTGGCTGCCCGCGTTCGTCGCAGCCACCACCTCCTTGAGGTGGAGAGGAAGGTCCTTGCGGGGGTTCAGCAGGCTGGCTGCGGTCAGTCGGGCCGACCCCGTGCCTCCGTACCCGACGACGCGCGCTGCCGTGGTCTGCCCGGCGATGGTGACGCTCGCCGGGCCCGTGCACTGCAGGGACGACAGGGTGGCCGCACCCTCGCCGACGCGGACGCCCATGCTGATCTCGGCGTAGGCGAGGAGCGAGGTTCCCACGACTGTCTCGAGGTCGACCCGGGCCTGGGCCGTGCGGGCGGTGACCCCGGCCTTGCCGCAGGCGATCTGTGGTGGCTCGACGATGACGATCCGGGCGTTGGCGTTGAGCAGGCCGAGCGGGAGGCTGAGACCGAGCTGGTCGATGCGCAAGGCGCTGGTGCCGTTGGCGGCGACGAAGGACGCCCCGACGAGGTCGAGCGCGTTGACCGACGCCGAGAGGGCGGCGTTGCCGGTGGTGTCGAGTGCGAGGAAGTTGCTCACGTCGGCCCGCAGACCCGTGGCACGCGCGGCGATCGACTCCAGCAGGGTCGCGCTCACGAGGTCACCCTGCTTGCGGACGACGGAGGCCGCCGCCAGCGTGAACGTCTGCAGCGAGACGTCGAGCGCTGCGAGCTCCTGCGGTGTGCCGACGCCGAGGGCCGCCGCGAGGTCGACGAGCGGGACCTGCACGTTCTTGAGGCTCACGAGGCCCGTGTAGCCGACGACGTCGAGACCGTTGACCTTGATGACGCGGTCGAGGATCGGACCGATGGCGCTGCCGGACGTGCTGAGCGTCAGCGTCTTGGTGCCGACGGAGAAGCAGACGGCCGCGTCGGACCGTGTCCCGATCGCCGTGCGTGTGGCCGAGCCCGAGTCGTTCCCGATCACGGGGGCGAAGGCGTAGTCCACGGTCGTGGCCGCGGTGATCCGCACGGCGTCGCAGCCGGTGGTCCCGGAGCCGGCGACGAAGGCACCGGTGGAGCTGAGGTGGCCCGGCGTCACGACCAGCGGCGACGACGTGCCGACGCGGCGGCCCTGGCGGGCCAGGCTCGCGTTCGCCGCGGCCTGGAGCGTCGATGTGGTGCAGGTCGGCAGCTTGCGTGCGGCGTCGAGGGCGGCCACGTCGGCGACCGCCTGCATGTCGCGCGCAGCGACGCGCTGCACCCCGAGATCGGTCGCGAACGCGGTGAAGCCGACCACGATGACCATGATGAGCGCGGTCAGGGGAAGGATGGCGCCCCGCTCGTCGTGGCGCTGGCGCCTCACGAGCTCACCTCGCTGGTCGTGGTGTAGCCGATGGTGGTGGGGAGGGTGATGCCGAGCCCGGGGAAGGACGGGATCAGCGGGTTGGCGCGGTAGTTGTGGCTGATCGCGATCCGGGCGCACTGCACGGTCGAGCCGGTCGTGCACGCCGTGGTGGAGACGCCGCACGTCCCGACCGTGGCGCCGTTGCGGGTGAGCGTCCCCGCCGAGGTGCAGGTGACGCCGTAGGAGGAGAGCGAGCGGTTGATCGCCGCTCGGGCTCGATCGGCCGGCACGGTCGACCCCGTGGGGGAGACGGAGACGGCCATGGCGCGGGCGCCCTCGGCGGCGGCCTGGCTGATGCCTTGGCGGTAGCTCAGCATCCAGCCGTAGCTGATGACACCGAACAGCAGCGCGACGAAGATCGGCAGCACGAGGGCGAACTCGACCGCAGCAGCACCGTCGTCGCGACGACGGCGCGATCGCCCGTCGTCCGTGCGTGCCTGTCGTGGTCCGACCATCACGATGCTCCCTCGACCCGTGACCTGTCGGCTCCGCCCTGTGCAGGACCGACGCGAAAGCTCCCTCCCCGTCCCGGAACTCCCATCCGGCCGAGGCTTTCGTCCTGAAATCTAGCGTGACGAAAGGCCCCCTGTCCCTGGAATCAGGGAACAGGGGGCTGTGCTGGTCATCCGCCCGTGGCCCGGAACCCCCGCCGGCTGGTCGTCCGCCCGTGGCCCGGAACCCCCGCCGG
>NZ_LMMY01000013.1:18750-24032 GCF_001422865.1 Aeromicrobium sp. Leaf272
GCGGAAACGAGAGAACCCCCGCCGAGGCGGGGGTTCACTCGCGTGGGTGGGCGTCAGGCCCAGCGCTGCTCCGCGGGCACGAACTCGAGGGTCCGGTCACCGGTGTAGATCTGCTTCGGGCGCGCGATCTTCTGCTCCTTGTCGTCGACCAGCTCGAGCCACTGGGCCAGCCAGCCCGGCGTGCGGCCGATCGCGAACAGCACCGTGAACATCTCGGGCGGGAACTGCAGCGCCTCGTAGATGAGGCCGGAGTAGAAGTCGACGTTCGGGTAGAGCTTGCGGGAGACGAAGTACTCGTCCTCCAGTGCGATCTTCTCCAGCTCCTGGGCGATCTCGAGCAGCGGGTTGACGCCGGTCACCTCGAAGACGTCGTCACACGCCTTCTTGATGATCTTGGCGCGCGGGTCGTAGTTCTTGTAGACGCGGTGACCGAAGCCCATGAGCTTCTCGTCGCCGTTCTTCACGCCCTCGATGAACTCCGGGATCTTGTCCTTCGTCCCGATCCGCTTGAGCATGCGCAGCACGGCTTCGTTGGCGCCACCGTGCAGGGGGCCGTAGAGCGCCGCGATGCCGGCCGAGACCGCCGAGTACGGATCGACCTGGCTCGAGCCGACCGAGCGCACCGCGTTGGTCGAGCAGTTCTGCTCGTGGTCGGCGTGCAGGATCAGCAGCACGTCGAGGGCCTTGGCCAGACGCGGGTCCGGGTCGTACTTCGGCTCGCTCATCTTGAACAGCATCGACAGGAAGTTCTCCGTGTAGGAGAGCTCGTTGTCGGGGTAGACGTACGGCTTGCCCTGCGCGTGGCGGAACGACCAGGCGCCGAGCGTCGGCATCTTGGCGATCATGCGCACGATCTGCTCGCGTCGGACGTCGGGGTCGTGGATGGCCCGGGCCTCGGGGTAGAACGTCGAGAGGGCGCCGACGCTCGACAGCAGCATGCCCATGGGGTGCGCGTCGTAGCGGAAGCCCTGCATGAGGCTCTTGAGGTTCTCGTGCACGAACGTGTGGAACGTGATGTCGTGCACCCACTGGTCGTGCTGCTCCTTCGTGGGCAGCTCGCCGTGGATGAGCAGGTACGCGACCTCCAGGAAGGTGGAGGACTCCGCGAGCTGCTCGATCGGGTACCCGCGGTACTCGAGGATGCCCTTCTCGCCGTCGATGAAGGTGACGGCGCTGCGGGTCGACGCGGTGTTGGTGAACCCGGGGTCGTACACGGCGATGCCGGGGTCGTCCTCGGTCTTGCCGATCTTGCCGAGATCGGACGCGCGGACGGTGCCGTCCGTGATCTCGAGCTCGTACTCGTCGCCCGTCCGGTTGTCGCGGACGGTCAAGGTCTGGTCGGTCACGATGGGTCTCCTGTGACGTGCTGAACGGGTCATTGATGTGGCCCCGGACTCATCTCCAACCTAGTGCGGCCTCCCGAGACACGCACGGCTGGGTCTCGAGGAGCGAGCGCCGGGAAGCCTCGACGTCCGGCCACGCCCACCCGTTTTGACCGCGTGCGGCCACGCCGGTTACTCTTGGACGTCGTTGTGCCCTGCGTGCGCGATCGCCTCCCGGCGGTCCTGCGCCGAAGCCCAGGCGGCCTGTGCCCCCGGACTCGACGGCCACGGAGAACGTGTGGTCCGCCCACGGTCCGGACGTGCAGCGACAACGACCCAGATCCAGCTAGTGCCACCCAGAACCACAACGAGAAGGTCACGCCGTGCCTACGTACAGCCCCAAGCCTGCTGACATCAGCCATCAGTGGCACGTCATCGATGCTCAGGACGTCGTCCTGGGCCGTCTTGCCGTGTCGGCCGCGCACCTGCTGCGCGGCAAGCACAAGGCGACCTTCGCCCCGCATGTCGACGGTGGTGACTTCGTCATCATCATCAACGCCGACAAGGTGGCGCTGACCGGCAACAAGCGCACCGACAAGCCGGTCTACCGTCACAGCGGCTACCCGGGCGGGCTCAAGCAGATCGCGTACGGCGACCTTCTCGAGAAGGACGCCCGCAAGGCCATCGAGAAGTCCGTGCGCGGCATGCTGCCGAAGAACCGCCTCGGCGACAAGATCATCAAGAAGCTGAAGGTCTACGCCGGCCCGGAGCACCCGCACGCGCCGCAGCAGCCCCAGCCGTACGAGATCAAGCAGATCTCCCAGTGAGCACCCGAGCAGAAGAGACGAGCACCGTGGCTGACACCACCGAGACCGACGTCCCCACCACCACCGACGGCGTCTACACCTCCGAGACCTCGCCGTCCACGGAGATCGCGACGAGCAAGTCCCTCGTGGCCCCCGGCGCGGCCACCGGCCGCCGCAAGGAGGCGGTCGCCCGCGTGCGCATCGTCCCCGGCTCCGGCCAGTGGACCGTCAACGGCAAGCCGCTCGAGGACTTCCTCCCGAACAAGCTGCACCAGCAGATCGCCAAGGAGGCCCTGGCGGCCACCGGCCTCGAGGGCAGCTTCGACGTCGTGGCTCGCGTCACCGGCGGCGGGATGACCGGCCAGGCCGGCGCGCTGCGCCTCGGCGTGGCCCGTGCCCTCAACGCCATCGACGAGGAGGTCAACCGTCCGCTGCTGAAGAAGGCCGGACTGCTGACCCGCGACGCTCGCATCAAGGAGCGCAAGAAGGCCGGCCTCAAGAAGGCCCGTAAGGCTCCTCAGTACAGCAAGCGCTGATTCCGTTGGGCCGGATCTTCGGCACCGACGGGGTACGAGGCCTCGCCAACCGCGACCTGACCGCCGAGCTCGCGCTCGACCTGTCGGTCGCGGCGGCACATGTGCTCGGCGAGGCCGGAGCGTTCGCCGACAGCCGGCCCACGGCAGTCGTGGCCCGCGACCCGCGCGCCTCGGGGGAGTTCCTCGAGGCGGCGATCGTCGCGGGGCTCGCCTCGGCCGGTGTCGACGTGCACCGGCTCGGCGTCGTGCCCACCCCGGGCGCTGCCTTCCTCACCGCCGAGCTCGACGCCGACATGGGCGTCATGATCTCCGCGAGCCACAACGCGATGCCCGACAACGGCATCAAGTTCCTCGCGCGCGGGGGGCACAAGCTCGACGACGCGATCGAGATCGCGATCGAGCAGCGCCTGCAGGAGCCCTGGGAGCGCCCGGTCGGGGCCGGCGTCGGACGCATCGGCGACAGCCACGTGGGCGTGAGCTCCTACGTCAAGCACCTGGTGAGCACCGTCCCCGAGCGGCTCGAGGGTCTCAAGGTCGTGCTCGACTGCGCCAACGGCGCCGCCTTCCACGTGGGCCCCACCGCCTTCGCCGAGCTCGGCGCGGAGGTCGTCACCATCCACGACGAGCCCGACGGTCTCAACATCAACGAGGACTGCGGCTCCACCCACCTCGGTGACCTGCAGGCCGCGGTCGTGCGGCACGGCGCCGACGCCGGCTTCGCGTTCGACGGCGACGCCGACCGGTGCCTCGCGGTCGACGCCGAGGGCCGTGTGGTCGACGGCGACCAGATCCTCGCCGTCCTCGCGCTCGCCCGGCAGCAGGCCGGCACGCTCAAGGACGACACCGTGGTGGCCACCGTCATGAGCAACCTCGGCTTCGTGCAGGCCATGGAGGCGGCGGGCCTGCGCGTCCTGCAGACCGCGGTGGGCGACCGCTACGTCCTCGAGGCGATGCGTGCCGGCGGCTTCACGCTCGGTGGCGAGCAGTCGGGCCACGTCATCATGGCCGACCACGCGACGACCGGCGACGGTGTGCTCACCGCGCTGCACCTCGCGGCGCGCATGCGAGCGACGGGTCGGTCGCTGGCCGACCTCGGGTCGGTCATGCAGCGGCTCCCGCAGGTGCTGGTCAACGTCCCCGACGTCGACAAGTCGCGGGTCGACACCGATCCCGTGCTCCAGGGCGAGCTGGTCGCGGCCAACGGTGCCCTCGACGGTCGCGGCCGCATCCTGCTGCGTTCCTCGGGCACCGAGCCGCTGGTGCGCGTCATGGTCGAGGCCCCGTCGCTCGACGAGGCCACGTCGGTGGCCGAGCGCCTCGCCGACGTGGTGCGCCACACCCTCGGCGTCTGATCGGCCCGCTCGCGGCGCGGTAGCGTCGGCCCGTGCAGATCCGTCGGGTGGACCTCGCAGACGACGAGCAGTACGCCGCGTTCCACGCGGTCTACGCCCGCAGCCACGCCGAACCCTTCGACGAGCCCTGGGGCATCGCGGAGAAGCGGACCAACCTCACCAGCGACCCCTACGCCGAGCACGTGGTGCTCGCCGGCGTCGTCGACGACGAGGTGGTGGGTGGGGCGTGGGTCTCCTTCCCCCAGCAGGACAACCGGACGCTCGCGTACCTGCACGTCTTCGTCGACCCTGGACGGCGTCGTGCCGGCCTCGGCAGTGCACTGCTGCGGGCCGTCGAGGATCGGGTGAGGGCCGAGGGTCGGGTCAACGCCTTCGCCGAGGCGTCGTGGTCGGTGCACGACGAGGCCGGCGCAGGGTCGGTGTTCGCCGCACTGCACGGCTATCGCGTCGACCTGCTCGACGCGATCCGCGAGCTGCGCCTCCCGGCCGCGCCGCCTCAGGCGCCGTGGCGTGACGGGTACACCGCGGTCGCGTGGCGTCACTGCCCCGAGGAGTGGGTCGACCAGTACGCCGTGCTCCGCGCGCTCATCCTGGCGGAGGCCCCGTCGGGCGACGTCGGCATCGGGCCGGAGCACTTCGACGCCGCGCGGGTGCGCCACGAGGAGGCGCGGTGGCGCGAGCAGGGCCGTGTCGGACAGACGGTGGCGGCGGTCGCCCCCGACGGCACGCTCGCCGGGCACACCCAGCTCGTGGTGCCGGATCACGGCGAGACCGCCTACCAGTGGGACACCCTCGTGCTTCCGGCCCACCGCGGCCACGGCCTCGGTCTGGCCATGAAGGTGGCGGCCCTGCACGAGGCGGCCGACCTGCTCGAGGGTCGCACGCGCGTCACCACCTGGAACGCGGCCTCGAACACGCCGATGATCGCCGTCAACGAGGCCATCGGGTACCGGCAGGTGGCGTGGGCGGCCGAGCTGGTGAAGGGGCTGGGCGGCTGATCCTCGGCGTCGGTCGGGTCGTCGTCCGGGGCGTCCCGTGCCGTTGCTGCTGCGTCGTTCCGGATGGGCCTCGACCTGCGACTGCGTTGCTCCGGCTGGGTCATGCCTTGCGGCTGCGTCGCTGTGGCTGCGAGTCGGGTCGGTCTCCGAAAGGGCCTCGACCGGCGGCGGGGTCCGGGCTCGGGTGGGCTCTCGGAGCGTGGCTGGGGTGACGCAGGATTCTGCGTTCGTGCGTGAGGGGGCGAAGGATGCTGCGTTCGCTACGGGA
>NZ_LMMY01000013.1:24053-34701 GCF_001422865.1 Aeromicrobium sp. Leaf272
TCCGGTGCGGAACGCAGCATCGTTCGGGGTTCTGCGCACGAAGGCAGAATCCTGCGTTCGCCGGGGCGCCGGTGCGCGGCGGGTGGGCAGAGATTTTTCCTTTGCGTGGGACGGTCCACGCGAAGGACGAATCGTCCGTGGATTCCGCGCAGAGGGAGAATCGTGGCCGCGCCCCGCAGACCCAGCCGGGTTGAGACCGACTGCTCCGGTCGGGGCCCTCTCGGAGACCGCCCCGCCTCGGAGCCACAGCGACGCAGCCGCGGGAGAACGTGGAGCCACAGCGACGCAGCCGCAGGAGAACGCGAAGCCACAGCGACGCAGCCGCAGGAGAACGCGAAGCCACAGCGACGCAGCCGCAGCCGAGAGCCCGGCCGAGTTGTCGCAGCAGCAGGGAGATCTCAGCCCGGCCGACTCACCCACAGGACGCGACCCGGCCGGCCGCCGCACCCGCAGTCCGGCTCGTCCGGCTCACATCTTGCGGAACCGCACCCACTTCACGGAGTGCTCGGCGCTCTTGCGCAGCACCAGGTCGGCGCGGCCGCGGGTGCTCTGGATGTTCTCGCGCAGGTTGGGCCAGTTGATCGTGTCCCACAGCTCCTCGGCGCGGGCTCGCGCCTCGTCGTCGGTGAGGCTGCTGTAGCGGTGGAAGTAGGAGGCGGGGTCGGCGAACGCCGTGCGGCGCAGGGCCAGGAACCGGTCGACGTACCAGCGGCGGATGTCCTTGCTGGAGGCGTCGACGTAGATGGAGAAGTCGAAGTAGTCGCTCACCGACAGCCCGGGTGACCCGTCGCCGCGTTCCTTCGCCGGAGCGAGGACGTTGAGGCCCTCGACGATGACGATGTCGGGCCGCTCCACCACCACCGTCTCGTCGGTGCGGTCGTAGGTGAGGTGGGAGTAGACCGGCGCCGAGACCTGCTCGACGCCGGACTTGACGTCGATGACGAAGCGCAGGAGCGCCTTGCGGTCGTAGGACTCCGGGAAGCCCTTGCGCTGGAGGATGCCCCGACGCTCGAGCTCCTCGTTGGGCCAGAGGAAGCCGTCGGTGGTGACCAGCTGGACGCGCGGGTGGTCCGGTGACTGGGAGAGCAGAGCGCGCAGGAGCCGGGCGGTCGTGGACTTGCCGACGGCCACGGACCCGGCCACGCCGATGACGAACGGGGTGCGCTGGGGCTGCGGCTCCCGCAGGAACGACTCGGTGGCCTCCCAGAGCCGGGTCGCGGCACGCACCCGGAGGCTGATCAGCTCGGTGAGGGGCAGGTAGACCTCGCGCACCTCGTCGATGTCGAGCTCGTCGCCGAGGCCACGCAGACGCTCGACGTCGGCCGCGGTGAGCGGCTGCGGCACGTCGTCGGCGAGGTCGGCCCATGCGGACCTCTCGATCTCGACGTACGGCGAGAGCTCACGAGCCATGGCCTCATCCTGCCGGTAGCGGGAGCCGGCGGGTTCCCTGGGTACCCTGGAGCGCATGTGTGGAATCGTGGGTTACGTCGGGCACCGCAGCGCCCTGGACGTCGTCATGGGCGGGCTGCGTCGCCTCGAGTACCGCGGCTACGACTCCGGCGGAGTCGCGCTGGCCGACCCCGAGACCGGTCAGATCGCCTGGGCCAAGAAGGCGGGCAAGCTCGTCAACCTCGACGGGGTGCTCGCCGAGTCGCCGCTGCCGGAGTCCACCACGGGCATCGGGCACACCCGTTGGGCCACCCACGGCGCGCCCAACGACCGCAACGCGCACCCGCACCTCAGCGAGGACGGTCGCATCGCGGTCGTGCACAACGGGATCATCGAGAACTTCGCCGTGCTCCGGTCCGAGCTGGAGGCCGCCGGGCACGAGATGCAGTCCGACACCGACACCGAGGTCGTGGCCCACCTGCTCTCCGACGAGCTCGTGCGCACGCCCGCCCTCGACGACGCCGTGCGTGCCGTCTGCAACCGGCTCGAGGGTGCTTTCACGCTCGTCATCACCGACGCGCAGCAGCCCGACGTCGTCGTCGGCGCGCGGCGCAACTCCCCGCTCGTGGTCGGGCGGGGCGAGGGCGAGAACTTCCTCGGGTCCGACGTCTCGGCCTTCATCGAGTACACCCGCGAGGCGGTCGAGCTCGGCCAGGACCAGGTCGTCACCATCACCCGCGACGACATGGTGGTCACCGGCTTCGACGGTACGCCGGCCGAGACCACCAGCTACCACGTGGACTGGGACGTCTCGGCCGCCGAGAAGGGCGGGTACGACTGGTTCATGCTCAAGGAGATCGACGAGCAGCCGCAGGCCGTCGCCGAGACCCTGCTCGGCCGCTACAGCCGTGCGGGCCGTCTCCAGCTCGACGAGATGCGCCTCAGCGACGACGAGCTGCGCGACGTCGACAAGATCATCGTCATCGCTTGCGGCACCGCCTCCTACGCCGGACTCGTGGCCAAGTACGCCATCGAGCACTGGACGCGCATCCCGTGCGAGGTCGAGCTCGCCTCGGAGTTCCGGTACCGCGACCCGATCATCGACAAGTCCACGCTCGTCGTGGCGATCAGCCAGTCCGGCGAGACCATGGACACGCTCATGGCC
The DNA here is from genome assembly GCF_001422865.1 of Aeromicrobium sp. Leaf272. Lineage (NCBI taxonomy): Bacteria > Bacillati > Actinomycetota > Actinomycetes > Propionibacteriales > Nocardioidaceae > Aeromicrobium > Aeromicrobium sp. Leaf272. The sequence continues at coordinate 26,608 of NZ_LMMY01000013.1, forward strand.
ATCCGGTACGCCCGCCAGCAGCGCGCCCGTGTGCTGAGCATCTGCAACACCAACGGCTCCACCATCCCGCGCGAGTCCGACGCGGTCATCTACACCCACGCCGGGCCGGAGGTCGCCGTCGCGTCCACGAAGGGCTTCCTGTCGCAGGTCGTGGCCTGCTACCTGCTGGGTCTGTACCTGGCCCAGGTCAAGGGCACCAAGTACGGCGACGAGATCGACGCCATCATGGGCGCGCTCGAGAAGCTGCCGGCCGGCATCCAGCGGATGCTCGACGAGGGCGACCAGGTGCGCAAGCTCGCCGCGGAGCTGTCGGACCGTCGGTCCGTGCTGTTCCTCGGTCGGCACGTCGGCTACCCCGTGGCGCTCGAGGGGGCGCTCAAGCTCAAGGAGCTGGCGTACCTGCACGCGGAGGGCTTCGCCGCGGGCGAGCTCAAGCACGGCCCGATCGCGCTCATCGAGGACGGCATCCCCGTCTTCGTGGTCGTGCCACCGAAGGCACGCGACCAGCTGCAGGAGAAGATCGTCAGCAACATCCAGGAGGTCCGCGCCCGCGGCGCCCTCACGATCGTGCTGGCCGAGGACGGCGACGACGACGTCGTGCCCTACGCCGACCACCTGATCCGGCTGCCCAAGGTGCCCACGCTGCTCCAGCCCCTCGTGGCCACGGTGCCGCTGCAGATCTTCGCGTGCGAGCTGGCGTCGCTGCTCGGCCACGACGTGGACCAGCCGCGGAACCTCGCCAAGTCGGTCACGGTCGAGTAGGTCGACGGTGTCCGGCATCTGGGGCGTGGGGGTCGACGTCGTCGACCTCGGCCGGTTCGAGCGGACCCTCGAGCGCACGCCCGAGCTGCGTTCGCGACTCTTCACCCCCGCCGAGGCCGTGCTCTCCACCGAGCGCCTGGCGGCACGCTTCGCCGCCAAGGAGGCGTTCGTGAAGGCCCTGCGAGCGCCCGCGGGCATGTCGTGGCAGGACATCGAGGTCGTGCTCGACGAGCACGGCGCTCCGCACCTCTCGCTCTCCGGGGCGGCCGAGGCCCGGGTGGCCGACCTCGGCATCACGCGCGTGCACGTGTCGCTGTCGCACGACACGTCGGTGGCCACGGCGTTCGTCGTGGCGGAATCATGACGGGGGTCATGAGCAGGGGCGTGAGCACGTGCTGAGCGGGCACACCGTCGCGCAGGTGCGCGACGCCGAGGAGCGGCTCGCCCGCGAGACCGGCTGGGACGCGCTCATGCAGCGCGCCGCCCGCGGACTGGCCGACGCCCTCGACGACGTCCCGGCCGGCGACGTCGTGGTGGTGCTCGTCGGTCCCGGCAACAACGGCGGCGACGCCCTGTTCGCGGCAGCCCATCTGCTCGACCGCGGCGTGCGCGTGGACCTCGCGCTGCTCGACCCCGGCGCCGTGCACGCCGAGGGCCTCGCAGCGGCCCGGGCGGCCGGCGCGCAGCACGTCGACGGCCCGGGTGCCCAGCGCTGGTGCCTCGACGCCCTGTTCGGCATCGGTGCCCGTGCCGGCCTCGAGGGTCGGGCCGCGGACTGGGCCCGGTGGACGCACGAGACGTCTGCCCACGTCGTGGCGGTCGACGTCCCCTCCGGCGTCGACGTCGACACGGGAGTTGCCCCGGGCGTGCACGTGCGGGCGGACCGCACGGTCACGTTCGGCACGTACAAGGTCTGCTCCCTGGTCGGGCCGGCCGCCGACGCCGGGGGAGGGGAGCCGCCCCACCTCGTCGACATCGGGCTCGGCCCGCACCTGCCGGGCGCCGCCGTCGAGGCGCTCGAGGTCGGTGACGGCGAGGTGCTGCGACGACACGTGCCCAGCGGGGAGTCCCACAAGTACGCGCGTGGCGTGGTCGGGGTGTCGGCCGGGTCCGACGCCTACGCCGGCGCCGCGCACCTCTGCGTGGCCGGTGCGCAGTCCGGCCTCGCGGGCATGGTGCGGTTCGTGGGCACCGACGCGCTCGCCGCCCGCGTGGTCGACCGGGCGCCAGAGGTCGTGCACGGACGCGGTCGGGTGCAGGCCTGGGTGGTCGGCCCGGGGGCCGGCGACGACGTGGGCGATCAGCTCGCCGCGTGCCTCGACGACGGCGTGCCGCTGGTCGTCGACGCCGGTGCGATCGAGCACCTGCCGCACGACCCCCAGGTGCCGGTGCTGCTCACCCCGCACGCGGGTGAGCTGGCCCGCCTGCTCGACGTCGACCGCGAGACGGTCGAGGCCGATCCGTGGGCGCACGCCGCCACGGCCGCCGACCGCTGGGGGACCACCGTCCTGCTCAAGGGTGCCCGCACCCTCGTCGTCGCCCCGCGGAACGGTTCCGGCGAGCGACGGTGCTCCGTCAACCTGTCCGGGACGCCGTGGCTGGGCACAGCGGGGTCCGGCGACGTGCTGGCCGGCTTCGCGGGGTCGCTGCTGGCCGGCGGGCTCGACCCGTTCGACGCCGGGCGCCTCGCCGCGTTCCTGCACGGAGCGGCGGCCGTGCGGGCGAACCCCGGAGGTCCCGTCGCCGCGTCGGAGGTCGCCGCGGCCCTGCCCACCACCGTGGCGGCGTTCCTCGACGGCACCCTGGTGGAGGTGCGCCGGTGGTGAGCCCGCAGGCCGAGGCGGTCGTCGACCTCGACGCGTACCGCCACAACGTGGCCACCCTCGCGCGGCTCGCTCCGGGAGCGGCGCTCATGGCGGTCGTGAAGGCGGACGCCTACGGCCACGGCATGCTCCCGGTGGCCCGCGCGGCGCGGGAGGCCGGCGCCTCGTGGCTCGGTGTCGCGACGCCCGAGGAGGCGCTCCGGCTGCGCGAGTCCGGCGACACCGGGCCGTTGCTCTGCTGGCTCGCGGCACCCGGCGCCTCCTACGCCGCCGCCGTCGAGCGCGACGTCGAGCTCACCGCGTCGTCGACCGAGCAGCTCGCCGAGATCCTGGCCGACGTGCCCACCGGCCGACGTCCGCGCGTGCAGCTGAAGGTCGACACCGGTCTGGCCCGCAACGGCGCCTTCGGTCCGCAGTGGGACGACCTGGTCGGGGCCGCCGCCTCCGCGCAGGCGTCGGGCCGCGTCGAGGTCACGGGGGTGTGGTCGCACCTCGCCTGTGCCGACGAGCCGAGCCACCGGGCCAACGACCTCCAGGAGGAGGTCTTCCGACAGGCCGTCGAGACCGCGCGGGGTGCCGGCCTCGACCCACGCTGGTGCCACCTGGCCAACTCGGCGGCCCTGCTCACCCGCCCCTCGGCCCACTTCGACCTCGTGCGGCCCGGCATCGCCACCTACGGGATCGCCCCCGACCCCGCCCTCTCCGGGATCGCCGACCTGCGACCGGTGCTCACGCTGCGGGGCAGGCTCGCCGCCGTGAAGCGCGTGCCGGCGGGCACGTCGGTCTCGTACGGCCACACCTGGACCACGGACCGCGAGACCACCTTGGGGCTGGTCCCGCTCGGGTACGGCGACGGCGTGCTCCGCACCGCGTCGGGTCGCGCCGAGGTCGGTTTCGCGGGGGGTCGCGCCCCCGTGGTCGGACGCATCTGCATGGACCAGCTGGTCGTGGACCTGGGCGACCGGGACGCCACCCGCGGCGACGTGGTCACGCTGTTCGGCGCGGAGCCGGGCGCCCCCACCGCGGAGGACTGGGGGAGCGCCGCCGGTACGATCGGGTACGAGGTCGTCACCCGACTGGGCGGCCGCATCGAGCGCACCTACCGAGGCTGAGCCGGACGCACCGTCCGTCGGCCGGCCCACCGAGGACCGTGATGAGCCACCTTCCCGCCCGTCTGACCGCCCTGGCCGCGACCGCCGGGGCCTTCGTGGCGGCCGGGGTCGCCGCGAAGGTCGTCGACACCCGCCGGCGCGAGCACCGACGCGAGCAGCGGGGCGAGGACGTGCCGTTCGGCAGCGTGCACAGCACGCCGCGCACCGTCATCGCCTCCGACGGCGTCGCGCTCAACGTCGAGGTCGACGAGGCACGCACACGCGGCGACGGGACGCCGGCCGGCCGGCACGAGGCGGGCTCCTCGACGCAGGACTCGCCGCTGACCGTGGTGTTCGTGCACGGCTGGGTCTGCACCCTCGACACGTGGCACTACCAGCGCCTGGCGCTCCGCGGCCTCGTGCGCATGGTGTTCTACGACCAGCGCTCGCACGGAGGCTCGGGACGATCGACCCGGCACGGCTCGAGCTTCGAGCAGCTCGCCGACGACCTGCGCACGATCCTCGACGAGGTCGCGCCCGACGGCCCGGTGGTCCTGGTCGGCCACTCCATGGGCGGCATCACCGTCCAGCAGCTGGCCGCCGAGTCACCCTCGCTGTTCGGTGACCGGGTGGTGGGAGCGGTGCTGCTCTCGACGAGCGCCGGTCGTCTCGTGCGCCAGAGCCCGGGGCTGCGCCGGCTGCTGCCGCTGCTGCGGGCGGGAAGCCCGCTGCTCGACTGGGGACGCACCTTCAACAGCTACAGCGTGGTGCGTCGTTGGGCGGTCGGTCCCGACGCGCCGCAGAAGTACGCCGACATGTCCGACGAGATGATCCTGCGGGCGCACACCTCCGTGCTGCTCGACTTCTACCCCGCGTTCGTCGACCTCGACGTGCGGACCGGGGCCAAGGGTCTCGCGCAGGTGCCCGTCGTCGTGGCCTGCGGCACGAAGGACCTGCTCACGCCGATCAGCCATGCCCGGCGCCTGGCCGACGCCATCGACGGTGCCGAGCTCGTGACCCTGGAGGACGCCGGACACATGATCCCGTTCGAGGAGAACGTGGCCGTCACCCGTGCGATCGAGGACGTGCTCGAGGCCGTCGGTCATCCGGTGCGCGAGCAGGACCGCTGATGCGCGCTCTCGACGTCATCGACGCCGGTCCCGAGCACGCCGAGGCCGTCGTCGACATCATCCACCGCTCCTTCAGGGTGCGGCCCGACCTCGACCCGCCGTCGACCGCGCTCGAGGAGACGGTCGAGTCGGTCGCCGAGGTCCTCGGCACGGCCGGCGGGCTGCTGGTGGAGCGTCGTGGCGTACCCATGGGTGCCCTGCTGTTCGACGAGTCGCGCCCCGGCAAGCTGGGCCTGCGGCGCGTGGCGGTCGACCCCGAGATCCAGTCGCGCGGCGTCGCCTCGGCCATGGTGGGCGTGGCCGAGGACACCGCCGAGGAGCGCGGAAAGGACGGCATCTGGCTGCACGTGCGCGAGGAGCTGCCCGACACGGTGCGGTTCTGGACGCGACGCAAGTACTACCCGGTCGACCAGGAGGGTCCGCTCCTGGTGCTGGGCAAGACGCTCTGGCTCGCCCGCGAGGTCCCGACGCCCGAGGTCATGCACCACCTGGCCGCGCGGGTCGCCGAGCTCGTGCGACCCGGCGACCTGCTGGTCCTCACCGGCGACCTCGGTGCGGGCAAGACCACGTTCACCCAGGGCCTGGGAGCCGCGCTCGACGTCCGCGGACCGATCACGTCGCCCACCTTCGTGCTGGCCCGCACGCACCCGTCGCAGTCCGACGGTCCGGCGCTCGTGCACGTCGACGCGTACCGGCTGGGTGGCGCCGAGGAGGTCGACGACCTCGACCTCGACGCCACGGCGGAGGAGTCGGTGACCGTGGTGGAGTGGGGCGCTGGCATGGCCGAGCAGCTCAACGACAGCTGGCTCTCGGTGAGCATCGAGGTGCGCGGCGCCCGCCCGATCGACCCGCTCGGCACCCAGCACGACGGCGACCACCCCGACGAGGCGGAGCCGCGCGTGGTCACCATCAAGCCGAACGGTCCCCGCTGGGTCGACGTCCCGCTGCGCTCGACCCTGCTCGGCTGAGGTCCTGCTCGGTCTGCGTCTGCGTCGACGCGGCTTCTCGGCGGTCTGAGGCTGCGTTCCTCGGAGGCGGGTGACGCACGTGTCGGAGCCGTCAGAGGTAGGTGGCGCACCTATCGAAGGCGTCGGAGGTAGGCCTCGCACCCGTCCGGGCCGCGGACCGGTGCGTCACCTACCTCTGACCGCCCGGACCGACGAACGATGCTCTCTGCGTGGGGGACCGGTCCACGAGAATGATCGCTGCCCGACGCTGCGGGCGTGCCCCGATGGCCCAGTGGAGTGAGGGTAGGCTCACTCGTGTGCTGCTGCTTGCGATCGACACCTCCGGCCCCGCCGTGAGCGTCGCCGTCCACGACGGCGACGTCGTCGTCGGCCGGGCCGAGGGGGAGGGCACGATGGCGCACGGCGAGCTGCTCGCCCCGGCGATCCGCGACGCCCTCGCCGAGGCCGGTCGGACGGCAGGCGACCTCACCGACGTCGCCGTCGGTGTGGGGCCCGGACCCTTCACCGGACTGCGCGTCGGCATCGTCACCGCGCGCACCCTCGCGTCGACCCTCGGGCTCACGGCCCACGGCGTGTGCTCCCTCGACGCCCTGGCCCTCGCCGCTGCGCTCGACCACGAGCACGTCGTGGCCATCGACGCCCGCCGCAAGGAGGTCTACTGGGCGCGGTACGCGCCCGGTGACGACGGCGTCCTGCGCCGGGTCGACGGCCCGAACGTCGACAAGCCCGCCGAGCTCGCGCGCCTGCTCCCCGACCTGCCCGTGGTCGGACGAGGGGCCCAGCTGTACGCCGACGTGCTCACGGCGCTCGACGGACCCCTCGACGCGTCGGCCGCGGCCCTCGCCGACGGCGTGGTGAGCGGCCAGGTCGAGGTCCTGCCCCTGGAGCCGCTCTACCTGCGCCGGCCGGACGCTCGGCCGGCGTCGCCCGTGCGGTGATCCGTCCCGCGGACGACGGCGACCTCGCGGCCCTCGTCGAGCTCGAGCGCGAGGCCTTCGGCCAGGGAGCCTGGTCCGCGGCCACGCTGCGCGAGGAGCTCGCCCTGCGGGACCGGATCGTGCTCGTCGACGAGCGCGACGGCGTGACGACCGGCTACGTCGACGTCGGCGTCGTGGCCGACGTCGCCGACCTGCACCGCGTGGTCGTGGGCGCGGCGCACCGGCGCCACGGCGTCGCGTCGGGCCTGGTGGGCTCGGCGAGCACGGCGGCCGCCGACCGTGACGCGACGCGCATGCTGCTCGAGGTCGCCGACGACAACGCCCCTGCGCTCGCCCTGTACGCCGCCCACGGCTTCGAGCCGATCGCACGTCGCCATGGCTACTACGGCCCCGGCCGGGACGCGCTCGTGCTGGAGGCGGCACTCCCCGCGAGCACGCCGGAGTCGTCGCGATGATGGAGGAGATCCGGTCGTGGCCGTGGGCCTGGGCGTGGCTGGCGCTCTTCGCGATCGTGCTGCTGCGCGCCGGCGCCACCTACGGTGTCGGTCGTCTGGTCGCGGCGGGTGTGCTGCGTCGACGCGAGCCCGGCCCCCGGCTGCGCGCGGCCGCCGACCGCGTGGACCGGTGGGGTCCGCCGGTGGTGACCGCCAGCTTCCTGACGGTCGGCGCGCAGACCGTGGTGAACGCCGGCGCCGGTCTCGCCGGCATGACCTGGCCGCGCTACCTCGTCGGGCTGGTCCCCGGTGCCGCGCTGTGGGCGACCGTCTGGAGCACGATCGGCGCCGGCGCGTTCCTCGTGGCGCTGCGCACCGGAAGCGAGCGCGGGGAGGCGGTCGCGGTCGGCTGCGTGGCCCTGGTGCTCGTGGCGGTCGTCGCAGCACTTGCGTCGCGCCGTCGGCGTGGCAGTCTCGAAGCATGACCGACGGACCCATCGATTTCGACGCCCAGGACAACCGCGACGAGTCGGAGGCCCTCGACCAGCTCCAGCCCGACGACACGCTCGTCGACCGAGGGGTCGACGATGTGCTCGACGAGGGCTACTCCCCACCGGAGAAGTGGAGCGCGGGCGAGGGCTTCGGCACCACGCCCGACGAGGCGCTCGAGGGCGAGACCCTCGACCAGCGCGTCGCGCAGGAGGTTCCCGACGTCGACCCCTACGCCGACGTGGACCCCGAGGTCTACGACGACGAGGTGGGCGACGAGCGTTCCGGCCGCCTGGTCGCGCCCGACGAGGGACTCGGCGAGGACACCGAGAAGGCCCTGGTCGGCGACGACGTCGGCATCGACGGTGCTGCCGCCAGCGCCGAGGAGGCCGCCGTGCACGTCGTGGACGACGATCCCGACGACCTGTCCGCCGGCTCGCCCGGGACATGAGAAGCGGG
>NZ_LMMY01000013.1:34746-42955 GCF_001422865.1 Aeromicrobium sp. Leaf272
CGGCACCGAGCACGTGCCGCGCACCGGGGGAGCGATCCTCGCGGCCAACCACATCGGCTACGTCGACTTCGTCTTCGACGGCCTCGCCACGCAGCCGTCGGGTCGCCTGGTGCGGTTCATGGCGAAGAAGGAGGCCTTCGACCACCCGGTCGGCGGACCGCTCATGCGGTCCTTCCACCACATCGAGGTCGACCGTGACGCCGGACAGGCGTCGTACGACAAGGCCGTCGAGTACGCGCGCTCCGGCGAGATCGTGGGCATCTTCCCCGAGGCGACGATCAGCCGCTCCATGGAGATCAAGGAGCTCAAGACGGGCGCCGTGCGGATGGCCGCGGAGGCGGGCGTCCCGCTCATCCCCATGGTCACGTGGGGCACGCAGCTGCTGAAGACCAAGGGTCACGAGTCCGACATCTGGGGCCGTGGCAAGACGATCGCGCTGCACGTCGGCGAACCGATCCCGGTCACGGGTGAGGACCCGGTGGCCGAGACGCAGGTGCTGCGCGAGGCCATGACGGCGCTGCTCGACAAGGCGATCCGCGAGTACCCGGTCTCCCCGGAGGGTCAGTGGTGGGCCCCGGCCCGCTACGGCGGGACGGCCCCGACGCCGGAGGAGGCGGCCCGGCTGGACGCCGAGGAGAAGGCGCAGAAGGCCGCCCGTCGCGCCGCGAAGCAGGACGGGCAGTCCTCCTGACCGCACCTCGCGGTCCTCGGCGTTCGGCCCAGGACCAGGTCGGCCGCGGGCTCCACGGGGTCTGAGAGACTGGTCGGCGTGACTGAACCGATCGTGCTCGGCATCGAGTCGTCGTGCGACGAGACCGGCGTCGGCATCGTGCGGGGCACCGACCTGCTGGCGCACGCCGTGGCCTCCAGCGTCGAGGAGCACGTGCGATTCGGTGGCGTCGTGCCCGAGGTGGCCAGCCGGGCCCACCTCGAGGCGATGGTGCCCACCCTGGAGCAGGCGTACGCCCAGGCGGGCATCGACGTGCGCGAGGTCGACGCCATCGCCGTCACCTGCGGTCCCGGTCTGAGCGGGGCGCTGCTGGTGGGCGTCGCCGCGGCCAAGGCGCTGGCGATCGCGCACGACAAGCCGCTCTACGGCGTCAACCACCTGGCCGCCCACGTGGCGGTCGACCAGCTCGAGCACGGTCGCTTCGACCGCCGGGTGGCCGCGCTGCTGGTGAGCGGCGGGCACACCGAGATCCTGCTCGTCGACGACATCGCCTCCGACATCACGATGCTCGGCACCACCATCGACGACGCGGCCGGCGAGGCCTTCGACAAGGTGGCGCGGCTGCTGGGCCTGCCGTACCCCGGCGGGCCGCACATCGACCGTGTGGCGCAGGAGGGCGACGGCACGGCCATCCGGTTCCCCCGGGGACTCACGGCCGCCAAGGACGCCGACCGGTACCGCTACGACTTCTCCTTCTCCGGACTCAAGAGCGCCGTGTCCCGGCACGTCCAGCACGAGCAGCGCATGGGGCGCGACATCGACGTCGCCGACGTCGCGGCATCGTTCCAGGACGCCGTGGTCGACGTGCTGACCCGCAAGACCGTGCAGGCGTGCCGCGACCACGACGTCGACACCCTCGTCGTCGGGGGAGGGGTGGCCGCGAACGGGCGGCTGCGCCAGATGGTGCTCGAGCGGGCGTCGGCGGCCGGGATCGAGGTCCGCATCCCGAAGCCGGGTCTGTGCACCGACAACGGCGCGATGGTGGCGGCGCTCGGTGCCGAGGTCGTGTCGCGCGGCATCGCCCCGTCGTCGCTCGACCTCCCCGTCGACTCCAGCCTGCCCGTCACCCGCGTCGTCGCCTGAGCGTCGGCGGCGTGCCTGTGCACGGCTCCCGGCGCGGGGCGGCCGTCTCTGGCAGGCTGGCGCCGTGGCAGTCATCGAGGCACGTGGGCTCGGCAAGTCCTACGGCACCCGTCGCGCGGTCGACGACCTGAGCTTCACCGTGACGCCCGGCAGCGTCACGGGGTTCCTCGGTCCCAACGGCTCGGGCAAGTCCACCACGATGCGGCTCATGCTCGGGCTGGACCGGGGTGAGGGCCGCACCACGTTCGACGGCCGCACCTTCGGCGAGCTCGAGCAGCCCATGCGCCACGTCGGCGCCCTGCTGGAGGCCAAGCCCTTCCACCCCACGCGCCAGGCCCGCCACCACCTGCAGATGCTGGCGGTCGCGAACCGCATCGAGCGTCGTCGCGTCGACGAGGTCCTCGAGCTGGTCGGCCTGACCTCGGTCGCGAAGGGCCGACCCAAGAAGTTCAGCCTCGGCATGGGGCAGCGGCTGGGCATCGCGGCGGCGTTGCTCGGCGACCCGCACACCCTCGTGCTCGACGAGCCCAGCAACGGGCTCGACCCCCAGGGCATCACCTGGCTGCGCCAGCTGCTCAGGCACCTCGCCGGCGAGGGCCGCTCCGTCTTCGTCTCCAGCCACCTGCTGCAGGAGATGGCGCTCCTGGCCGACGAGCTCGTGGTCGTGGGTCGCGGACGCCTGCTGGCCAACGGTCCCGTGAGCGACTTCGTCGAGCACGGCGGCACGGTCCAGGTGCTGCTGCGCAGCCCCGACCTCCACGTCCTCGCCCCCGTCCTGACCGCCGCCGGGGCCACGCTCACCCCGGACGCCGACGGAGCCCAGGTCGTCTCCGGTCTCGACGCCGCCCGCATCGGCGACCTCGCGCACGAGCACGGCGTGCGCGTGCACGAGCTGTCCACCCGGCGGGCCACGCTGGAGGAGGCCTTCCTCGCGGCCACCGGTCTCGACGAGGAGTACCGAGGCGCGGTCGCCGACCCGGGCCACGACCGCGAGGGCGGAGGAGAGCGATGATCGACGCCCTGCGCTACGAGGTGGCACGCCTGCGCACCATCCGGTCCACCTACTGGATCCTCGGGGTGGCCTTCGCCTTCCAGCTCCTGCTCAGCGTGCTCATCGCCTGGAACCTCCCGGAGACCGGCCCGCTGTCGGGCGGCGACAACACGTTCGCGATCCTCGTGACCGTGGGGGCCTCGCTCGGCTTCGCCCCGCTGTTCATCGCCTACGTCATCGGCCTGCTTGGCGTGTTCTCGATGGGTCACGAGTACCGCCACGGCATGATCCGCGCGACGTTGACCGCCCTGCCGAGCCGCATCTCGGTCATGCTCGCGAAGATCCTCACGACGGCCGTGCTGTCGCTCGTGGCTGCGCTGGTGTGCGTGGGGATCGCGGCCCTCAGCGCCCTGGTGTTCGGGGTCGGCATGCCCACGTTCGAGGGGTTGCGCGACATCGCCCTGGGCACCGTCCTCTACACGACCCTGTTCTCGCTCTCGGGGCTCGCGTTCGCCACGCTGACCCGCAACCAGACGGCGGCCGTGGCCATGCTGCTGCTCATCCCGTCCCTCGTCGAGGGCCTCGTGAAGGCGGTCGTCCTCGCGATCAAGGCCGCCTCCGACGACCCCTCGGGCCGTGGCGGGCTCGTCGAGGTGCTGCGCTTCCTGCCCTACGACGCAGGCGGACAGATGTACACGCGCCTCTCCCTGGACAACGCCCTGCAGATCTTCGGCGTCGTCCCGTTCGGTCCGGTCGGGGGCGGTCTGGTCATGGCGGTCTTCGTGGTGGTGCTGCTCGTGCTGGGCACCGTCGCCTTCGTGCGGCGCGACGCCTGACCCCGCCTCCGCGGCGGTTCGGCGCGACGCCCCGCAGCCGGTCGATGGACGTCCTCCGGACGGCCGGAACTCGGGACCTTGCTCCCCTGTCCCCGTGAGCCAGGTCACGTAGACTTTCTCCATGCCACGCACCTCGGAGCCCAGGGCGCACGAGCGGCAGCACGACGTCGCCGTACCGGCGGGCTCCGACCCGGACTCCCTGTCGCGCTGGCTCCGCCGCGCGCACGAGGAGTTCCTGACCTCGGGCACCACCGACGCGCCGGTGCGTTCGGTCGTGCGCGACTCCTGGAAGCGCAGCGTGGCCGGTGGCCTCGACCCCGAGACCGACCTGCCCCGCATCACGCTCGACGACGAGGCCCTGCGCGAGATCCGCGAGCACCACCCGCTGGCCCCCGGCCTGCCGGTCATCCGACGGCTGCTCGTCGAGAGCGCCGCCGACGCCGGGCTGCTCGTGGCGGTCAGCGACGCGGCCGGTCAGCTGCTGTGGGTCGAGGGGTCGTCGGGCCTGCGCTCCCGGGCCGAGGCGATGCACTTCATGCCCGGCGCCGACTGGAGCGAGACGAGCGCCGGTACCAACGCGCCCGGCACCGCCCTGGCGATCGACCGGCCCGTGCAGATCTTCGGTCCCGAGCACCTCGGGCGCCAGGTCACGCCCTGGAGCTGTTCGGCGGCTCCCATCCACGATCCCGACACCGGTGCGATCCTCGGTGTCCTCGACGTGACCGGCGGAGCCGAGGTGGCCACCGCGCAGGGGCTGGGCTTCGTCCGCGCGACGGCTGCGGCCGTGGAGGCGGAGCTGCGGATCGCCCGGCTCCAGCCGAGCGCGTCGCCGCTGCAGGTCTCGAGCGGCTGGTCCGCCCCCCGGCTCGACGTGCTCGGCGTGCACGGCGCCACCTTGCAGGTCGGTCCGCTCACGTCGCGGCTCAGCGGACGCCACAGCGAGCTCCTGCTGCTGCTGACGCGGGCGCCCGACGGGCTCACCGCGGCCGAGCTGGGCGTGGCGCTGAGCGACGACGACCAGGCGCCGGTCACCATCCGTGCCGAGCTGTCGCGCCTGCGCGGGGTGCTCGGGCCCCTGGAGCTCGCGTCGCGGCCCTACCGCCTGCGCACGGCGGTGCGCACCGACGTCGACGAGGTGCGCGACCTGCTGCGCGACGGTCGGCTGCGCAGCGCCGTGGCGGCCTACCGCGGGCCGGTGCTGCCGGCCTCGACCGCCCCGGCGGTCGAGGAGCTGCGCGACGACCTGCACCTCGAGCTGGTCTCGGCCCTGCTGGCCAGCGACGACGCCGACGCCGTCCTGTCGTTCGCCGACACCCCGCACGGTCGTGACGACCTCGGGGTCTGGTCGCGGGCGCTGGAGATCCTCCCGACGACGTCACCCCGCTACGCGCAGGTCGCGGCCCACGTCGAGAAGCTCGACCGCGCGTTCGGCTGAGGGGGCGGAGCTGCGGCCGGGTCTCCGCTCGCTGCTGCGTTGCTGTGGCTGGGGCTTCTCGTGCTGCTGCGTCGCTGTGGCTTCGCGTCGAGGTGGTCTCCGAAAGGGCCTCGACCGGAACGGTGGGTCTCGTCCCGGCTGGGTCTGCGGGGCGCGGCCACGATTCTCCCTCTGCGCGGGATCCACGCACGATTCTTNCCTTCTCGTGGACCGTGCCTCGCGAAGGAAGAATCGTGGCGACGCCCAGGGGCCACGTAGGGGCAGGGATTCTCCCTTCGCGTGGACCGTCACGCGCAAAGGGAGAATCCCTGCCCACCCGACGCGCGAACCGGCCCCGCGGGACGCAAGATTCTGCCTTCGCGTGCTGAAGCCCGAACGATGCTGCGTTGGTGACGGGATCCCGTAACGAACGCAGCATCCTTCGACCCCTCACGCACCAACGCAGAACCTTGCGCCCCCCCGAGCCGCCCTCCGAGAACCCAACCCGAGCTCGGACCCCGCCGCCGGTCGAGGCCCTTTCGGAGACCGACCCGACTCGCAGCCGCGGCGACGCAGCCGCAGGTCGAAGCCCCACTCGCGGGAGCGCAGCCACGGGGAAGCCCCACCCACGGGAGCGCAGCCGCAGGGAAGGCCCACCCGAAGCGACGCAGCAGCGAGCGAAGACCCACCCGCGGGAACGCAGAGGCAGCCGACGACGCACCCCCCGGAGCGACGCAGCAGCGGTCAGGGCAACCACCCCGCAACGTCGACACAACGTCGTTGCAACGATCCTGTGACTAGCGTCACGCCCACCTGATCCCACCCCCTCCGAGGAGCCACCATGAGCGTGTTCGCCCAGCCCGGTACCGACGGTTCCGTCGTCACCTACAAGTCGCGCTACGACCACTGGATCGGCGGCGAGTACAAGGCCCCCGCGAATGGCCAGTACTTCGAGAACGTCTCGCCGGTCAACGGCAAGGTCTTCTGCGAGATCGCCCGCGGGACCGCCGAGGACATCGAGGCCGCCCTCGACGCCGCCCATGCCGCCGCACCCGCGTGGGGCAAGACGTCCGTGGCCGAGCGTGCCGTCGTCCTCAACAAGATCGCCGACCGCATCGAGCAGAATCTCGAGATGCTCGCTGTGGGCGAGACGTGGGACAACGGCAAGCCGGTCCGCGAGACCATGGCCGCCGACCTCCCGCTCGCCGTCGACCACTTCCGGTACTTCGCCGGTGCGATCCGGGCCCAGGAGGGCCACCTGTCGCAGATCGACGACGACACCGTGGCCTACCACTTCCAGGAGCCGCTGGGCGTCGTCGGCCAGATCATCCCGTGGAACTTCCCGATCCTCATGGCCGTCTGGAAGCTGGCACCCGCGCTGGCCGCCGGCAACGCCGTGGTCATCAAGCCCGCCGAGCAGACGCCGGCCTCGATCATGCTGCTGATGGAGCTGATCGCCGACCTGCTGCCCCCGGGCGTCGTCAACGTGGTCAACGGCTTCGGCACCGAGGCCGGGGCCCCGCTGGCCTCCTCCAGCCGGATCCGCAAGATCGCCTTCACCGGCGAGACCACCACGGGCCGGCTGATCATGCAGATGGCCAGCCAGAACCTCATCCCCGTCACGCTGGAGCTCGGCGGCAAGAGCCCCAACGTCTTCTTCGAGGACGTCGCGGCCAAGGACGACGCGTTCTACGACAAGGCGCTCGAGGGCTTCACGATGTTCGCCCTCAACCAGGGCGAGGTCTGCACCTGCCCGAGCCGCGCACTGATCCAGAACTCGATCCTCGAGCAGTTCCTGCCCGCCGCCACCGAGCGGACCAAGCAGATCAAGCAGGGCAACCCGCTCGACACCGACACGATGATCGGCGCGCAGGCCAGCAACGACCAGCTGGAGAAGATCCTCAGCTACTTCGAGATCGGCGTGCAGGAGGGTGCTCGCATCATCACCGGTGGCGAGCGGGTGGACCTCGGCGGCGACCTGTCGGGCGGCTACTACGTGGCGCCGACGATCTTCCAGGGCCACAACAAGATGCGGGTCTTCCAGGAGGAGATCTTCGGCCCCGTCGTCTCGGTCACCGGGTTCGACGGCTACGACGACGCCATGAGCATCGCCAACGACACGCTCTACGGCCTCGGCGCCGCGGTGTGGTCGCGCGACACCAACACGGCGTACCGCGCCGGTCGTGACATCCAGGCGGGCCGCGTGTGGACGAACAACTACCACGCGTACCCGGCGCACGCCGCCTTCGGTGGCTACAAGTCCTCCGGCATCGGCCGCGAGAACCACCTGATGATGCTCGACCACTACCAGCAGACGAAGAACCTGCTGGTGAGCTACTCCAACAACGCCCAGGGCTTCTTCTGAGCCGACAGCACTGACGTCTCGAGGTCCGGCCGCAGGGTCGGACCTCGAGGTCGTCCTCCATCCGTCCCACCCGAAGGAGCCGTCATGACCGTCGAGCGCATCGCGATGACCGAGAAGGCCGCCGACCTCCTGCGCGAGCTCCGGACGTCGCACGGCAAGCCCCTGATGTTCCACCAGTCGGGCGGCTGCTGCGACGGGTCGGCACCCATGTGCTTCACCCAGGGCTTCTACATCGTGGGGCCCACCGACGTGCACCTCGGCGACCTCGACATCGGTCCCGAGCCGGGCATCGACGAGGCCGGCGTGGTGCCGGTGCACATCTCGCGCGAGCAGTTCAACTACTGGTCGCACACCCACATCACGATCGACGTGGTGCCCGGGCGCGGTGCCGGCTTCTCGATCGAGGGGCCCACGGGCAAGCGGTTCATCATCCGCTCGCGCATCTTCACCGAGGAGGAGACCGCAGCCCTGGTGCCGGTGGTCTGAGCCGCGGCTCACAGCGCGGATCTCGGCATTGTCGGTGCACGACCTCCACCGACGTGGCACGGTCGGTCGGTGACCTGGACGACCGCTGCCCGACGACTGGTCGCGCTCGTGATCGTCCCGGTGGCGGTCACGACGTCGGCGCACCTCGGTACCGCGCCTGCCGCGCAGGCGGCCACGGTGGTCCCCGACGGCTCGACCCAGGCGTCGGCCGCGGCGTCGTGCTGGGAGGTCAAGCAGGTCGAGCCCTCGGCGACCGACGGCGTCTACTGGCTGCTGACCCCGCAGCTGCGGACGCCCACGCAGT
>NZ_LMMY01000013.1:42965-44784 GCF_001422865.1 Aeromicrobium sp. Leaf272
GACCGACGGCGGTGGCTGGGTGCTCGTCGGTCGGGGTCGCGACGGCTGGCGCTGGGACGGCGACGCCCAGGGCACCCCGGCGCAGATCGCGAAGGCGCCGACGGGACCGTCGGCGTTCGCGCCGAAGAAGCTGTCGACGGCGACGGTCGACGCCCTGCTGGGTGGCAAGCGTGTCGACGCCCTCACCGACGGCATCCGCCTGCGTCGTGCCGCGAACGCCGACGGGACGTCGTGGCAGGACGTGCGTCTGCGGATCCGCTCGCTGGCCTCGTGGTCGTGGGCCTTCGGCGCCGGCCACCCGCTCACCTCGGCCTCGTTCGACGGAACGTCGTTCTCCGGCGCCACCTCGCGTGACGCCGGCACGACGTCGACGACCTCCGCCAACCGCCTGCGTCGGGTCTGGACCTACGAGTCGCAGGCCAACGGCTGGGTTCGTGGGTTCAACCACGGACAGGCCGTCGCCGGGAGCACCGGGTCCTCGTCCTACCTCTACGCGACGGGCAGCGGCTACGCGACGCCGTTCACGCAGGTCTTCGTCCGCCCGCGGCTGCGTCAGTCCGACCTCTCGTTCGCGACCGTCCCCGACACCGGGACCGGTGCGGTCACCGCGCTGCCCGTGGCCAGGAGCGGCTCGCTGGCCCAGCCGTGGGGCGTCACCGGCACCGGGTCCGGTGGTGCCGGCGAGCTCGGCACGGAGGTGCAGGCGTTCGCTCAGGTGGGCAACACGATGTACGTGGGCGGCAACTTCACCACCGTGCGCAACCAGTCCGGCTCCCAGAGCGTCAAGCAGTCCTACCTCGCCGCCTTCGACGCCACGACGGGTGAGTGGATCTCGTCGTTCCGCCCGAGCCTCGACCGCCAGGTCCGGGCCCTGGCCGCCCTGCCCGACGGCCGCCTGGCGGTCGGCGGCGACTTCACGTCCGTGAACGGCGTCCTGCGACGCAGCGTGGCCGTCTTCACCACCTCGGGCGCCCTCGACCGGACCTGGACGGCGGGGGTCGTGCGCCGCACCGGGGACGAGAAGGCGTCCGTGCGCGCGATGGACGTGGCCGGGGGACGCCTCTACCTCGGCGGACGGTTCACCCACGTCGTGCGAGGGTCGGCGTCGTCGGCCATGCCCTACGTGGCGCGGATCAAGCTCAGCACCGGCAGCGGGGACGGGGCGTGGAAGCCGCGCATCAACGGCACGGTGGCCGACCTCGACGTCGCAGCGGACGGGAAGCGCGTCTACCTCGCGGGCTACATGACCAAGGCAGCGGGACGGACCGTGCGCAAGGGCCTCGCGCTCAGCACGGCCTCGGGCGCAGGCATCGCGTCACCGGCCTGGAAGCCTCGCTACAGCACCACGGGCACGGCGACGTACCAGCAGGCGGTCCGGCAGGTCGGGTCCCGCGTCTGGCTGGGCGGCTCGCAGCACAGCATGTTCGCGTACGACGCGAGCACCCTGGCGCTGAAGGCCGCGCACCTCACCCGGGCGGGCGGTGACCTGCAGGCGATCGGCGACAACGGCCGGATCGTGTACGGCGGCTGCCACTGCGGTGACTGGAGCTACACCGGCGCCACGAGCTACGACACGCTGAAGGTCGGGTCCACCTCGGTGGCCTGGAAGCAGGCGGGCAAGATCTCGCTGCTCGGTGCCTGGGAGAACGCCACCGGTGCGTTCGTGACGACGTTCGCGCCGCAGTGGAAGTCGCGCGGCGGGTTCGGCGTGTGGGCGGTGACGGTGGCGAAGGACGGCACGCTGTGGGCGGGCGGGTCGATCCAGACGAGCGTGAAGGACGGCGGGGGCAACCAGTTCTCCGGCGGCTTCGCGCGGTTC
>NZ_LMMY01000013.1:44821-45378 GCF_001422865.1 Aeromicrobium sp. Leaf272
CGTGTCGTGGAAGGCCGGCTCGACGAGCGGGGTCACCTACGAGGTGCTGCGCAACGACCGGGTGGTCGCCACGACCAGCTCCACGACGGTCTCGGTGCCGGACTCCACGTCGACCGACCGGTTCTTCGTGCGGGCCGCCGACGGTCAGGGCAGCTGGTCGGCCTCCACCGCCCTCGCTCGCGCCTCCTGAGCGGGTCGACCTGGGACGTGTGACCCGACCCACCCGAACTCCGGCAGGGCAGTCGCGTCATGGATGCGGGCCGCGGTGCTCCTCCACTCCGTGGGCCGTCGGGGGAACGACCGGCTCGCGCCCCGAACCGATCAAGGATCCTCCGTGCGTACCAAGACCAGCCTCGCCGCGCTCGCGGCCGCCTTCGCCGTCGTCGTCACCGGGTTGACCGGCGTCGTGCCCGCCGCCCAGGCGGCCACGGTGGTCCCCGACGGCTCGACCCAGGCGGCGGCGGCCGCCTCGTGCTGGGAGGTCAAGCAGGTCAAGCCCTCGGCGACCGACGGCGTCTACTGGCTGCTGACCCCGCAGCTGCGGACGCCCACGCAGT
>NZ_LMMY01000013.1:45391-47213 GCF_001422865.1 Aeromicrobium sp. Leaf272
CACCGACGGCGGCGGCTGGGTGCTCGTGGGCCGCGGTCGCGACGGCTGGAACTGGGACGGCGACGCCCAGGGCACCCCGGCCCAGATCGCGTCGACCCCGACCGGTCAGTCGGCGTTCGCGCCGAAGAAGCTGTCCACCGCGACCGTCGACGCCCTGCTGGGCGGCAAGCGTGTCGACGCCCTCACCGACGGCATCCGCCTGCGGCGCGCCGCGACCGTCGACGGCACCTCCTGGCAGGACGTGCGGATGCAGATCCGCTCGCTGGCCTCGTGGTCGTGGGCGTTCGGCGCGGGTCACCCGCTCACGTCCGCATCGTTCGACGGCACGTCCTTCTCCGGCGCCACCTCGCGCGACTTCGGCACCACGTCCACCCTCTCGAGCAACCGCCTGCGCCGGGTCTGGACGTTCGAGTCCAGCACCAACGGCTGGGTGCGGGGCTTCAACTACGGCAGCGGAGTCACCGGCTCGACGGCCTCGTCGAGCTACCTCTACGCCACGGGCAGCGGGAACGCCACGCCGTTCACCCAGGTCTTCGTCCGCCCGCGGCTGCGTCAGTCCGACCTCTCGTTCGAGACCGTCCCCGATGCGGGGACCAGTGCCGTCACGGCGCTGCCGGTGGCCAAGAGCGGCTCGCTGGCCCAGCCGTGGGGCGTCACCGGCACCGGAGCCGGCGGCACCGGTGAGCTCGCGACCGAGGTGCAGGCGTTCGCGCAGATCGGCAACACGATGTACGTGGGCGGCAACTTCACCTCCGTGCGCAACCAGAGCGGCACGCAGAGCGAAGGTCAGTCCTACCTCGCCGCGTTCGACGCCACGACCGGCGAGTGGATCTCCTCGTTCCGGCCCACGTTCGACAACCAGGTCCGGTCGCTCGCGGCCCTGCCCGACGGCCGACTCGCCGTCGGCGGCGAGTTCACGACCGTCAACGGCCAGGGCCGCACCGGCCTCACGGTCCTCGACGCCACCGGCGCCCTGTCGTCCTCCTGGACCACGGTCGTCGAGAACCGCGGCACCAGCGCCAAGGTCAGCGTCCGCGGGCTCGACGTGTCCGGCGGACGGCTCTACGTCGGCGGGGTCTTCACCCACCTGGTGCGCGGCACCAACGCCGCCTACGCCCGCAACGCGGGCCGCATCGACCTCTCCACCGGCAACGGCGACGCAGGCTGGAACCCGAACTTCAACGGCAGCGTCGCGGCCCTCGACGTCTCCGACGACGGTGCGCGCGCCTACTTCGCGGGCTACATGACCGCCTCGGGTGCCACCACGGTCAAGAAGGGCGTGGCCATCAGCACGGCGGCGGGCGCCGCGGTCACCACCCCGGCCTGGAACCCGACCTACAGCACGGGTGGTGCCAGCTACCAGCAGGCCGTCAAGCAGGTCGGGGGCAAGGTGTGGCTGGGCGGCTCGCAGCACAGCATGTTCTCCTACGACACCACCGACTTCGCCCTGAAGGACACCGGCATCACGAAGGCCGGCGGTGACCTGCAGGCCATCACGGGCGGTCTCGGCGACAAGGTCGCCTACGGCGGCTGCCACTGCGGTGACTGGAACTACTCCGGCACCACGAACTACGACAACTTCAACCCGGGCACGACGTCCGTGCAGTGGACCCAGGCAGGCAAGATCTCGCTGCTGGGTGCCTGGGACAACACCACCGGCGCCTTCGTCACCACCTTCGCGCCGCAGTGGAAGTCGCGCGGCGGGTTCGGCGTGTGGGCAGCCACCGTCGCCAAGGACGGCACGCTGTGGGCCGGAGGATCGATCCAGACGAGCGTGAAGGACGGCGGGGGCAACCAGTTCTCCGGCGGCTTCGCGCGGTTC
>NZ_LMMY01000013.1:47245-73628 GCF_001422865.1 Aeromicrobium sp. Leaf272
GGTCTCGTGGAAGGCCGGCTCGACGAACGGCGTCACCTACGAGGTGCTGCGCAACGACCGGGTCGTCGCCACGACTACCTCCACCACGGTCTCGGTGCCGGACTCCACCTCGGCCGACCGGTTCTTCGTGCGGGCCAGCGACGGCCAGGGCAACTGGTCGGCCTCCACCGCCGTCGTCCGGCCGGCGCAGTCGGCGACCGTCCTGGCCGACGGTGCCACCTGGTCCTACTACTTCGACAACACCGCACCGGTGGCCACGGACTGGAAGGGCGACTCCTTCGACGCCTCCGGCTGGCGCAGCGGGCCCGCCCCTCTGGGGTGGGGCAGCGGTCCGATCGCGACCAACATCGACGTCGCGGCGGGCAGCACGCGCGCCCTCACGTCCTACTACCGGCGCACCTTCGACGTCGCCGACGTCGGCGCCTTCACCCGCTACCGACTCACGACACGGGCCGACGACGGCGTGGTCGTCTACGTCAACGGCACCGAGGTGGCTCGGGTCAACCTGCCCACGGGCACGGTCGGTCCGAACACCTACGCCACGGCCGCGCCGACCACGACCAGCGCGACCAGCTCCCCGGTGAGCATCGACATCCCGCTCTCGGCGCTGCGCAACGGGTCGAACGTCATCACCGCCGAGGTGCACTCCAACTACCGGAGCACCCCGACCACCAGCTTCGACGCGAACGTCGTCGCCTCCCGCTGAGGATCCCCATGACAGCACTCGACGTCCGCACCTCCTGGGACCGGCTCGCCGCAGCCCAGAAGGACGGAACCGGTGTGCCGCTGTACATGCGTGCGGTCAATCGTCGGCTGGGGCGCGGCATCGCCGCGGTCGCGCACCGGTTCGGGGCCACGCCCGACCAGATGACGGCCGTCAGCGCCCTGCTGGTCGTGGCCGCCCTCGCCGTGCTGGTGCTCCCGGCGCCGAGCCTGCTCACGGGCGTGGCCGTCACCCTGCTGCTGCAGGGTGCGTTCGCGTTCGACGCGGCCGACGGACAGCTCGCGCGGCTGGGTGGCAGCGGGTCGGTGGCGGGGGAGTGGCTCGACCACACGGTCGACGCCGCCCGGACCCTGGCGCTCCACCTGGCCGTGGCCGTGGCGCTGCTGCGCCACACCGACCTCGACGCGGCATGGGCGCTCCTGCCGCTGGGCTTCGCGTTCGTCGCCTCGCTGCGGTTCTTCGCCCAGATCCTCGCCGAGCAGCTCGCGCCCCGCAGGAGCGACCGGGCGGCGTCGGCCGGTCGGTACTCCTCGATCGTCCAGCTGCCGGCCGACGTCGGGGTGCAGAACCTGGTCTTCCTGCTCTGGCCCCTCACGGGTGCCTTCCTCCTGGGGTACGGCCTGCTCGCCGCCGCGAACCTGCTCCTGCTCGTCATGACCCTGCGCCGCCGCCTCCGGGCGCTGCGCGCGCTCGGATGAGCCCGCTCGGGTCGAACCGCGGGCCTGCCGCCGGGCTGCGTGCGAGCATGGGGCGGTGGCAGCGATGAGGGTGCGCGAGGTGTCGTGGACCGACCTCGTCGGCACCGAGCCGACCCGGCGTCTGCCGTCGGACCCCCTGCCGGCCTGGCCGCTCCTCACGATGCTCTGGGGCTTCCCGCTCATGTGGGTCCTCGGACTCACCGTCGTGCCCGGCGCGGTCACCATGGCCGTCGTCATGCTCGGCTTCATGCTGGTGCGGCGCTACGCCATCTGGGTCCCGGGCGTGGGAGCGCTCGTCGGACTGTGCCTGTGGATGGCCGCGTCGGCGGTCATGATCGACACCGGTCCGCGCATGCTCGGCTTCGGCTTCCGCCTGGCCATCATGTCCTTCGTCGCGATCGCCTTCGTGTACACGGTCGCGGCGCGCACGCGCCTCACCCGGCGTCGGATCGTGCACGGGCTCACGTTCCTGTGGTTCTTCGTGATCGCCGGCGGAGTGCTCGGCATGCTCCTGCCGGGCACCCGACTCACGACGCCCGTCGGCATGCTCCTGCCGGCCTCGATCAGCGGCAACTCCTACGTGCGCGACCTGTTCTTCCCGCCGTTCGCCGAGGTGCAGCACCCCTGGGGTGCGCCCGAGCCGTTCGTGCGTCCCTCAGCCCCCTTCCCGTACGCCAACAGCTGGGGCGTCGCGATCCTCGTGCTCACCCCGATCGCGCTCGCCTGCTTCATGATGACCCGGTCGTGGCTCCTGCGCTGCGCCATCATCGTCGGTGCGGGCGTCATGATCTTCCCGGCCATGGCCACGTCGAACCGCGGCATGTTCGCCGCGCTCGCCCTGGCCGGGGCCTACGTGCTCGTGAGGTACGCGCTGCGCGACCGGGCGGCACCGGTCATCACGCTCACCCTGCTCGGGCTGGTCGCCGGAGCGGTGCTGGTCTGGCAGGGCCTGTTCACCCAGTTCGAGGTACGTCAGGAGTACGGCCAGTCCAACGGGGCCCGCTTCACGCTCTACGCCGAGACGATCCAGCGCACCCTGGCCTCGCCGCTCCTGGGGTACGGCGCGCCCCGGCCCTCCGCCGAGCAGGCGCTCTCGGTCGGCACGCAGGGCTACATCTGGACGCTCATGTTCAGCTTCGGCTTCGTCGGGCTGGCGCTGTTCCTCGCGTTCCTCTGGGGCTCCACCTGGCGCACCCGGTACTGCCGCGACGACGTCGACGTGGCCCTGCACGCGACGCTCGTCGTCTCGAGCCTCGCGATCATCGTGTACGGCCTCGACATCATCCAGCTCCTCGCCATCGCGCTCGTGGCGGCGATCCTGCTGAGACGTCGCTACGGCCTCGACGATGACGACTGAGGTCACCTCCGCTCGGTCGGGCCTCGGCACGGCAGCCGTCGCGAACCTCGTGGGGGGCGCCCTCGGGGCGATGGTCAACCTCGTGCTGGCCGCGCTGGTCGGCCGGCACCTGGGGACCGAGGGATCGGGTGTCTACTTCCTGGTCGTCGCCGTCTTCCTGATCGTCGCCAACAGCGCCGAGCTCGGTGCCGACACGGGGCTGGTGCGGTTCGTCGCGGCCACCCGGGCGCTGGGCCGACCTCAGGACACGCCGCAGATCGTCCGGACCGCCGTGGTCCCCGTCCTGGTGGGCGGGGCGGTCGTGGTGGCTCTCGGCATCCCCCTGGCCCTCACGGTCGCGCCGTCGGGTCTCTCGCCGGTCGTGGCCGTGGCTGCCGTCCCGCTCACCGTGCTGGCCTCCCTCACGGCCCTGGCGCTGGGCATCACCCGGGGGGCGGGCGACCCGCTCGCGTTCCCGCTGGTGCAGAACATCCTGCTGCCGGCCGGTCGAATGGTGGCCGTCGGCGTGGCGGTGCTGGCCGGCTGGGGCGTCAGCGAGGTCGTCGCGGCCTGGCTCCTGCCGGTGCCCCTCGTGCTGGTCGTCGCGGCCGCGCTCGCCGCGCGTCACGTCACGGGTGGCGCCCGGCCCGAGGGCCGGTCACGGACGGCCTACCCCGGCTTCTGGCGGTTCAGTGCCGCGCGTGGTGCGACGGCGTGCGTCGAGATCGTGCTCGAGTGGGTCGACGTGGTGATCGTCGGGGTCTTCGCCTCTCCGGCCGAGGCCGGCGTGTACGCGGTGGTCACGCGGTGCGCACGAGCCGGCGAGGTGGTGCAGCAGGCGGCGCGCATCGCCGTCGGTCCGGCCATCAGTGCGGCGTCGGCCCGGGGCGACCACGCCCTGGTGGGTCGTCTGTACGGCGTCGTCACCGCAGCCATGGTGTGGGCGGCCTGGCCCTTCTACGCCGTCCTGGCGGTGTTCGCGGAGCCGGTGCTGGGCATCTTCGGCGACGGGTTCGACTCCGGTGCCCCGTCCCTGCGCGTGCTGGCGGCGGCCATGGCGGTCGCCACCGCGGCGGGCGCGGTGCAGAGCGTGCTCCTCATGGCCGGGCGCAGCAGCTGGCAGCTCGCCGACAAGACCGGCGCGCTCGCCCTCGACGTCGTGCTGCTGCTCGTGCTGGTCCCGCACTGGGGCATCGAGGGCGCCGCGATCGCCTGGGCGGTCACGATCGTCGTCGACACCGCGGTCGTGGGCTACCAGGTGCAGGTCCTCATGGGCGTGCGGCCGCCGTGGGGCCCGATCCTGTGGGCTGCGGCCCTCCCCGTGGTCATGGTGCTGGTGCCGAGCGTGCTGGTGGCCGCCACGTGGGGAACCGGTGCGGCGGTGGCCGCGGCCACGACCGCGGCCCTCGCCGTCGTCTACCTGACCGTCGGAGCCCTGCTGCGCCGACGGCTGGGCCTGCTGGACCTGGTCAGGCTCCGCGGAGCCTGAGACGCCCCGTCGCCGTCGGCCCCGTCACGGCCGCTCGCCGCGCTGCGGGAGCAGCACGGTGAGCGCGACGTCGACACCCTGGGCGCGCAGCAGCCCGCGGAGGCGGCGCGCGGCGAGCGCGTCGTCGTCGACGGACCGAGCCAGCACGACCTGGTCGCACCGGGTGGCGAGGGTGACCTTGAGCGCGTCGGACGTGAGCTCGGAGGAGTCGATGACGACCACCTCGCCGCCCCAGGTCGACTGCTTGCGCTGGGTGGGCCACCCACGGGCCAGCTTGCCCTCGTTGATGACGGCGGCGTCGACGTGACGCACGACGCGACCGCGACGGCGCAGCGCCTCGGCGAGGGCCGTCCCGGGCTGGGTGCCCACCGACCCGTCGACGACGAGCGTGTAGCCGGTGTCGGCCGGCACCTCGCTCGGGAGCTTGAGCATGAGCGCCGCGATGTCCCACGTGTCCTGCGGCCGCGGGTCACGGGTTCCGTCGAGGACGGCCGCCTCGTTGATCGAGCCGAGCCCGCCCACGTCGCCGATGCCGGCGCTCGGGGCGGTGCGACGGGTCAGGGCGACCGGCACCGCGACGAGCAGGCCGAGGGCCAGCCCGGCCACGCCGAGCGGCAGGACGCCGAGCGAGGACGGGCCCGACGGCGTGGCGGTGGCCCCGAGGATCTGGCCGGGGGTGGTGTCGGCGGTGGCGAGCTCGGCGGCACGGTCGCCCAGCGACTCGGCCTGGCGCAGGATCGAGGCCTTGGCGGGGGAGCCGGCCGGGTAGCGCTGCGCCGAGCGCTCGAGCATGGAGACGCGGTCCCAGGTCGCCTCCTGCTGGGCCTGCACCTCGTCGGCCGCGGTCTTGCCGCGCACGCCGAGGAAGGCCTCGGCCACGGCGCGCGACCCGGTGGCGGCGGCGTCGGCGGAGGAGGCGGTGTAGGTGATGTTCAGCACGGCGGTGTCGGGCGGGTTCTCCACGCCCACGCCGTCCTTCAGCTCGCCGCGGGTGGTGCCGAGGTCGTCGGCTGCGGCAGCGAGCACGTCGCCGGAGGTCACGAGCTGCGCGGCCGTGGCGACGTCGAGGGCGGCGGTGGCGCTCGAGCCCGAGGACGAGGGCACGTCGACCGAGGAGACCCGGACCGATGTGGTGGCCGTGTAGGTCACGGGGAGGACCGCCCAGGCGAGGACGCCGAGCAGCAGGCCGACGGCGGCGCCGAGGGCGAGGACGCGCCAGCGACGGCGCAACGACCCCGCGAGCTCGCTGAGCTGGACGGGCTGGGGCGGTGCGGGCTGCATGGGACTTGCTCCTTGGGACCGGGACATCATGCAAGAGGAGTGCCGAGGCCGGCGTTCATGACGCCGGGGTACCGACGCGTACCCCTGTGACGTGTGTCATTGACCCTCACGGGTCTGCCGCTAGTATGGGGCTCGTTGTAACCGCCTGTGTCAAAAAGCGCAGGTGGTCCGGCCGAGAGCTCGTCACCTCGAGCGACGGCTGGAACTCATCCAGGGGAAATACATGTCTGAAAACTCGTGCACATCCGTGCGCGCGTCCACCTCGACGTTGGACGACGCGCATCTGCTCGGGCTCGCCAGAGACGGTCACGACGACGCCTATGCCGAGCTCTTCCGCCGCTACCGACCGGTGGCCCTTCGTCTCGCCAGACGTCTGTCCTCGCACGGCGACGCCGAGGACACCGTGTCCGAGGCCTTCGCCCAGGTGCTCGGCCAGCTGCGTCGTGGCAACGGTCCCGACCACGCCTTCCGCGCCTACGTCCTCACCTCGGTGCGCCACGAGGCCGGACGTCGGGGTCGGCTGCGTCAGCGCGTCCAGCCCACCGACGACCTCGCCAAGATCGACACGGCGGTCCCGTTCGGCAACGGCCAGCTCGACAGCTTCGAGCGCGACCTCGTCCGCACGGCGTTCGAGTCGCTCCCGGAGCGCTGGCGGACCGTGCTGTGGTACCTCGACGTCGAGGGCCTCAAGCCGCACGAGATCGCCGAGCGGCTCGACCTCAAGCCCAACAGCGTGTCAGCGCTCGTCTACCGGGCCCGGGCCGGGCTGCGCGAGGCCTACCTCGCCCAGCACGTCTCCGTCGACACCGCGTCCGAGACCGAGGAGTGTCGTCGTGTGCGACCCCGCCTGGCCTCGCTCGTGCGGCGCACGGCCGGCATGCGCGAGCAGAAGCGCATCCACGCCCACCTCGAGACCTGCCCGGCGTGCATGGCCAGCTACCTCGAGATCGAGGACGTCAACGCACGCGTGGTCGCCCCCACCGGCACGACCGGGGTCGCCGACGGCCTGAGCACGATGGCCGGGGCGACGGCGGGGATCGTCACCGCCGCCGCGGTCGTCGCCGCAGCGCGCGCCTGACCGCGTCGTCCCACCGGTGAGACGCGGTCCGCTGGTCGTCGGTGCGGCGGTCGCGGTCGCGGCCGTCGCCGCGGGGGTGCTCGTGGTGCGCGACGACGGGTCAGGCGGTCGGTCGGTCGACGCCTCGGTGCGCTGCTCCGCCGGCGACGTCGACGCGCTCGACCTGTCCGACCCGGACCAGGGCGAGCCGACCTGGTCCGAGGAGTTCGACGGAGCAGGACAGGGCCGCGCGGGTCTCGACCCGCAGCGCTGGACCGTGCGCGACGCGACCACCCTGTCGTTCGACCAGGCTAGGATCCGCGCCGACAACGTGTCCGTGGCCGACGGCACGCTGCGGATCACCGCGCGCGACGACGCCGCCGGCGACCCGAGCGGCCTCCGCCCGGTCACGACCGGGTACGTCGACACCATCGGCCACTTCTCGCAGCGGTACGGCCGGTGGGAGGTGCGGGCCCGGCTGCCCGTGGCACCCGGGGAGTCGCGCGGCCTCTGGCCGGCGTTCTGGCTGAGGGCCGACGACCTGCCGGGCGAGATCGACGTGGTGGAGGCCTGGGGGACGCCTGCGGCGCGCCCGCGCGACGACATGGCGTCGCAGTACGCCTGGACGGTGCACGAGGACACCGACGCCCCGCAGGGATACCGACGCGTGGGTGGATGGGGCTCGGCCGCCGGGCCGCTGGCCGACGACTTCCACGTCTTCGCCGTCGACTGGGTGCCCGGTTGCCTGCGCTTCTCCCTCGACGGTCGCACGACCGGTCACGTCGACCTGGACCAGGAGCCGCGCCTGGCCGCAGCCCTCGACGACGAGATGAACATCCGGCTCAACCTCCAGGTCGGCGGACGGTACTGGGGGCGCCTGGACCCGGAGCAGCCCGGGTCCACCCGCCTCCCGGCCACGCTCGAGGTCGACCACGTCCGGGTCTTCCGGCCGCGCTCCTGAGGCGTCCTGCGGCTCCGCTGCGGCGACCGTGACGAGCGCCACCAGAACCGGTCCTCCATCCGGCGTCACGGAACACACCCTCGCTGCTCCTTCTGGATGAGTGTCACATCCAGGGGATCGGAGACAGGGTGACCATCGACCGGAAGACCTATGACGTGGGGTACGCCAGCGGCGTGTTCGACATGTTCCACGTGGGCCACCTCAACCTGCTGCGCCGTGCGCGGCACCGTTGCCACCACCTCGTGGTGGGCGTCGCCAGCGACGAGTACGTCGAGCTGCTGAAGGGTCGGCCCCCGGTCGTCCCGTGCGACGAGCGCATCGACATCATCTCGGCCCTCGGGATCGTCGACGAGGTCGTCATCGACCGCTCCGAGGACAAGAAGATGGTCTGGGACCAGCGGCCGTTCGACGTCATCTTCAAGGGTGACGACTGGCAGGGGACGCCGAAGGGCTACCGCCTCGAGCGGTCGATGGGTGAGATCGGCGTCGACGTCGTCTACTACCCGTACACCCGCCAGACCTCCAGCACGATCCTGCGCGCCCACCTCACCGGCGCCGAGCTCGAGGGCCAGCTGTGAGCGTGCCGACCGTCCAGGCCTCGCAGGTCGACCGTCGGACCACCGACGGCGCCGTCGACGCCGACGCGGCCGGGTACGCCCCGGCCGTCACCGTGGTCGTGCCCACGCACGACCGGCCGCAGCTGATGGCCGAGGCCGTCCGCAGCGTGCTGAACCAGGAGTACGCAGGTCCGCTCGAGGTCGTCGTCGTCTTCGACGCCTGCGACCCCGTGCTCCCCGACGTGGTCACCGGTCCGACGCAGACGCTGCGCGCCGTCGTGAACGAGCGCACCCGAGGCCTGGCCGGCGCCCGCAACAGCGGCATCCTCGCCGCCTCCCACGACTTCGTCGCGTTCCTCGACGACGACGACACCTGGCTGGCCGGCAAGCTCGCCGCGCAGATGCCCCTCTTCCGCGACCACCCCGACGTCCGCCTCGTGGCCACCGCCATGCAGGTCGACGACGGTGAGCGGCTCACCGACCGTCTCGTCCCGAGCGACGTCGTCTCCCACGCCGAGCTCGTGCGCGAGCGGTTCGGCGGCCTGCACTCGAGCAGCTTCGTGTTCCGCCGCGAGGCGCTGGTCCACGAGATCGGCATGATCGACGAGGACCTGCCCCGTGGCTACGCCGAGGACACCGACGTCCTGCTCGGCGCCTCGCGCCTCGCGCCGGTCCGGCTGGTCAACGAGCCCCTCGTGCGGGTGCGCTGGCAGGGCCAGTCCTACTTCTTCGGGCGCTGGGCCGACTACGCGGCGGCGCTCACCTACCTCCTGGCCAAGCACCCGGAGTTCGCCGGCGACGACGCCGCGCACTCCCGCATGCTCTCGCAGATCGCGTTCGGCGAGGTCTCGTCCGGCCAGCGAGCGGCAGGTCGGCGACACGCCCGCCGCGCCATCGCCCTGCGCCGCACCAACCTTCGCGCCTGGCTCGCGCTCGTCATCGGCCTGCGCCTGGCGACCACCGGCGCCGTCGTGACCGTGGCCCGACGCTTCGGAAAGGGGATCTGACATGCGCATCCTCATCGCCTGCTCCTCCGGAGGGCACCTCGCCCAGGCCCTGGCGCTCGAGCCCTGGTGGGGCCAGCACGAGCGGCTCTGGGTCACCGGGCCGACCGAGGACGCCCGGCTCAAGCTGCGGGACGAGCGCGTCATCGAGTGCGCCTGGCCCACGCAGCGCAACCTGCCCAACCTGGCCCGCAACATGATGCTGGCCCGCCGCGTCATCGACGAGTGGCGTCCCGACGTCGTGTTCAGCACCGGGGCGGCCGTCGCCGTCCCCTTCCTGCGCCAGGCGCGTCGCGTCGGGGCGCGGTCGATCTTCCTCGAGACGATCGACCGCATCGAGAAGCCGTCGCTGACGGGCCGGCTCGTGTACCCCTTCGTCGACGAGTACCTCACCCAGTGGGACCAGCTGAGCGAGAAGCTCCCGCGGGCCCAGACCGTGGGGCTCGTGCTGTGACCGACGACCTCACCCTCGTGGCGAGCGTCGGGACGTACCACCACCCGTTCGACCGGTTCGTCGACTGGCTGGAGCCGTGGACGGACGAGCGCGGCGCCCAGGTCGTGTTCCAGCACGGGTCCACGCGCCCGATCGAGGGCGCGACCAACCTGACGATGATGGCGCCGGACGAGCTGCTCGAGCACTACCGGCGCGCCGACGTCGTGGTGCTGCAGGGTGGCGCCGGCGGCGTGATGGACGCCCGTCGCGCCGGGCGCATCCCGATCGTCGTGCCCCGCGTGCCCGTGGGCCACGAGGTGGTCGACGACCACCAGGTGGTGCTGGCGCGCCGCCTGGCCGAGATGGGTCTGGTCCACGTCGCCGAGACGCGTGAGCAGCTGCACGCCCTGCTCGACGGCGCGGCCGACGGGACCGTCGCGACCCGCAGCGGCCAGATCGAGCCGACGCCCGGCGTCGTCGAGGCCGTCCGCCTGCTCGGAGAGCTGCCCGAGGCCCGACGCGACGACGAGGGTCGCACCCGGCTGGGCCTGCCGCGCAGCAACCGGCTGCCGGCCGGCGAGGAGTTCCTCGCCGCACGTGAGCAGCGGGGACGGCGCGGTCCGTTCCGCATCCTCGCCGACGCGGTCCGACAGGGTCTGCTGGGCTACCTGCTCACCTTCGCGGTCACGCTGGTGCTGAGCAGCCGGCTCGCCGTGGGACCCGTGTCGGGCCGGGTCGTGGTCGTCAGCGTGCTCGTGTGGCTCGTCTACAGCTGGCTCGCCCAGGCCGCCTACGAGCGCGCCACGTCGCTCAAGCCCGCGGTGCGCTTCCTGTCGTTCGTCGGCACCACGCTCGTGGTCGCTCTCCTGCTCGGTGCGAACAACACCGTGGGGCTGCGCAGCGCCCTGCTCGTCGCGCTGCTCGCCGTGGCCACCTTCGTCGGCTACGGCGCGGTGCACCGGGTCGCTCGACGACGCACCCCCACCGTGCTCGTGGGCGAGGAGCGCACGGTCCGCCGCCTCACCCAGCGCTGGCACGACCGCAGCGACGTCGACGTGGTCTCGTCCTGCGTGTGGCGCGGCGAGGCCGAGTCGGTCCCACTCGGCTCGCCCGGCTCGCTCACGCGCATCGTCCCCGACGTGCTGGCGGCGGTGGCCCGGTCCCGTGCGCGGTCGGTGGTCATCGCGTCCGACCACGCCCTCACGACCCCGTCGCTGCGCCACCTCGCGTGGGCGCTGCAGCGCGCCGACGTCGAGTGCCTCGTGCTGGCCGACATGGAGGACCACGTCGAGTACATGCGCCCGCAGATCGTGGCCGACCAGCTGGCCCTCACGATGCGCCCGCCCAACGAGCACCTCGTCTCCGTCGCGGCGAAGACGGTCTTCGACCGCGTCGTGGCGCTGGTCGGGCTCCTCGTCCTGTCACCGGTGCTGCTCGCGATCGCCGTCGCCGTGAAGGCGTCCTCGCCCGGACCGGTCATCTTCCGCCAGGAGCGCACCGGCCGAGACGGCAAGCCCTTCACCATGCTCAAGTTCCGCACGATGGTCGTCGACGCCGAGGAGCGTCTGGCCGACCTCGTCCTGCGCAACGAGGGGGCCGGACCGCTGTTCAAGCTGGACGACGACCCCCGCGTCACCCGGGTGGGTCGGCTGCTGCGTCGCACGTCGCTCGACGAGCTTCCCCAGCTGGTGAACGTGCTGCTGGGACACATGTCCCTCGTGGGACCGCGTCCGGCCCTGCCGCGCGAGACGGCGCAGTACAGCCAGTGGGTCTGGCGACGCCTGCACGTCCGCCCAGGGCTCACCGGACTCTGGCAGGTCAGCGGCCGTTCGCAGCTCAGCTGGGAGGAGTCGATCCGGCTCGACCTGCAGTACGTGAACACCTGGAGCCTGCGGCTCGACGCCAAGATCCTGCTCCGGACGGTCCGTGCCGTGGTGGCACGTGACGGCGCTCTCTGAACGCGCGCCCGACTGTCACTCGCTGTTACTGTGACGCATCCCCGCACCCGCACCACGAGGAGTAGCCGGACCGCATGAGTGACATCGCCTACAAGCTGAAGGTCCTGCGTCAGATCGGTCTGCTGAAGCCCCAGCTGCCGCACCGGCTCCTCAAGGCGGGCGTCAAGCTCGCCACCTGGGGCCCGGGCTTCCCGGCGGCCGTCGCGGCCGCCGCGGCGAGGTACCCGAACCAGACCGCCATCATCGACGACGCCGGCGAGATCACCTGGTCCGAGCTCAGCGACGAGATCAACCGCACCACCGCCGCGCTCAAGGAGCGGGGCGTCCAGGTGGGCGACGCGGTCGCCCTGATGGGGCGCAACCATCGCTGGATGGTCATCTCGATGGTCTCGATCATGCAGATCGGCGCCAAGGTCCTGCTGCTGAACACCATGGCGAGCGCCTCGCAGCTGGGCGAGCTCACCCGGCGCGAGGACACCAAGTTCGCGATCGTCGACCAGGAGTTCCTCGAGGTCACCTCCGAGATCGACCGCGACATGGTGGTCGTGGCGTGGTCCGACGACGACAGCCACGGTCTGCCGACGCTGTCGCAGATCGCCCAGGGCCACCCCGGCAAGGCGCACAAGAAGCCCGAGAAGCCCGGCGGCATCGTCATCTTCACGTCCGGCACCACCGGGCTGCCCAAGGGGGCCAACCGCAAGGAGCCGGAGAACCTCGACCCGCTCCTCACCTTCTTCGGCTCGATCCCCTACGGCGGCAACACCACCGTCGTGCTGGCCGCGCCGCTGTTCCACTCGTGGGGCCTGCTCAACTTCGGCTTCGGCCTGTCGACGGTCCCCACGTACGTGCTGCGTCGCAAGTTCGATCCCGAGCAGGTGCTGCGGGACATCGCCGAGCGCCGCGCGGAGGTGCTCGTCGTGGTGCCGCTCATGATCCAGCGCCTGGTGAACCTCGACCGGGAGAAGGCCGACCGCCACGACGTGTCGAGCCTGCGCATCACCGCGTCGAGCGGCTCGGCCCTCGCCGGCGAGCTCGCGACCGACTTCATGGACCGCTTCACCGACTCGGTCTACAACTTCTACGGAGCCACCGAGACCGGCTGGGTCTCCGTCGCCTCGCCGGAGGACCTGCGTGCCGCGCCGGGCACGGCGGGCCGCATCCCGTGGCGCACCGTCGTCAAGGTGCTCGACACCGACGGCAACGAGCTGCCGCCGGGCGAGACCGGCGTGATCTACGTGGGCAACGAGATGCAGTTCGGCGGGTACACCGACGGCAACACCAAGGACTTCCGCGACGGGCTCATGCACACCGGTGACCTCGGCTACTTCGACGAGGACGGGCGCCTGTTCGTGGCCGGTCGCGACGACGACATGGTCATCTCCGGCGGCGAGAACGTGTTCCCGCGCGAGCTCGAGGACGCCCTCATCGGCCACCCCGCGATCACCGACGTGGTCGTCGTCGGCATCCCCGACGACGACTGGGGCCACTGCCTGGCCGCCTACGTGGTGGTCAAGGACGGTGAGTCGCTCGACGAGGACGAGGTCGTGGCGTACGCGAAGGAGCGGGTGGCGCGGTTCGCCGTGCCGCGCCGCCTCCAGTTCCTCGACGAGCTGCCGCGCAACCCCACCGGCAAGGTGATGAAGCGCGAGCTCCCCGAGTTCGACTGACCCCGACCGAGGGAAGCTGGGGCGTCTCCCGCTCGCGGAGTCGGACGTCGGTCGGGCGACGATCGTCGTGCGACCCGACGGCGCCCCGTGCGTCTCGCCGAGCGCAGCGGGGCTCGTGTGGCACGCTTGCGCCGTGGATCTGACGTACGCACCGCAGCCGGACGGTCGTCCGGACCCGGGTGAGGTCGTCTGGACGTGGGTGCCGTACGAGGACGACCCGACCCAGGGCAAGGACCGGCCGGTGCTCGTGGTCGGACGCGACGGAGAGCGCCTGGTGGGCCTCATGCTCACCTCGAAGGACCACGACCGCGACGCGGAGCAGGAGGCGCGGGCCGGACGGTTCTGGCACGACCTGGGCGCCGGTCCGTGGGACCCGAAGGGCCGGCCGAGCGAGGTGCGGCTGAACCGGCTGCTCGACCTCGACCCCGACGGCGTGCGGCGCGAAGGTGCCGTGCTCGACGAGCCGCGCTTCCGTGTCGTGGTGGCCGCCGCCTCCGAGCACCTCCCCGACCTCCGCCGGGGCCGCGCGTGAAGATCATCGACGCGATCGACCGGTTCCAGCGTCGGCACCCGGTCCTGGCGTTCCCGCTGGCGGTCATCTACAAGTACTTCGACGACCAGGGCCCGTACCTGGCCGCGATCATCAGCTACTACGCCTTCATCGCGGTGTTCCCGCTGCTGCTCATCTCCTCCTCCATCCTCGGCTTCGTGCTGCAGGGGGACCCCGAGCTGCGCGACCGGCTGCTCGACACGGCGCTGAGCCAGTTCCCGATCGTGGGCGACCAGCTCGCCAGCGAGCAGGGGCTGCAGGGCAGCACGTCGGCCATCGTCGTCGGTTCGATCGTCGCGACCTACGGTGCGATGGGCCTGGGGCAGGCGGCGCAGAACGCGGCGAACATCGCCTGGTCGGTGCCGCGCAACAGCCGCGCCAACCCGTTCCTGATGCGGCTGCGCAGCCTGATCTTCCTGGCCATCGCCGGCCTGGGCATCCTCGCGCTCGCGATCGCGACGTCGGTGCTCGCGAACCCCGACGCGTTCGGCGGCACGGTCGGGCCGGCGACCGGCCCGTTGGTCCGTGGCGTCGGCTTCGTCCTCACGGCGGCCATCTTCGTGGGCCTGTTCCGGCTGGTGAGCGCCGGACGCGCCTCCACCCGGTCGGTGCTGCCGGGGGCGCTGCTCGCCACCGTGGGCTGGCAGCTGCTGCAGCTGGCGGGCAACACGTACGTCACGAACGTGATCAACCGGGCCAGCCGGACCGTCGACCCGACGTTCGCGCTGGTGCTCGGCCTGGTGGCCTTCATCTTCGTCGCCGCCGTGATGACCGTGCTCGGTCTGGAGCTCAACGTCGTCCTGCGGCGACACCTCTACCCGCGGGCGCTGCTGACCCCGTTCACCGACAACGTCGACCTCACCGATGCCGACAAGCGGGCGTACACCGCCTACGCGAAGGCCCAGCGGCACAAGGGCTTCGAGATCATCGAGGCCCGGTTCGAGAAGCCCGACGACGAGGACGACGGGGCCGGTGACGGGGCAGGTGACGAGACGGTGCCACCGTCGTCGCCGCCCGAGCCGGCGTCGGCTCGCCCCGGCACCGCCTAGGCTGGACGCAGAGAGCTCCACCCCCCTGACAGAAGGACACGCGCATGCCCACGGGCAAGGTCAAGTGGTACGACACCGAGAAGGGCTTCGGCTTCATCAGCAGCGACGAGGGCGGCGACGTCTACGTCCACTCCGACGCGCTGCCCTCCGACGTCCCGGCGCTCAAGTCCGGCACACGCGTCGAGTTCGGCGTGGCGCAGGGGCGCCGCGGTGACCAGGCGCTGCAGGTCCGGGTGCTCGAGGGCACCGCTCCGGTCTCGCGCACGCAGGCACGGGCCCGGCGCAAGAAGCCCGAGGAGATGGTGACGATCGTCGAGGACCTCATCCGACTGCTCGACGACCTCGGCGAGGGCTACCGCCACGGCCGCCACCCCGACTCGCGTTCCGCGAAGCCGGTGGCGCAGCTGCTGCGTGCGCTGGCCACCGAGCTCGACGCCTGAGGAGGTCTCGCGCCCGACGCCGTCCACGTCGGCCCATCCCGCCCCGCGAGGGGTCCGGGGTGGGCCGTCGTCGTCCCGGCCGATGCGGTCGGGCGGAACCGGTCGGGCCGATCCGTTCGAAGTGGTGGAGCAGGGCGTACACTGGTAGTTGAAGCATCTACTACCTGGAGCGACCATGACCACCAGCACCCCCTCGACGTCGGGCCCGGGCGTCGCCTACTCCGTGGCCGACCTCGAGTCGCGCCTGCGCCCCAGCGAACGGATGCCGGTGCTCTTCGTGGGTCACGGCAACCCCATGCACGCGATCCGCGAGAGCGACTACACGCGCACGTGGGAGCACGAGGGTCGCCGGCTGCCGCAGGCCCAGGCGATCGTCGTGATCAGCGCACACTGGCTGACGCCGGGTCGCACCCAGATCACCGACGCGCCGCGCAACCGGGTCATCTACGACTTCGGTGGCTTCCCCGACGAGCTCTACCGGGTGCGCTACGACTCCGTGGGCGACCACGCGGTCGCGCAGGTGCTGGCCCACCAGCTCGTCGAGTACGAGGCCGCCCTCGACGCGCAGTGGGGCCTGGACCACGGGACCTGGTCGATCCTGAAGTACCTCGCGCCCGAGCCGCAGGTGCCGGTGCTGCAGATCAGCATCGACGACACCCTGCCGCTGCCCCGGCTCCACGACCTCTACGCCCGACTGCGCCGGCTCCGGCACCAGGGGGTGCTGTTCATCGGCAGCGGCAACATCGTCCACGCCCTCGGCC
Source organism: Aeromicrobium sp. Leaf272 (assembly GCF_001422865.1). Classification (NCBI taxonomy): domain Bacteria; kingdom Bacillati; phylum Actinomycetota; class Actinomycetes; order Propionibacteriales; family Nocardioidaceae; genus Aeromicrobium; species Aeromicrobium sp. Leaf272. The sequence continues at coordinate 63,211 of NZ_LMMY01000013.1, forward strand.
GGGCCCGGTGGGAGCCCGGGGCGGAGGCCTGGGACTGGGCCGAGCAGTTCGACGCCGACACGGCCGAGGCGCTGGTCGAACGTCGGGTCGACGCCCTGCTCGACCCGTACGGGACGTGGCGCGAGGCTCGCCTGGCCGTGCCCACGGACGACCACTACCGCCCGATGGTCGCCTCCCTCAGCCTGCTCGAGGACGACGAGGAGATCCGGTTCTTCAACACCTCGGTCGACATGGGATCGATCGGCATGCGCAGCTTCGTGACCGCCTGAGCGGTCCGGCAGTGCGACCTCCTCAGGGGTGAGGTGGCACGGCCGGGCCGACCGGCTCGCGGGACTGCACCGCCCGGGTCAGGACGAAGACGCCCCAGGCCACGACGATGCCGGCCGTGACGAACATGGCCAGCGCCACGTCGGTGTCGAGGGTGAACAGCCCGATCCCGATGAGCCCGCCGATCACCCACGACAGCTGGAGCAGGGTCTCGGACCGGGCGAACATGCTCGTGCGGACCTCCTCGCGGATGTCGCGCTGGATCAGGGCGTCGAGGCTCAGCTTGCCCAGGGACTGGCACAGCCCGACGGTCAGGCCGAGCAGCGCCGCGACCGGCCAGCGGAAGAACGCCGCGGCGACCACGAGCACCGTGATGTCGACGAGCAGCACCGCGAGCACGACGCGGTGCGGGCTGCGCGAGCGGGTCCAGGACCCGATGACCACGCCGAGCGTGTTGCCCGCACCGGCGGCCCCGATCACGAGGCCCATCAGCACGGTGGCGTTGCCGGTCCAGCCGAGCGACGCGGGCGGCTCGCGCAGGGTGAACGCCATGAAGATGGTCAGGAACCCGGTGATGAGTCGCAGCCCCGCGTTGCTGCGCAGCGCGTCGACCACGTGCCGGGAGACGGCGATCCCGCCCCGCGGCGTGCGGCCGCTGAGGTCGGCGAGGTCGACCTGCTCCTCGCCCTCGCTGGAGTCGACCCGGGCCGGCAGCAGGATGGCCAGGACCGTGCCGATCACGAAGAGGACGAACGCGTAGCGCAACGACCACTCGGCCCCGACGGTCGCGGCACCGATCGCGATGGGGGCCGACAGCGCCGCGGCGGCGGTGCCCGTCAGCGAGATCCTCGAGTTCGCCTTCACCAGGGTGAACTCCTCGGGCAGGAGTCGCGGCACGGCCGACGCCCGGGTGACGCCGTAGGCCTTCGAGGCCACCAGGCAGCCGAGCGCCGCGAGGTAGAACGCCGCGGACTCGTCGGCGACGGCACCGGCGAGCACCCAGCAGCAGAACCCGCGGATGGCGAGGGTGCTGCCGATGGCCCACCGCCGGCCGCGGCGGAAGCGGTCCAGGAACGGGCCGATCAGGGGCGCCACGAAAGCGAACGGCAGCATCGTGAGCACCAGGAACAGCGCCACCTGGCCGCTCGCCTGCTCGGTGGGGACGGTGAAGAAGAGGGTCCCGGCGAGGGAGACGGCGATGGCCGCGTCGCCGGCGGTGTTGAACGCGTGCAGCTCGAGCAGGCGTGACAGTCCCGACTCGCCCGCGCCGCCGGCGTGCGTGAAGCGGCGCGCCCCGGAGTAGGCGCCCACGCCACCACGGGCCACGGTGCGCCCGGTGCGGCGCAGCCCTTGGGAGATGCGGGCCGCGCGAGGCAGCCGACCGGGCGGGTCGGGCTCGCCGGCGGGACCAGGGTCGGGGCCGGCGTCGAGGTCGTCGAGGGTGTCGGGTCCCGTGGGTCCGTGCGGGTCCGCACCCGGCCAGTCGGGACCGGGAGCGCGGTCTCCACCGTCGCTCGTCTGGGCCATGGAGTCATCCTGCCCCACGCGGCGGGGCTCGACCGCCCGAGGCTCGCCGTCGAGCCGGGCCCGTCCCGGGTGGGTGCCCGCAGGTGGGGTCGATGAGGGACAATCGGGGACATGACGACCGACGCCGTTCTGGCCGCCGCCCACGACGTGGCTCGCACCGCGCTGCTCGAGGCCACCGACGAGTCCACGGTGGGAGACCACCTGCGGGTCGTCGACGACGGCGAGCGGCTCGCGACCCACCTGTTCGCCTGCACCGGACCGGGATACCGCGGCTGGACGTGGGCCGTGAGCCTCTCGGCCGCGATCGACGACGGTGCGGTCAGCGTCAACGACGTGGTGCTGCTGCCCGGCGACGACGCCGTCGTGGCGCCGGCCTGGACGCCCTACCGCGATCGCATCCAGCCCGGCGACCTGAGCCCCGGCGACCTGCTGCCCCCCGAGGAGGACGACGCGCGGCTCGTGCCGTCGTGGTCCGCCGGCGACCACCTCGAGACCGTCGACCGCGCGTTCGCGCGCGAGGTCGGCCTGGGACGCCCCTGGGTCCTGTCGCTCGAGGGCCGCGACCTCGCGGCGCAGCGCTGGCACGACGGCGACCAGGGCCCCGACACACCGCTCGCCCAGCAGGCCCCCGGCACCTGCCACTCGTGCGGCTTCCTGGTGAGCCTGGCCGGACCGCTCGCGGACCGCTTCGGCGTGTGTGCCAACGGGTCGGCGAACGACGACGGCCGCGTCGTGTCCTTCGAGCACGGCTGCGGGGCGCACTCCGGTGCCAGGCTGAGCCGTTCGGCCGGCCCGCAGAAGCTGCCGCCGCCGGTGTGGGACACCATCGCGGTCGACGGCCTCGAGACCAGCTGACCCGGCTCCGTCCCGCAGGGGCGCGCGGGCCCGGCGCTACTCGGAGCGTCGACGGCCGGGCTGGTGGCGCAGGGCGTTGCGGCGCAGCCGGCAGTACTCGATGCCGATGAGCCCGAGGCCGAACCCGGCGAGGGCGGTCCACAGCCACCAGGTGCGGCCGTCGTCCTGCAGGGTGCCGAGGAACGGGACGAGCGCGAGCGCGACGACGCCCCAGAGGATGGTGCCGACGGTCATGGTGCGGACGCCGTCGAGGTCCATGGGCTCGACCTGGGCGACCTTGTGGGTGGTGCGGCCGATCTCGAGCTCGGTGACCTCGGGGCGGCCGAGCTCGTGACGGCGGGCCGAACGCTCCAGCCGGGCGCGCTCGCGGTGTCCGAGCTTGCGCTCGATCGTCTCGGGTCCGTCGCCGTCGCGGACCGCCCACTCCGACTCGTCGCTCACAGGGCCCAGGGTACCCGGCTCGTCGTGCGGGCTCGTCGACCGTGGCGCCCCTCGGCCCGGGACGACCCTCGACGGGCCCGGGGCGCGTGACGCTGGGAGGATGGTGCCGATGAACCCCCGTCGCCGTCGGCTCCTGTTCCCGGCCCTCCTGGTCGTCCTGATCCTGGTGGCCGCCGTCGTGTCGTTCACCCGCGATGCCGACGCGGTTGTGGGGGCCGACGACGAGGACAGCCCGGTCGACTCGCGGGTGGTCAGCACCGTCACCGACTCCCGCATCGCCGAGTCGAGCGGCCTGGCGGTCAGCACGGTGCACGACGACCTCGCCTACACGATCAACGACTCCGGCAACGCCGACGTCGTCTTCGCGGTGCGTGTCTCGACCGGCGAGGTCGTGGGCACCACCACGGTCACCGGCACGGCGTGGCAGGACACCGAGGCGCTCATGCTCCACGACGGCCGGCTGTGGGTGGCCGACGTCGGCGACAACCTCGCGCAGCGCAAGGACACCGCCCTCTACGCGATCGACGAGCCCGGTCCGGGCGACGGCTCGGCCCGCTCCACGCGGTACCCGGTCGGCTACTCCGACGGTCCGGCCGACGTGGAGTCGCTCGCCGTCGACGCCGACGGTCGCTTCCTCCTGGTCACCAAGGAGCTCCTGGCCGGTCGCATCCTGCGCCTGCCGGCCGACCTGTCGACCGACGAGCCCAACGTCCCCGAGCCCGTGGGGGAGCCCACCCTGCTCATGGCCACCGACGCCTCCACCAGCCCCGACGGACGCTTCGTGGTGGTGCGGAACTACATCGCGGCAGCCGTGCTCGACGCGACCGACCTGAGCCTCGTGCGCAGCGAGGCACTGCCGGACCAGCCGCAGGGCGAGACGGTGGCGTTCGAGCCGTCGGGCGGCTCCTACCTGATCGGCAGCGAGGGGTCGCCCTGGGAGCTCGTGCGGGTCGGGTTCTCGGCCGGAGAGGCGGGCCAGGCCGCACCCAGCGCCACCCCCACGCCGTCGGCCTCCCCGTCGGCCACCGCCGCGGACCAGCCCGGTGAGATCGGCCGGCCGTGGTTCGTCGTGGTCTCCGGTGGGCTCGCGGTGCTGCTCCTGGCGCTCGTCGGCGTCTGGATCACCCGCAAGGACGACGACTGACCCGTTGTCGATGCCGCCGCGCGGCGCCGACGCGTCCTGAAACCCGATCGACCCAGGCACGACATCAACGTCGCCGGACGGTCTGGCATGCTGCGGTGCCATGACGACCGTTCTCGAGCGCCACTTCAAGATCACCGACCGCGGTTCCAGCGTGGCGAGGGAGGTCCGCGGCGGCGTGGTGACCTTCCTGACGATGGCCTACATCATCGTCCTGAACCCGATCATCCTCGCCGGCGTCCCCGACGCCGACGGCTCGTTCCTCGGCGGCGGCTCCGAACCGGGATCGGGCTTCACGACGATCGCCGCCTGCACCGCGCTCGCGGCGGGCGTGCTCAGCATCCTGATGGGCGCCGTGGCGAACTTCCCGCTCGCGATCGCGACGGGCCTCGGCCTCAACGCCTTCGTGGCGTACTCGGTGGCCTCGCAGATGACCTGGGCCGACGCGATGGGGCTCGTGGTGCTGGAGGGCCTCATCATCCTGGTGCTCGTGCTCACGGGCTTCCGGAAGGCCGTGTTCGACGCGGTGCCGGCCCAGCTGAAGACCGCGATCGCGGTCGGCATCGGCCTGTTCATCACGCTCATCGGCCTGGTCGACGCGGGCTTCGTCCGCACGACGGGCAACGCGGCCCCGCCGATCGGCCTCGGCATCGGTGGTGAGCTGTCCGGCTGGCCCGTGCTGGTCTTCTGCATCGGCCTGCTGCTCATGATCGCCCTGCACGCGCGTGGCGTCCCCGGGGCCATCCTCATCGGCATCGCGACCACGACCGTGCTCGCCGGCGTCGTGCAGGCCGTCACGGACACCCCCGGCAGCAACGGCGACCCGACGTCGAAGGGCTGGAACCTCAACGTCCCGTCGTGGCCCGACTCGTTCTTCGCCACGCCCGACTTCGGCCTGCTCGGCCAGTTCTCGCTGTTCGGCTCCTTCGAGCGCGTCGGCGTCGTGGCGGCCTCGCTGCTGGTCTTCACGCTCCTGCTGGCCGACTTCTTCGACACGATGGGCACGATGACGGCCATCGGCGCCGAGGCCGGGCTCAACGACGAGAACGGCTCGCCCGAGGGCGCGCAGCGCATCCTCGTCGTCGACTCCATCGCCGCCGCAGCCGGTGGCGCCGCGGGCGTCTCGTCGAACACCTCCTACATCGAGTCGGCGTCCGGCGTCGGCGACGGCGCGCGCACCGGTCTCGCGAGCATCGTGACCGGCCTGCTGTTCCTGCTGGCCACGTTCTTCGCCCCGCTCGTGCAGCACATCCCCAACGAGGCGGCGGTCCCGGCACTGGTGCTCGTGGGCTTCCTGATGATGACCCAGGTGACGGGCATCGTCTGGGACGACCCGGACATCGCGATCCCGGCGTTCCTGACGATCGTGCTCATGCCGTTCACGTACTCCATCACGGCCGGCATCGGTGCGGGGTTCATCGCCTACGTGCTGCTCAAGGTCACCCGCGGCAAGATCGCCGAGGTCCACGCGCTCATGTGGGTCGTGTCGGTGCTGTTCGTCGTCTACTTCGCCATCGACCCCATCACGCGCTGGCTGACCTGAGCCGGTGACCTAGGGTCGGACGCATGCAGATCGACCTGGGTGACGACCGACGTCCGCGCGTGGCCGAGTCCGCCTTCGTGGCCCCCAACGCCACCCTGGCCGGGTCCGTCGTGCTCGAGGACGGCGCCAGCGTCTGGTACGGCGCGGTGCTGCGTGCCGACAACGAGCCGATCACGATCGGTCCGCGCTCCAACGTGCAGGACGGGTGCGCCTTCCACGTCGACAAGGGTCAGCCGGTCGTCCTGGGCGAAGGGGTCTCGGTCGGCCACAACGCCGTCGTGCACGGTGCCGTCGTCGAGGACCACTGCCTCATCGGGATGGGGGCCGTGGTGATGAACGGTGCCGTGATCGGCAGCGAGTCCCTCGTGGCGGCCGGAGCGCTCGTGACGGCCGGCATGCAGGTGCCGCCGCGCTCCCTCGTGGCCGGGGTTCCGGCCAAGGTGCGGCGCGAGCTGAGCGACGACGAGGTGGAGGGCCTGCACCGCAACGCCCGCATCTACGAGGAGCACCGCGAGCTGCACCGCTCCGCCACGGTCGTCGACTGACGACCGCGGCGGACTGCCTCAGAGCCGCTCGACGACCCAGTCGATGCAGGCGGTGAGGGCACTGACGTCGTCGGGCTCGACGCTCGGGAACATGCCGATGCGCAGCTGGTTGCGGCCCAGGCCGCGGTAGCTGTCGACGTCGACGATGCCGTTCTCCCGCAGGATCTCGGTCAGGGTCTGCTGCGGGACCGACGCGTCGAGGTCGATCGTGCCCACCACGAACGACCGCTCCGCCGAGGCGGTGACGAACGGCGACGCGAAGGGCGAGGCCTCGGCCCAGGAGTACAGGCGGGCGCTGGAGTCGCGGGTGCGGCCGGCAGCGAAGTCCATGCCGCCGTGCTCGTTCAGCCACCGCACCTGCTCGTCGAGCAGCACCAGGGTGGCCACCGCGGGCGTGTTGTAGGTCTGGTCCTTGCGGGAGTTCTCGATGGCGGTCGGCAGGTCCAGGAACGACGGCACGTACCGGCCCGAGGCCGCGATGCGCTGCGCCCGCTCGACCGCCGCCGGGGACATGACGGCCAGCCACAGACCACCGTCGGAGGCGAACGACTTCTGCGGCGCGAAGTAGTAGACGTCGGTCTGCGACACGTCGACGGACAGGCCACCGGCGGCCGACGTCGCGTCGACCAGCACGAGCGCGTCGGGGTCGGCGTCGGGGACCCGCTCCACGGGCACCATCACGCCCGTGGACGTCTCGTTGTGGGCCCAGGCGTACACGTCGACGCCGGCCGTCGCGCGGGGGAGCGGGTGCGTGGACGGCGCCGACTCGAGCACCTCGGGGTCCTGCAGGAACGGCGCGCGTGCGGCCGCGGTCGCGAACTTGCGCGAGAACTCGCCGTGCACCAGGTGCTGGCTGCGTCGCTCGACCAGCCCGTGGACGGCGGCGTCGAAGAAGGCGTGCGTGCCCCCGAGGCCGAGCACGACCTCGTAGCCGTCGGGCAGCTCGAGCAGGGTGGAGAGGCCCGAGCGGACCGATCCGACGAGGTTCTTGACCGGTGCGGCGCGGTGCGACGTGCCGAGCAGCGAGGAGCCGGTGGCGGCGAGCGCGGCCAGCGCCTCCGGGCGGACCTTGGACGGGCCGGACCCGAAGCGACCGTCGCGGGGCAGGAGCTTCGCGGGGATCTTCACCCCACCAGTCTGGCAGCGTCCCCGTGAGCGCCGGACATTACGTCGAACCACCCCTGTCCCCGAGGGGCCGGACGTCCCAGGATGAGGACGTTCGGGGGACCGCTCGCCCGCGCCGTCGGGCCCCAGCACCCGAGGTCGGTCCATGAGGAACAACGTCCGCGCGACGGTCGTCGCCACCACGGCCAGCACGGCCACCGCAGTCGTCCTGGTGTGCCTGGGCGCCCCGGCCCACGCCGACGACGTGACCGTGACGCCGGTGCAGTCCGGCTTCTTCGCCGGCACCGACCCCGTCGGTGTCGACGTCGACGCCTCCGGAGGGCGCTGGATCGTCTCGAACAACGCGGTCCGGTACTTCCCGGTGGGGTCGACGACCGCGACCAAGACGATCGCCGGCGCCGCCACGGGGTTCGGCTACCCCAACGGTGTCGCGGTGGACGCCGACGGCTCGGTGCACGTCATCGACGGCTCCAACGACGCCATCCGCATCTTCGCGCCCGGCGCGAACGGCGACGTGGCGCCGGAGCGGGTCATCACCGGCGCCTCGACGGGCATCGTCAGCCTGAGCGGCATCGACGTCGACGCCGCCGGCTACATCCACGTCGCCGACGCCGGAGCGTCCGCCGTGTCGACCTTCGCCCCGTCGGCGTCGGGCAACGCGCGACCGCTGCACCGCATCGTCGGACCGCGGACCCAGCTCTCGGGCGTCAGCGGTGTCGTCCGCCGGGGGAGCCTTCTCTGGGTGGTGTCGTCCGAGGCGGACGCGGCGGTGGCCTTCACCTACGGCTCGAGCGGTGACGCCGGACCCGTCTCGGTGCTCGGTGGGAGCCGAAGCCGGCTCAACAACCCCTCCGCCCTCGCGTTCGACGGGGGAGGCAACCTCTACGTGACCAACAACGACGCCGCACGACACGTCGTCGTCTTCGCCCCGAGCAGCGACGGGAACGCGACCCCCGCTCGGGTGGTGCGGGTGGCGTCGCGGCCGAACGGTCCGAACGGCGTCGCGGTCGACCCCCGCCGCCGGGTCACGCTCATCAACATCTCCAACAGCACCACCGACGTGCTGCCGGCGGTCATGACGACGGCACCGTCCGCGCCTCGGTCGCTCAGGGTCTCCGGCACCTCGAGGTCGAGGACGCGCACCGTCTCCTGGTCCACCCCGGCGGCCGACGGCTTCACGGCGGTCACGGGCTACGACGTCCGGATCATGGCGGGCTCGAAGGTGGTGCGCAGCGCCACGCGGTCGGCCACGCAGCGCTCGTACGCCGTGTCGCGCAGCGCGCTGGGCAAGGGCAAGCGCGTGGCCATGGTGCGGGCCCGCAACGCCAAGGGCGCAGGGGCGTGGGCGAAGGTCACCTTCTCCGTGTCGTGATCGCACCGGGCGCGACGTCGCTCCCGCCCCCGTCGGCTTCGTCACACCGGGTGGCCGGGCTCACAGGCCCGCCCTACGATGCCCCCTATGGCATCTGACCCCGGCTCCGGCGTGGGCCCGGAGGCGACGGTCGCCGTCCCGCTGGCCGAAGGCGTCGAGCCCGACGTCCACGCCTGGGAGAAGGCCACCGCCGCCGTCCTGCGCAAGACCAAGAAGCTCGCCGACGACGCTCCGGACGCCGACGTGTGGTCGCTGCTCACCCGCTCGACGCTCGACGGCATCGGCGTCGCCCCGCTCGGCACGCCGGCCCTGTCGGCCGACGTTGCGCCGACCGGGCTGCCGGGCCAGGCCCCGTTCACCCGAGGCTCTGCCGCCACGCGTGAGCTCGACGGCTGGGACGTGCGGGCCTGGTTCGCCGACCCCGACGCCGACCTGACCGCGCAGCACGTGCTGACCGACGTCGAGAACGGCGTCAACTCGCTCTGGATCGCCGTGGGCGACGGTGCCGTGCCGACCGACGCGCTGGCCCGCGTCCTCGAGCCCGTCTTCGTCGACCTCGCCCCCGTGGTGGTCGAGGACCCGACCGACCCGCTGGGTGCGGCGCAGGCCCTCGACGCCGTCGTCGACGACAAGGCCGTCGACCCGGCACCCGGCACGAGCTACGGCGCCGACCCCCTCGGGTCCCTGGCCCGCACCACGCTCGGCATCGGGGTCGAGGGTGCGGTCACCGACCCGTCCGTCGCCGTCGACGTCGCCCGGCTCGCGCAGCGGCGCGGCGCCCGCGGCATCGTCGTCGACGCCACCGCCGTGCACGACGCGGGCGCGTCCGACGTGCAGGAGCTCGCCTACGCGCTGCTCGCCGGGGCCGCCTACCTGCGGCTGCTCACCGAGGCCGGTCTCGACGTCGACGCCGCCGCCGACCAGCTCGACGTGCGCCTCGCCGCCACCGACGAGCAGTTCCCGACCATCGCCAAGCTGCGCGCCGCCCGGCGGGTGTGGGCCCGTCTGCTCGAGCTGAGCGGCGTGGCCGAGAGCGGCCGCGGCCAGCGCCAGCACGTCGTGACCTCGCGGCCCATGATGGCGGCGTACGACCCCTACGTGAACATGCTCCGCACCTGCGTGGCCACCTTCGCAGCCGGCGTCGGTGGCGCCTCCAGCGTCACGGTGCTCCCGTTCGACGAGCCGCTCGGCCTGCCCGAGGTGTTCAGCCGGCGCATCGCCCGCAACACCTCGAGCCTGCTCATCAGCGAGTCGCACGTGGCCCGCGTCGTCGACCCCGCCGGGGGTGCGCACGCCGTCGAGAAGCTCACCGACGACGTCGCGCGCGCGGCCTGGGACCTGTTCGGAGAGCTCGACGCCGTGGTCGCCGACTCCGCCGACCGGGAGGCGGGCTTCGCAGCCGCCCTCGACGCACTCCGGACCCGGGTCGAGGCGACCGTCTCCGACCGCGCCCTGCAGGTGGCGCGACGGCAGCGTCCTGTCACGGGCGTCTCGGAGTTCCCGAACCTGCACGAGGAGCAGCCCGAGCGTCGCCCGTACGGCCGCACCCTGCCGGTGCACCGCTACGCGCACGAGTTCGAGGCCATGCGCGACGACCGCGCC
>NZ_LMMY01000013.1:73681-83092 GCF_001422865.1 Aeromicrobium sp. Leaf272
CGTCACGGCCGGCGCCACCGACGGGGTGGACGCCGTCGTGGAGGCGTACCGCCAGGCCGACGCACCCGCCGTCGTGTGCCTGACCGGACCCGACCCGCTCTACGGCGAGTGGGGTGGCGAGCTGGTCGCCGCCCTGCGCGAGGCCGGTGCCCGCCACGTGGTCGTGGCCGGCAAGCCCGACGCCGTCTCCGCCGACGTCGACGACTCCTGCGCGGCCGGGCTCGACGCCCTGGCCTTCCTGCGCCGCACCCGAGAGGAGCTGGCCTCGTGACGATCCCCGCCTCGTTCGCCGGACAGCCGCTGGACCCCGAGCAGCCACCCGCCCCCGACGCAGGCGCGTACGCCTCTGCCGTCGAGGGCGCCGAGCCGTGGGACGCACCCGAGGGCATCGCGGTCAAGAACCTCTACACCGCCGACGACCTCGCCGACGTCGACGCCCTCGACACCTACCCGGGCCTGGCGCCCTTCCTGCGCGGGCCGTACCCGGCCATGTACTCGACGCAGCCCTGGACCATCCGCCAGTACGCCGGGTTCTCGACGGCGCAGGAGTCCAACGCCTTCTACCGCCGCAACCTCGCGGCCGGCCAGAAGGGACTGTCGGTCGCGTTCGACCTCGCCACCCACCGCGGGTACGACTCCGACCACCCGCGGGTGAAGGGCGACGTCGGCATGGCCGGTGTGGCCATCGACTCCATCTACGACGCGCGTGAGCTGTTCGACGGCATCCCGCTCGACGAGATGAGCGTGTCGATGACCATGAACGGCGCGGTGCTGCCGGTCCTCGCGCTCTACATCGTCGCTGCCGAGGAGCAGGGGGTGAAGCCGGAGCAGCTCTCGGGGACCATCCAGAACGACATCCTCAAGGAGTTCATGGTCCGCAACACCTACATCTACCCGCCGGCGCCGTCGATGCGGATCATCTCCGACATCTTCGCGTACACGGCGCAGCGGATGCCGCGGTTCAACTCCATCTCGATCTCCGGGTACCACATCCAGGAGGCCGGGGCCACGAACGACCTCGAGCTGGCGTACACGCTGGCCGACGGCGTGGAGTACATCCGTGCCGGTCTCGACGTCGGCCTCGACATCGACGCCTTCGCGCCGCGGCTCAGCTTCTTCTGGGCGATCGGCATGAACTTCTACATGGAGATCGCGAAGATGCGCGCGGCCCGTGCCCTGTGGGCGCGGCTCGTGAGCGACTTCGACCCGAAGAACCCCAAGAGCCTGAGCCTGCGCACCCACAGCCAGACGTCGGGCTGGAGCCTCACCGCCCAGGACGTGTTCAACAACGTGCAGCGCACCTGCATCGAGGCCATGGCGGCCACGCAGGGCCACACCCAGAGCCTGCACACCAACGCGCTCGACGAGGCCATCGCGCTGCCCACCGACTTCAGTGCACGCATCGCCCGCAACACCCAGCTGCTGCTGCAGCAGGAGTCCGGCACCACCGGGATCATCGACCCGTGGGGCGGCTCCTACTACGTGGAGAAGCTGACCCACGACCTGGCCAACCGTGCCTGGGCGCACATCCAGGAGGTCGAGAAGGCCGGCGGCATGTCGAAGGCCATCGAGGCCGGCATCCCGAAGATGCGCATCGAGGAGGCCGCGGCGCGCACGCAGGCCCGCATCGACTCCGGCCAGCAGGCCGTCATCGGCGTGAACACCTACCGGCTCGCCGACGAGGACCCGCTCGACGTGCTCAAGGTCGACAACGCGTCGGTCTACTCCCAGCAGGTGGCCAAGCTGGAGCGGCTGCGTGCCGAGCGCGACCCCGCCGAGGTCGAGCGCACGCTCGCGGCACTCACCGCCAGCGCCGAGCGCGGGTCGTCCAGCGACGGCTCGCTCGACGGCAACCTGCTGGCCCTCGCGGTCGACGCCGCCCGCGCCAAGGCCACCGTCGGCGAGATCTCCGACGCGCTCGAGAAGGTCTACGGCCGGCACCAGGCCGTCATCCGTACGATCTCCGGTGTGTACAGGACCGAGGCGGGCCAGGGCGGCAACATCGGCAAGGTCGTCGACGCCACCGCCGCCTTCGAGAAGGCGGAGGGCCGACGCCCCCGGATCCTCGTGGCCAAGATGGGCCAGGACGGTCACGACCGCGGCCAGAAGGTCATCGTCACGGCGTTCGCCGACATGGGCTTCGACGTCGACGTGGGACCGCTGTTCTCCACGCCCGAGGAGGTCGCGCAGCAGGCGGTCGACGCCGACGTGCACATCGTCGGCGTGTCGAGCCTCGCGGCCGGCCACCTCGCGCTGCTGCCCGAGCTCAAGAAGGCGCTGGCCGACCTGGGTGGTGAGGACATCATGATCGTCATGGGCGGCGTCATCCCGCCCGACGACGTCCCGACGCTCAAGGAGATGGGGGCGGCCGAGGTGTTCCTGCCCGGCACCGTCATCGCCGACTCCGCGCTCAGCCTGCTCGACCGGCTGCGCACCGGCGACGGGTCCTGATGCCGGTGCGTGCGCCGAGCTCGTCGAGGTGCCGCGTGGCGGGTCAGGCGGCGTCGTCGCCGAACACGCGACGCGACAACGCCTGGACGTCGCGGTCGAGGTACTTGATCTCGGTGCGGACCGAGGCGAACTCGGCCTGCATCTCGGTCCGCAGGGACCCGATCTCGCCCCGCACGGATCGGAGCTCGGTGCCCATCTCGCTGCGCAGCGACCCGATCTCGGTGCGCATCTCGGTGCGCAGGGACCCGATCTCGGTGCGCAGGATCCGGACGAACATGGTCGACATGAGCGTGAGCATGCCGAACAGGGCCGTTCCGAAGACGCCGATCAGCGTCCACACCTGCGGCTCGTTCACCTCGATCACCCCTTCAGTGTCGTGCGTCCGAGCCGATCTTTCCAGGGGTCCGCGACACGGTCGATCCCGTCCGCACGAAACCTGTGGACGGCTTGACAGCGGGCGGCGGCGCGCATGACCGACGTCGAGAAGCTCGCCGCGGACGTCCTCGACGGACGTCGCGCGGGGGTCTCGCGGGCCATCACGCTCGTCGAGTCCAGCCGCGCGGACCACCGGGCGGCGTCGCGGGAGCTGCTCGCCGCCCTCACCCCGAACGCCGGGGGAGCGGTGCGGGTCGGCATCTCCGGCGTGCCCGGCGTCGGCAAGAGCACGTTCATCGAGGCCCTCGGCACCCACCTCGTCGAGCAGGGCAAGCGCGTGGGCGTGCTGGCGGTCGACCCGTCGAGCGTGCGCACCGGCGGCTCGGTGCTGGGCGACAAGACGCGCATGGCCCAGCTGGCGGTCAGCCCCCAGGCCTACATCCGGCCCTCGCCGAGCGCCGGCACCCTCGGCGGCGTCGCGCGGGCCACGTCGCAGGCCATGACCGTCCTCGAGGCCGCCGGCTACGACGTCGTGCTCGTCGAGACCGTGGGCGTCGGCCAGTCCGAGATCACGGTGGCCGGCATGGTCGACACCTTCCTGTTCCTCACCATCGCGCGCACCGGTGACCAGCTGCAGGGCATCAAGAAGGGGATCCTGGAGATCGCCGACGTGATCGCCGTCAACAAGGCCGACGGCGAGCGCGCCCAGGAGGCCGAGGTGACCGCCAAGGACCTCGCCGGGGCGCTGCGTCTCGTCTACGCCGGCACGCATGGCTGGGTGCCGCCCGTCGTCACGTGCTCGGCGCTGGAGCACCGCGGCATCGACACGGTGTGGAACCGGCTCGTGCGGCACCGCGAGTTCCTGGGCCAGAAGGGGCTGCGCGAGAAGCGCGCCCAGCAGCAGCTGGAGTTCACCTGGGCGCTCGTGCGCGACGAGCTGGACCAGCGCCTGCGCACCGACGAGGACGTCGCCCGGGTGCGCGACGAGGTGCGCGAGGCCGTGCTGTCGGGCGAGCTCGCCGCGGCCAGCGCCGCCGACCTCATCCTCGAGGCGTACGACCGCTGACCCGTGGTCGTCGGCGCTCGCTAAGGTGGCCGCCATGAGGTTGCGTCCGGTGATCCCCGTCACGTCCAAGGTCGTGCCCGCCGTCCTGGCCGGGTTCCTGGCCGCCGGGTGCGGCGGCTCGATCAGTCCCGGTGCGGCGGCGGTCGTCGACGGCACCACCATCTCGATGGACCAGGCCGACCGCGCGGCCGTGGTCTTCTGCCAGGTCTCGCTGTTCTCCAGCGCCCAGGCCGGCGGGAGCACGGTCGACAACGCCGACGTCCGGCGCCAGGCGGTGGCCGAGCTGGTCAGCGGCGTGGTGGCCGACGAGCTCGCCGAGCGCGAGGACATCTCGATCTCGCCCAGTGACTACGAGTTCACCCGCGCCCAGCGCGACCAGGTGGCGCAGGCCCTGCCCGACGTCGACCTCGACGAGGCCGTCCGCGTGCTTGAGGCCGGCCAGCGCACCTACGCGATCGCCGAGCAGCTGGGCGTCGCCGAGACCGGCGAGCAGGTGACCGAGCAGAACGCCGACGACGTCCAGCAGGCCGGCCGGGCCGTGCTCGCCGACGCCGTGAAGGCCGCCGACGTGAGCATCGACCCGCGCTTCGGCCTCGGCGACGACGGCCAGCAGGTCGCGGCCACCGGCTCGCTCTCGGTCTCCTCCGACGTCCTCAACGAGGACGCCCCGCTCGTCGCGCCGGCCACGCAGCGCTGTTCGTGAGGGGGCTGCTCGTGAGGGGCCTGGTCGTGAGGGTGGGCTCGTGAGTCGGCACGAGGGTGAGCGGCCGGGCGAGCGCCTGCTCGACCTGGTCGACGTGATGGCCCGTCTGCGCGCCGAGTGCGCCTGGACGCGGGGCCAGACGCACGACTCCCTCGGCCGCTACCTGCTGGAGGAGACGTACGAGACCCTCGAGGCCCTCGACGCGGGTGACTCCGACCTGCTGCGCGAGGAGCTCGGCGACCTGCTGATGCAGGTGGTGTTCCACGCCGCCGTCGCCGCCGACACGGGGGAGGGGTGGGACGTCGACGACGTGGCCGCGGGCATCACCGACAAGCTCGTGCGCCGCAACCCGCACGTCTTCGCCGACGGTGACGCCCGCACCCCCGAGGAGATCGACGCCGCCTGGCAGGCGGTCAAGGCGCAGGAGAAGCCGCGTGAGTCGCCGCTGGAGGGCATCGCCCGCGACCTGCCCGCCCTGGCCACGGCCCGCAAGGCGCTCGACCGCGTGCCCGACCTCGACATCTCCGGCGACGACGTCGGCTCGCGCCTGCTGCAGCTGGTCGCCGAGGCCCGCGCCCAGGGCGTCGACGCCGAGGAGGCCCTCCGTCGGGCCGTCCGCTCCCGCCTCGGCTGAGGACGCACGATCCTGCGTTCGTGCGAGGTCGGCCGATCGATGCTGCGTTCGCCACCGGATCCCGTCACGAACGCAGCATCGTTCGACGTTCCGCTCGCGAAGGCAGAATCCTGCGTGGCCCCGCGCCTGGCGCGAGACGTGTTCGGGCCGCACTAGGCTGGGGGCAGACCGCAGCACCACCTGAACCCCTCACCAGCAGGAGCAGCATGGCCAGCATCGAAGCCGTCGGAGCGCGCGAGATCCTCGACTCGCGCGGCAACCCCACCGTCGAGGTCGAGGTCGCCCTCGACGACGGGACGATCGGTCGTGCGGCCGTGCCGTCCGGTGCGTCCACCGGCCAGTTCGAGGCCGTGGAGCTGCGCGACGGTGGCGACCGCTACCTCGGCAAGGGCGTCCGCAAGGCCGTCGAGGCCGTGAACACCACGATCGCCGCCGAGATCGTGGGCTTCGACGCCGACGACCAGCGGGCGGTCGACGCCGCGATGATCGCGCTCGACGGCACCCCGAACAAGGCCGAGCTGGGCGCCAACGCCATCCTCGGCGTCTCGCTCGCCCTCGCGAAGGCTGCCGCCGACTCGGCCGGCCTGCCGCTGTTCCGCTACGTCGGCGGACCCAACGCCCACGTGCTGCCCGTGCCGATGATGAACATCCTCAACGGCGGCGCCCACGCCGACTCCAACGTCGACGTGCAGGAGTTCATGATCGCGCCCATCGGCGCGCCCACCTTCGCCGAGGCGCTGCGCCAGGGCACCGAGGTCTACCACGCGCTCAAGTCCGTCCTCAAGAAGGACGGCCTGTCCACCGGCCTCGGCGACGAGGGTGGCTTCGCGCCCAGCCTGTCGTCCAACCGTGCCGCGCTCGACCTCATCGCCACGGCCGTCGACACGACCGGCCTGAAGCTCGGCACCGACATCGCCCTCGCGCTCGACGTCGCCAGCTCGGAGTTCTTCGAGAAGGGCTCCTACACGTTCGAGGGCGCGAAGAAGAGCTCGGCCGAGATGGCCGACTACTACGCCGAGCTCGTGGGCGCGTACCCGATCGTCTCGATCGAGGACCCGCTCGACGAGGAGGACTGGGACGGCTGGATCGCGCTCACCGAGAGCATCGGCCACCAGGTGCAGATCGTCGGCGACGACCTGTTCGTCACCAACGTCGAGCGGCTCACCCGCGGCCTCGAGCAGGGCGCCGCCAACGCGATGCTGGTCAAGGTCAACCAGATCGGCTCGCTCACCGAGACCCTCGACGCCGTCGAGCTGGCCCACCGCCACGGCTTCAGCAACATGATGAGCCACCGCTCGGGCGAGACCGAGGACGTCACGATCGCCGACCTCGCCGTCGCCACGAACTGCGGCCAGATCAAGACCGGTGCCCCGGCCCGCTCCGACCGCGTGGCCAAGTACAACCAGCTGCTGCGCATCGAGGAGACCCTCGGCTCGGCGGCCGTGTACGCCGGCGCCTCGGCCTTCCCGCGGCTCGCGCTCTGACCCGTGGCCGGCTCCCGCGGTCCTGGACGACCGAAACCGAAGGGCGGCCCGGCGCGGCGACCCTCGGGTCGCTCGTCCGGTGCTGCGGGGTCCGCGCGCCCGAGCTCGGGTCGAGGGGCCGGCCGCCCGACCACCAGGCCCGGCGCGGCCCGTCCGCGCAGCGGTGCGGCTGTGGCCCGCGGCATGGGTCAGCGCTTCACCACCCGGGCCGTGCTGCTGCTCGCGGTGCTGCTGCTCCTGCTCGCCTCGTACACGTCGGCGCTGCACGCCTGGTGGCAGCAGCGCGGAGAGATCCAGCAGCTCAAGGCCGAGATCGCCACGCGTGAGGCGTCCATCGAGGACCTCGGCGACACCGAGGACCGCTGGAACGACTCCGCCTACGTGCGCCAGCAGGCGCGCGAGCGCTTCGGCTGGGTCATGCCCGGCGAGGTCGGCTACCGCGTCATCGGGTCCGACGGCACGGTGCAGGGCGACGTCCCCACGCTCGACGACCCGCCCGACCCCACCCAGAAGCAGTGGTACGACACGTTGTGGGGCAGCGTCGAGGCGTCGGGACGCACCCCGTCGGCCAGGACGCCCGTGCCCGACCCCGACGAGGTGCTGAAGAACGATGACTGAGCCGGACCCGACCGACCTGGCGGCGGTGGCCGAGCAGCTGGGCCGTCCGGCCCGCGGCGTGCTCGAGATCGCCTCGCGCTGCCCGTCGGGCCACCCCAACGTGGTGCGCACCGAGCCGCGGCTGCCCGACGGCACGCCGTTCCCCACGCTCTACTACGTCACGTGCCCGCGCCTGGCCGGCGCCATCGGCACGCTCGAGGCGTCCGGACTGATGGCCGAGATGAGCGAGCGCCTGGTCCACGACGCAGACCTCGCCGCCCAGTACGCGAGGGCGCACGAGCAGTACCTGGCCGAGCGCGAGGCCATCGCGCACGTGCCCGAGGTCGACGGCATCACCGCCGGTGGCATGCCCACCCGCGTCAAGTGCCTGCACGTGCTCGTCGGGCACTCCCTGGCCAAGGGGCGCGGGGTCAACCCCCTGGGCGACGAGGCCGTCGACCTGCTCGGCGACTACTGGGGCAGCTCCTCCTGCGCGCCCGCGCCCGACGCCACCGACTGATCGAGGGCCGACGCGAAGGCGTCCAGGTCGGCGAGCAGCTGGTCGATCCTGCCGGCGTCGACGGCCGAGACCATCTGCGCCTCCACCGCCGCGACGGCACTGCTGGCCGACCGCAGCAGGTCCGCCCCCGCCGGCGTGAGCTGCAGGGGGAGTGCTCGGCCTGACGGCGGCGCCGGCGACCGCTCGAGCAGGCCTCGCTCCTCCAGGCCCTGGAGCAGCGTGTGCGCGGACTGCCGGGTGACGAACGTGTGGCGCGCCAGGGCCGCTGCCGACAGGCCCGGTCGCTGAGACAGCTGCTCCAGGCACGCGTACTGCGACACCGAGAGGTCGAGAGGGCGCAGGACGTCGTCCATGACGGAGCGCAGGGTCGCGACGGTGCGCTTCAGCGCGAGGCCGACGGATCGCGTGACGTCGATGCCGGGTTGCGTCATGTCAGCATTCTGACATACAGTTGAGTGTCAGGAACCTGACATACAACGAGAGAATGGATGCGCCCATGGCCACCGTCACCGGACCCGACTTCGTCGCCTTGCAGGTCACCGACCTGGAGGCGTCCGCCGCCTTCTACGAGGAGCGGCTCGGCCTCACGCGTGCCCCGGTCGCGCCGCCCGGCGCCGTCGTCTTCGCGACCAGCCCGGTCGCCTTCGCCGTCCGCGAGCCGCTGCCCGGGCTCGACGTCGCCGCCGTCTCGCCCCGCCCTGGCGCCGGGGTGGCGCTGTGGCTCGCGAGCGACGACGCCCAGGCGGTCCACGACGACCTGGTCGTCCACGGTGTCGAGATCCTCCAGCAGCCCGTCGACGGACCCTTCGGACGCACCTTCACCTTCGCCGATCCCGACGGCTACGCGGTGACCGTGCACGGATGAGCGCTAGACGCGCGGTCGGTACTCCACCTCAGGGCGCCCCGCCCGCCCCAGCCGGGTGACCCGCTCCACCTCGCCGGTCTCGGCGAGGTGCTCCAGGTACCGCCGGGCCGTGACCCGCGACGACCCCAGGTGCTCGGCCAGCTCGCCCGCCGAGGCGGCGCCGTGCTCGGCGAGCACCGCCTTCACCTGCTGCAGCGTCTCGACGCCCAGCCCCTTCGGCAGCCCCGAGCGGGTGACCGGGCGGAGCGACTCCAGCATCCGGTCGACCGCACCCTGGTCGAGGTCGTCGGCGCCCTGGAGCCCTTCGTGGAAGGTCCGGTACGCGGTCAGCCGCTCGCGCAGCGCCCCGAACGCGAACGGCTTGATCAGGTAGCCGACCACGCCCTGGGCCACCGCGTCGCGCACGATCTCCACGTCGCGCGCCGACGTGACCGCGATGACGTCGACCCGGCTCCCGGCCGCTCGGAGCCGACGCAGCAGCTCGAGGCCGTGCCCGTCGGGCAGATGCATGTCGAGCAGGACCAGGTCGATCGCCTCCTCGCGCAGCACCCGCGCGGCCTCCTGCGCCGACATCGCGACCGCTGCGACCTCGAAGCCGGGCACCTCCCGCACGTACTGGGCGTGCGCCTGCGCCGCTACCTTCTCGTCCTCGACCACCAGCGTCCGGATCACGCGTCGTCCCCGATCTCCACCTCGACGAGCGCTCCGCCCAGCGC
>NZ_LMMY01000013.1:83133-87251 GCF_001422865.1 Aeromicrobium sp. Leaf272
AGCCCTCGCCCGTGCGCCTGCTCCACCACCTTGGTCGACCAGCCTCGCTCGAACACGCGCTCCCGCGCCTCCCTAGGGATGCCCGGCCCGGAGTCCTCCACCACCACGTCGAGGTGCAGCTCGCTCGCGTGCAGGTGCACCGCCACGGTCGCGTCCGGCGTGCCCTGCGCCGCGTCGATGGCGTTGTCGAGCAGGTTGCCCAGCACCGTCACCGCGTCGTGCGCGCCGACCGGCAGACCCGTGACCACCGACGCCGGGTCGACGTCGAGCCGGACCCCTCGCTCGTGCGCCTGCGCCGACTTGCCCAGCAGCAGCGCCGCCACCACCGGCTCCTCCACCGCCCCCACCATGTGGTCGGTCAGCCCCTGCGCCAGCTGCATCTCGTGGGTCGCGAACTCGACGGCCTCCTCGCTGCGGCCCATCTCCACGAGCGAGACCATCGTGTGCAACCGGTTCGCGGTCTCGTGGCTCTGCGCCCGCAGCGAGTCGGCCAGGCTTCGCACGGTGTCGAGCTCGGCCGTCACGCCCTGCAGCTCGGTGCGGTCGCGGATCGTCACCACCGTGCCCACGTCGCGGCCCTCCCACTGCGCCGGCGCCGCGTTCACGATGAGCACGCGGTCGGCCAGCGCCACCACCTCGTCGGTGAGCGGCAGTCCTGCCCGCAGGGTCTCGGTGAGCGACGGCTCGAGCCCGAGGGTCGCGACGTCGGCGCCCAGGACGCGGTCGGACCCGACGTCGAGGAGGCGCT
Organism: Aeromicrobium sp. Leaf272; assembly: GCF_001422865.1. Taxonomy (NCBI): domain Bacteria; kingdom Bacillati; phylum Actinomycetota; class Actinomycetes; order Propionibacteriales; family Nocardioidaceae; genus Aeromicrobium; species Aeromicrobium sp. Leaf272. Next base: position 83,882 of record NZ_LMMY01000013.1, read on the forward strand.
CGGCCTCCTGGTTCACCAGGCTCACCCGACCGTCGGCGTCCACGAGCACCAGGCCCTCGCGCACCGCCCGCAGCACCGCGTCGTAGTACTCGTACATCCGGGTGATCTGCTGCTCGCCCAGCCCGTGCGTCTGACGTCGCAGCCGGCGGTGGATCAGCCAGGCGCCGACGATGCCCACCACCGCGGCCAGTGCCGCCGCGCCCAGGATCCTCGGCAGCGCGTCCACGACCTCGTCCTGCACCTTGTCGGTGCGGATGCCCACCGACACGAGCGCCACCACGTCGCGGCTGCCGGGCTCGGCGAAGACCGGCACCACGGCCCGCACCGACGGACCGAGCGTGCCCACGTACTCCTCGGTGTGGGTCCGGCCGGCCTGCGCCTCCTCGATGGACCCGATGAACCGCTCGCCGATCACGTCGACGTCGGGGTGCGAGTAGCGAATGCCGTCGCGCGACATCACGACCACGAAGTCGGTGCCGCTGTCGCGTCGCACCTGCTCGGCGAACGGCTGCAGCACCGTCGTCGGCTCCGACGTGCGCACCGCCTCTCGCACGGTGGGGGTGTCGGCCACCGCGACGGCGAGGTCGAGCGCCCGCTGCCGGGCCGACGACGTGGCGTCCGCGCGGGCGTCGAACCAGGCCAGCGCCACTCCGCCCAGCACCAGCACGCACACCACCACGACCTGCCAGAGCAGGATCTGGCGAGCGACGGACGGAGCTCGGGACGCGGCACGGGACACAGGGGGCATCGTCCCAGAAGCCGGGAGCCTCCTGTGATGGCGGTCACGAACTCTATGTACGCAACGGTGACCGGGGTCACGTCGGAGGGCACGGTGTGCAGGTCAGCCCACCAGGAGGAACCCCATGGCCACCGATACCTCGCAGCCACGCGTCAAGCGTGACCGCACCCACTACCTGTACATCGCCGTCATCGTCGCGGTGCTCGCCGGCATCGCCGTCGGCTTCGCCGCCCCCGACTTCGCCAAGGAGCTCAAGCCGCTCGGCGAGGGCTTCGTCAAGCTGATCAAGATGATGATCGGCCCGGTCATCTTCTGCACCATCGTGCTCGGCGTCGGCTCGGTCCGCAGCGCCGCCCAGGTGGGCAAGGTCGGCGGGCTCGCGCTCGGCTACTTCATCACCATGTCGACGTTCGCGCTGGCCATCGGCCTGGCCGTCGGCAACATCCTGCACCCGGGCGAGGGCCTGCAGCTGACCGAGGAGGGCGCGGCGAAGGCCGCCGAGTCCGCCGGCGGCGAGAAGCAGACCACGGCCGAGTTCATCCTGCACATGATCCCCGACACCATGGTCTCCTCGCTCACGTCCGGCGACGTGCTGCAGGCGCTCTTCGTCGCGCTGCTCGTCGGCTTCGCCCTGCAGGCCATGGGTCGCGCCGGCGAGCCCGTGCTGGTGGGTGTGGGACACCTGCAGAAGCTCGTGTTCCGCGTGCTCGCCATGATCATGTGGCTGGCGCCCATCGGCGCCTTCGGTGCCATCGCCGCCGTCGTCGGCGAGACCGGCATGGACGCCCTGCGCAGCCTGGCGGTCCTCATGATCGGCTTCTACATCACGTGCTTCCTGTTCGTGTTCGGCATCCTGGGCCTGCTGCTCAAGGTCGTCACCGGCATCAACATCTTCAGCCTGCTGAAGTACCTGGGCCGTGAGTTCCTGCTCATCGTGTCCACGTCGTCGTCGGAGTCGGCCCTGCCGCGACTCATCGCCAAGATGGAGCACGCCGGTGTGCACCAGTCCACGGTCGGCGTCGTGGTGCCCACCGGGTACTCGTTCAACCTCGACGGCACCGCGATCTACCTGACCATGGCCACGCTGTTCGTCGCGTCGGCCACGGGCGACCCGCTGAGCTTCGGCGAGCAGCTCTCGCTGCTGCTGTTCATGATGATCGCCTCCAAGGGTGCGGCCGGCGTGACCGGAGCTGGCCTGGCCACGCTCGCCGGTGGTCTGCAGTCGCACCGCCCCGACCTGGTCGACGGCGTCGGCCTCATCGTCGGCATCGACCGGTTCATGTCCGAGGCGCGCGCCCTCACCAACTTCGCCGGCAACGCCGTGGCGACGGTGCTGGTGGGCACGTGGACCAACTCGCTCGACCGCGAGAAGCTGGACCAGGTGCTGGCCGGCAACGACCCGTTCGACGAGACGAGCATGGTCGACGACGACCACGGCTACACCCCGCGCGGGGACGAGGAGTTGGCCGAGAGCTCGCGCTGACCTCGCAGCAGGTGGGATGAGCCGAAGGGCCCGGGCACCGTCCGGGCCCTTCGGCATCGGTAGGGTCGGGGCATGCCGGATGCCCTCCGCGTGGCCGCCATGGACTGTGGGACGAACTCCCTGCGCCTGCTCGTCACGGACGTGCGCGGCGACGAGAAGCGCGACGTGGTCCGCGAGATGCGGGTCGTCCGCCTCGGCCAGGGCGTCGACGAGACCGGTCGTTTCCACCCCGACGCCCTCGACCGCACGCTGGCCGTCACCCGCGAGTTCGGTGAGCTGGCCACGGTGCTGGGTGCCCAGCGGATCCGCTTCTGCGCGACGTCGGCGGCACGTGACGCCGAGAACGCCGACGAGCTGAACGACGGCGTGGAGTCGATCCTCGGCGTGCGCCCCGAGGTCCTCACCGGCGAGGACGAGGCCCGCGCCTCCTTCCTGGGCGCCACCCGCTCGACGACCGGCTCGGCGCTCGTGGTCGACATCGGCGGCGGCTCCACCGAGCTGGTGGTCGGCGCCGACGGCGACGTGCAGTGGTCGCACTCCTTCGACGTCGGCTCGGTGCGGCTGACCGAGCGCTTCCTGCCCAGCGACCCGGTCTCGATCGACGAGGTGACGGCCCTCGAGGCCTACCTCGACGGGCTGCTCGTCCCTCAGGTCTCGTCGCTGGAGCCCGTGAGCACCCTCGTCGGTGTGGCGGGCACCATCACCACCGTGGCCGCGCACGCGCTGGAGCTGCCGTCGTACGACTCGTCGGCCATCCACGGGGCACGGATCTCGGTCGACGACATGCGCACCGCCTGCCTCTCGCTGCTGCGCATGTCGGTGGCTGACCGCCGGGCCCTGCCGTTCATGCACCCCGGCCGTGCCGACGTGATCGGCGCCGGCGCCATGATCCTCGATGCGGTGCTGGACGCCGTGCCCCTCGCCACCGACACGGTGACCGTGAGCGAGCACGACATCCTCGACGGCATCGCCTGGGGCGCCGCGGGGCTGTAGTCCCGCCCGCACCGTCCCCTCGGCGACCGCGATCGAACCTGGGCAGCACGTCGGCCCCGACCAGTGGTCGGGGTGGTCGTGGTGGGTGGGGTTCAGGGTCGCCAGCGCTGGTTTCGTTGCCAGGTGTCGGAGCCGGGGAGCTTCCACTCGACGTG
>NZ_LMMY01000013.1:87275-87677 GCF_001422865.1 Aeromicrobium sp. Leaf272
ATCGGGATTGATCCGGCCTGACCACTGTTGGTCGTGAACTCGGTGGTGGTGGAACGAACAGAGGAGGGCGCCGTCTCTGATGTCGGTGGTCTTGGAGATGGCGTAGGGATTCAGGTGGTGGGCCTCGGTCCACCGTGAGTCGCGGTCGCATCCGGGTGCGGTGCAGCCGCCGTCTCTCTTCTCCATCGCCCGGCGCGACGACCGGTTGAAGTAGCGGTTCGCGCTGCCGAGGTCGATCGGGAGTGAGGTGCCGTTGAGGACCATCGGCACGATCTGTGCCGAGCAGGCGAGCCGGCGGGCTTCGCCGGCCGAGATCCGTGTGCCGTCGGACAGTCCGGCGGCCTTCACACCTCCGACGAGGGTGTCGAGGTCCAGGTTCACGGTCACGACGGCACTCACACC
>NZ_LMMY01000013.1:87702-87958 GCF_001422865.1 Aeromicrobium sp. Leaf272
CGCTGGGGGTAGGTCTGCCCGAACCCCACCTCGTCCATCTCGCCGGTGGCGGCGTTGACGGTCCCGACCTTCTGGTGTGGTGCGGCGAGCGCGTCGAGCGCGGTCTTGAGCATGGCGCCCTGTGCTTCGGGGAGGGTGAACCGGCCGGTGACGGTGCCGTCGTTGTTGTCCCACATCGAGAAGCTGGTCTTCTTGCGGGCTTCCTCTTCGCGGCGACGCAGGATCTCGTCCTCGTCGGCGTCGACCTCCTCGGTGG
>NZ_LMMY01000013.1:88056-88165 GCF_001422865.1 Aeromicrobium sp. Leaf272
TGCGTCCTTCAGGAGGGTCTCTTCGCACCGCTCGCGCTGCTCGGCGGTGACGTCCTCGGGGAGCTTGGCCAGGGCGCGGGAGATGAGGTCGGCCTGCTTGCTGCTGATC
>NZ_LMMY01000013.1:88238-123114 GCF_001422865.1 Aeromicrobium sp. Leaf272
GCCGCCGAAGTCGAAGCTGATGGTCGCACCCGTCGAGGTGCCCGTCCCCTGTCGCGGTCCGTCCCCGTTGGCGGCGGCCTTGCGGGCCTTCTCCAGCACGCGTGCGGCAGCCATCTTGTGGGCCGCGACCTGGGACTCCAGCCGGGACAGCTCACCGACCAGACGGCGGACCTCGCCGGTCTCCAGTCCGTCCCACGCACTCGTGGGGACCGCGGAGAACGACTCACGCGCGGAACGCACGCACGACGGCACCGGGTGGGTGTCGAGTACGGCGACGCTCATGGTTCCTCCTGCTGATCTACCCTCATTCTAGAGGGCAGATCCGACAAGAAGTAAGCATATGTTCGAATACGCGACCAAGGTCTGATCTGGATTAGGACTTCCGGCCCGACGCGCACCGCACGCATCGCGTCGTGGCCGGAAGCGCTTCGAGTCGCCCCTCCGCGATCGGCTCACCGCAGACCTCGCACACGCCGTAGGTGCCGTCGTCGAGCCGACGCAGCGCCGCCTCCACCGCTGCCAGCCGACGTCGGGCGTTGGCGGCGGCGTGGTCGGCCTGGGTGCGCTCGAAGGCGATGGTGGCCCCCTCCGGGTCGTGCTCGTCGTCGACGTTGGATCCCTCGCGAGCGGCCACGATGCCGGCCACGTCGGCGTCGCGGACGGCGATGGCCCGCAGGAGCGACCGGCGTTCGTCCTCGAGGCGGCTGCGGTGGTCCACGTCAGGCCGCCTCGCGCCGGACGCCCGCCAAGCGCAGCACCGCGGCGAGCCCTGCATCGGACCCCGGCCAGTGCCGTTCGATGGCGTCGGGTCCGGCGTGACGCACGACGGACCGCAGCACGAGCGCGACGACGACCACGTCGTCGGCGTACCCGACCACGGGGATGACGTCGGGCACGAGGTCGATGGGCAGGGCCAGGTAGACGAGCAGCGCGCCGAGTCTGACGCGGACGCCGCGGGGGAGTGCGGGGTCGCGGGCGAGGGAGTGGACGAGGCGCACCAGGTCGGGGACGAGGCGGACGAGGTCGCGCAGGTCGACGTCGCGGGAGTCGCGGCGCGCGGCGAGCCACAGTGCGACGACGAGCACCAGCCAAAGCAGCACGAGGCCTCCGACGACGGCCGCGACGATGCCCCAGGTGCTCACGAACCCACGGTAGGGCGCGGGGCGGGCGGCGGGCATGATCGGAGGCATGACGCTGCAGCTGAGCCTTCCCGACGAGACGACCCGCGACCTCTTCGCCGACCTGGAGTCCGACGGCACCGCCACCCTGCACGTGTGGGACTTCGCGGGGAAGCCTCCGGCCGACGTCGTGCTCGACCTCGCGGTCCGTCCGTACCAGCTCACGGGCGACCTGTCGGTGCTCGACGTCGAGCGGGTGAAGGCGGTGCAGGCGCAGTCCCTGGGCTACGACGACGCGATCGGCAACGTGCCCGACGGCATCACCTGGTGCAACGCGGTCGACGTGCACGAGGCGCCGACGGCCGAGCTGGCGGTGGCCATGACGCTGGCGTCGCTGCGCGGCCTCGACGACTTCGCGCGCAACGCCACGCGCGACGAAGGCCGGTGGGCCAAGGACGAGGCCCGCCCCGGCCTGCTCGGCAAGCGCGTGATGCTGCTGGGCGTCGGCGGCATCGGCGAGCAGGTGGCGGCGCGGCTCGACGGCTTCGGCGTGGAGATGGTGCGGGTGGCGTCGAGTGCGCGTGACGACGACCGTGGCCACGTGCACGGCATCGACGAGGTGCACGGGCTGCTGGCCGACGTGGATGTCGTGATCGTCGCCGTGCCGTACGGCGACTCCACCCACCACCTCGTCGACGACACGTTCCTCTCGGCCATGCGCGACGGCGCGCTGCTGGTGAACGTCGCGCGCGGCAAGGTGGCCGACACCGAAGCACTCGTGCAGCACGCCGCGTCGGGCCGCGTGCGGCTGGCGCTCGACGTCGTGGACCCCGAGCCGCTTCCCGACGATCACCCGCTGTGGACCACGCCCGGTGTCTTCATCGCGCCCCACGTGGGCGGTGCGGTGGCCACCCGCCTCGAGCGCATCGAGCCCCTCGTGCGCGAGCAGGTGCGTCGTCTCGTCGCGGGGGAGTCGCTCATGAACCAGGTGGACGTCTCCTGACCCGCCTCGGCCGTGAGAGGTAGGTAGGCCGCGGAATCCCGCCGAGCGGTAGGTGGGTCGCGGATAAAGGCCGTCATACCGCGGATGGTCTACCGCCGGGGGCGCTGGTTCCGCGGGCTGCCTACCGCCCGACCGGTCACTCGGCTGGCGTCCCTGAGATCCCGACGTACGGTGGAAATTGAAGGTTTGACCACTTCCCACCCACTTCAGGAGGACCTGTGCAGCAGCGCACCATCGGACCCGTGACCGTCAGCGCGATCGGCCTCGGCGGCATGCCGATGTCCATCGAGGGGCGGCCCGATCGCGAGCGCTCCATCGCCACGATCCACGCCTCGCTCGACGCCGGCGTGAACTTCATCGACACCGCCGACGCCTACCACCGCGACGCGGGCGAGGTCGGCCACAACGAGTCGCTCATCGCCGAGGCGCTCAAGAGCCACTCGGGCGGCCAGGACGTGCTCGTCGCGACGAAGGGCGGCCACCTGCGCCCCGGCGACGGCTCGTGGACGCAGAACGGGCGCCCCGAGTACCTCAAGGAGGCGGCGAAGGCGTCGGCGCAGCGGCTCGGCGTCGAGTCGATCGGCCTCTACCAGTTCCACCGCCCCGACCCGGACGTCCCGTACGCGGAGTCCGTGGGCGCGCTGAAGGAGCTGCTCGACGAGGGCGTCATCCAGCACGCGGGCATCTCGAACGCCACGGTCGCGCAGATCGACGAGGCCAACGAGGTGCTCGGCGGCAAGCTGGCGTCGGTGCAGAACCAGTTCAGCCCGGCGTTCCTGTCGAGCCGTGACGAGCTGAAGCACTGCGCCGAGATCGGCGTCGCGTTCCTGCCGTGGAGCCCGTTCGGCGGCATCAAGAAGGCCGGCGACTTCGGCTCGGACCACTCCGCCTTCCAGCAGGTGGCCGACGCCCGCGGCGTGAGCCCCCACCAGGTCGCGCTCGCCTGGCACCTCGCCCAGGCGCCCGTCGTCGTCCCGATCCCCGGCGCCTCGCGTCCGGAGTCGGCGAAGAACTCCGCCGAGGCCGCCGACCTCGAGCTCACCGACGACGAGCTCCAGACGATCGAGTCCGGCCTCAGCGCCTGACCCGAAGCACAGCCCGACGCGGCCCTCGACCTCACGCAGGTCGGGGGCCGCTTCGCGTCTGGACGGTTGTCGGATGCATGGCCGGGTGCGAGGGTTGCCGGATGACCTCAGGGAGCGACGACGCGCAGGACGAGCTGAACGGGCTGCTCAACGGGGCGGTGGGATTCGCCGAGCAGACCTTGCAGCGCTACGGCGAGCTGTACCCGTTCGGGGCGGCACTGGACCGGGCGGGGGAGCAGCGTCTGCTGGGCGCCGACCCGGACGAGGGCGACCACCCGGACTCAACGTCCGTGCTCGAGGCGCTCTACGCGGGCGCCGGGGCGAACGCCGACGAGCTGCGCGCCGTCGCATTCGTGGCCGACGTTCTGCTCGACGGTGCGGACGCCCTCCGCGTGGAGCTCGAGCACAGCGAGGGTGCGTGCCTGGTCGTCCACCTGCCCTACCGCCTCGAGGGCGATGGAGATGCACGGGAGGTCGTGTTCGGCGACCTGGTCGCGCACGAGGCGGGTCCGAGGATCTGGGGCCAGGCCTGACGCCGTCGACCTGTCGGCGCCCATGACACCCTGACCCCGTGCCCGACCTGACCATCACGCCGGAGATCGAGCGCGCGCTCGAGCTGCTCGAGTCGGGCAGCCACCTGTTCCTCACCGGCAAGGCGGGCACGGGCAAGTCGACGCTGGTGCGGCACTTCCTCGCCACCACCGAGCGACGGGTGGTGGTGGCCGCGCCCACGGGCATCGCGGCGCTGAACGTCGAGGGCTACACGATCCACCGGCTGTTCGGCTTCCGTCCGACCACGACGCTGGCCGACGTGCGCTCCGGCGACTACCGGCCAGGCCGGTTCACGAAGGCCATCCGGGGCCTGCAGACGCTGGTGGTCGACGAGGCGTCGATGGTGCGGGCCGACGTGCTCGACATGGTGGAGGCGGCGCTGCGACGCTTCGGCCCGCGCGAGGGCGAGCCGTTCGGCGGCGTGCAGGTCGTGCTGGTCGGCGACCTGCTGCAGCTGCCGCCCATCGTCGGCGACCGCGAGGCGGAGTTCTTCCGCACACACTACGAGACCGAGTACTTCTACTCCGCACACTGCTTCAGGCGCGACGCGTTCCCGACCGTCGCGCTCACCACCGTGTTCCGGCAGCTCGGCGACGACCGTCTGACGTCGCTGCTCAACGCGGTGCGTGAGGGCGTGCTCCTCGAGGCCGCGCGGGCGGAGCTGAACACCCGCGTCGACGCCGACTTCGAGCCGCCCGAGGACGAGCTGTGGCTGACGCTCGCGCCGTCGAACTCGATCGTTACGTCGCGCAACCGCCAGCGCCTGGAGCGGCTGCCGGGGGAGGCCGTCACGCACGTCGCGCGGGAGAGCGGCGACGTCGGCGGCTTCGACCCGCCCACCGACGCTGTGCTGCACCTCAAGGTCGGCGCGCAGATCATGCTGCTCACCAACGACCCGAGCGACCGGTGGGTCAACGGGACGCTCGGTCGCATCGTCGACACGGCTGTGGTCGACGGCGAGCGCGAGCTGGACGTGGAGCTGGCCGACGGGTCCGTCGTCACGGTCGGCGCGTACACGTGGGAGGTCACGCGCCCGGTCGTTGACGGCGGCTCGCTGAGCCGCGAGGTCGTCGGGACCTACACGCAGCTGCCGTGCCGGCTGGCGTGGGCGATCACGATCCACAAGAGCCAGGGGCAGACGCTTGACCGGCTCGTCGTCGACCTCACGGGCGGCGTGTTCGCCACCGGCCAGGTGTACGTGGCGCTGAGCCGCGCGACGTCGATGGCGGGGCTGGTGCTGCGCAAGCCGATCGAGCCGCGGCACCTGCGCACCGACCGTCGGGTCACCCGGTTCCTGTCCGGATCCGTCGCTCGCACCGCGCCCGACCGGTTCGCCGCGCTCGGCGTCTGCTTCGTCGGCGACGAAGGGACGTTCTCGCGACCGCGTCCGATCGAGCTGGCCGTCGCGTTCGACGACGGCACCGCGGTGAGCACCCTCGTGAACCCCGAGCGAGACCTGGCCGACGCCCGCTCGCGGTTCGCCATCACGGCCGACGACGTGCTTCTCGCGCCGACGCTGCCGGAGGCGTGGGCAGTCCTCGCGCCGCTGCTCGAGGGCGTGACGCCGGTGGGGGTGCGGGTCGACGACGCGCTGGCCAAGGTCGACTTCGAGCTCAAGCGGCTGCAGCACGTGGTGCCGATGCCGTTCGGCGTGGAGGTGCCGTATGGCGCGCTGTCGTCCGAGGAGCGCGTGGCGGAGTCGTCGGGCCGTGCTGCCGATCGCGCCCGCGCGATGCTCGCGGCGTTCGTGCGGCTGCGGGAGTCCGGCGTCGCGCTTGCGTCGTCGACGCCCTTCGAGCCGGCCGAGAGCCTTCCGGACCCCAGCTACCTGCTCACGCGCGACCCCGACCTCGCGCCGCCCTCGACCGACCGGCTCCCGACTCTCTCTGCACTGGTGGAGGCGAGCACGAGCATCAGCGCCGCCCTGCTCGACGGCGCGGACCACTCAGGTGAGGGCTCGCCCCCGGCCGTGGTGGCCGAGGCCGTGGTGGCGCGGCTGGCCAACGTCGCGACGAAGGCGTCGCGGCTGTCGCCGCAGCTGGTCGAGCGCCTGCGGGCGGTGGAGGGTCTGCTCGGCGAGCGCTTCGTCGACGAGCTGGTGGCTGCGGTCAACGAGGCGAATCCGTCCGCGTCCGACGTGCTGCAACCCGGCGCGCGCGTCTGCTTCACCGGCACGGCCAGCTCGCCGTCGGGGCGGATGTTCGAGCGCGAAGAGATGGAGCGCCTCGCCCGTGACGCCGGCCTCGTCCCCGCCGCGAACGTGACGAAGACGAAGTGCGACCTCTTGGTCGTCGCCGAGGTCGGAACCCAGTCGGGCAAGGCGCGCAAGGCCCGCGAGTACGGCAAGCCTGTGATCTCGGCCGAGGAGTTCTTCGCTTGGGTCGGTGTCGACTGACCGTCGCTCCCACCGGGCGGAGCCGACATCGGCCTAGGCTGACCTCGCGCTCCCGTAGCCCAATGGCAGAGGCAGGCGGCTTAAACCCGCCCCAGTGTGGGTTCGACTCCCACCGGGAGCACCAGGTCACTAGCGGCGGAGCAACGTGGGTTGGCAAGTTGGCCGACTGTCACCCGACCTGCCCCAGATCCGTGAAGCAGCGCCCCCGTGTGGTCGGGAGGTGCCTTCAAGTCGGGGCCCATCAGTCAGCAAGCAGGGAGCTTGGCGTATTGAGACCGGCTTCAAACCCTTCGATCTGGTGATCCGCCCAAGGACCGTCGAAGAGGCAGATGACGACAGCGTTCTCCAGTCAAATCTTGTGGCGAGCATCGTTAGATGTGTCAGTGGTTAGCGGAATCTTGTCTTCCCGTCACAGATGGGGCGATCCATCGAGCCTGTAACTTGAGTGTCCGGCAGAGAGTCCTGGAGGGGATGGGCATCATGGAAGTCGGCAACTCAGATCTCGAACAAGTGCGCGATCAAGATCTACAGGCTTTGTCCCTCGAGGAGTTGAGGTGGTCGGTACGCAATATGCAGAAGCAGGAAAAGATTGGTCTGCTTCGGCTCGTCGGCCTCCGGTTCGACCCCAAGTTCGTGAAGGCTGGAATTGAGACTTTGATTCTTGCTCGCGTTGGGCAGATAAAGGGNCTCGGCGTATCCTTTCGGGACCCATCAGAAGCCCAAATTCGAGACGCGCTTCCCCGGATTGAGATGCGTTGCGGGGGCCCACTTGCGCGCCTCACCCTCATCCATGCTGTTCATAAGGGCGTCCCAGCCTCCCAGCACATCTCGAGGATTCTCCACGGAAGCTCATCTTCAACGACAGCGGCATACGCGGAAGGCGTGCAAGAACCGTCCCATAACCGAGACGTGGAACCTTCGACTCGAGACTCTGGCATCGAAGGGATCGATATTGCGTCTGAGCAGGACGTCGCGCGTCCTGTCCTGAGAATGCTGGACCGGGTCCGAGATGCAAGCTTCGATAGCGATGCCACTCATTATACGTCGTTGCTCTTGCTGGGCGAACTCATTTCGAAACTGACGACCTTGTCGCTGATTGCAAGTCTCGATCCCGAAAAAGATGATGCACAGATCGCCTACGCCAAAAAGTACGAGCTGCTCCGGGCGGACGGCATTGGATCCTGGGGTCGGGTCATCCAAGACTTGACTACGGCGCCAGTGTTCCGTCTGTTAGACACTGAAGCTCGCGGATTTCACACGTCCCTGACGCAGCGCTTTGGCCGCGAGAGCGAAAATTGGCAACGCGAAGCCATTGACAAGCTTCTGGAGGCAATCGGTTGTTTCCCCAGCTTGTCGACGGATGCGGCGCTCGGGAAAACTTCCCTCGCGCAGTGGTTCCAACTATTTGCGACTCTTCGAAACAAGACGCGGGGTCACGGCGCTGATCTGGTGGCCTGGCAAGCGAAAGCCGGACCTCCACTGCTCGAATCGATCCTTATTGTCACTCGGAATCTCGAGTGCCTTTCCTGGCCCTGGTGGCATATACGCCGGACCGCTGCGGGCGTGCCGAAAGTGCATCCGATGACCAGCACCTCTTCAGCATTGAATGCCGACCCGTTCGACCTCGCTGACGGCACGTACGTATCGATTGGCGAATCCTGCCGATGCGTGGAGTTGCTCACAACCACGGCGGACGTGAACGACTTCTTTCTTCCGAATGGCGACGCACAAGACAACAAGAACCGGTATGAAGAGATCTCCTACACCTCTGGCGCTAAACGTTGGGGCAACCTCTCGGCATTTGTCAGGCCACCGCGTGAACTCCCCCTCAGTGAAACTCACGGATCTGCCGAACTGCGAGCGGTTGGGAACGTCCTGACTAATCTCCCCGAGCCGCGAACCGACTACGTATCTCGCGAAGCGCTAGAACAAGACTTGCAATCGGTGCTCGCAGATGCGCGGCATCCCGTGGTTGCGATCAACGGGCCAGGCGGTATCGGGAAGACGTCCCTGGCGCTGCAAGTCCTCCATGAGCTAGCAGAATCTGAAGCCTTCAGCGCGGTCTTGTGGTTCAGCGCCCGCGACATCGATTTAGACCCTGTACGTGGGCCTCTCGCGGTCAGGCCAGCTGGCCAAAGTCTCTCGCAGTTCGCGCGCCAGTATTGGTCCTACGTGGAACCAACGCGGCTCTCCGAACCAGCTGATGTTCTAGTTGAAGGGTTCCTCGACTCCTTGACGCGGAGCGACATAGGACCGGTCGTGTACGTCTTCGACAACTTCGAGACAGTACATAATCCTCCGCAACTATTTCGTGAAATCAGCGAGTTTGCGCGTTTGCCAAACAAGGTTTTGATAACTACGCGGCATCGTGAGTTCAAAGGTGATTGGCCACTTGATGTGGAAGGGATGTCGCGTGAGGAATTTGACTCTCTGGTCAAGATCGCCGGCGCGAATCTGGACATACTTGCTGTCCTCGAACAGAGTTCGACATGGGTTGATTCCCTTTATCGCGAATCGGGTGGGCACCCCTATGTTGTGAAGGTCGCACTAGGTGAGGTCGCTCGGTCCAAGCGANGATCTTTTAATCGCCTGAACCCGTCAGCGCAGCGGATTTTCTTTACGCTTTGTAAGTGGCGTGCGCGAATCCCGGCGATCGCACTTGAGGCCGTTATGACCAGACCTGCCAATGTGCGCATGGACGTTGCAGCCGCGCTTAGGCATCTCGAGGAGAGCTCCTTGATTGAGCGAGCGTACTCTGACGTCGATGCGGAGAGTTTTCTCCACGTTCCGGCTGCCGCTTATCGGTTTGGGACTGGTCAGTTGCAGTTCTCGGATTTGATCCAGTCCGTGGAAGAAGATGCTAAATTCCTTCACATGTTCGGTGCGGTCTCAGACAACGTGACCAAAACCGGGTTCGGCCCTCACGTGCATCGATTCTACGACAACGCTGCGAAGTTGAAGTCGAATGAACTCAGCGAAGCGATTGCGATCGGGGAATACGTCGCGCGTAAATACCCTGAGTCCTGGATGTACCTCGGTGATCTCCAGCGAAGTGCAGACGGACAGGGCAAGGTTGCTGCAAAAACCAGTTACCAGGCCTACCTAGCGAGACGCCCCGACGATGCTGATGCGTGGTTGAAGCTTGCCAAGCTTTGTGCAGAACTTGGCGACGGCGTAGGCGAACTGAGGGCCGCTGCACAAGCGTCAACGCACGCCGAGAGGCGCTACGCAGGGTTGTCCGAATCCTTGCGCTCGATACGCGATCGGTCCGAGACTGGACGCCTGCGAGTCGATTCGAAGCAGAAACGAGACTTCCTTCGGGCTCTCTGTGAGGGATGGCATCCGCGAGAGAATCAGACAACTGTCAGTGATTGCTTCAACTTGGCCAAGCTGGCGGAGCGTGCAGAAGATCTCACAGAGGTTCTGTTTTGGGTTGAGCAAGGTCTCCGTCGCGATCGGAACAACCAACGCCTGCTCGAGCTCCGTCGGTCTGCATCCCGGATGCTCTCTGGTCGACCGCGCTGATGGTTAACGATGGTCGAACCTGCAGAGACATCTCGTTTCTCTTGTAGACGCGGAGCCACCTTGCAGAACCTAATCTTGACAAGTGGGCCTATTTCGGCGCGCAGCTTTTCGGAGACTATTGACGGATGAGGCCGGCTCGCTAGTGCGATGAGTTCAGGCCTTGGAGGCTCGGCTTGGGATAGTGCCCCAGAGCGGCGGGTTCGACGCAGCACAGGAGGCTCCAGACGGCGCGCTGGCGCCGGTGACCTTTGCACCGCACTCGCGCCGCACCGACACGTCGTCGCGGACAAACGCCCCGTCGTCGGGTCGCCAGTAGTCAGATCTGGGGCACTGAGCCGAAGGGCCGGGGTGCCCGTGCGCGGGTCACCGCGACCTCGAACGGTCAGACCGCGACGCCCTCGGGACCGTCAGTGGCGAGCTCGTCGTGCTTGACGTTCAGCAGGAGCCAGATGATGGCCGAGGCGGTCCAGATCATGAAGGCGCCGACGAGGAACGCGTTCGTCGCGCCCTCGGTGAAGGCGGCCTGGCCGATCAGTTCGTTGAGGCGCTCAGCGACGCCGGGCGCGGGCGCGCCTCCCGAGCCGGACGCCGCCTGGATAGCGCCCCCGATCTCTTCGCCACGGTTGGTCGAGAAGTGCAGGGCGACCGTCGACAGTGCAGCCAGGCCGATGGCGCCGCCCACCTGCTGCATGGTGTTGAGCACGCCCGAGCCGATGCCGGACTCCTCCGAGGGGATGCCGTGCACGGCCACCAGGGTCATGGTCACGAACACCAGGCCCATGCCGAAAGCCATCAGGACGATGAACGGTGCGATGGCCGTCCAGTAGTTCACGTCGTCGCTCAACGACCCGCTGCCGCCGGCGATGCGCAGGAGGTTGGCGGGGCTGTCGTCGACGCTGATCCGCGAGAAGCCGAACAGGGCGATGCCGGCCAGGATGGTGCCGACCCCGGCGATGAACCGTGGGTCGATGGTGGCGATCAGCTTCGACGACAGGGTGGCGCCGAGGACGATGCCGACCGTGAACGGCAGGAACGCGAAGCCGGTGTGCAGCGGGCTGTAGCCGAGCACGTTCTGCACGAACAGCGACAGGAAGAAGAACATCGCGAACATGGCCGCCGGGGTGATCATCATCGAGGCGAACGCCACCGAGCGGGCACGGCTGGCGAAGATGCTCAGGGGCAGCAGCGGGCTCTTGACGGAGCGCTCGATCACGATGAAGCCGACGAGCAGCACCGCCGCGACGACCAGCGACACGATGGTCGAGGTGTCACCCCAGCCGTAGCGCTCGTCGCCGGCCCGGGAGAGGCCGAAGACCAGCGCGGCCAGGCCGAGGGTGCCGCTGAGTGCGCCCGGGATGTCGAGGGCGAGACGCTGCGGCTTGCTTTCGGGCAGGAACCGCGGCGCGAGGAATGCTGCTACGAGGCCGATCGGCACGTTGATGAGGAACGTCAGCCGCCAGCCCTCGAGGCTGCCCAGCTCCAGCCCGGTCAACCAGCCGCCGAGGATCAGGCCGATCGCCGCGCCCACGCCCGACAGGGCGGCGTAGACGCTGAAGGCCCGGTTGCGCAGGGGTCCGGCGGGGAAGGTGGTGGTGATCAGCGCCAGGGCGGCGGGCGCGGCCATGGCCGCACCGATGCCCTGCAGCCCACGCGACGCGAGCAGCATCGGCTCGTTCTGGGCCAGGCCACCGAGCGCCGAGGCGACGGCGAAGACGATGAGGCCGGTGATGAAGATCCGGCGCCGTCCGTACAGGTCGGCCAGACGACCGCCGAGGAGCAGCAGGCCACCGAACGCGAGGGCGTAGCCCGTCACGATCCACTGCAGGTTCGCCTCGCCGATCCGCAGGTCGGCCGCGATGTAGGGCAGGGCGATGTTGGCGATCGTCGCGTCGAGCACGACCATCAGCTGCGCGATGCAGATGATGACCAGTGCCCAGCCCAGCTTGCGGTTGGTCTCGGGCGGGAGGTCCTCGGGTTGGACGGGGTGGCTCCCGGTGTCGGGGGTGGTGTCGGTCATGAGGGGTCCTTGGGGGTCTGGTTGGGGGAGTGGCGCAGGACGGCGGGGAGGATCACCTGGTCGATGACGGAGGTGATCCTCTCGGGGGTGGGCACTTCGCCCATGACGAACTCGCGGTGCAGCACGATGCCGGCCAGGGCCGACCCGACGATGTCGAGGTCGACGTCGTCGCGGATCTCGCCGCGCTCGCGGGCCCGGACGAACATCTCTCGCGTCAGCTCGACCTTGGGGCCCAGGAAGCGAGAGCGGAAGCCGTCGGCGAACTCGGCGTCACGGCCGAGCGCCGTGAGCACGGCGCTGAAGATGGCGATCTGGCGTGCGTCGGTCAGGCCTCCGCGACCGCAGTGCGAGGCGATGAGATCGCCGCGCAGGCTGCCGGTGTCGGGGAGGACGGGGAGGGGGCCCTTCTGGGCGAGGACGGCCTCGAGGACGAGGCTCGCCTTGGTGTCCCACCGGCGGTACAGCGTGGCCTTGGACGCCCGAGCGGCCGTGGCCACGGCGTCCATCGTCAGCCGGTCGTAGCCGACGTCGGCGAGGACGTCGAGCGCAGCCTCGAGGATCTCGTGCTCGCGCTCGCCCTCCACGCGCGGACGGGCGGCCGCTGCGGCTTCTGCCGGGGTCATGGTGCTCCTGGTGCACAGCGAAACATGGATGAAACGGAACGGTACCGTTCCATTCGATGGTACGGACATGTTTCATCGCAGCGCAAGTGCTTTACGGCAACGATCTGCCGGCGGTGGGATGAACGGACCGGACCCGGCCCCTGCTCAGCGAGCTCTGGTCCTCGCAGCGGTCAGGGCCCGCAGGCGGCATGGGACCCCGCCGGCTACGCGTCCCGCCTACGGCGACCGATGGTCAAGGCGGCTCCGGCGAGGAGGAGCAGGGTGCCGAGGACCGGTAGCCCGAGATTCGGGCCGCCGGTGTCGGGGAGGGCCGAGGCGGCGGGGTTGGCGGGAGTGCCGTTGCCGCTGCCCGCACCGCCGGCCCCACCATCGGTCCCGTCGCCACCGTCGATCGGATCGGTGCCGTCGCCACCGTCAACCGGATCCGTGCCGTCGCCGGGGTCGGTGCCGTCGCCGGGATCGGTGACGGCGGGGTCGTCGTCGACGATCGTCACCGTCGCGCCGGCGTCGTCGAGGGTGGCGCCACCGGTGGCGTCGGACAGGCTGAGCGCGATGGTCTCGTCCGGCTCGTCGACGTCGTCGTCGGTGGTCTGGACCGTGAAGGTCCGTGAGGTGACGCCGTCGGCGAAGGTGAGGGTGCCGGCGGTCCGGGTGTACCCGTCTGCCCCGGCGGCTCGAGCTGCCTTGGCGGTCGGGTCGTCGGTCGCGTAGGTGAGCGAGACGCTGCCGTCGCTGCCGCCGGTGCGGGTCACGGTGATCGTGGCTGCCTCACCCTCCTGGACCGGGTAGTCCTGGGCGGAGAAGCCAAGGGTTCCCGGCTCGACCGGCGGCTCGGGCTCCTCCTCGTCGTCGTCGTCGGTGATCGTGAGGGTCGCGTCGCCGTCGCCGATGGTGGCGCCGCCGGTGGGGTTCGACAGGGTCAGGTCGACGGTCTCGTCGGCCTCCACCCGGGTGTCCTGCGTGGTGTCGACCTCGAAGGTCTTCGAGGTCTCACCGTCCGCGAAGGCGAGCGTGTCGGACGCCGACGTGTAGTCGTCGGAGTCGGCGGTCCCGTTGCTGGTCGCGTAGTCGACGGTCACGTCGCCGTCCGTGCCACCGATGCGCTCGACGGTGACGGTCGCAGTGCCGCCCTCGTCGACGTCGGTGTTGGTGACCGCGAAGCCGACGGTGCCCGGCTCCACGGGGGGGTCGGGCTCCTCGTCGTCGTCGATGATGGTGACGGTCGCGTCGGCGTCGCCGAGCGTGGCCCCACCGCCGGGGTTCGACAGCTCCAGTTCAACGGTCTCGTCGGACTCGACGGAGCTGTCCTGGGTGGTCGCGACCGTGAAGGTCTTGGTCGTGTCACCGTCGGCGAAGGTCAGGGTGCCCGAGGCCGACGTGTAGTCGCCGGACCCTGCGGTCCCGTTGCTGGTGGCGTAGCCGACGGTCACCTCGCCGTCGGATCCGCCGGTGCGCTCGACCGTGACGGTGGCGGTGCCGCCCTCGTCGACGTCGGTGTTGGTGACCGCGAAGCCGACGGTTCCCGGCTCCACGGGGGGCTCGGGCTCCTCGTCGTCGTCGATGATCGTGACGGTCGCCTCGTCGCCGCCGAGGGTGGCGCCCCCGGTGGGCTTCGACAGCGTCAGGGTGACGGTCTCGTCGGACTCGACCGCCGTGTCCTGCGTGGTCGCGACCGTGAAGGTCTTGGTCGTCTCACCGTCCGCGAACGCGAGCGTGCCGGTGGCGGGGGTGTAGTCGCCCGATCCGGCGGTCCCGTTGCTGGTGGCGTAGTCGACGCTCACGGAGCCGTCGGTCCCGCCGGTCCGCTCGACGGTGACGGTCGCGGTGCCGCCCTCGTCGACCTCGACGTCCGAGGTCGCGAAGCCGAGAGCGCCCGGCGCCGGCGGTGCGGTCACCTGGACGACCGCCGTCGCCGCGTCGTTCGTCGGATCGGGGTCTACGCCGAGGCCCTCGACGGTGGCGGTGTTCGACACCGTGCCCGCCCGGGTGGCGGTGACGACGATCTCGACGGTCTTCGACGTCCCGCCGAAGATCTGGCCCAGGTCGCAGGTCACGGTGCCCGAGGCATTCGTGCAGGCGTCCGACGTGCCCTCGCGCTTGAAGGTCACCCCGTCGGGCAGCTCGTCGATCGCCGTCACCCTGAAGGCCGCCGTGTTGGCCGGCCCCGCGTATCCGACCTCGAGCTCGTACGTGATGTCGTCGCCGACCTCTGCCTGCAGCACACCCGCGGACTTGCTGATGGACAGGTCGGCCGGGGAGTTCGGGTCCTGCACGAGCGTCGACGCCGTGGAGGAGTTGTTCGTCGGGTCCGGGTCGGCGGTATCGCCAGCGACCGTCGCGGTGTTGGAGACCCGACGCACCACGTCGGAGACGACGACGATCTCGGCCGTCTCGGTCGCGCCGGCGGCGACGGTGCCGAAGTCGCACGTCACCACCCGCTGCAGGAAGTCAGGCTGGCAGGCCGACGACGTCCCGGCGGACTTGAAGCGCGTGCCGTCGGGCAGCACGTCGGTCGCCTCGACCTCGGCCGCAGCATCCGTCCCGTTGTTGGTGACGGCGATCTCGTAGACGAGGTCGGCGCGATAGACCACCCGCGACGGCGCGGTCTTCACGATGGACAGGTCCGTCGGCGGCGGCGGGGTCCGGACCACCGTGGTCGCGGTGGAGGAGTTGTTGGCCGAGCTCGGGTCGTCCAGGTCGCCCTGGATCGTCGCGGTGTTGGACACCGTGCCGACCTGGTCGGCCGTGACGCCGATGGTCACGTTCTTGATCCGCCCGGGCTCGTAGTCACCGGCGTCGCAGGTGACGGTGCCCGCGTCGTTCGTGCACTCCGGCGAGGTCGTGTCGGGGTCGAAGGTGACCCCGTTGGGCAGGACGTCGGTGATCGTGACGTCGCTCGCGGTGTCGGGGCCGGCGTTGTAGCTGCCGATCTTGTAGAGGAAGCCGTCGCCGTCGTCCACCCGGGTGGGGGCCTGCACGGAGACCGACAGGTCGGCCGAGGGGTCGGTCGGCGGCGGCGGGTCGGCCGCCTCGACCACAGTCGAGATCTCGATGAAGTCGTTGTCCGGGTTCGGGTCGGTCTGAGCGGGCCGGAAGAGGCTCGCGGAGGCGACCTGGTCCCCGACCTTCAGGGGTCTCGCCACGATGGTCGCGCTCTCGGTCGCGCCGGCGGCGAGGTCGCCGAAGTCGCAGGTGACGGCCGTGGCGCCGTCGATCGTCGTCCGGCAGAACGACGAGGTCTTGGCGAGGTCGAGGACGACGTCGTTGCCGAAGACGTTGCGCACGAACACGTCGGGCTTGACCGACGTCGCCGCGGTGGTCGAGTAGTTGCTGACGTCGAGCGTGTAGGTGAGGTCGGAGCCGGACTTCACCGGGTTGGGAGCTCCGGTGAGCGTCAGGCCGAGATCGACGCCCGGGGGAGGGGGGACGTTGACCGAGTAGGTGGCCGGGGCGGACCTGGTCTGCGGGATCTCGCCGTACCGGTCGTCGAAGATCGCGACGATCGCGTGGTCGGTGCCGTAGGGCAGCGAACCGGCCCGGACGCGCTTGACGTACGTGCCGTTCTGGGTGCTGTCGATGAAGTCGCCGGTGATGTTGGAGCACGGGCAGGCTCCGGGCGCGTTGGGGCTCGTCGATCCGTTGGCCCTGGTGAAGTCGACGAAGCGGATGTTGCCCACCGGCGTGACGCCCGTGGAGGTCGTCACCTTGGTGGTCAACGTCACGATCGTGTCGGGGTCGACCGGACCGCTGGGGCTCGCGGTCACCGTGACGTTCGCCGAGACCGGACCGCCCGGCCACGTGGCGGTCACGAGGCCACGGCCGTCCTTCTCGCCCTGGATGTCGAGACGGTCGGTCGGGAGGGGATAGGCGTCGACCTGACCACCGGTCTTGGACGACGTGTCGGTGGCTCGCGGCGTGATGTAGCCGCTGCCTCCGCCGCCGCCCGAGGGGTTGACGGCGAAGACCACGTCGCTTCCACCGCCGCCGAAGTAGCCGCCGCCTCCCCCGGCGCCAGGGTCGGAGATCGCGAGCGGTCCCGAGGCGCCCGACCCACCGAAGCCCCGACCGGCGCTGCCTGCTGCGCCGGGGGACCGGCCGGCCTGTGTCTGGCTGCCGCCCCCGCCGCCCGACGAGCCGACCCCGCTGTCGCCGTCGAAGCCTCTGTCGCCGCCGCCGGCACCGCCCTGGATGCATCCCTCGGTCGTGCAGCCGCTGAAGCCGCCTCCGCCGCCGGCGACGATGAGGCGGTCGAGCAGGCCGTAGGTGCCCTCGCGAACGTCGGACGCGCCTCCTCCGCCTTGCGCGCCGGTGAGGAGTGAGCCGGACTCGATGGAGGTGCGACCGCTGTTGCCACCGCCGTTGAATCCGCCGAGCTGCTTCGTGTCACCTCGTGCGGGCCCGCCGACGTTGACCTGGTAGTCGGCGCCGGGCGTCAGCCTCAGCGTCCCCCGCGCCATGCCTCCCCAGTCGCGGGACTCGCGGAAGGTGCCGGACGACCGTGCGCCGTACGTCGTGAACGTGACGTTCGGCTGGTAGTACGGCGCCCTGAAGGTGTCGGTGCCGACCGTGGCGTAGCGACAGCCGGTGCCGTTCATGTCGGTGCCCGTGGCGCCGCAGGGGTTGGCGATCGGGACGGCCGTCACCGGGGCCACGGCGGCTGCGACAGGTCGTGGCGCTGGGGCGGCCTGGGCGGGCGCCATCCACGTCATGGTCGAGGTGACGACGGCGACCGCGAGCGCGGCCGTCCTGGAGACTGCCCGGCGCTGCTTCATGCATGGTTCCGATCGCTGGTGCCGGCCCTCGGCCCACGATCGTGCGTGCGGAGGTCGACGTGTCGTGCAGGGGACGTGACGAATCACGGTCCCCGATGGAGCGCGTCGACGTGGTCAGGCTAGTCGAGCCCGGCGGTCGCCGGGGGTGAAACTGGGACGAATGTCTTCACGTCTCATCGTCGTCGGTCGCGGGACGCGTTGGTCCGTCGGGTGGCCGGCGCCGTGCGCGGGTCGTCGGGCCACGCGTGCTTCGGGTAGCGACCGCGCAGGTCGGCCCTGACCCCCGGGTAGCCGTTGTCCCAGAAGGAGTCCAGGTCGGCCGTGACGGCGGCCGGCCGTCGGGCGGGGGAGAGCAGGTGCAGCAGGAGCGGGACCCTGCCGTCCGCGAGGGTGGGCGCCGCGGTCCAGCCGAAGACCTCCTGCAGCCTGACCGCGAGCACGGGCTGCTCCTGGGAGTAGTCGATCCGCACGTTCGAGCCGCTGGGAACCTCGACCCGCTCGGGGGCAAGCTCGTCGAGCCTGCCCGCCTGGGGCCACGGCAGCAGAGCGCGGAGGGCCGCGCCGACGTCGATGCGTCGGAGGTCCTGCGCCGAGCGGACCCGCGCGAGCTGCGGACCGAGCCACGCGTCGAGGTTCGTTGTCAGGGCTTCGTCGCTCACGTCGGGCCAGGGGTCGCCGAGGGCACGGTGCAGGAAGTCGAGGCGGGCGCGAAGAGCCGTGGCCGCCTCCGACCAGGTGAGGAGGTCGATCCCCTCGCGCTCCAGCGCCTCGCCGATGGCCGCGGTCACCGCTTCGGTCGGCGGGTTCTTGATGGGGACGGACGCAAGCTCGATCGCGCCGAGCATCGTGCGTCGGCGGGCCAGCACCCGCCCGTCGGACCAGGTGACGTCGTCCACCTCGGTCCACAGCGATCCGGCCGCCTCGAGCGCCAGGTCCTCGGTGAGCGGTGCCGCTGCCCGGATCCGCGCCTCGCGCTCCCCGGACCGTCGGTCCGCGTCGCCGACGGCGAGCCACTCGAGCCCGGCGAGTGGGCTTGAGTCGCGACGGTCGAAGGCGGCGCCCGTGCCACCCGTCATCAGGTAGCTCGAGCCGGCGGAGCGCTTGCGCGCGATGCGGTCGGGATGTGCCAGGGCGACGACCAGGCCGACCGCCACGTCGTCGGTCAGCGATCGGGCGCCGTCCGGGCTGCGCTCGTGGTCGCCGTGCTCCTTCGCGATGGCCTCGAGGCGCTTCACCTGGGTGCGCCACGAGCCGGAGCGGTCTCCGTTGCGCAGAGAGCGGAGGGCTGCGACGAGGTCGCTGCCGGGAGCGCGGACGTCCTCGCTGAGCATCGCGACCACCTCGGCCGCGCGCCTCGCCCCGACGAGACCAGCCCCGTCGATGAGGGCCCGTGCCAGCCGCGGGTCCACCGGCACGCCGGCCATCACCCGTCCGCGTGGGGTGGCCCGTCCGTCGTCGTCGACCGCCCCCAAGTCCAGGAGCACCTGACGGGCTGTCTCCAGGGCGTGGGCCGGTGGCTGGTCGAGGAGCGCCAGGTCGCGCACGTCGTCGCTGCCCCAGCACGCCAGCTCCAGGGTGAAGGCCGTCAGGTCGGCGGTGGCGATCTCGGGTTCGGGGTGGTCGGCCAGGTGCGCGTGCTCCTCCTTCGACCAGCAGCGCAGGACGGCGCCCGGTCCGAGTCGTCCGGCTCGCCCCGCTCGCTGCTCGGCGGCCGCCTTGCTCACCGCGACGGTGACCAGCGACGACAGCCCGCGTCGGTGGTCGGTGCGCGGCTCGCGCGAGAACCCGGCGTCCACCACGACGCGCACGCCGGGCACGGTCAGCGACGACTCGGCGACCGCGGTCGAGACGACCACGCGGCGACGCGGACCCTCGCTGAGTGCACGGTCCTGCTCGGCGCCGGAGAGGCGTCCGTGGAGCGGGTGCACGTCGGCGGGCGCATCTCGGAGACGTCGGATGGTCGCGTCGACCTCGCCGACGCCCGGCACGAAGACCAGCACGTCACCCTCGTGCTCGGCGAGCGCACGACGGACGGTCGCGGCGACGTGGTCGTGGAAGGCCGGCGTGATGCCGCGGTCGTCGGTTCGGCGCGCGCCCGGAGGCATCGGGCACCAGACCGACTCGACGGGGTGCAGTGCGCCGGGGATGTCGATCACCGGCGCCGCTGTGTCGCCATCACCGGTGCCGCCCAGCAGCGTGGCGGTCCGCTCGGCCTCGATGGTGGCCGACATCGCGACGAGCGTCAGGTCGTCGCGGAGGTTGGCGCGGATGTCGATGAGCAGCGCCAGGGTGAGGTCCGCGTCGAGGTGGCGCTCGTGCACCTCGTCGAGCACGACCGCGCCCACGCCGGCCAGCTCGGGATCGTGCTGGATCCGCCGGAGCAGCAGACCGGTGGTGACCACCTCGACCCGCGTCCGTCGGCTGGTCTTCCGGTCCCCACGCACGGAGTACCCGACGGTCTCGCCGACGGGCTCGCCCAGCAGGTGTGCCAACCGACGGGCAGCGGCGCGGGCGGCGATCCGGCTCGGCTGCGTGACGACCACGCGTCCTTCGACGGCTACCGCGACGGCGGGCGGGACCAACGTCGTCTTGCCCGTGCCGGGCGGCGCCTGGACCACCGCGACCCCGCGGCTGCGGAGCGCGTCGGCGAGCGCCGGCAGCCCCGCGACGACCGGAAGGTCGGGCGGTGAGTCGAGCAGGCTGCGCATCGGGTCGGACACGACTGCAGTGTGCCGCAACCGGTCATGGCTCCGATGGCACGGATGAGCGGACCTTCGTCATCGATCAGTGCATTTCCCGGCAAAGCAGATCGGACTGTGTTTACCGTCCGCCATGGGCTTTCTCAGTCGACTTCGTTCGTCGCCTTCCACTGAAGCGAGTTTCGCTCCGATCGAAGGGGAACAACTCTTCGTCGGAGAGTCGCACTACCAGGCTGCTCTCGTCGATCTCCTGGCGTCCCGCGGCCATGCTCCGGCGACTTTGGCGTCGTGCCGCGTCCCGGTGAATGAGCCCTTTCTCGCTTTGCTGGTGCCCGAGCCTCGCAACCCGCACGACTCCAATGCGGTTGCTGTCTCGGTCGAGGGTCGCACGGTCGCCTACCTTTCTCGGGCCAACGCGGAGCGCTATCGGGGATCATTCAAGACGCAGACGGGACAGGTTGCCGTCAACCTGTGGGTCAAGCCGCGGGGTAAAGGAATCGTCTCCGTCTGGCCCCAGGAGTAGTCGAGCGGTAGGCGAATAACTTCGGGTCTGGCGCATCCGCCAGAATCCCCCCATGCCCCTGAACTGGAACCTGCACCACGACGGAAAGACGATCCGGGACGGCGAGATCGTCCGACCGGGGGAGCGGCTGACGTGGCCGCGGACCATCGGGCTGGGCGCGCAGCACGTGGTGGCGATGTTCGGGGCGACGTTCCTGGTGCCGACGATCACCGGGTTCCCCGTCACGGCCACGCTGTTCTTCTCCGGCGTGGGCACGATCCTGTTCCTCGTCCTCACGCAGAACCGGCTGCCCAGCTACCTCGGGTCGTCGTTCGCGTTCCTCGCGCCCATCGGAGCGGTCGCGGCGTCGGGGGCGTCGATCGAGGTGGCGATGTTCGGCATCGTCGTCACGGGCGTGATCCTCGCGGCGGTCGGCGCGATCGTCATGAAGACCGGCATCGGGTGGATCAACGTCCTCATGCCGCCGGTGGTGGCGGGCTCGATCGTCGCGCTCATCGGCTTCAACCTCGCGCCCACGGCGGTCAACAACGCGAAGGTCGGGCCGTGGATGGCGGTCATCACGCTCGTCGTCCTCGTGCTCACCATCGTGGTGTTCAAGGGCCTCATCGGTCGGCTGTCGATCATCGTCGGCGTTGTCGCCGGCTACGTCTACGCCGCCGTCACCGGTGCGCTCGACTTCGACCCCGTCGGCAGGGCCGACCTGCTCGGCCTGCCCGCGTTCAGCACCCCCGAGATCAGCTGGGTGTTCATCCCCGCCTTCCTGCCCGTCGTGCTCGTGCTCATCGCCGAGAACGTGGGCCACGTGCGCAGCGTCGCGCAGCTGACCGACGACGACTCCATCAACGAGCGCACCGGACGGGCGCTGTTCGCCGACGGTCTTGCGACGACGATCGCCGGCGCCGGCGGAGGGTCCGGCACCACCACCTACGGCGAGAACATCGGCGTCATGGCCGCCACCCGCGTCTACTCCACGGCCGCCTACTGGGTGGCCGGCGCCATCGCGATCCTGCTGTCGTTCTCGCCGAAGATCGGCGCCCTCATCAACACCATCCCCACCGGCGTGCTCGGCGGCGTCACCATCGCCCTCTACGGCCTCATCGGCATCGTCGGCATCAAGATCTGGATCGACAACAACGTCGACTTCGCCCTTCCGGTCAACCAGCTCACCGCCGGCATCGCCCTGGTCATCGGCATCGGCAACCCCGAGCTGAAGGTCGGCGACATGGTGTTCAACGGCATCGCGCTCGGCACCATCGCCGCGCTCGTCGTCTTCCATGTCATGACGTTCATCGAGAAGCAGCGCCAGAAGGCCTGAGCCGGCGTCGAAAGGACCCCGCGGCTCATCCCTTCGGCCGATGCCGCGGGGGAGCGGGCCTGCCTAGCGTGAGGGCATGAACGCGACCTTCCAGCTGGCCCTCGGCGTCGTGCTCGTCGTCGCCGGCGCGGTGCTGGCGCTGGCCTTCCCCGACACCGAGCTCTTCTGGTTCCAGGGCCGACCGTTCGGCGTGGTGCTGGCCATCGTCGGCGCGATCGACCTCGCCGAGGCGTTCAGCCGACGTCGCCGCACCTGACGACCGACCCGATCCAGGGGCAGACTGGAGGGGTGAGCGACACCGACCCCAGCGACCTGTCCCTCGGGCGTCTTGCCGGCGCCTTCGGCCCCGACTTCACGTGGGGCACCGCCACCGCGTCGTACCAGGTGGAGGGTGCCGTCGACGTCGGCGGACGCACCCCGTCCACGTGGGACGTGTTCACCGCTCAGCCCGGTCGCGTCGAGAACGGCGACACCGGCGATGTGGCCTGCGACCACTACCACCGCTACCTCGAGGACGTCGGCCTGCTGCGCTCCCTCGGCGTCGACGCCTACCGCTTCTCGCTCTCGTGGTCGCGCATCCAGCCCGACCCCAGCGGCGCCGTGAACCCCGAGGGCCTCGACTTCTACGACCGGCTCGTCGACGCACTGCTCACCGCGGGCGTCGAGCCGTCGGCGACCCTCTTCCACTGGGACACCCCGCAGTGGCTCGAGGACTCCGGCGGCTGGGAGAACCGCGACGTCGCCGAGCGCTTCGCCGACTACACGTCCGTCGTCGCGGCTCGCCTCGGCGACCGCGTGACCCGCTGGATGACGATCAACGAGCCCGTCGTGGTCACCCTGCTCGGCCACGGCGCCGGTGTGCACGCCCCCGGCAAGACGCTCGGCTTCGACGCCCTGCCGGTGGCCTACCACCAGCTGCTCGCCCACGGCCGTGCCGTGCAGGCCCTGCGCGCCGCCGGCACCGGACCCGTCGGCATCGTCAACAACCACGTGCCCGTGTGGCGCCTCGACGACACCGACGAGACCGAGCAGGCCGCCACCTTCTTCGACGACCTCTACAACCGCCTCTTCGCCGACCCCGTGCTCCTCGGCCGCTGGCCGTGGGAGGGCATGGAGGCTGGGTTCGATGGCTACCGCGACGACGACCTCGCCGTCATCGCCACCCCGCTCGACTTCTACGGCGTCAACTACTACAACCCGCAACTCGTCGGGCCGCCTGGTGTTAGCAGCGAAGCCGCCAGCGACGGGCTCCCGCTCCCGGCCGACCTGCCGTTCTCGCTGCACGAGATCGACAGCCGTGAGCGCACCGACTTCGGCTGGCCCGTGGTGCCCGAAGGTCTCACCGAGGTGCTCGTGGGCCTGAAGGAGCGCTACGGCGACG
This sequence comes from Aeromicrobium sp. Leaf272, assembly GCF_001422865.1. NCBI lineage: Bacteria > Bacillati > Actinomycetota > Actinomycetes > Propionibacteriales > Nocardioidaceae > Aeromicrobium > Aeromicrobium sp. Leaf272. The sequence goes on from NZ_LMMY01000013.1 coordinate 111,247, forward strand.
CCCTCCCGCCGGTGTACGTCACCGAGAACGGCGCCTCCTACGCCGACGCGCCCGGCAGCGACGGCTACGTGCGCGACGAGCGCCGCACTCGCTACCTGTTCGACCACCTGGCCGCCGTGCTCGACGCCCGCGACGCCGGGGTCGACGTGCGCGGCTACTTCCACTGGTCCCTGCTCGACAACTTCGAGTGGGCCGCCGGCTACTCCCAGCGCTTCGGGCTCGTGCACGTCGACTACGACACCCTCGTGCGCACGCCCAAGGACTCCTTCGAGGCCTACCGCGACCTCATCGCGTCCCAGCGTCCCGACTGACCGTCGTCCCGCCTCGCCCCAGCGTCCCTGGCCAGACGCACGTCGCAGGGCGAGACTGGCCGCATGGCCATCGACGACGTCCTGACCGCGCTGCGGAGCCTGCCCGGCGCGCTCGAGCTCGCGCCCGAGGAGGGCAGCAACCACCCCGAGATCTCGTGGGGCGACCACTTCTTCTACTACGCCCCCGACGGTGAGGTGCCCACCAACCGGCAGCCGCACACGACGATCGTCACGAAGAACTACCCCGACGACACCGTCTCGAACCTCGACGAGCCCGGCCGCTGGCGCCTGAACCTCAACGTCGGCGCCGACGCCTACGCCGACCTCTTCGGCCACCCGCCGGGCCAGCTCAGCGTGGCCGACGTCGACCACGCCGCCACGGACACGTTCGTCCCGCACCCGATCTACGGCGCGTACGGCTGGGTGTCCGTCGTGAACCCGGGGGAGAAGACGGTCGACCGAGCGATCGAGCTGGCGCGGTATGCCCACGACGCCGACCGTCGACGTCTCGAGCGACGTGAGGCGGCCGGCTCGGCCTGAGTGTCGATCAGGCCTGGGGGCTCAGTCCTGCGCGAGCCGCATGGCCATCCACGCGTCGTCGAGCAGCACCGGCGGCGTGGCGCCCCAGCCGAACTCGTGGACCACCTCGGCGACCTCGTCGGCCGACAGGTCGTGCGGCGGGAAGCACACCCACACGAGCGGCACGGAACCGAGCTGCGGGAAGACCTCGTCGACCTGCTCGGCGAACGCGGTCACGTCGTCGGTGATCACCACGGTGGCGTCGAGGGAGTGCACGTACTCGTCGAACGTCTCCACGCCCTCGGGCAGCGGGTCGAGCAGCGAGCGCTCCTCCACGGTCTCGCCGACGACCCACACGCGGAAGCCGTCCGTGATGCCGAGCAGGTCTGCCGTTGCGGTGCCGTCCATCCGGCCAGTGTAGGACGTCAGTGCTGCAGAACTTGCGCAGCGAAGTCGTGGATTACGCGCCCCTTGTCCAGGCCCTTGCGCTCGAACTTGGTCAGCACGCGACCCTCGAACCGGTCCACGGGGCCGCCGCTCACGTGGGGGCTGGCCGCGATGACCTCGGACATCTGCTCGCCGTAGTCGGCCCAGTCGGTGGCCAGGCGCCACGTCCCGCCGGGCTCGAGAACCCGCGCGACGAGCTCGGTGAACGGCACCGTGACCAGGCGTCGCTTGGTGTGACGCTTCTTGTGCCACGGGTCGGGGAACCACGTCCACAGCTCGTGCACCGACGTCGGCTCGAGCGCCGTTCCCAGCATCTCGGTGGCGTTGGCCACCGCGAGCCGGATGTTCGTGACGCCTGCCGCGCGCGCCTGCAGGAGCGTCGTCGCCACGCCCGGCACCCACACCTCGATCGCGAGGAAGTCCCACTCCGGGTGCTGCTGGGCCGCGGCCACCACGTTCTCGCCGCGTCCGCTGCCGATCTCCACCACCAGCGGCGCGGTGCGCCCGAACACGCGCTCCGGCTCCACCCGCCAGTCGGGGGTCACCGACGTGTCGGTCCCGGCCCGCGGGACGTCGAGCACGTACGTCTCGGCCATCGCGTCCCACGCGTCCTGCTGCTTCTCGGTCAGGCGTCCTCCGCGACGGGTGAACGAGACCGGCTCACGGCGGAAGCGGGGCGGGTCCTCGGCGGTGGCGGGATCTCGCGGCTGGTCGGCAGCGTCGGGCATGGCTCGAACCCTAGATCGTCGGCCACGATCGGATGCATGAGCACCGTCGACGAGAGCATCGTCCCCGACGACAAGGACTGGACGTGGGTCCTGCAGGAGCCGTGCGCCGAGTGCGGGTTCCGCGCCGAGGACGTCGACCCGCGCGGGGTGGCCGACCTGGTGCGCGCCTGCCTGCCCCGTTGGCAGCAGGTGCTCGCCCGTCCCGATGCGGCGGCCCGGCGCCGCCCCGACGTCTGGTCCGACCTCGAGTACGCGTGCCACGTGCGCGACGTCCTCGTGCTCTTCGCCGAGCGGCTCCGGCTCATGCTCACCGCCGACGAGGGCGAGGCCCGCTTCGCCAACTGGGACCAGGACGCGACCGCCGTCGAGCAGCGCTACGCCGAGCAGGACCCGGCCGTCGTGGCCCGCGAGCTGACCGCGGCTGGGGAGCACCTGGCCGAAGCCTTCGACGCGGTCCCGTCCGACGCGTGGGGCCGCGTCGGCCTGCGCAGCGACGGCTCGGTCTTCACCGTCGAGACCTTCGCCCAGTACTTCTGGCACGACGTGGCGCACCACCTGGTCGACGTCGACGGCTAGTCGGAGCGCGACACCCGGTCCCGGTGTCGTGCTCTGCGAGGTACTGCGCACTGCGTGGTACTGTCCACCGCATGGATGCAACGCAGCTGCTGAAGGGCGTGCTCGACGTGGCCGTGCTGGCCGTCGTCGAGTCCGAGGACGGGTACGGCTACGACGTCGTGCGCCGCCTGCGCGCCGGAGGGCTCGAGGACGTCGGCGACGCCTCCGTGTACGGGACGCTGCGGCGCCTCTACGCGGCCGGAGCGCTCACGTCGTACGTGGTGCCCTCCGAGGAGGGGCCGCACCGCAAGTACTACGGCGTCACGCCCGAGGGGCGCTCGATGCTCGCGGCCCAGCGCAAGGTCTGGGCCGACTTCGCCGACACCATGAACCGACTCCTGACGGGGGACGCCGCATGAGCACCACCATCCCGACCGAGATCAGCGCCTTCGCCGCCCGCGTGCGCGCCCAGCTGGCCGACCTGCCCGCCGACGAGCTCGAGGAGCTCACCGAGGGCCTGGAGGCCGACCTGGCCGAGGCCTACGCCGAGGACCTCGCCCGCGAGCTCCCCGACCCCGTGGCCTACGCCGCCGAGCTGCGCGCCGCGGCCGGCCTGCCGCTCAAGGAGGACCAGCGCTCCGGCCTGGCCGGCGGCCTCGACTCGCTGCGCCAGGGGGCGAGCGAGACGTGGCGCGACGTCACTCTGGCCCTGCGCCGGAGCCCGGTCGGCCGGGGCGTCCTCGACTTCCTGTCCGTGCTGCAGCCGGTCTGGTGGGTCACCCGGGCCTGGCTGGCGACTTGGTTGGTCGCGGCGTTCTTCGGCTGGGAGTCCGGCTTCGCGCCCACGACGTTGGGCACGTGGATGCTCCTCGCTGCCTTCGTGACGGTGAGCGTCCAGTGGGGTCGTGGCCTCTGGGGCGCCCCACGGATCGGCCCCCTCCTGGTGCTCGGCAACGTCGTCGCCGCCGTCGCGCTCCTGCCGGTGGTGGCCACCGCCCAGTCCTGGGAGACCAGCACCTACGAGATGGCCTATGTCGGTTCCGAGGACCCGGCGGGGATGTCCCTCGACGGCTTCAGCATCACGAACATCTACCCCTATGACGCGCAGGGCCGCCCCCTCAGCGGCGTGCAGCTGTTCGACCAGGACGGTCGTGCACTTGCGCCCGCGCTCAACGCCGAGCGCGACGAGTGCGCGAACGACTGTGTCGACGGCATCGCGGCCGACGGCACGGCGTGGGCGCCGGCGACGCTGGAGACCGGCCAGGACGTCATGAACGTCTACCCGCTGTCCGTCGTGCAGCACGTGGTCGACGAGATCGGCTCGGCCTCGTCGGCCGTCATCGGGGAGGCGAAGGTTCCCGAGGCCCCGTTCCTCAAGGTGCCGGCACTGGCCCCTGCTCCCGAGGCGTCGACGAGCCCGTCCGAAGCGCCGTCGACCGCCCCGACCGACGCGCCGGACTGATCCACCCGACACGGACTGGTTTCCCTGCGAAACCAGTCCGTGTCGGGAAACAATCGCGCCTCTCGGACGTTATGTAGGGTGAGGTCACATCGACTTCCTCAGTAGTGCTGAGTACTGATTCCCGGAGGGAACCATGCAGAGCAACAACCCCGTCTTCAACCGATCCGAGGGGTTCAACGGCCGTGGCACCAGCACGGCCCGCGCCACCGATCCTTCGCAGTGGAAGATCGACCTCGACGGCTCGACCTCGCAGCCTGGCCCCACGCACACGTCCACCGGACGTGGCACGGGCGTCATGACCATCGAGTCCACGGTCGAGAAGACCGCCCTCACCCTGGGCGTCGTCATCGCGACCGCCGCGGCAGCATGGTTCCTCATCGGTGACATCGCCACCGACCAGGCGGCGGTGCAGAAGGCCTTCGGCTTCGCGTTCGCGGGTGCGATCGTCGGCTTCGGCCTCTCGCTGGTCAACTCGTTCAAGAAGGTCATCAGCCCCGCGCTGGTCCTCGCCTACGCGGTGGCCGAGGGCGTCTTCGTCGGCGCCTTCTCCAAGGTCGTGGCCGGTTGGGTCGGCGACCCGACGATCGTGTTCCAGGCCGTCCTGGCCACCATGGTCGCGTTCGGCGCCACGCTGGCGGCCTACAAGTTCTTCAACATCCAGGTCACGGACAAGTTCCGCAAGATCGTCACGATCTCGATGTTCGCCTTCGTCGGCGTCATGCTGGTCAACTTCGTGCTCAGCATCACCGGCGTCCTCGAGGGTGGCGGCCTGCGCGGCATGGACGGCCTCGGCCTCGTGGTCTCCGCGATCGCCGTGGTGCTCGCCGTGTTCATGCTGATCATGGACTTCGACTTCGTCGAGCGCGGCGTCGAGGCCGGCCTGCCCGAGCGTGAGTCGTGGCGCGCCGCCTTCGGCCTCACGGTCACGCTGATCTGGCTCTACATCGAGATCCTGCGCATCCTCGCGATCCTGCGCGGCTCGGACTGACACCAGCTCCACACGACGGCCGGCCACCCTTCACGGGGTGGCCGGCCGTCGTCGTTGCTGGACCGCGACCCCGGCCATGGGGGCAGAGATTCTTCCTTCTCGTGGAACGGTCCACGAGAAGGAAGAAGCGTTCGTCCGCGGACGCGCGAAGGGAGAATCGTGGGTCAGCGGCGGCGCAGGATGCGGGCCCAGCGGCCGTCGCGGGTGACCTCGGTGCCCTCGCGCAGCGCGGCCTTCTCTGCGGCGTCGGTGAGGGACATCGTGCCGGGGGAGCCGCCGAAGTGCGCCACGGCGAAGTCGCGGTCGCGCTCGCGCCACGCGGCCGCCAGCGACGGGACGAGCACCGAGACCATGTTGGCGTAGCCGGTCTCGGACGGGTGGAAGCGGTCCTCGCCGAACATCACGTCGTACTTCTCGGTGAACAGCACGCCGAGCAGGCTGCCCAGCGAGACGGCGCGGCCGCCGGCGCGGACCGTGGCGACGGTCTGCTTGCGGGCGAGCGAGCGGCTCTTGCGTCGGGCGATCCAGCGCAGAGGCTGGGGGAGTGGCCGCACGGTCCCGAGGTCGGGGCACGTGCCCACCACCACCTGGGCGCCGCCGTCGACGAGCTTCTTCACCGCCGAGCCGAGCAGCCGGGTGGACTGGTAGGCGGGCACGCGGTGGGTCACGTCGTTGGTGCCGACGACGATGACGACGAGGTCGGGGTCGAAGTCGCCGGCCGCCTCGATCTGGTCGCGCAGGTCGTGGGTCTGCGCCCCCACGACGGCCTCGGAGCGGATCTCGACCTGGGCGTCGAGCACGTGTGCCAGGCCGATGCCGAGCATGGCAGGGGGCGTCGCGTCGGCTCGGGCCATGCCGTAGCCGACGGCTGCGGAGTCGCCGAGCACCAGGCAGCGCACGGGTTCACGGGGCAGCTCTTCGCCGTACAAGCCGTCGGCGCGCGGTGGACGCGCGTCGGTGATGCCGATCGCCCGCTTCGCGACCATCAGCTCGCTGAAGATGACGCCGTAGTAGCCGGTGACGGCGGCTGCCCCTCCGATCGCGGCCTGGGACGCGATCTTGCGGGGGATTCTCACGACGCCATGCTAGATCCACCCGCCTGAGAGGGCCGCCCCAGAACCGGCCCGGAGGGAGTGTGGGTCCTCACACCTACGATGAGCGGCGTGAGCGTCGTCATCCCCAACTTCCGTGACGTCGGTGGCGTCACCGGCCTCGACGGTGCCTCCGTCCGGCCTGGTCTGCTGCTGCGCAGCGGCGTGCCCGAGCCCACCGACGTCGTGCCCGACGGCACCCCGTGGCCGCCCTCCCTGGTGCTCGACCTCCGGTCCGCCGTCGAGCACGGTGGCCCGCACCCGCTCACCCCGCTGGGTCCGAGGGTCGTCACGCTCTCGCTGCTGCAGGCGCTGCGGCCCGGCTGGCACGAGGACACCCCGACCCTCAAGCACCTGTACGGCGAGGTGCTCGACACCGCCGGCGAGATGCTGGCGCAGCTGGTCGACGAGGTCGCCCAGGCCGCCGCCACGGGAGGGGCCACTCTCGTGCACTGCGCGGCGGGCAAGGACCGCACCGGCATCTCCGTGGCGCTCGTGCTCAGCCTGCTCGGGGTGCAGCGCCCCGACGTCGTCGCCGACTACATGCTCACCGAGCGGGCCACCGCCGAGATCGATGCCCGGCTTCGCCATCCCGGCTCCGACCACCCGCCGGTGCCGGCCGCGTTCCTCATGGTCCCGCGCGACGCGATCGAGCACGTCATCGACCGGTGGGACGCTCACCCCGGCGGCGTCGAGGGCTGGTACTCCTCGGTCGGCGGCGACGCAGGCACCCTCGACCGCCTGCGCACCGCCATGCTGTCCTGAGGGCGGGCAACCAAGAGCGGGGCACCTGAGGGCAGGGCACGCTCCGAGCGGTGTCGATCAGGGTTCGGCGAGCAGCTCGATCGCCTTGTCGGTGAGCCGGTAGGCCAGCCACTCGTCCTGCGGGGTCGCGTCGAGCGACTCGTAGAACCGGATCGCGGGGGAGTTCCAGCGCAGCACGTCCCACTCGATGCGGCTGTACCCGCGCTCGGTCGCGATGCGCGCCAGCCCGATGAGCAGGCGGCGGCCGAAGCCCGCGCCGCGGCGCGACGCGCGCACGTAGAGGTCCTCGAGGTGGATGCCGGGCACGCCGTCCCACGTCGAGAACGTGCGGAACCAGAGTGCGAAGCCGACCACGGACCCGTGGCCGTTCTCCACCACGAGTGCGGAGGCCGGCGGGTCGGTGCCGAACAGTGCCTCGTACAGCTGCACGTCGGTCATCGTGGCCTGCTCGGCGGCCTGCTCGTACTCGGCCAGCTCTCGCACCATCGTGACGATCGTGCCCACGTCCTCGGGGCGCGCGTCACGCACGCCGGAGGGCAGCACGAGGGTCTTCATGCCCCTGAGCCTACGGGCGAAAGTCCCGGGACGGCGGGGAATGCAGGCATTGTCTTGTCCCAGCGAGCGTCGTGCTCTACGCTCAACTCGGATACCGTCGGTATCTGAGTCGTCGAGAGGATCCCCCATGACCCACTTCACCGACAAGGTCGCCGTCGTCACCGGCGCCGGCTCGGGCATCGGTCGCGCACTCGCCGTCGAGCTCGCCCGCCGGGGCGCCGTCCTGGCCATCAGCGACGTCGACACCGCGGGTCTGGCCGAGACCCAGCGCCTCGTGGAGGCCACGGGCGCCCGGGTGCGCGGCGACGTCATCGACGTCGCGGAGCGCGAGCGGGTCGAGGAGTACGCGCAGCTGGTGGCCACCGACCTGGGCCGCGTGAACCTGGTGTTCAACAACGCCGGCATCGCCTTCACCGGCAACGTCGTGGAGATGTCGTACAAGGACGTCGAGAAGGTCATGGACGTCGACTTCTGGGGCGTCGTGCACGGCACCAAGGCGTTCCTGCCGCACCTCATCGCGTCGGGCGACGGCCACGTCGTCAACGTCTCGAGCATCTTCGGCATCTTCTCGATGCCGTCGCAGAGCGCGTACAACGCGGCCAAGTTCGCGGTCCGTGGCTTCACCGAGTCGCTGCGTCAGGAGATGGTCCTGGCCAAGCACCCGGTCAAGGTCACGTGCGTGCACCCCGGCGGCATCGCCACGAACATCGCCCGCAACGCCGACCAGGCCGAGGGGCGCGACCACGACGAGCTGGCTCGCTCGTTCGACAAGCTCGCCCGCACGTCGCCGGAGAAGGCTGCGCAGGTGATCCTTCGCGGTGTCGAGAAGGGCCGCCCTCGCGTCCTCATCGGCAACGACGCCCGTGTGCTCGACGCGGCCGTGCGGGTCCTGGGCTCGCGCTACCAGGGCGTGTTCGCCGCCGCCGGCCGTCGGTTCGGCCTCTGACCGAGACGCGACAGGGCCCCGTCACCGCTGGGTGACGGGGCCCTGTGGTCGTGCGGGTCAGCCCTGGCTGATCTCGATGCGCGTGGGCTCGGTGCCCGCGTACACGCCCGCGACGCGGACCGCGAGGATGCCGGCCTCGTAGGAGGCGGTGACGGCCTCGGCGGTCACGTGGCCCGGCAGCCCGAAGCTGCGCTCGAAGGAGCCGTAGCGGATCTCGCTGATGCGACGCGTGGGCTGCTCGCCGGACTCGCCGGCCTTGCTCTCCGCGCGCTCGTCGCGCCGCTCGCCCTTGACGACGAGGCGGCCGTTGGTCACCTCGACCGTGACGTCGTTCGAGACGTCGATGCCGGGCAGCTCGAGACGCACGACCACGTCGTCGCCGTCGCGGACGGTCTCGACGGCGGGGGTGAAGTCGAGGCGGGAGGTGCTGCCGCTGGGCGAGAACGCGTTCCGGACGAGCGAGNGGCGAAGACGGAAACGTTGCTCATGGTGTCCTCCTGGGGGGATCGTTCGGCCCGGCCACCGCGACCGGGACATCCGGTTAAACCTGAGTCTAGTCGACTCAATTCCCATGAGTGAGTGTATGTCAGTTCGCCGTCGGCGAACAAGGAATCACGCCCTGTCCTCGACGGTCACTCCGGCCGTGAGGGCCACCTCGAGGTAGTCGCGGGCGAGGGTCTCGACGGTGGCGTGCGCGTTGAGTCCGCTGGGGTTGGGCACGACCCACAGCTGCGCGCCCTCCAGGTCGGTCGGCTGCCGACCGGCCCGGGCGCGGCGGTCGCCGAAGGCCGTGCGGAAGCTGGTGATCCCTGCGACCGCCACCACGCGCGGACGGTGGGCACGCACCACGGCCGCCACACGGTCGCGCCCGGCGCGCACCTCGTCGTCGGTCAGCTCGTCGGCGCGGGCGGTGGGGCGAGGCGCCAGGTTGGTGATGCCCACCCCTCGCTGCATGAGCACCGGCGCGGCGAGCTCGGGCGTGGTCGCGTCGGCGGGCAAGATCCCGGCGAGGCGCAGCGCCGGGTAGAAGCGGTTGCCGGGGTGCGCGAAGTGCAACCCGGTGCGCGCCGTCAGGGGGCTGGGGTTGATCCCGACGAGGAGCAGCCGCATCCCGGGACCTGCGAGGTCGGGCACCTCCGGCAGGTCGTCGAGCGGCTCGGTCACGACGCGGCGGCGACGGGCTCGTCGACGGTCTCCTCCTGGGTGCGCATGCCCAGGAGCGCCGCGAGGGTGCAGGCCACGGCCACCGCCACCATGAACGGGGCGAAGATGGTATGGGGGCTCCACACGGTGGCGGCCCAGCCGGCCAGCACGGTCGGCACCGCCATGGCGCCGTAGGCGAGCACGTAGAACGCCGACATCACTTCGCCGCGGTGAGCGGCGGGAACGTGCTGGCTCAGGTGACGCAGGGACCCGCCGAACGCGAGGCCGAAGAACAGGCCCACCAGCGTCGAGGCCGCCGCGATCGCCCACGCGTGGCCCCACGCGACCGCAGGCACGCACAGCACGAGCGACACCGCGGTGCCCAGGTCGCCGACGATGGCGGTCGGTCGGGCGGGCCAGCGGCCACCGACCGCCTGGCTGAGCGCCGACGCAGCCGCCGACGCACCGACCACCGCTCCGCCGAACAGCACCGACGTCGCCCCGATGGCCTCCGACGCGATCCGTGGGTACAGCGACAGCAGCACGCCGAGCACCGACCACGCGGCCATGACGCCGAGGGCGGAGAACCGGAAGTGTCCGGCGATCGAGGCCGGCACGCGCGGTTGCGCGATGTTGAGGGTGACGGCGCGGTCGTCGGTGTGCGGCTCGCGCATGCACAGCACGGCCACCAGCAGCGCGGCCATGATGGCGACGAGCACGGCGTAGGGCAGCACGGTCGGTGCGGGGCCCATGTCGACGATCAGGGCCACACCGACGAGCGTGACGGCGATGCCGCCGTTGAACACCACGCCCGTGAGGCGACCGGTGCGCTCACCGTCGTCGGGTCGCAGGTCGAGCAGCGCGGCCGACGCGACCACAACGACGGCGCCGACGCCGAGTCCGTGCGCCACCCGCGCCGCGAGCAGCCAGGCCACGGAGTCGGCCGCGATGAAGAGTCCGAGGCCCACCAGGATGAGCAGGACGGCGGCGATGAGCACGGGCCGGCGTCCGTAGCGGTCGGAGATCGACCCCGTGACCAGCACGGAGCCCAGCGCGGCGACGGCGTAGACGGCGAAGACGACGGTGGTGGTGATGGGCTCGAAGCCCCACTCCTGCGCGTACAGCGCGTAGAGCGGTGCGGGTGCACCCGAGACGCCGAGCGCGACGGCCACGAGGGCGAGCAGCATGCCGAACGCCCAGCGCTGGGTCGGCTTGATGGTGGTCACGGTGTCCTCCGCGGCTCTCGGGCGGCTGGTCGCGGCGCGCGGACGGGTCTCTCGGCACCACTGCTTCGAACGCCTTCGGTGGCGTCTGCATTCCCCATCCTTGCGAACCGCGCCGGCCCCATTCGCGTTCTGACGCGTTGGCGACGATTATTCGCGCATGGATCGACGCGAATGCGTCAGAACACCATGCTGGGTCGGGCCGCTGGTCAGCGCCAACCGCTACGGGGGGATCGGGGTGGATCTGCCCAGGTCGGTGACGAGGATCCGGGCGACTCTGCGGTGGTCGTCGACGTCACCTATCCCGTCCTGCGCCATGCGCTGGGCCAGCACCTCGAGCTCTCCGCCCGAGGCCAGGCGATGATCCTCGTCGCACAGGACCACGGCGCTCCCGTTCCTGTCCGTGCGCCGGAGCACCTCGACCATCACGGTCGCCGGTGCTTCGCAGACGTGGCACGTCGCACCCGTCGCGTCGCGAGCCTCCGCCTCGAGGTCGAACGGCACGGGCTCGTTGGAGGACGAGTAGGACGCGCCGCCTCCCGGGCGCTCGACGTCCTCTCTTGACACGGTGCCGTTCTACACCGCGTCAGGGTCGATGCGCAGCGGAAAAGACGGCGTGTGGAAGGGATACCGACGATCGAGCCGGATGTCTCGTGAGGGTGAGGAGTCCCTCGTCCACTCGGGGAGGAAGAGCCTGCGCACCTTTACGCTGTCGGGACGGACGAACTGATGTGGCGGCACCGATGAAGACCTATGAGCAATACATGAAGGACGCGCCTAGGAGTCATCGCGTCTGGGCCGTGTTCGCGCTGATGGGCGCCGGAGGCTCCGTTGCGGCCATCACCGGCCTGTCGAGGCCGGTGGCGCTGCTCGTTGCCTGCGCGATCTTCCTGGCCGCCAACGCGTTCATCTGGCTTCGACAGAAGCCGACGCTGAAGCAGATCGAGCGGCGCAGGATGCGGGATGCCGAGGCAATTTCGGCGGACGACAGGGCGGCCCGGACCGAGGAGTGACACACGAAGCCCGCCGGACCGGTGGTCCGACGGGCTCCCGGCGTGCGCCGGGTCAGGCGTAGCTGACGCCCGTCGCGTGCAGCGGGCAGTAGCCGACCAAAATACGGTAGGGTGTGTCCATG
>NZ_LMMY01000013.1:123128-124570 GCF_001422865.1 Aeromicrobium sp. Leaf272
CACGCCAGGAGCAGGACTGTCGAGCCCTGGCAGTGCGTCACGGCCTTGAGGTAGTGCAGGTCTACACCGACAACGACACGGGAGCGTCCAACCTGTCCCGTAAGCCACGACCTCAGTACGACGCCATGTTGCAGGCTGTGCGTGATGGGGAAGTGGGCGTCATCCTCGCTTACTCCAACAGCCGTCTGACTCGTCGTCTGCGTGAGTTGGAAGACCTCATCCAGTTGCACGAGCAGACCGGGGTACTCATCAAGACGGTTGCCTCAGGTGAAGACGATTTGTCAACCGCAGACGGACGCATGGTCGCTAGGATCAAGGCATCTGTTGATTCAGCAGAGGCAGAGCGCACAGGCGAGCGGGTACGCCGACAGGTCAAGGCACGCATTGCTGACGGCATCCCACGTCACAACAGGTATAGAACCTTCGGCTATAACCGTGATTGGACGATCAACGAAGAAGAGGCAGAGCGTATCCGTGATGCCTTTAGGCGACATGTTGCCGGTGAGTCGATCCAATCCATTGTTGAACTATGGAAGAACGATGGTGTTGTGGTCGGTGGAGGTAAGACCTTGTACCACTCCACTGTTGACAACATCTTGAAGAACCCGCTGTATGCAGGGTTCATGGTTTACAAGGGTAAGATTGAAGGTCGAACCAAAGTACCTACGATCATTGACGAAGCACTCTGGAATGCCTCTCAGAGCCACAGAAAGGCCCCTAGGAGCGCCGTACAGCGTAAGAGTGCACGCAGACGCCTACTAGGTGGTCTCGTCCTGTGTGGGGCTTGTGGCTTCAAGATGGTTGGTAACAACTTGGCCTATGAGTGCAGCAAGTCCAACGGCGGGTGTGGGACTCAGTCGATCAGCCGTAAGCGTCTTGAGCCCTTGGTGCTGTCGGTAGTTCGTCAGGCTCTCATTGTGGGGTACTCCTACCCGGCTGTTGCTGACTACTCCGAAGAGATTCAATCTCTAAAAGATGACATTGAAGCAATCCGAGAAGGAATCAAGCAAAGAACACTCAGAGTCATTGACATTAGCGATACCCTAGTGGACTTGACCAAGCAACTTAAGGAACTTGAAGGCCAACAGGAACAGGCTGTGGTTGAGGGTACCGGCGCTGCGTTCGATGACTGGGACTCTTTTGTCAATGGCACCACCGCAGAGCAGATCGCTACGGTACGTAGGCACATTCAGGGTGTAGAAGTGCAAAAGGCAACTTCCAAGGCCTGGAACCCTGCTAGGGTAACTATCTACACCAAGCGTGGTAACGCTGTCAGCGGCACTGACGTCAAGGTAAGCACAAACATCAGCACCTAGAAAATATGCAACTCCAAAAGTTGCGCCTTAGAAAACGATGTGTGCTATAGTAGTACTTGTAAGAAGTTCTCTACCTACTACATCATAGGAACATCTACCAACATACTCTCTCTAGTATAACGGAAG
>NZ_LMMY01000013.1:124587-124720 GCF_001422865.1 Aeromicrobium sp. Leaf272
TCTACAGGGCGTATTGAGGTAACAAGGTCAGCAGTAGGCCAACCTCAGAGCAAGGTACTGCAAAAAAACAATCAAGATAGTTCTTCTTCTGATGGATTAATGAATGATGTAACAACCCCTCGCAGGCTCGGGG
>NZ_LMMY01000013.1:124799-133193 GCF_001422865.1 Aeromicrobium sp. Leaf272
CTACAGGAAGACTAATTTGTACAAGGTGTGGAAAGGTAGATGGTGGAAGTGGGCAAGATCACAGTAACTAGTATCAGTGTAGAGAAGATCGAATACTGTAAGGAATGTAGAAGTACCGCCGGGTGTGATCATACACCTGAGATTATTGGAGAAGTGTCGGTAGTAAAGAGNTCGCAGTCATTGGGCTAAGAAGTGCAATAACTGCCTTAAGCCACACATTAAGGGTCCAGCAGTACCGCGCGGTAGCAAGTGGTGCAGAAGATGTGACACCATCAAGACTCTTGATGAGTTTGGCAACAACAAGAAAACCAAGGATAAGAAGTCTTGCTACTGTAAGAAGTGCAATAGCGAAGCATCTGCAAAAGATGCAAGAGAAAAGCGTAAAGCCTGGACACCAGAGCAGCGTAGAGCAGACTCAGAGAGACGATCCAAGGCCTATGCAGATCGTCAGAAGCACGCCGGTAAGGGTATGAGTCTTGAAGAAACCTTTGCCTGGATCAGCGACATGGGAAACAACTAATACATATAATGGAGATATAGAGACCCGCTGTTGCTGGCGTTCTCCGGTNATCGTCTATAATAGTAGTAACGGGTTGAGAGACCCGAATCTATGACAGCAGGTAACACTATGACAACAATTAAGATTTGCGCACTATGCGATAAGCAAGTAGTAGCACACAACCTATGCGGCAAGCACTACCAACAGCACAATAAAGGCACACTGGTAGAGAGCAGCCTCATTGGCTATGAGTACGTGTGTGTATCAAACAAGAGCCACAGCAGCATTGGTTGGTGCCAACACAAGGGTGGAAAGATCGGACGACCCCGCAACGAAGTTGTGGGGTATCAGGCAGCCCACAAGAGAATGCGCAGCGAACTAGGCAACGCATCTACCTATGGCTGTGTAGAGGGATGGGGCAGCAACGCCCACCCTGCCGAGGACTGGTCACTAGAGGGCGAGCCCACACACAAAGAGTTCATCACAGAAAAGAACCGCTGGTACGCCTACAGCCTAGATAGCGAGGCATACGTACCACGCTGCAAGTCCTGTCATCGCACGGTTGATGCACGCCGGTCAGTGAGCATGGAAGCCCTGACCATCTATGAGCGTGCATCAGTCGGTGATGCAGCATGACCATCCTCATCATCTGCATCAGTGGTGTGTTCACCGGCTACTACGGCACAGGCCTGGTGGTACGGGCAGTCAGGGGAGTGGTGGCCCGTGGCACAGCAGCCCGCTAGCCGAGCGCTCATCACCCAGGCCGAACAGTTGGTGCGTCGTGGCTACAGCGTGGAGCAGGCAGCAGCAGCAGTAGGCCTAGCCCGAGTGACGCTGTACCGAGCGGGCGTACGCAGCAGCCGGGGGTATGGCCGTGGCTAGGACACGTGAGTACACAGCACGCGATGCACAGTGGCGTACTGATGTGTTCAATGCAGCACGAGAGGCCGGGGTACTGGCATGTGTTGTATGTGGTTCAACAGAGAACCTACAAGCCGATCATATTATCCCTTATAGCCAGTGGGAAGAGGGCCGGTACATGGTAACTAACGGTCAAATCATGTGCAGTTACCACAATAAGAGTAAAGGAGCAACAGTAGGTCCGACAAGGAACGCAGGAAGACGAGAACGCTACTTCTCTTCTTAAGCCAGCACACAGGCAGAACGCACCCTTCCTTTTTACCGAAGGGGTCGAGGTTGTAGACCTATAGAACACAATGACGACAGATAAGACAGTAGGAGAGTTTGAAACAGCAGCAACACGCTTTATTGAAGCAAGAGAGTTCATCGATAGCGAGTCTTTAGAGGCAACCATGCTTCTGACAGTGGCTCGCAACCTCGATCTGAGATGGGCATCACAGGCTTATGCCGAACTACTCAGAACAGTGAAGTATCTAGAAAGCCTAAACCCAATTAACGAAGGAGAAGCGGACGAAGTAGACCCACTATTAAGTCCCAAAAGATAACATGGTAGCAACATACAACCACATTGAGGAAGTAAAGACGCTCTGTGAGTACGTAGGAGCGGACTGGAAGACAGCAACGCAGGTAACCATTCACAACAATGGCTATATTGAAATTGAACACGTAACACAGCGGGAGCCATATCTAACGACAGAAGTTCGCGGGTATGAACGAATCATGCTTGCGCATGGTGATGCAGCATGATTACAGCAAAGGTATTCGATAAGACAGACGGTGACCGATTCGTCCTACTCATTGACGAAGAGGGCCGGGNCAAGGTAACTACTACCGTCATGGTGCCTCAGCAGTCAGTGACAGAATATGAGGTCATCTCATGATCGGGCGTACGGGGATGATTGCCGCTTTCGGGTATGCCGGTCGGGTAGATGTACCAAACGGCCCACCCTCCTACGTACCGTGCAAGCACGGGGTAGAGCACGAACCCATCACATTCGAGGAACTACGTAACGGTGTCGCATCGTGTGATTGCTCATGACCCCCGATGCCGTACGAGACCAGATGATTATTCAGGCTGTAGAGGCAGAGCGAGAAGCACCCCGCTACGAATCTGAGACACCCGACATTCGCCCCACAGACCTAGACGGACTAGTTGGATTCTTCCTATGGACTGCTAATCATCTGTGGCACAACAATGACGCGGCAGATATCTATGAGGCTCTACTAGAGGTAGCAGAAGAGTTCGCGGGTATCTCTGGACGTGAAGGTTGGTCTCATGACAACGACACCATGAGATGGGAACGCAACTGGTCACCTGTTGCACGTGATTGCGAATGAGGGCGGTATTTAGGGACCTAGTAGAAATCATCAAGACTCTTCCTGAGTTCATCGTCTTATGGCTAGACGAGACACGGGATAGAGTCAAGGAATGGACTGACCGTGCTTGACGTGGGACGCAGCAGACTACGTTGACCCGGTACGGTTCACTGCCCCTCTAGAGGCACGAGAAGACGGTCTACCGGTCCATTCAGATGGATACGACCTACTTCTACTAGCAGAACGCTACTGGCCTGTCAGGCTCGATATTTGGCAGCAACGTCTCATCATCCGTGTACTAGAGACGCGCGGTAAGGACGGACCCCTCAGATACAGACAAGTCCTAGTCTCCATTGCACGCCAAAACGGTAAGTCTGAGATTGGTGGAGTCCTAGCGCTCTATGGCCTCTTGATGATGGTCAAGGGTGCACAGGTTATCGGCATTGCTTCAAACGTCGATCAGGCCAACCTCATCTATGACCGTGTGTCGAGTTGCATCAACAACTCAAAGGCCTTGTCCAAGGTGCTGCACACGACGCGCTCACGAGGCATCACCGGTCTAGGGCTCAACACTGCCTCTTACAAGTTGAAGGCAGCCAAGCCGGGAGCAGTCCAGGGACAGCCCGTGAACCTAGGCCTGGTCGATGAACTCCACCTAGAGACAGCCGGGCAGTGCTGGGACGACCTAGTGAACGGTCAGGGCGCTCAGGAGCACTCGCTAGTCATCGCTCTCACCACAGCCGGTGACAACACGTCCAAGACGCTTCTACGGCTCTATGAGACAGCAGCCGTAGCCATTGGTGACCCCTCAACGTCCTTCGGTGCGTTCATCTATGAGGGAGCCACAGGAGCGGCCCCAGACGACGTACAGAGCATCCTCGCCGCTAACCCCTCTATCGCCTGTGGACGTCGGTCCCTACAGGAGCGTCTAGACGTCATCGCCACGCAACCGGACTTCAAGGTACGCCGCTACACGCACAACCTGTTCGTGGACTCAGACAACCCGTTTGTGGACCCCGCTGTATGGGCAGCGTGTGCAGGTCAAGGACCAGAAGACACAGCACGAGCAGTCATCGGTATCGACGTGTCGCAGGGGTGGCGCTACGGGGCGATTGTGGCCTCTACCAAGGATGCGACGGGACAAGTACACGCAGAACTAGTCCAGTGGCTTACAGAGCCCTCTCAGGAGGTCCTAGAGGCAGCCGTAGACGCGATCCATAAGGAAGGTTACGCCTACGCCATGGACACGAACCTAAAAGACCTCAGTGACTACCTGCGTTCAAAGGGACGAGAAGTCCACACGATGAACAACGGCGGGTATCTACGGGCAACAGAGATGGGCTACTCCCTCATTGCTCAGAACAAGGTCACGTGGAACAAGGATGACGTTCTACTTGATTATCAGATGCGTCATGCCAAGACGAAGGTAGTAAGCGGTAGAGAAGCAATCGCACGTGGGCCGGTAGAGAACGACGCAGTAAGAGCATTCCTCTGGTCTATCTATGTTGCTAATACACGAAAGGAGTTGCCAATGCAGTTGTTCTAACCGTCATGGGAAACAATTGAGCAATATAATTAGAAGTAATGTCAGACAACAAGCAAGGATTTATCAAGAGACTTTTTAGTCCTACAGAGTATCGAGCAGATGACCCGTTCGTACTTGTACCGCCTGCCTATAGAGGCACTGCCAACGTAAGCACAGAGGCAGCCATGGGCGTGTCTACTGTTTACCGCTGTGTAGACCTCATCACGAACAGCATTGCGCAATTAGAACTAGAGGCCTACCGCAGCGGGGTACTGATCGATCCAGCAGAACTACCTCTAGTAGTACGTGAGCCTGACAAGGACCGTAGCCGTAGCGATTGGCTTAAGCGCATCGCCACATGTCTTGTGCTACACGGCAACGCATACCTACGAGTTGTGAAGGCAAGCAACGGACAGCCGCAGGCTATCTACGTTCTCAACCCGCTAGGCGTGCATATCGAGTTCAATGACAAGGGCCAGAAGTTCTACAACTATGGAACACAGAAGTTCACCGAAGACGAAGTAGTACATATCCGCCTAGGGGAGTGGCCTGGAAACATTCTAGGTGTTGGTCCCTTGCAGGCAGGACGTGCGACTGTCTCACAGGCTATTGAACTACGTGACTACCCAAGCAACTGGCACAAGAACAACGGCATCCCTACAGGCATCCTCAAGACAGACAAGCCACTAGAGGCCGGTACGTCACAGGCGTACAAGGATGCATGGCACACAAGCCAGGCAGAGGGCGGTATCGCTGTCCTAGGTCAAGGTCTGGACTTCCAACCCATCGTTATGAACGCATCTGACATTGCGTTCATCGAATCAGCCAACCTCTCAGACCTACAGATTGCACGCATGTTCGGTGTAGATGCTGCATATCTCAACATTCCTGTTGGTGGATCAAGCCTGACCTACACCAACCGTCAGGACCTAGAAATCCAGTTCATCAAGACAACNATTCGTCTAGACGTCGAGTCATTCACCCGTGCATACCAGGCTACAGAGCCAACAAATCTACCAAAGGAGTCTATTGCAGACAACCAAGAATGACAGAACTAGAAACACGCTCACTAGAGATTCGCAGAGTAAACGAAGAAGCACGAACCGTCACAGGTCTAGCCGTCCGATGGGATGACATTGCAGACATTGGCGGGNGTAACGCGCGGTACAGAGACAGACGAAGGCTACGAAGTAGAAGCCGTCATCTCCCGCACAGCACTAGGTAATGACGTCTACGAGATGGTCAAGGACGGAACGCTAGATCGTTTCTCCGTTGGCTTTATCCCAGTAGAACACCGTACTGATGAAGACATTCTAGTACGCACCAAGGTAAATCTTAAGGAAGTATCGATTGTTCCGTTCCCTGCATACGCAGGAGCAGCAATCACACAAGTACGTCAGGTAACCGAGACCTCAACATCGGAAAATAATGAAACGGAGGATTCTAACGAATCATCAAATATGGAAAATGAAGAAGTAATCACAGAAATCCGTTCACAGGTTGAAGGCCTGACACGAGATTTCGCACTACTAAAGGATGGTGCACCCAAGAACGAGACTGGTACGCAGTTCCGCTCAGCAGGTGAGTTCATCAAGGCTCTTGCAGACAACGACGAGAGCGCACGCAACGAGATTCGCCTCTACACGGGTGCAACCCTCTCAGACAGCCACACCAGCAACGACTGGAAGAACGACCTTCTAAAGATCGTAGACAAGGGACGTCCTGTCCTTAACCTCTTCGATCGTGGCCCACTAGGCGCACAGGGCAACTCAGTAGAGTACCCCCGCGTCTCAGCCCTCACAGGTGACGTTGCCGTACAGGTGGCAGAAGGCGATGACCTTTCCTACCTAGAGGTAGCGATCGACACGGGTACCGCTCCGGTGAAGACCTACGGCGGCTACAGCGAGGTTTCTCGCCAGGCTATCGAGCGCTCAGACGTGGCCTACCTGGATGCCGTTCTAAAGCACCAGGCCGCTTCCTACGCGAAGGTGACCAACGCAGCGGTAGTTAGCGCTCTAGCAGCCGCTACGCCGCAGACAGGCGCATCTTTCACGCTCTCAAGCGCTACGGGTGACAAGTTCATCGGTGCAGTGGTCGACGGCGTGTCCAAGATCGAGGACAACGGCCAGGGCGCTACCGCAGATTTCGTGTTCGTCTCAGCAGACGTCTACGCGAAGTTGGCAACGCTCAGCGACTCAGCAGGACGCCCGCTGTTCAGCATCAACGGCGACGGTTCCAACACCATCGGTGGAATCAACGTACGTGGCATCGCTGGCAGCCTCGCAGGTCTACCCGTAGTCATGAATGCATCTCTAGCGTCTAAGACGTTCTACGTTGCTTCATCAAGCGCGGTAATGACTTGGGAGAACTCAGGTGCACCTATCCGCCTACAGGATGAAAACATCATCAACTTGACCAAGCAGTTCTCTCTATACGGCTACATGGCTGTTGGAGTTAAGAACGCTAACGGTCTTGTAAAGGCAACGGTTGCCTGATGACCGTTAGCGTGCAGCAAGTTTCAGATTACGTAGGAGCAGAGCCAACAGAGGTTAACGACGTTGCTAGATGCTTGAACGCGGCGGTAGTGCTTATTAGTGCTTACATCGGTTCAACAGTCATCCCTACGGACATTCTGGATCAGTGCACGCTAGACGTGGCATTCAATCTATACATGCGACAGACAAGCGTGAGCGGGTCACCATCACAGATGACCTTTGATGCGCCGGGTATGGGAAACCTAGTNACGCAATCACAGACCTACGAGAACACATCTCATCAGTCATTGATGCATCAGCAGTAGCGGTCTACACCTACGAACAACTACCAAACAAGATCACCAAGCCGTCAGTAGTCATGATGCCTAGTGATCCATATATCACACAAGGAACAACGTTCGATGAACTCGACGTATTCATTGACTTGCATCTTTGTGTGACCAGAAGCAAAACAGCAGAAGAGGCTCTAGACGATTTGATCGTGAACGTACTGGAAGCCGTATTGCCTGACTACTACGTAGAACAGGTAGAGCAACCCCGCATCTACACGCTGAATCAGCAAGATTTGCTGGGAACGCAAGTCACGATCAAAAATACAATCAGAAAAGGAACTCTATAAGAGTAACGGTAATTACTAATGGCAAGATACAAGGGCAACACTACACCGCAGATCACGTTCGTTCGTGCAGCGGCTACAGCAATCCCGTCAACCGATCTAGGTGCATTCGCTACCAAGATTGAGTTCACAGAGGGAGACGGCGAGCCGGTTACGTTCAGCGACGTAGCAGACGGCAAGCGTCCCGTGGCAGTAGAACTTGAATTCGCTACCGACTTCGGTCCAGGTACGGCATTCAACTTCCTACAGCAGTACGCAGGATCAACAGGCGTGTCTTATGACATTCGTCC
Source organism: Aeromicrobium sp. Leaf272 (assembly GCF_001422865.1). NCBI lineage: Bacteria > Bacillati > Actinomycetota > Actinomycetes > Propionibacteriales > Nocardioidaceae > Aeromicrobium > Aeromicrobium sp. Leaf272. Next base: position 132,463 of record NZ_LMMY01000013.1, read on the forward strand.
TCTAGGAAGCACTGCGCTTTCTTCTTCTGCACCTAAGTTCAGTGGAACGTGCACGCTACCTGCGTCACCGCTCATTAACTTTGAAAAGGGTACTGAGGTAGGCGTGTTCAGCGTAACCATCCAGTTGGATACTTACGCTGTTTCATACGCCTGATAACTAATGGCTACAGGTGTGAGGGTAGAGAACCTTAGACAAGTTCAGCGAGACCTAACCAAGTTGGGTGTTGCAACAGAAGAACTTAAGGACTCCATGACCCGTGTAGCGAGTCACGGTGCTGATAAGGCACGTGCCCTCGCACCTGTAGGCCGCACAGGCGCTCTAGCGGCCTCTGTACGCGGTAACAAGGCCAAGGCAAGGGCAACCATTAAGGCCGGTAATAAGAGGACGTACTACGCCTCTTTTACAGAGTACGGAACGACCAAGCAAACCGCACAAGAGTGGATGCACCGGGCGGTAGAGGAAACAACACCGTTTGCAGCAATTGCAATCAACCGCGATCTAACAAACCTAGTTCGCAAGTACAACCTAAATTAAAGGAGAAAAGAAACATCATGGCAAACAAGACAAAGGCACAACTAGAAGAAGAGAAGCGCGTAGCACACATGCAGTCTCTTCTACGCAAGATGACATTTCGAGACTGGATCACAGCAGCAGAGTTCGGAATCAAGAAGAACATGGTAGTACCCGAAGACGAAGACATTTCTTCTGTTGACGAATGGGCACTATCTAT
>NZ_LMMY01000013.1:133253-138725 GCF_001422865.1 Aeromicrobium sp. Leaf272
AACGATATCCAAGAGGAAAGGACATAGGCATACGCCGATAAGACATAGCAACAGTACAACTAACGATTGCCTCTGATGTACGCAAGGCAGTCAAGGGCATTAACGATGTAAACAGCAAACTAGGCAGCGTTGGCAAAGTAGCCAAGTTCGCAGCCGGTGGTATGGCAGCAGCCTTTGCCGGTGGAGCAGTCATCAGCGCCACCAAGGAAGTAGTACGCGCAGCATCGGATGCACAGCAGTCAATCGGTGCTACAGAAGCGGTCTTCGGCAAGTACGCAGACGGGGTAGTTAAGGCCTCTCAGAAGGCATCCAAGTCGGTGGGCCTAAGCGCCAACGACTACCGAGAACTATCCAACGTCATGGGCGCAATGCTCAAGAACTCTGGCATGCCCCTTTCTAAGTTGGGCAAGCAATCAGATGACCTTGTAAAGATCGGTGCCGACCTAGCAGCAACCTACGGCGGTACTACCAAGGACGCCGTATCTGCCCTCTCAAGCCTCATGCGTGGAGAGGCTGACCCGATTGAGCGTTACGGCGTATCGATCAAGCAGAGCGACGTCAACGCACGTCTAGCGGCCAAGGGTCAGGACAAGTTGACCGGCTCAGCCAAGAAGCAGGCCGAGCAAATGGCCCGCCTAGAACTACTGAACAAGCAAACCGCATCAGCACAGGGCCAGTTCGGTAGGGAGTCCGGCACCCTCGCCGGTCAGCAGCAGCGTCTCAGCGCACAGGTGGAGAACCTCAAGGCCTCACTAGGTACGGCACTCCTACCGGTCCTAACCAAGACGTTGGGGTATGTGAACGAGAACGGCCCCAAGTTGGTGGCCGCGCTCAAGAGTGGCGTAGAGACCGTCAAGGGGTTCTTCTCGTCCTTCTCTGCCGGTAGTGGTGAGGCCTCAGCCAAGTTCGGCCAGGNATGGGCACGCTTCGGCGGCATCCTCTCCACCTACGTACTGACGTCACTAACGAACGTCATGAACTACGTACGTGGCGTATTCACGGTCATCAAGGGCATCTTCCAAGTCTTCTCAGGCGTCCTAACAGGTGACTGGTCACGTGCATGGACTGGTGTAAAGAACATCGTTTCTGGTGCTTTCAAGATGATCAGAGCGATTATCTCTCAGTACATCAACGTTATTAAGACCGTTGTTCGTGCAGGTCTATCAGTTGTACGCAGCATCGTTTCAACAGCGTTCAGTGCAATTAGAAGCATCTTCTCATCAGCATGGGGTGCAGCCAAGAGCCTGACCTCTAGTGCTTGGTCATCCATCAAGGGCGCGGTATCCCGTGGCGTCTCTTCAATGATGGGTGTTGTAAAGGGCATTCCCGGAAAGATCAAGGGCGCATTCAGTGGTGCCGGGTCTCTTCTTAAGGGCATTGGTGGACACATCGTTGATGGTCTAACAGCCGGTATCCGTGGAGCAGCAGGCAGAGTCATGGATGCTGTTAATGCAATCGTCGGCAAGATTCCTAAGGTCATCCGTAAGAAGATGGGAATTGCCTCACCTTCTAAGGTCACAACACGTCTAGGCGTCTTCATTGGTCAGGGTCTTGAAAAGGGTCTAACCAAGGCAACGCCAGGCATCCTCAAGGCTGTACGTCGTCAGGGTGTCAACACAAAGAAGGAATACGCCAAGCAAGCCAAGGACTTGGCTAAGGGTCTATACAACAATGCCAAGGTCCGTTACGCATCCCTTGTTAACCAGTCAAAGGAATACGCAGCGACGGTAAAGGAACAGGCACGTCAGTACGCATCTATCAGCAGCATTGCTCTAGGTGAGAACGAGAATCTAACAACTGACACAATCAAGAAATTCCTCACTGACCGTCTAGCCAACATCAAGAACTTCACAACCAAGTTGGCAGGGCTAGCGAAGAATGGTCTGTCAAAGGATTTGTACGCACAGATCGTTGCTATGGGCCCTGAGACCGGTACTGCATACGTTGAAGCACTGTCACAGGCTGGCCCTGAGGCAATCAAGGAACTTAACGGCCTACAGAGCCAGGTAAACAGCGCAGCAGCATCGCTAGGTACTCAGACGTCCAAGGACATGTACAAGGCTGGCATTGACGCCGCTAAGGGCTTCATGAACGGCATGAAGAGTCTGTACACCCAGATTGCCAAGAGTGCAGGCAGCCTAGGCAAGTCCATGGTCAAGGCGCTTAAGAAGGCACTAGGCATCAAGAGCCCTAGCCGTGTCATGAAGGGCCTAGGCGTGTTCGCAGTCAAGGGTCTAGATATGGGTCTAGATGATCGAATCATTAAGAAGAAGGGTGAGCGTCTAGCCACAGCACTACAGCGTGGGTTCGCATCACCATCACTAGCAGCAACAGCGCGACCAGTAACCGCATCAGGAAGCGCGGGTACTGCACAGCAAGTAACTATTGAAGTAAGAGTAGATAACTCAATGACACCTGAACAAATGGGTGCCGCATATCACAAGGCTATCAAGGCCGCAGGAAAGGCAGGACTCATCAGAAATTAACATCTGATAAACACACATGGCAGAAGCAAACTACAACCTACTAAGACTAGAAATCGATGCATCCGATGCATTGAATCAGATCAGTAACCACTCAGCACAAACAGATACCACCGGGTGGTCATCTCTGTTCGGAACCCTGAGCAGAGTGACAGGTACCTACGGCACGACAGGTACAGCCCTTCAATTGGTGCGTACTACAGGTGATCGAACANGCTTTCTACAGGGCCTCATTCGTCTATGGCTATGGAGTCAACAACGTCTCATTTACTGAGTCGATTGACTTCCCACTTGGCACGGAACGCATCAGTTTCCAGCCACGTCAAGCACCAGCACTGACAACGAAAGTGCGCGCTCACATTCAACTCATTGCACCCAACGCGACGGGTTCAACGATGCAGGCGTGGGAGGCCGTTACCGTCATCAGTTCTTCAAAGGCTCTTGTAGAGGACACAACCTTCTACTCGGGTGCACGCTGGCAGAACATGCTAGGTAAGTCATTCAGCCTTAAGACAACGCGCGGTAACGAACTAGACGGTGTAGTCGATACACCACAGGTAGGAACGCTCTCAGCAGTCATGAACGATCCTGTGTTTGACCCAACGAAGAACGCTCGTGTTCGTCCTGGTCGCAAGGTTCGTGTGACGTACCTATCTGACGGCTTCTGGTCCACACTATGGTCCGGTACTTTGTCTACTGTTGACGTGAACTATTCAAACAGCAAGCCACGTGTGACGTTGCAGGCTACAGACACATGGTCGCAGGTGAACAACTTCAAGGTTCCTGAGGCATTTAATGGCTCATTGACTCAGCGAGGTAATGCTGTGGCAGCCAAGACGCCGGGTATCGATTACACGTTTGTCAACAACAGCACGACGGACCCCGACGTATCGACGCCGGTAGTCATCGACGTTCAAGACAACGCCACAGCAACAGAGCAACTTAGATGGATCAGTGTTGCTAAGAATGCGTTCTTGATCTGCCGTACTAATGGCTATATTCAAATGCAGTCATATGACACGTGGAGCAGTTCTCCTAGCGTCCTACTCAGTGACCGCCCGTACGACGGTGTGGAACGTGTCATCGACCAGGAGATGCTAGACGCTTCCCTGTACGTCTCTGGCAAGCGTTGGAGCAATGCAACGGGCTGGAACTACGTGACAGCAGGCACAGGAGCCAAGGCGTCTCGATTCGACTTCGCTACAGGGCGTCTGACTGCCTACTTCGACATGCTGCCTGTCAACAGCGCACAGAGTGCACCGCAGGCCGATAAGGACAAGTGGCTCAAGGTTGACGGTGGTGACACTTACACACTCAAGTACACGGCCTACCAGACAGGCACCCGGCACAAGCCTTACCTGAACTACGTGAAGTCAGACGGCTCTGTCGGTTCGGTGGACTCACCATGGATCACAGCAACAGGCAGCAGTACCACGGTCCACACGGCCACGTTCACTATCCCCGCTGACGTAGTAGCCATTGCTCCACGCTGGCAGGCAGAAGGCACCGACGGTCAGACGTTCACGCTCTACGGCAAGCACTCGTCAGGCTCAGATTGGTCATTCGGTCAGAGCATTGGCGACGTTGACTATTACACCGACATTGATACGAACTTCGGTTCGCAAGCACTATTCAATGAATTCATGATTGAGCGTCACAACTTGGATGAGGAAGACGGAGAGAAGACCTACGGGCCTTACACCAACGCCGCATCTAAGTCTCAGTGGGGTAGCAAGTCAACGACCATCGACGTCAACGACGGGGTACCTAGAGAGATTGCAGAGCGCTACGCAAAGGTCTATGCAAACCCTGAAATCTTCGCTTCGCAGGTGAAGTTCAACGCACGTCAGCACTTGGGCTCAGAGGCTATGTGGAACCTGTATGGAGTTGCCAAGGTCAAGCACACAGATTCAGGCCTGAACGCCAGTTACCGCATTCTCAACATCGAGCATGACATTACGCCTGAGTCGTGGGAAGTGACGGTTGGTTTCCGTCCTCTAGAGGCAACAGCAGCAGTGACGATCACTAACCCACCTGGTGGAGCCTCAGCGGGTCCAGGAGACCTTGTGCAGCCAACGCCAGGACAGCACAGCCGCAGGTACCGCAACACGACATTCAACGTTGCTAACAACACCACTACCACCGTGCCGTACAACGTCATTGACACAGAAGACGGCATCACCTACGACGCTACGAACAACCGTTGGGTGGTGTCCAAGGACGGGCGGTACGTAGTGAGTGCGTCAGTCTCCTACTCACCTAACGCCACAGGTGCGCGAATCATTGATATCAACCTGAACGGCAACGTGAAGGCCCGTGGACGCATCATTGGTTGGACCACTACAAACAACATCGTGGGAGCAGCAACAGCCCTCAAGTGTGTAGCAGGAGACGTCATCTCTGTGACCACGCTGCACAACCAAGGTGCCACGTTGGCTCTAGCGGCAAACGGTGCTGAAAACTTCGCCTCTGTAACGTTCGTGGGGTCATGATGGACGATCCAGCATCAGTGCACGAGATTCTCAGCGCAGTCCTAACGCAGATCGACACATGGCCTAGAGCAGCGGTCATGATCACAGCCATTGTTGCCTTTGTCATCTTGAGGCGTTCTAAGACCACACGAGATGACGTGAAGACCATTAAGAAGACCTTGACGTCTAACAACGGCGGGTCCCACATCAAGGATGCTCTCGACCGCATCGAGGCAGACCAGCAAAAGCAAATCGAACAACTGAACGGTCTTGCTACTCGTGTCACTTCTCTTGAAGTACGCAAGTGGTGGAGGCGCTAGACCTACCCTGTTGCCATGCGGGGTTAGGAGAGTGGAGGGACCTATGTCTCTTCTAACGCTATGGATCATTGCAGTAATCTGCGGTGTTCTAACGTTTCTCCTTCTAGATGGGGAGTAGTCCTGCGGGGTTGCTCCCCATCTAGTTTCAAAGAAGCACTTGCAAGCATCTAGAGAGTGTGCCTATAGTTCTCAACATCA
>NZ_LMMY01000013.1:138744-139341 GCF_001422865.1 Aeromicrobium sp. Leaf272
ATGCTCTTCGGGAGAACCCCGGCAAGTGGGCAAAGATCGAGGGTGCCACCGGTCAGGGCGCAGCAGCGTTCGTCAACCGCATGAAGAAGATCAACGAGACGTTCGAGTACCAGGCCGTGGACACCGGCAAGCCCACCGGCAAGGAGCGCAAGAGCCCTCAGGGTGGCGGTACCTACATGCCGACCGTGAAGGACGTCTACGTTCGCTACAACGGCTGAACCCAGCAACACAGCAACACCCGGCCACAAGAAAGGTGGCCGGGTGTTGTGCTGTCTAGGGTACCGGGATCACTCGTACCGTATTCCAGTTGCGTGCAGCGGGCAGTAGCCGAAGGGGTTCTTCGCGAGGTACTGCTGGTGCGGCTCCTCGGCGTAGTAGTACTCGCCCAGGGGGGAGATGGCCGTGGTGATCCGGCCGTAGCCGGCCTTGGTCATCTGCTCCTGGTAGCGGTCGCGCGACTCCTCGGCCTGGCGCTGTTGCTCGTCGGTGGTGGTGAGCAGGACCGAGCGGTACTGGGTGCCGCGGTCGTTGCCCTGGCGCATGCCCTGCGTCGGGTCGTGGTTCTCCCAGAACACCTTGAGCAGGTCGGCGTACGTC
>NZ_LMMY01000013.1:139374-148930 GCF_001422865.1 Aeromicrobium sp. Leaf272
CCTCGTACGTCGGGTTCGGGGTGATGCCACCGGCATAACCCACCGACGTCGACCAGACGCCGGGCACCTCCCAGAAGGTCTTCTCCTCGCCCCAGAAGCAGCCGAGGCCGACCACGGTCGCCTCGAAGCCGTCGGGGACGACGCCCGCGTCGAGCGGGGTCTCGATGGGGGTGCCGAGCACGCGGTGCGTGGTGCCCACGGCGAAGGGTCGATCGGCGCGGCCGGGCAGGGCGCTCTGCGCGTCGGGGAGCTCGGTCTTGCGGGTTCCGAAGATCATCGGGTCACACTCCTTGGGTCCACGCGTGTCAACGACCGTGCGCGGTGCGCTGTTCCCGATAGTGTCGTCCGGGTGAGGGAAGCACGCAGGTGACCACGCGTCCAGAGATTCCGGTCGGCGTCGAGATCGCGACGGCGTGGGCTTGGCGACTCCTCGTCATCGGGGCCGCCGGCTACGGCCTGTACTGGCTGCTCAGCTTCTTCTCCGAGGTCTCCGTCCCGATCGCCATCGCGCTGCTCGGCACCGCCCTGACCATCGGTTCCGTCGACTTCCTGGAGCGCAGGGGCCTGCCGCGTCTGCTGGCCACGGCCATCGTCGTGCTCACCATGCTCTCGTTGTTCTTCGGGCTCATCGCGCTCGTGGGCCAACAGCTCTCCACCCAGTTCTACGACCTCAAGGCCCAGGTCATCGAGGGCATCTCCCAGGTGCAGGACTGGTCGCAGAACGGTCCGCTGGGACTCAGCGACAGCCAGCTGACGCGCTACGTCGACCAGGTGCAGGACGCGATCCGCACGTTCGGCGAGACCGCCGCCGTCGACCAGCTGGCCGCTGTCGGCACCACGCTGACGCACTTCGTCACCGGCTTCTTCATCGCGCTCTTCGCGTCGTTCTTCTTCCTCTACGAGGGCAACCGGATCTGGGCGTTCTTCGTGGCGCTGTTCCCGCAGGCCGCGCGCGAGAAGGTGCACACGTCGGGCGAGACCGCCTGGCACAGCCTCACCAGCTTCGTCCGGGCCACCGTGCTCGTTGCGCTCACCGACGCGATCGGCATCGCCGTCGCCGCCTGGCTGCTGGGCGTGCCCCTCGCCCTCGCGATCGGCGTGCTGGTGTTCCTCGGTGCGTTCGTCCCGATCATCGGCGCACTGCTGTCGGGTCTCGTGGCGGTGCTCGTGGCCCTCGTGGCCCAGGGTCCGGTCGTGGCCCTGTTCATGCTCGCGGCCGTCGTGGCCGTCCAGCAGCTGGAGTCGCACGTGCTGCAGCCGTTCCTCATGGGCCGGTTCGTGGCCGTGCACCCGCTCGCGATCATCATCGCCATCGCCGCCGGCATCACGGTCTCGGGCATCGTCGGCGCCCTCGTGGCCGTCCCGCTCGTGGCCTGCCTCAACGGCATCGTGCGTCACCTCGCCGCCGAGGCCGGTGCGCCGCTGCAGGAGGACGGACTACCCGAGGACATACCTCCCGACGCCGACTCCGACGCCGAGCCCGAGCCGGCCTGAGACCGTCGGCGCGCTGCATCGGCGGTAGGTGCACCGCGCTTCGTCACGGGTCGTCGGTAGGTGTGCCGCGGATATGCGGGTCGAATCCGCGGGCGTCCTACCGCTCGACGGCATTCCGTGCGCCACCTACCTCTCACGGCCACGACCGGCGGACGCGGAGCGTGGGGGAGCCCGTCTAGGGTGAGCAGGGTGGTGGACCTGCGAGACGTCGAGGCGGCGCGCGAGCTGATCGCGCCGGTGGTCGAGCGCACTCCCATGGCGCACTCACGGTGGCTGAGCCAACGGGTCGGCACCGACGTGCACCTCAAGTGCGAGAACCTCCAGCGCACCGGGTCGTTCAAGATCCGCGGCGCCTACGTGCGCATCGCGCGGCTGAGCGACGCCGAGCGAGCGCGTGGCGTGGTGGCCGCCAGCGCCGGCAACCACGCCCAGGGCGTCGCCCTCGCCGCGCAGCTGCTCGGCGCGAAGGCGACCATCTTCATGCCCGACGGCGCGGCCCTGCCCAAGATCGCCGCCACCCGCGGCTACGGCGCCGACATCGAGTTCGCCGGCACCGGCGTCACCGAGGCGCTCGTGCACGCCCAGGAGTTCGCCGAGCGCACCGGCGCCGTGCTCATCCACCCCTTCGACCACGAGGACGTCCTCGCCGGGCAGGGCACCGTCGGCCTCGAGATCATCGAGCAGCTGCCCGACGTGCGCACCGTGCTCGTGCCTCTCGGTGGCGGTGGGCTCGCCGCGGGCATCGCCCTGCTGCGCGAACGCCGACCCGACGTCTCCGTGGTCGGCGTGCAGGCCGCCGACGCCGCCGCCTACCCGACCTCGCTCGCCGAGGGCCACCCGGTCACCGGCGTGATGGGTCCGACCATGGCCGACGGCATCGCCGTGGCCCAGCCGGGACTCATCCCCTTCGAGGTGATCTCCGAGCAGCTCGACGACGTGGTGACCGTCAGCGAGGACGCGATGAGCGCGGCCCTCATCGGCCTGCTCGAGCGCGCCAAGATGCTCGTCGAGCCGTCGGGTGCTGCCGGCGTGGCGGCCCTGCTCGACGACCCCGGACGGTTCGAGGGCCCGGTGGTCCCCGTGCTGTCCGGCGGCAACATCGACGCGCTGCTCCTGCTCGACGTCATCCGCCACGGCCTGTCCGCCGCGGGTCGCTTCATGCAGCTGCGGGTCCGGTTCTCCGACCGCCCGGGCGAGCTGATGCGGCTGCTCACCGACCTCGCCGACCTGCAGGTCAACGTGCTCGACGTGGCCCACGACCGCTCCGCGGAGTCGCTCGGGGTGCGCGAGGTCGAGGTCGCGGTCCAGGCGGCCACCCGCGGACCCGACCACGCCGAGGCCTCACGTCGGCGCCTGGGCGAGCTCGGCCACCTGCTCGTCTGAGCGTCGGACGCGACGAGGCCCCGGGACCATCGGGTCCCGGGGCCTCGTCATGCCTCGTGCCGCGGACTCGAGGGCCGCGTCAGGAACGGTCGATCAGAAGGGCTTGGCCTCCACGATCGAGACCGTGAGCGTCTTGCCGTTGGGCGCCTCGTAGGAGGCGTCGTCGCCGACCTTCTTGCCCAGGATCGCTGCGCCGAGCGGCGACGTGGGGGAGTAGACGTCGAGGTCGACGGCCGAGTCGAGGCTCAGCAGCTCGCGCGAGCCGAGCAGGAAGCGCTCCACGTCGTCGTCGCCGGCGAACGTGACGCCGACGACCATGCCGGCCTCGACGATGCCGTCGTCGGCAGGCTTCTCGCCGACCTCGGCGCGACGCAGCATGTCCTCGAGCTGCTGGATGCGGGCGTTGGCCTTGCCCTGCTCCTCGCGGGCGGCGTGGTAGCCACCGTTCTCCTTGAGGTCACCCTCGTCGCGGGCGGCGGCGATCTTCTCGGTGATGTCGGGCATGACGACGTCCTTGAGATTCGCCAGCTCCACCTTCAGACGGTCGTACGCCTCCTGGGTGACCCAGATGGTCTCGGTACTGGACTGAGACATGTTCGAACCTCCTGGAAAACAAGCGGAACCCCAGGCATCGAGCCTGGGGTCGAACGTGCAGCCTAGCAGTCAGTCGGTGAGTTGGCACGTCCTCAGCACGGCAGTGACGGCCTCGCGCTCGGTGCTGATCGGCACCTCCACGCGCGTCCGCTCGCGGGTGCCGGCGGGCACGTCGACGGTGCGCTCGCCCACGACGGAGTGGTCGAGGGCCTGGGCGTAGACGGTGCAGCGGACGGGGACCGGGTCCGGACGCCGGACCTCGATGGTCGCGACGGTCCGCGCGGGCGACTCCACCGTGTAGCCGTGGACCTCCGCCGTGACCGGCTCGGTGTCGAGCGCCACCCAGGCGGCCCACACGATACCCAGGGCCACCCCGACGGCGGTGACCGTCGGCCACACCCAGCGTCGCGTGGTGCGGCGGCCGTAGCGCTCGTCGAGGGTGCTCACGCCACGATTCTCCCAGGTCGGTCCTGAGGGTGGCGTCCTGCCTGGTGAACCCCGTCCGTGCGGGTGTGCGTACCGGTGGAACACTGGGGCGGTGACCGAGAAGCTGCGCCTCATGCACGTGCACGCGCACCCCGACGACGAGTCGAGCAAGGGTGCCGCCTCCACCGCCAAGTACGTCGCCGAAGGGGTCGACGTGCACGTCGTCACGTGCACCGGGGGTGAGCGCGGGAGCATCCTCAACCCGCAGTTCCAGCACCCGGGCATCGAGGACAACCCCGAGCTGATCACCGAGATCCGTCGCGAGGAGATGGACCGCGCCCGCGAGATCCTCGGCGTCACCCAGGACTGGCTCGGCTTCGTCGACTCCGGCTGGCCCGAGGGCGACCCCAAGCCGCCGCTGCCCGAGGGGTGCTTCGGCCTGGTCCCGGTCGAGGAGGGCGCGATCCCGCTCGTGCGCCTCATCCGCTCGTTCAAGCCGCAGGTCCTCACCACGTACGACGAGAACGGCGGCTACCCGCACCCCGACCACATCATGTGCCACCAGGTCAGCGTCCTCGCCTACGAGAAGGCGGCCGACCCCGACTGGCACCCCGAGCTGGGCGAGGCCTGGCAGGTCAGCAAGCTCTACTACCACCTCGGCTGGAACTTCAAGAAGCTCGAGGCGATCTCCGCGGCCGTCGAGCGGCACGGCCTCGAGAACCCCTACGCCGAGCGCATGGAGAAGTGGGAGCGCAAGCCCGAGGACGAGGCCCGGCTCACCACCCGGGTGGAGTGCGCCGAGTACTTCGACGTCCGCGACGCCGCGTTGCTCGCCCACGCCACCCAGATCGACCCCGACGGCTGGTTCTTCTCCATCCCCAACGAGGTCCAGGCCGAGGCGTGGCCCACCGAGGACTACCAGCTGGTCGACTCCAAGGTCGAGACGTCGCTGCCCGAGGATGACCTCTTCGCCGGTCTGCGCTGACCCGGCCGACCGGCGGACCCCGGAACCGCAGGCGTAGGCTGGGGCCATGGGTGAGCTCCTGACGATCCTGGTCACGGCCGAGAGGCCGCGTGGCCTCGACCCGAACATCGTGCGTCCCGGCTGGCTCGCGCTCGGCATCGTCGCCGCCCTCGCGGTGGCCGTGTTCTTCCTGGCCAAGTCCTTCGCGAAGCACACCAAGAAGGCCGCCCAGCCCTGGGAGGGCGACCAGGCCGACGACGTCACGACGTCGACCAACCCCAGCGGCGCGCACGACGACCGCGACTGAGCCGAGCAGCTGGTCAAGACGGCAGTGCGCCGGGACCTGGTCGTGAACGTCGCCACCGGGCCCGGCCTCGTCGGACGAGGCGCGCCAGGAGCACGAGCATCGCGATCCCGGCGACCAGCAGCACCGCGGTGAGCGTGAACGCCAGCCACGGGTTGGCGAGCAGCAGTGCCACGACGCCCAGGACGGTGACGTCCTCGCCGACACTGACCCCGATGTTGGTGAACGGCTCCGGGGAGGCGTTGACCGCGAGGCGTGTGCCGGCCTTCACCAGGTGGCTGGCCAGCGCGCTGCCGCCGCTGATCGTGCCGTAGACGGCCTCGCTGGCGCCCGCGTCGCCCGCCACGAGGACGCCGAGGGCCGCGCCCACGGTGGGGCGCAGCACGGTGGAGACGACGTCCCAGGTGGAGTCGAGGTACGGGATCTTGTCGACGACGAGCTCGATCGCGAAGAGCAGGCCTGCCGCCACGAGCACGTCGCGCCGGGCCAGCTGGTCGGGGATCTGCTCGAACCCGCCGAGCCGGTCGGCCAGCCCGAGCGTCAGGACGACGAGGTAGGCGTTCACCCCGCTCGCCCAGCCCGTCGAGAACGCGATGGCCACCAGGTTCATGGCGCCAGTGTGGCCGATGAGGGGCGTTCCCGGCGGACCGACGAGCGGCCCGGGACCGGGCTGGCATGGTGGAGGGGTGCCGAACCGACTCAGCGCAGCGACCAGCCCGTACCTGCTCCAGCACGCCGACAACCCCGTCGACTGGTGGGAGTGGGGCGACGAGGCGCTCGCGCTCGCGCAGTCGCTCGACCGGCCGATCCTGCTGAGCGTCGGGTACGCCGCGTGCCACTGGTGCCACGTGATGGCGCACGAGTCGTTCGAGGACCCCACCACCGCGCAGTTCATGAACGACCACTTCGTCAACGTCAAGGTCGACCGCGAGGAGCGGCCCGACGTCGACGCGGTCTACATGCGCGCCACGCAGGCGATGACCGGCCAGGGCGGATGGCCCATGACCGTCGTGCTCGCGCCGACGGGCGAGCCGTTCTTCGCCGGCACCTACTTCCCGCCCGAGCCGCGGCAGGGGCAGCCGGCGTTCACGCAGATCCTGCAGGCGCTCGCCGACGCCTGGCAGAACCGCCGCGACGAGGTGACGAAGGTCGGTGCCGACGTCCTCGAGCACCTGCGCGACGTGGTGGACGCGGGCGGCTCCGCGCTCGACGCCGAGGCGCTGGACGCGGCGCAGACGGTGCTGTCGGGCCAGCACGACGACGAGGCCGGCGGCTACGCCGGAAGCCCCAAGTTCCCGCCGTCGATGGTCCTCGAGGCGTGCCTGCGGCACTGGGCGCGCACGGACATGGAACGCTCCCTCGAGATGGTCCGCACCACCTGCGACGCGATGGCGCGCGGCGGGATGTACGACCAGCTGTCCGGTGGCTTCGCCCGCTACGGCGTCGACCGCTACTGGCAGGTGCCGCACTTCGAGAAGATGCTCTACGACAACGCCCAGCTGCTGCGGGTCTACCTGCACTGGTGGCGGGCCGAGCTGGCGACCGGAGACGTCGCGCGGCAGGCCTTCGCACGGCGCGTCGCCACCGAGACGGCGGAGTTCCTGCTGGCCGAGCTGGCCACGCCGGAGGGCGGGTTCGCGTCGGCTCTCGACGCCGACAGCGCCGACCCGCGCGGCGAGGTCCACGAGGGCGCGTTCTACGCGTGGAACCCCAACCAGCTGATGCGGCTGCTCGGCGTCTCCGACGGGGCGTGGGCGGCGCAGCTGCTGGGCGTCACCGGCCCGGGCACGTTCGAGCGTGGGTTCTCGACGTTGCAGCTGCGCGAGGACCCCGACGACCCCGAGCGGTGGGCGTCGGTGCGCACGACGCTCCTGGCGGCTCGTTCCGAGCGCACCCGACCCGCACGTGACGACAAGGTCGTGGCCGCCTGGAACGCACTGGCGGTGATCGCCCTCGCCGAGGCGGGGGTGCTGCTGGAGAAGCCGCGGTTCACCGACGCCGCCGTGCGCGCTGCCACGCTGCTCGCCGAGGTGCACCTGCGCGATGGTGGCCGCGTGCTGCGGGCGTCGCGCGACGGCGTGGCAGGGGTCCACGACGGTGTCCTGGAGGATCACGCCACGGTGGCCGAGGCGTTCGTCGCGGTGCTCGGCGTGACCGGCGACGCGGTGTGGCTCGAGCGTGCCCGGGCCGTGCTCGAGCGCGTGCTCGACCACTTCGCGGCACCCGACGGCGACGACTTCTTCGACACCGCGGACGACGCGTCCGACCTGGTGGTCCGTCCGCAGGACGCGTCGGACAACGCGTACCCGTCGGGCACGTCGGCCGCCGCGCACGCGTTCGTCGCCGCCGCGGCCGTGACCGCCGACCCGCGCTACCGCGAGGCCGCCGAGCGCGCGGTGCGCTCGGCCGCGCAGCTGGGGGAGAAGCTGCCGCGCTTCGCCGGGTGGACCCTCGCCGCCGCCGAGGCCCTGGTGGCCGGGCCCGACGAGATCGCCGTGGTCGGACCCGACGCGGACTCACGCGCGGGGATGCATCGAGCCGCCCTGCTGCGCACGTCGCCGGCCGTCGTCGTCGCGGCCGCGTCGGCCGATCCTGCCGTGCCGCTGCTCGCCGACCGGGTGGCCGTCGACGGTCGCGCCACCGCCTACGTCTGCCGAGACCACGTCTGCGCGTTGCCGGTCACCGACCACGCCCTGCTCTGAACCGGCCCCGTATCGGTGGATCCTCAACCGCAGCAGCGTCGCTGACGTTGACGATCCACCGATGGTGGGTCAGATGTTGAGGATCCACCGATGGGGGGAGGGTGGGGTCAGGCGGGGCCGACGGAGGTGACGGTGAGGACGGCCTCGCCAGCGGCGTCGCTGGCGTCGAGGTCGACGGTGGCGGAGATGCCCCAGTCGCGGTGGCCCTCCGGGTCCTCGAAGGTCTGGCGCACGTGCCACGTCCTCCCCTGGACCTGCAGGTCGATGAAGGCCGGGCCACGGGCCGACGGGCCGGTGCCGAGGTGGTCGTACTCCTCGCGGTAGGCCGCCATGGCCTCGCGCCACGCCTCGGCGTCCCAGCCGTCCTCGCCGTCCATCTCGCCCAGCGCGTCCCACCGGCCCAGCGCAGCCAGCTCCACCCGACGGAACATCGCGTTGCGCACCAGCACCCTGAACGCGCGCTCGTTGGTGGTGACCGGGCGGATCGTCTCCTCGCCGTCGGCCACGGCCTGCGCCCGGTCCAGGCTCGCCGGGTCGGCCGGGTTCACCAGCTTCTCCCACTCGTCGAGCAGGCTCGAGTCGGTCTGGCGCACCAGCTCGCCCAGCCAGGCCGTCAGGTCGGTCAGCTCCTCCGTGCGCGCCGACGCCGGCACCGTCCGCTCCAGCGCCTTGTACGCGTCGGACAGGTACCGCAGCACCATGCCCTCCGAGCGCGCGAGCCCGTAGTCCGAGACCAGCTCGGAGAACGTCATGGCCCGCTCGGCCATCTCGCGCACCACCGACTTCGGGCGGAGCTCGTGGTCGCGCACCCACGGGTGTCCCTGGGTGTACGTCTCGTAGGCCGCCTCCAGCAGGTCGCGCAGCGGCTTCGGGTGCTCTACCTCGTCGAGCAGCTCCATCCGCTCGTCGTACTCGATGCCGTCGGCCTTCATCTGCGCCACCGCCTCGCCCCGCGCGCGGAACACCTGGGCGGAGATGATCGGCCGCGGGTCCTCCAACGTCGCCTCGACGACCGACACGACGTCGAGGTGGTACTCCGGGGACTCCACGTCGAGCAGCTCGAGCGTGGCGATCGCGAACGGCGACAGCGGCTGGTTGAGGGCGAAGTCGCGCTGCAGGTCGATGGTCAGGACCAGGGTGCGACCCTCCGCGTCGGGTGGGTCGAGCCTCTCGACCACCCCGCCTGCCACGAGGGCCTCGACGATGTCGCGCACCCGGGTCTGCAGCCGCTCGACGTCCTCGGGACGGACCACGCTCTCCTCGATCAGCCGGTCGAGCGCGGCGATCGCGTCGCCGGGACGCTGCGCGACGTCGAGGACCATCGCGTGGGTGACCTGCATGCGCGGCACGAGCGGCTCCGGCGTGCCGTTCACGAGCTTGTCGAACACGGCCTCGTTCCACGAGACGTGGCCCTCGGGCGCCTTCTTGCGCTGCACCTTGCGGAGCTTCTTCGGGTCGTCGCCTGCCTTGGCGATCGCCTTCGCGTTCTCGATGTCGTGCTCCGGCGCCAGGACCACCACGTGCCCGACGGTGTCGTAGCCGGCCCGACCCGCCCGCCCGGCGATCTGCGCGAACTCGCGCACCTGCAGCTGGCGCTGGCGACGCCCGTCGTACTTGGTGAGCCCGCTGAACAGCACGGTCCGGATGGGCACGTTGATGCCGACGCCCAGCGTGTCGGTGCCGCACACG
>NZ_LMMY01000013.1:148980-151950 GCF_001422865.1 Aeromicrobium sp. Leaf272
CCGATGCCCATGCGGACCAGCCGCGACAGCGTCTTGCCGAACGCCGACGTGAACCGGAAGCCACCGATGGCCTCCGCGATCAGGTCGCGCTCGGCCCGCGACGCCAGCGCGACGCTGCTGAGCGCCTGCGCCCGTTCCAGCGCCGACGCCTGCGTGAAGTGCACGATGTAGACGGGGGACTGGCCGGTCTCCACCAGCTCGGTCACGACCTCCTGCACCGGCGACGTGACGTACTCCGTGACCAGCGGCACCGGCCGTTCGGTCGACGCCACGAGCGCGGTCTCGCGACCCGTGCGCCGGACCAGGTCCTCGCGCAGCGTCGTGGTGTCGCCCAGCGTGGCCGACATGAGCAGCACCTGCGCCCGTGGCAGCTCCACGAGCGGCACCTGCCACGCCCAGCCGCGGTCGGGGTCGGCGTAGAAGTGGAACTCGTCCATCACCACCAGGCCGACGTCGGCGGCGCTGCCCTCGCGCAGGGCGAGGTTGGCCAGCACCTCGGCCGTGGCCACGACCACCGGCGCGTCGGGGTTCACCGACGCGTCGCCGGTGAGCATGCCCACGTTCTCGGCGCCGAAGACGTCGCACAGGTCGAAGAACTTCTCGCTCACCAGCGCCTTGATGGGTGCGGTGTACACGGCGCACTCGTCGCGGGCCAGGGCGCCGGCGATGGCGGCGGTGGCCACCAGGCTCTTGCCCGAGCCGGTGGGCGTCGCGAGCACCACGTTCGAGCCCGAGAGCAGCTCGAGCACCGCCTCCTCCTGCGCTGGGTACAGCGTGATGCCGCGTCCCTCGACCCAAGCGCCGAACGCGTCGAAGACGTCGTCCGGCGAGGCCCCGTCGGGAACCGACAGCCCCGGGCTCACCGCTGCTGGTAGGCGAGCAGGCTGACGCCGATGTAGTGGACGATGAACGCCGCGATCGTCAGCGTGTGGAACACCTCGTGGAAGCCGTACCAGCGCGGGAACGGGTCGGGCCACTTGAAGCCGTAGACGAGCGCGCCGATCGTGTAGAGCCCGCCACCGATGACCATGAGCGCGAGCACCGCGGTGGAGGCGTTCTCCTCGAACTCGCTCCAGTACAGGACCGCCGCCCAGCCGAGCAGGATGTACAGCGGCACGTAGATCCACCGCGGGGCGCCGACCCAGAAGACGCGGAACGCCACGCCGGCCAAGGCGCCACCCCACACGAGCGACAGCATGATCGTCGCTTCCTTCGTGTCGAGCAGCAGCAGGCTGAAGGGCGTGTAGGACCCGGCGATCAGCAAGAAGATGTTGGCGTGGTCGAGCCGCTTCCAGACCACGCGAGCCTCGTCGGACCACGTGCGGGTGTGGTACAGCGCGCTCGTGCCGAACAGGAGCAGCGCCGAGACCATGAAGACGGCCACGCCGGCGCGCACGACGACGTCGTCGGCGATGACCAGCATGACGAGGAACGAGAAGAAGCTCAGGGGCGCCGTGGCAGCGTGCAGCCACCCGCGCAGCTTCGGCTTGAGCTCGACGAGGTTGTCGCGGATGCGGTCGGTGACCTCGTCGGTCGACGAGTCGTGATCGGTCCGGGACATGGGGGACAGAGTAGCCCTCCCGACCTGACCGGCCGGGTGTGGTGGGATGAGGATCATGGGGCTCAGCCACGTCGCCTACGGCGTCTACGAGCGCCGACTGCTCAAGCACCTGGATCCGTCCCGGATGCCGCGGCACGTCGGCGCCATCGTCGACGGGAACCGGCGCTGGGCCAAGGACGCCCGGATGGACCTCGAGCAGGGATACCGCGCGGGTGCGGCGAAGGTCGACGAGTTCCTCGACTGGTGCCACGAGCTCGGCGTCGGGACCGTCACCTTCTGGGTGCTCTCCACCGACAACCTGCAGCGACCCGAGGCCGAGCTGACCAGCATCCTCGACGCCGTCGAGGCGCTCGTGGGGCGTCTGGCCGACGACGGCCGCTGGCACGTGCGGCTCATCGGCAACCTGCAGCTGCTGCCGGACGACTCGTCGGCGCGCCTGCAGCGCGCGGCCGCCGCATCGCCCGACACGGACGGGATCATGCAGGTCAACGTGTGCGTGGGGTACGGCGGACGCCAGGAGCTGACCGACGCGATGCGCGCCCTGCTGCTGGCCGAGGCCGCCAAGGGTCGCTCCCTCGAGGAGGTCGCCTCGACGCTCGAGGTCGACCACATCGCCGACCACCTGTACACGAAGGGCCAGCCCGACCCCGACCTCGTCATCCGCACCTCGGGGGAGCAGCGCCTCTCGGGCTTCCTGCTGTGGCAGAGCGTGCACAGCGAGTTCTACTTCTCCGACGTGCTGTGGCCCGCGTTCCGCCGCGTCGACCTGCTGCGTGCCATGCGCTCCTACGCCGCGCGTGAGCGTCGCTTCGGGGCCTGAGGCGTCGCCTTCCGCTACGACTGCTCCTTCCCGGACGGGCCTTCGCTCGCTGCTGCGTCGCCGCGGGTCCCGAGCGGGCTGGCCTTCGAAGGGGCCTCGACCGGACGGTGGGTCTCGGCCCGGTTGGGTCTGCGGGGTGCGGCGGGGATCTCGCCTGCGGCTGCGTCGCTGTGGCTGCGCGTCGGGGTGGTCTCCGAGAGGGCCTCGACCGGAGCAGGGGGTCTGGGCTCGGGTGGGTCTGCGGGGCGCGGCCACGATTCTCCATCTGCGCGTGATCTACGCACGGTTCTTCCTTGCGTGGACCGTGCCACGCGAAGGAAGCATCGTGGCGACGAAAAGGGCCTCAGACGGGCAGGGATTCTCCCTTCTCGTGGACCGTCCCACGCAAAAGGAGAATCCCTGCCCACCCACCGCGCGCCGAAGCCCCCGGCGGACGCAGGATTCTGCCTTCGCGCGCGGAAGCCCGAACGATGCTGCGTTGATGACGGGATCCGAACACGAACGCAGCATCCTTCGCCCCCTCACCCACGAACGCAGAACCTTGCGTCACCGGGAGCCGCGCTCCGAGAGCCCGACCCGAGCCCGGACC
>NZ_LMMY01000013.1:151989-210977 GCF_001422865.1 Aeromicrobium sp. Leaf272
CACTCGCAGCCACAGCGACGCAGCCGCAAGGCACGACCCACCCGGAGCAGCGCAGCAGCAGGTCGAGGCCCAGCCGGAGCAGCACAGCACCACACGAGCCCCCGGCCGACGCAGCGCAGCGCTGCAGCGCGAGGGCCTCGCAGAGTTCATCTGGGCGTTACACGCACACCCGCGTGTCGCCACGCCCGGGGGCGGGGGCGGACGTACGTTGCGAGGGTGTTGATGCTCGCCCCGGAGCCCAGCCGCCCCACCCCCACCGAGTAGGGAAGGGCCGGCGCAGGGGCGCGCGGGTTCTTCGCAGGGAGTCAGACATGACTGTCAAGAAGAGCGTGTCCGCCGCGAACGAGTCGGCCGAGGTCGACGCCGACGTCCGCACCTACGTCCTCGACACCAGCGTCCTGCTGGCCGACCCCGGTGCGGTCACCCGCTTCCACGAGCACGAGGTCGTCATCCCCGTCGTGGTGATCACCGAGCTCGAGGGCAAGCGGCACCACCCCGAGCTCGGCTACTTCGCCCGGACGGCCCTGCGCTTCCTCGACGACCTGCGCGTCAAGCACGGCATGCTCGACGTCCCCCTGCCCATCGGCGACGAGGGCGGCAGCATCCGGGTGGAGCTCAACCACACCAACCCCGAGGCGCTGCCCGCCGGCTTCCGGCTCGGCGACAACGACACCCGCATCCTCGCCGTGGCGAAGAACCTGGCCGACGAGGGGCGCGACGTCACCCTCGTGTCCAAGGACCTGCCGATGCGCGTCAAGGCGTCGGCCGTGGGGCTGGCGGCCGAGGAGTACCGCGCCGAGCTGGCCCTGGAGTCCGGGTGGACCGGCATGTGCGAGGTCGAGGTCGACGCCGTCGACCTCGACACGCTCTACGAGGACGGCAGCCTCGACGTGGCGCTCCTCGACGACGAGACCGTCCGGGACCTGCCCTGCCACACCGGCCTGGTCCTGCTCTCGGACAAGGGCAGCGGACTCGGCCGGGTGACGGCGGACAAGCGCGTGCAGCTGGTCCGGGGCGACCGCGACGCCTTCGGCCTGCACGGCCGCTCGGCCGAGCAGCGGATCGCGCTCGACCTGCTCCTCGACCCCGACATCGGCATCGTCTCGCTCGGTGGCCGCGCCGGCACCGGCAAGTCCGCCCTCGCGATCTGCGCCGGCCTCGAGGCCACGATGGAGCGTCGCCAGCACAAGAAGGTCGTCGTCTTCCGTCCGCTCTACGCCGTCGGCGGCCAGGAGCTCGGCTACCTGCCCGGCAGCTCCGACGAGAAGATGGGCCCCTGGGCGCAGGCGGTCTTCGACACCCTGGGCGCGGTGGCGTCGCCGCACGTCGTCGACGAGATCGTCGATCGCGGCATGCTCGAGGTGCTGCCCCTGACCCACATCCGCGGACGCTCGCTGCACGACGCGTTCGTGATCGTCGACGAGGCGCAGTCGCTCGAGCGCAACGTGCTGCTCACGGTGCTCTCGCGCATCGGCGCCAACTCCAAGGTGGTGCTCACCCACGACGTCGCCCAGCGCGACAACCTGCGGGTCGGCCGGCACGACGGCGTGGTGGCCGTCGTCGAGAAGCTCAAGGGGCACCCCCTGTTCGCGCACATCACGCTCACTCGTTCGGAGCGGTCGCCGGTCGCGGCGCTCGTCACCGAGATGCTGGAGGACGTGGGCGTCTGAGCGACGCCGACCGGGTCGTCCGACGGCCCGGTCGCGAGGGGCGTGCCGCGCGGCGAACACCGTCCGGCACGCCCCCTGCTGTGGCAGAGTGACCCCGTGACGAGGAGGGGAGTGTCCGCGGCGTTCGTCGCTGCCGTGATGCTGCTCGTCGCCGCCTGCGCCGGTCCCGCGGAGGAGCCCGGGCCGACGACGCTGAGCTGGTACGTCGGGCCCGAGCGCGCCGACGTCGAGTCCCTCGCGGAGTCGTGCTCCGACGCCTCGGGCGGGCGGTACCGCATCGAGGTCGAGCGACTTCCCGACGACGTCGAGGACCGGCACGCCGAGCTGGTGCGGCGGCTGCTGGCCCGTGACGACTCGATCGACCTGTTCAGCATGGACATGGCCTGGAGTGCCGAGCTGGCCGCCGCGCAGGTGCTCGCCCCGGTGCCCGAGGACCTCAAGCAGCCCTTCGCCCAGGACGTGGTGCCCGCCGCGCTCGAGGCCACCACGGTCGACGGCCTGCTGGTGGCCGCACCATGGACGTTCGACCCGTGGCTGCTGTGGTGGCGGGGCAACGCCGCCGAGCGGGCCGGGCTCGACACGACCAAGCCGATCACGTGGGACGACCTGCTGGCGGGCGCGGAGCTGAGCGGCCGTCAGGTGCTCGTGGACGACCCCGACGGCGACGGTCTCGCCGCGTGGGTCAACGCCCTCGTCGTCGGCGCCGGCGGCACGCTGCTAGAGGGTGAGGGCCGCTCGCCCGACGTCGGACTCGACTCCGCCGCGGGCGAGGAGGCCGCCGGCATCGTCGAGTACCTCGCGGAGGCCCGCCTCGGCGGAGACCCGACCGCCGAGGCCGGTGCGGGCCTGGCCCGACGCGGCGGGTTCGTCGTGGCGCCCAGCTCGTTCGTCTCCGACCCCGACGTCGCCACCGTGGCGGGCGACCTGCAGTGGGCGCCGTACCCGCAGGTGGCCGACACCCCCGCGGCCCCCGCCACGGGGGCGGCGCTCGCCGTGCCGCTCTACGCGCCGAGCACGTCGCTCTCGTACGAGGCGGTCTCCTGCCTGACGTCGGCCGACTCGCTCGCGGCCCTCATGACCGGCTCAGGGCACAGCGCGGCGCGCGCCACGACCTACGACGCGCAGGACGTGGTGGCCGGCTACCCGCTGGCCGACGTCACCCGACCCGCCCTCGAGACGGCGCTGGCGCTGCCCCGGACGCCGTACTGGATGCGGGTCAGGGCGGCGCTCGAGAAGACCTGGACCCCGTTGTCGGCGGTCGGGTCCTCCACCCCGGACCTCTCGCAGAAGGCCGTGCGGTCCGCCGTAGCGGGAGGTCTGCCGTGAGCACCGACCGTCCCGGCCCCGACGTGCCCGACGCCGAGCAGCCCGTCGACACCGACCCCGTCGACACCGACCCCGACACCGCCGCCGACGATGCGGTCGGTGACGTGGTGCAGGACGACGCGGAGGAGCCCGAGGGCCACGACCTCGAGCCGATCGGAGCGCCGCCCAGTCGCCGTCGCCGTCGTCGACGTCAGGGCGCCGTGCCGCCCGGCCGTCGACGCTCGGGCTGGCCGATGCTCGCGCCGTCGCTCGTGGTGCTGCTGGGCCTGACGCTGTGGCCGCTGGGACTCGCGGTCTGGTCGTCGTTGCGGCGCTCCTCCCTGACGGTCCAGGACGACACGTTCGTGGGGCTCGACAACCTGACCGGACTCCTCGGCGATCGCCAGTGGTGGGTCGCCGTCTCGGTCACCCTGCTGCTCGTGGCGTCCGCGGTCCTGCTGCAGCTGCTGCTCGGCTCGATCGTCGCCGCCGCCGTCCGACGGCTCGCCGTCCCGGCTGCGGTCGTGGCCGTCCTCCTGCTCGTCCCGTTCGCGGTGCTGCCGGTGCTCTCGGCGACGATCTGGCGTGACGCGCTGACCACCGGTGTCGGACCGGCCTGGTTCGGCTACGACGGCGGCGCCACCGCGGCGTCGGCGCTGGCCGTCGTGGGCTCGGAGGTGTGGCGGGGGACCGGCATCACGGCGCTCATCCTGCTGGTCGGCCTCTCGCGCGTCGACCGCGTGCTGCTCGACTCCGCGATCGCCGACGGGGCGACGTGGTGGCAGCGGCTGCGTCGGGTCACCTGGCCCGCGGCCGGTCCTGCCGTGGCCGTCGCCGTGCTCTACCGCTCCCTCGACGCCCTGCGCGCACTCGAGGGCCCGCTGCTGGCCGACCCGCGGGACGGGCTGCGCACCGTGCCCGTGCTGCTGTGGGACACCACGTTCGGGGCGTTCGAGGTCGGGCTCGCGTCGGCCGTCGCCGTCCTGCTCCTGCTGCTGGCCGCTCTCGTGGCCGGCGCTCTCGTCGCCGTCCTCCGGCCCGGGAGGAACGCATGAGACCCACCGTCCGCTCGCGCCTCTGGGCCGCCGGCACCGCCTTCGTGTCCGGCTTCGTCATCGCCAACGTCGGGATCCTGCTCATCTCCGGGGCGGACCGCTGGCTGTGGCTCGCGACCGCCGTGGTGCTGATGATCACCGGCGCCGTCGGCGTGCTCGTGGCCGACACCGGACGGCGACTCTCGCTCTGGGCGGTCCTCGGCTTCGAGCTGTTCGTCGTGGCCACCCTTGCGCCGCTGTGGTGGACGTTCGCCGTCGCGCTCACCCCCGCCGACACGACGGCCGACTCGCTCCTGCCGGCCGACCCCCGGTGGTCGGTGTTCGGCGACGTGCTGGGGGCCGGGGTCCTGCGTGACGCCGCGCTCACCAGCGTCGCCGCCGCCACCGTCGCCACCGCGGTGGCCATGCTGCTCGCCGTCCCGGCCGCCTACGCCCTCACCCGACGTCGGGTGCGGGGAGGTCGGGTCGTGGTGGTCTCCTTCGTGGCCGTGCTGCTTGCGCCGCTGGTCGCCCTCGCCGGACCGTGGTCCGTGACGGCGGCCGACCTGGGTGTGCTCGGCTCGCGCTGGAGCGTGGCGCCCGTCCTGCTGCTCGTGGCGCTGCCGCTGGCGGTCTGGCTGAGCATCCCCGTGCTGCGCGATGCGCCGTGGTCGCTGCGCGACTCGATCCGCAGCGACGGCGCCACCCGGCGCCAGGAGCTGCGTGCCTTCGTGGTGCCCGTGCTGGCGCCCGACCTGCTCGTCGTCGCGGCCCTCGTGTGGGTGGTCGCTGCGCAGGACGCCGTCCTGGGCGCGGCGCTCGGGCCCACCGACGACTCCCGCACGTTGCCGGCGACACTGCTGCTCGGCTCGGTCGAGCCGTCCCAGGCTGCCGCCATCGGGCTGCTGTGGCTGCTGCCCGTGCTCGCCCTCATCGCGATCGCACCCCGTCGCGTCCGTCGCCTGATCGGAAGGGACCACCGATGACCTCCATGGAGCTGCGAGGCGTCCACCTGGACGCCCCCGACGGGACGACCGTGCTCGACGGGCTCGACCTCGTCGTCCCCGAGGGCAGCACGACGGTGCTGTGCGGACCGGCGGGTGCCGGCAAGTCGGCCGTCCTGCGGGTCCTGGTGGGCCTGGAGGAGCACACGGAGGGCGACGTGCTCCTCGACGACATCGTCGTCAACGCGGTCGGCCCCCGGGCCCGCGACCTCGCCCTGGTGCTGCAGGACTACGTGCTGCACCCCCACCTCGACGTGCACGACAACCTGGCCTTCGCGACCCGTCTGCGCCGCGGTCACGACAAGGTCGAGCTGGCCGAGCGGATCGACGAGGTGGCGGCCTTCCTGGCGCTGGACTCCATGCTCGACGCGAAGCCGGCCGACCTGGAGCCGGCCCAGCGCCAGCGGGTGGCGATCGGCCGGGCGCTCGTGCGCGACGCCCTCGGCTACCTGTTCGACGACCCGTTCAGCGCCCAGGCCGACCGCGTGCGCACGCACGTGCGGTCGGTGACCACCCAGTGGCAGCGCGACGAGCGGCGCACGTCGCTGTTCACCACCTCGCGCGCCGACGAGGCCCTCACCATGGCCGACCGCGTGGCCGTCATGCACCGCGGCACCGTCCACCAGACCGGCACGCCCGACGAGGTCTACGCCGATCCCGACGACCTCTTCGTGGCCGCGTTCCTCGGGCAGCCGCCCATGAACCTGCTGCCGGCCACGGTCGGCGACACGCACGTGGAGACGCCCGTGGCCTCCGTGCCGCTCGACGACGCCCTGCGGGCCGCGATCGGCGAGCGCGCCACCGTCATCGTCGGCATCCGACCCGAGCACTGCCAGGAGCCCTCGACCGATCCCGCCCCCGCTGCGGCGTCGGCGGGCGAGCCCCTCACGGCCGGCGCCATCGCCGCGCAGGCCGAGGCGGGTCTACAGGTGACGGTGGCCGGTCGCGTCGACGACGCGGAGTGGCGCGGCGGCACCCAGCTCGTGTACGTGGGCTACGACCTCGACGAGGAGGTCGAGGTGATGCTCGAGGAGATCGAGGACCGGCTCGACTTCGACCTGTTCCAGAACTTCTTCGTGGCCGAGCTGCCCTCGACCGACCGCCGTTCCGCCGGCCAGGACGTGCGGTTCGTGGTGCCGCGCGAGCGCGTGCTGCTGTTCGACGTCGAGACCGGCGCCCGGCTCCGTACGTCGTGACCGACCACGACGTCAACCGTCGGGAGCCGGCGCTCGACGGACCGGAGGCCTCGGCGGCGCCGGGGGGTGGGGGTGCCTCGGTGCGTGGCCTGTCGCCGGGCGGCTGGGTGCTGCCCGTCCTGTGGGCCCTCGGGTGCACCGCGGCCTACGCTGCCCTCTCCCTGCTGCGGTTCCGCCGGTTCGAGCCGACGTCGTGGGACAACGCGATCTTCGAGCAGGCGGTGCGGGGCTACGCCGGCCTGGGCTGGCCGATCGTCGACATCAAGGGGCCGGGCTTCAACGTCCTGGGCGACCACTTCTCGCCGATCACCGCGCTGTTGGCGCCCTTCTACGCCGTGTTCCCGTCGGCGCAGACGCTGCTCGTGGGGCAGGCGCTGCTGCTCGGCGTCTCGGTGCTGGTGGTCGGCAGGCTGGCGTCGCGCCACGTCGGGCCGTGGGCGGCAGGGGCCCTCACCGTGGCCTACGGGCTGTCCTTCGGCGTGTCCGCGGCGGTCAGGTCGGACTTCCACGAGGTCGCGTTCGGGGCTCCGCTCCTGGCGCTCGCGGGAGCCGCCTACGTGGACCGTCGGTGGCGGGCCGTGGTCGGGTGGTCGCTGCCGCTCCTGCTCGTCAAGGAGGACATGGGGGCCACCGTCCTCATGATCGGCCTCGTGCTGATGCTGGCGGGGGAGCGCCGCCGAGGCACGCTCCTCGCGGCCGTCGGCGTGGTGGGTGCGGCCCTCGTGGTGCTCGTGGTGCTGCCGTCGGTGAACCCCGGCGGCGTGTACGACTACGCGTCCAGCGTCGGCGGCGACCGTGGCGTGCTCGCCACGCTGCTCGACGAGCCGGGCAGGAAGGCCTGGACCGTGGTGCTCACGCTCGCGGTCACCGGCTTCGCGGCGCTCGGGTCGCCGTGGGTGCTGCTGGTGCTGCCCACGTTCGCGTGGCGCTTCGTCGGCGACAACCCGTTCTACTGGGGCACCGACTGGCACTACTCGCTGCTGCTCATGACCATCGTCGTCGTCGCGGCGATCGACACCATGCGTCGGATCCCCGTCACGCGTTGGCTCGCCCTGCCGGCCCTCGCGTTCACGGCGGTGATGCTGCCGTCGACGGCCCTGTGGGCGCTCACCGAGCCGCAGACCTACGAGGTCCCGCCTCGGGCCGAGGTGGCCCAGCAGGTCGTCGACCTGGTGCCCGACGGCGCCTCGGTGGTGACCGACATCGGTCTCATCACCCACCTCGCGACCGACCGCGACGTGTACTGGCTGGGCACGGTCGGGAACGGCCCGATGCCCGCCGGCGACCCGCAGTACGTGCTGCTCGACCAGCTGGCCGGCGTCGGCTCGCCGCCGGACGCCCGCACCTACGCCGAGGAGACCTTCGGCGGCTCCTGGGTCACCGTCTGGGACGCCGACGGCTACCAGCTGGCCCGACGCGACTGACCTGCCGTCGCTCGACGCCGAGAAGACGAGGGCTCACTGGACGACCCGAGATGACCGCCGTCAGGGGTGGGTCATGCTCATGACGTCGAGGGCGGCGTCGAGGTCGGCCTCGGAGAGGTCGCCACGCTCGACGTAGCCCTCCTCCAGCACGACCTCGCGGATCGTCTTGCGCTCCTTGACCGCCTTCTTGGCCACGGCCGCAGCGTTCTCGTAGCCGATGTGGCGGTTGAGGGGCGTGACCACCGAGGGGCTCGACTCGGCGAGCTCGAGGCACCGCTCGACGTTGGCCGTGATGCTGTCGACGCAGCGGTCGGCAAGGACGCGCGAGGTGTTGCCCAGCAGCCGGATCGACTCCAGGACGTTGCGGCCGATGACCGGCAGCTGAACGTTCAGCTCGAACGACCCCGACGCGCCCGCGTACGTGATCGTCGCGTCGTTGCCGATGACCTGCGCGCACACCATGAGCGTGGCCTCGGGCAGCACCGGGTTGACCTTGCCGGGCATGATGCTCGACCCGGGCTGCAGGTCCGGCAGGTTGATCTCGCCGAGACCCGTGCGGGGTCCGGAGCCCATCCAGCGCAGGTCGTTGCAGATCTTGGTGAGGCTGACGGCGACGGTGCGCAACGCCCCGGACAGCTCGACGATCCCGTCGCGGGCGCCCTGGGCCTCGAAGTGGTCGGTGGCCTCGGTGATCGGCAGGCCCGTGTCGGCCGCGAGCAGCTCGATGACCCGCTGCGGGAACCCGCCCGGGGTGTTGATGCCCGTGCCGACGGCGGTGCCGCCCAGTGGGACCTCGGCGGCCGACGGCAGGGCGCGCTCGATGCGGGCGATGCCCTTGCGCACCTGGGCCGCGTACCCGGCGAACTCCTGGCCGAGGGTCACGGGGGTGGCGTCCATCAGGTGCGTGCGGCCGGACTTCACGACCTCGGCGAACTCGTCGGCCTTGCGCTCCAGGGCCTGTGCGAGGTGGTCGAGGTCGGGCAGCAGCTCGTTGACCGTGGAGGCCGTGGCCGCCACGTGGATCGACGTCGGGAACACGTCGTTGCTCGACTGCGACGCGTTGACGTGGTCGTTCGGGTGCACGTCCTTGCCGAGCGAGCGCGTGGCGAGGGTGGCGATGACCTCGTTGGTGTTCATGTTGCTCGACGTGCCCGACCCGGTCTGGAACACGTCGATGGGGAACTGGGTGTCGTGGGCGCCGGTGGCGACCTCGGCCGCGGCGGCGACGATCGCCTCGGCGACGTCGGCGTCGAGGATGCCCAGCTCGGCGTTGGCCTTCGCGCAGGCACCCTTGATCTGGGCCAGGGCCTTGATCTGGGCCGGCTCGATCGGGGTGCCGGAGATCGGGAAGTTCTCGACGGCGCGCTGGGTCTGCGCACGCCAGAGGGCGTCGGCGGGCACCTTCACCTCGCCCATGGTGTCGTGCTCGATGCGCCAGGTCGTGTCGGTCTCGGTCATGCGACCACGCTAGCGCGGGCCCGTCGGACGGCTACTCGGCGGAGCGGACGCGCAACCCGCTGACCGGCACGGTGACGGCACCGGACGGGTCGGTGAAGAAGTCGTTGCCCTTGTCGTCGACCACGATGAACGCCGGGAAGTCCTCGACCTCGATCTTCCAGACCGCCTCCATGCCCAGCTCGGGGTACTCCAGCACCTCCTGGCTGCGGATGCAGTCCTGGGCCAGACGGGCGGCCGGGCCACCGATGGAGCCCAGGTAGAAGCCGCCGAACGCGTCGCACGCCTCGGTGACCTGCTTGCTGCGGTTGCCCTTGGCGAGCATGACCAGGGAGCCACCGGCCTCCTGGAAGCGGCGCACGTAGGAGTCCATGCGGCCGGCCGTCGTCGGTCCGAACGACCCGGACGCCATGCCCTCGGGCGTCTTGGCCGGTCCGGCGTAGTAGACGGGGTGGTCCTTCATGTACTGCGGCATCGGCTTCCCGGCGTCGAGCAGCTCGGCGATCTTGGCGTGCGCGATGTCGCGGGCCACGACGAGCGGACCGGTGAGCGACAGCCGCGTCTTGACGGGGTACTGCGACAGCTGGGCGCGGATCTCGTCCATCGGTCGCGTGAGGTCGACTTGCACGACCTCGCCGCCGCTGATGTCCTCGGCCACGCCGGCGTCGGGCATGTACTGCGCCGGGTCGGTCTCGAGCTGCTCGAGGAAGACGCCCTCGGGGGTGATCTTGGCGCGGGCCTGGCGGTCGGCCGAGCAGGAGACGGCGATGGCCACGGGGCAGGAGGCGCCGTGGCGGGGCAGGCGCACGACGCGGACGTCGTGGCAGAAGTACTTGCCGCCGAACTGGGCGCCGATGCCGAACGACTGCGTCAGCTCGAAGACCTGCTGCTCCAGCTCGACGTCGCGGAAGCCGTGCGCGCTCATCGAGCCCTCGGTGGGCAGCTCGTCGAGGTAGTGCGCCGAGGCGTACTTGGCGGTCTTGAGCGCGAACTCCGCCGACGTGCCGCCGATGACGACCGCCAGGTGGTACGGCGGGCAGGCGGCGGTGCCGAGGCTCTTGATCTTCTCGTCGAGGAACTCCAGCAGCCGCGTGGGGTTCAGGATCGCCTTCGTCTCCTGGTACAGGAACGACTTGTTGGCCGACCCGCCGCCCTTGGCCATGAACAGGAACGAGTACTCGGGGGTGGGCTTGGTGCCGGGCGTGGAGTACAGCTCGATCTGCGCCGGCAGGTTGGTGCCGGTGTTCTTCTCCTCGTACGTGGTGAGGGGAGCGAGCTGGCTGTACCGCAGGTTGAGCGTCGTGTAGGCGTCGTGCACGCCCCGGCTGATGGCCTCGGCGTCGTCGGCGCCGGTGAGGACGCCCTCGGACTTCTTGCCCATGACGATCGCGGTGCCGGTGTCCTGGCACATGGGCAGCACGCCGCCGGCGGAGATGTTGACGTTCTTCAGCAGGTCGAGCGCCACGAACCGGTCGTTGCCGGAGGCCTCCGGGTCGTCGATGATGCGCCGCAGCTGGGCGAGGTGCGCGGGCCGCAGGTAGTGGCTGATGTCGTGCATCGCCTCCGCGGTGAGCCGGCGGATCGCCTCGGGCTCCACGTGCAGGAAGGTGCGGGTGCTGCCGTCCGGCAGGGTGACCTCGGACGTCGAGACGCCCTCGGTGGTGACGAGACGGTAGGGAGTCTCGTCGGGCCCGGTCGGGAGCAGGTCGGAGTAGAGGAAGTCTGCGGCTGCCACGGGGCGACCATAGCGTTCCGGGTCAGCGGGCGTGGCCGGTGAGGACCCAGTAGTGCTCGGCGCGGCCCTGCAGGTCGACGGGCACGGCGAGGGCGCGGACGTCGTCCAGCACCTCGCCGAGCCGCTCGCGCAGGGTCTCGGAGTCGGCCATCGACCACACGGCCAGCGTCCCGCCCGGCCTCAGCGCACGGGCGCACGCGCGCACCCCGGTGGAGTCGTAGACGGCCGCGTTGGCGTCGTGCACGAGGAAGTCCGGTCCGTTGTCGACGTCGAGGAGCACGGCGTCGAGCGACGCCGCGGGCTGGGTCGCGACGACGTCGAGCACGTCGCCGACGACCACGGTGCTGCGCGGGTCGTCGAGGACCTCGGGACCGGCGCCGGCTCCTTCGCGCACCGCCCGGAGCACGGCATCGTGCAGCTCCGCCACCACCAGCCGCTCGACGCGTCGACCACCGTCGGCCTCGAGCAGCGCACGGGCGGTGAACCCGAGTCCGAGGCCTCCGACGAGCACCTCGCGGGCTCCGGCGGCGAGCGCGTGCTCCGCGAGCACCCGCTCGGAGGAGGTCTCGACGTCGTCCATCACGAAGACGCCGTTGACGCGCAGCTCCGTGGCGCCGTCGGCACGCGTCCGCACCACCACCTCGTCGTCCACTCGGCCAGCCTAGGACGGTCGTCGTGGGCGGGGGTGTCGGTGGTCGGGGCTAGCGTCGCGCCATGACGCACACCCACCACGGCATCGACTACGTCGAGCTCCCGGCACCGGACCTGCAGGCCGCGAAGGCCTTCTACGGCGCGGCCTTCGGCTGGTCCTTCACCGACTACGGCCCGGCAGACGACCCCGCCTACGTCGGAATCCAGGCGCTCGACGGCGAGGGTGAGGTCGGCGGCCTCGACCCGGCCGGGACGCCGGGGACGAGCGGCCCGCTCGTGCAGCTGTGGTCGGCCGACCTCGAGGCCACGCGCCGGGCGGTCCTCGACGCCGGCGGCTCGGTGGTCGACGACATCTTCACCTTCCCCGGTGGGCGGCGGTTCCACTTCACCGATCCCGCGGGCAATCGGCTCGGGGTGTGGGCCGAGTCCTGATCCCCGACCCTGGGACGACTAGTGCCGCGCGGAGGCGCGCTCGGTGGTGCGCACGACCGCGTCGATGATCGTGTCGTAGAGCTGGCTGGGCAGGTCGTGGGCCATGCCGGCGATCTCGAGGTGCTCCGAGCCCCTGAGCGCGGCGGCCGTCGCGCGGCCGCCCGAGCGGTGCACGAGCGGGTCCTTCAGGCCGTGGATCACGGTGGAGGGCACGTCGAGCGCCTCGAGGTCCGTGGTGCGGTCCGGCTGCGTGAGGATCGCCATGAGCTGGCGCGTGACGCCGCCGGCCGACCAGCCGCGGTCGTACGTCTCGTAGGCGCGGTTGCGGGCGAACTCCTCGTCGGTCGGGAAGTCCGGGGACGAGATCATCGACGTGCCGCGCAGCGAGCGGGCCACGTACTCGTCGCGGGTGTGCCCGGCCTTGCTCAGCAGGGCCGGCAGGATCTTGGGGTTCTGGTACCCGACGGTGCGCTTGCCGGTGGTCGACATGATCGACGTCAGCGACAGCACGCGGTCGGGCTCGGCCACGGCCATGGTCTGCACGATCATCCCGCCCATCGACACGCCCACGACGTGCGCGGCGTCGATGCCGAGGTGGTCGAGCAGGCCGAAGGCGTCGGCGGCCAGGTCGCCGATGGAGTACGGCGCCTTCGCCAGGCCTGCCACCGCCTTGAGGATGTCGATCCGGCTGACCCGGTGCTGGCGCAGCTTGGTGGAGCGGCCGGTGTCGCGGTTGTCGTAGCGGACGACGAAGTAGCCACGGGCCACCAGACGCTCGCAGAACTCGCTGTCCCACCAGCCCATCGGCCCGCCCAGCCCCATGACGAGCAGGACGGGTGGATCACTCGGGTCACCGAACGTCTCGAAGCAGAGGTCGATGCCCGAGGGCAGGTGCGCGAACTGTTCTCCAGAACCGGCCATGGACCCGATCGTACGGTTTCGGGACCAGCCGGGCCCGTGGAACGGACGGTCGCCCGGTCGTCCGTCCGGCGGTCTAGGGTCGGACGATGGCCACCTCCGAGGAGATCGTCCGGTTCGACGACGCCGAGCCGCCGCCGGGATCGAGCCCCTGGGTCGGTGGTGCGGGACCGGGCCGCGAGGTGGCGGTCGTCGACCCGGACCCGACCTGGCCGGAGCAGGCGGCCGGCCTCGTCGCGACCGTGCGCGCCGCGCTCGGGCCGAACGTCGTGAGCCTCGAGCACGTGGGGTCCACGTCGGTGCCCGGGCTCCCGGCCAAGCCGATCATCGACCTTCTCCTGGTGGTGCCCGATCCCGCTGACGAGGACGCCTACGTCCCGGCGCTGGAGCAGCAGGGCTTCGTCCTGACGGTGCGCGAGCCCTGGTGGCACGGGCACCGGCTGCTGCGCCACGGCCGGCCGCGCACCAACCTGCACGTCCTCGAGCGCGACTCGGCCGAGGCAGAGCGGATGCTGATGTTCCGCGACTGGCTGCGCAACCACCCCGACGATCGAGAGCTGTACGCGGAGGCCAAGCGAGCGGCGGCGGCAGCCGCGGCCGAGGCGGGAGAGCACGTGATGCAGTACAACGCACGCAAGCAGACGGTGGTGCGGGAGATCTACGCGCGGATCTTCGCCGCCGCGGGCCTGCCCCGACCGCGCTGACGGCACCTCACGGGCGGCGGAAGAGCGCGGTGAGGAGGAACTCCTCGCCGAAGAGCGTCGCCTCCGGGTCCTGGGCCAGCATCGGCCGGGACCCGACGGGCTCGAGGTCCTGGAAGATCCAGCGCAGCGACTCCGGCGTGAACGCCAGCCCGCCCTCCAGCCCGCCGCGCAGGTACAGCTCGGCGTCCGGGACGCTCGTGCCCATCTGCCCGTCGGCGAAGCAGACGATGCCGAGGACGCCGCCCGGGGCGAGGACGCGGTCGATCAGGCGCAGGTAGGCGATGCGTCGGTGCGGCGGCAGGTGGTGCAGGCAGCCCGAGTCGTACACCAGGTCGTACGGTCCCGTCAGGGTCGCGCCGGCCTCGCCGAGTGCGTCGCCGACGTGGAAGCGCGGTGCCGGCTCCTGGGCTGGCTCCTGAGCGGGTGCGTGCTCGCGGGCCCACGCGACGGCGGTCTGCGACAGGTCGATGCCGTCGACCTGGAACCCGCGCGACGCCAGGTGACGGGCATTGCGCCCTGCGCCGCAGCCCAGGTCGAGCGCGCGTCCCGGAGGCACCAGCCCGGCGTCGAGCCACGCGACGAGGTTCTCGTCGGGCTTGTCGACGAAGAACGGCACCGGGCGCGACCGGTCGGTGTAGAAGTCGTCCCACCAGGACCGGCCCGCCCCGTCGGACCACCGGTCGGCGGTCGAGTCGAAGAGGGTGTCCATGAGGGCCAGCACGTCGTCGACGCTGCGCACGTGACGGGCGCGTCCCTCGTCAGACGTCTCCATGGATCCCCCGATCGTCGGCCATGCGGCGGTTCAGGGCAGGCTC
The DNA here is from genome assembly GCF_001422865.1 of Aeromicrobium sp. Leaf272. Taxonomy (NCBI): domain Bacteria; kingdom Bacillati; phylum Actinomycetota; class Actinomycetes; order Propionibacteriales; family Nocardioidaceae; genus Aeromicrobium; species Aeromicrobium sp. Leaf272. Next base: position 166,333 of record NZ_LMMY01000013.1, read on the forward strand.
AGTGCTCGTAGTCGATCGACGAGTACGCCTTGAGCTTCGTGAGCTGGTGCTCGCTGGTGATCTTGCGGATCGTGCCGCTGCGCGAGCGCATGACGATCGACTCGGTGAACGCCTTGCCGGCCGAGTAGCGCACCCCGGACAGCAGCTCGCCGTCGGTGATGCCGGTGGCCACGAAGAAGCAGTCGTCGGCGACCACGAGGTCGTCGGTGAGCAGCACGCGGTCGAGGTCGTGGCCGGCGTCGATCGCACGCTGACGCTCGTCGTCGTCGGTGGGGGCGAGGCGGCCCTGGATCACGCCGCCGATCGCCTTGATGGCGCAGGCGGTGATGATGCCCTCGGGCGTGCCGCCGGTGCCGACGAGCAGGTCCACCCCGGAGTCGGGCTGCACCGCCACGATGGCCCCGGCGACGTCGCCGTCGCTGATGAACTTGATGCGCGCGCCCGCGTCACGGATCTGCTGCGTGAGGTCGGCGTGGCGGGGTCGGTCGAGCACGCAGACCGTGACGTCGCTGTTGCTGATGCCCTTGGCCCTGGCCACGCGGGCGATGTTCTCGGCCACGGGGAGCCGGATGTCGACGGCATCGGCGGCCTCGGGGCCGGCCACGAGCTTCTCCATGTAGAAGACGGCCGACGGGTCGTACATGGAGCCGCGGGGCGCGACGGCCATGACCGCGATGGCGTTGGGCATGCCCTTGGCGCAGAGCGTCGTGCCGTCGATCGGGTCGACCGCCACGTCGCACTCCGGGCCCGTGCCGTCGCCGACGTGCTCGCCGTTGAACAGCATCGGGGCCTCGTCCTTCTCGCCCTCGCCGATGACGACGACGCCGTCCATCGCGACGGTGTTGATGAGGCTCCGCATCGCGTTGACGGCCACGCCGTCGGCGCCGTTCTTGTCCCCGCGTCCGACCCAGCGGCCGGCGGCCATGGCGCCGGCCTCCGTGACTCGGACGAGGTCCAGGGCGAGGTTGCGGTCCGGGGCTTGGGCGGCGGGCTGCAGGCTGTCCACGAGTGCACCCTACCGGCGACGGGCGTCGCTCAGAGCCCGTGCACCTGGACCTCGCTCGCCTTGACCACCAGGTGGACGCGTCGGCCGGGCTCCAGCCGCAGCTCGGCGACGGCGTCGACGGTCACGTCGGCGCTCACGACGTCGGTCCGCACGAGCGCGCGCCGGCCGCGCGGCTCGACCGACGTGACGGTGGCGGGCCACACGTTGCGCGGGCTCCCGACGGGGGCGTCGAGGTGCACCGCGACCGCCGCCGGGTCCAGGACGGCCACGGCCGGGCTGCCGTCGGGGAGCGCGGCCGTGGCGGCGTGCACCACCAGTCCGTCGTCACCGTGCAGGCCCGGGCCGGTCGCGGTGCCGCGCACCAGGTTGAGTCCGGCGAGGTCGGCGGCGAACCTGCTCCGTGGCTGCTCCAGGACGCGCGCGGTGGGGCCGACGTCGACCAGGCGGCCGTCCTCGACGACCGCGAGCCGGTCCGTCAGCAGCAGGGCGTCGAGCACGTCGTGGGTGACCAGGACGGCCGTCCCGCCGTCCTGCCGACGTCGGCGCAGCACCTGCGCGAGCGCCGAGCGCAGCAGGGGGACGGTGCCCGCGTCGAGGGCGGCCATCGGCTCGTCGAGCAGCAGCAGACGTGGGTCGGGGGCCAGCGCCCTGGCCAGGGCGACCCGAGCCGCCTGACCGCCCGACAGGGTGCCGGGCCGACGGTCCGCCAGGTCCGCGCAGCCCAGCTCGTCGAGATGGTCGCGGGCGGTCTCCCGTGCCGCGGCCCTCGAGGCGCCCGCGCTGCGTGGGCCGAAGGCCACGTTGTCGAGGACGCCGAGGTGCGGGAACAGCAGCGGTTCCTGCGCGAGCAGGCCGACGCCGCGCTCGTGCGGGGCGCACCACGTGCCGGAGGCCGTGTCGAGCAGGACCTCGCCGTCGACGACCACGCGACCGTGCTGCGGACGCAGCGTGCCGGCGAGCGTGGCGAGCACGGTCGACTTCCCGGCACCGTTGGGCCCCACGAGGCCCAGGGTGGTGCCCGGCGCGACGTCGAGCTCGAGCATGACGCCGCGGTCGGGGGCGTCGACGACCAGCTGCACGCTCACAGGGATGACCCCCGTCCGCGGACCAGCGCGATCACGGCGACCGCCGCGACGACGAGCAGCAGCGACAGCGCGACGGCGGCGTCGGGATCGGTCTCGCGCTGCAGGTAGATCTCGAGCGGCAGCGTGCGCGTGACCCCCTGCAGGCTGCCGGCGAAGGTGATCGTGGCGCCGAACTCGCCCAGCGCGCGGGCGAACGCCAGCACGGCGCCGGAGAGCAGACCCGGGAGCACGAGGGGGATGCTGACCCGGCGCAGGACCGTGGTGGGGCGGGCCCCGAGCGTCGCGGCCACCACCTCGTAGCGCCGGCCCGCCGTGCGAAGGCTGCCCTCCAGGCTGATCACCAGGAACGGCAGAGCGACGAACGTCTGCGCCAGCACCACCGCGGTCGTGGAGAACGCCACCTGGACGCCCAGCACGTCCAGCGACTCGCCCAGCAGCCCCCGCCGACCGAACGTGGCCAGCAGCGCGATGCCTCCCACGACCGGTGGCAGCACCAGCGGGAGCAGGACGAGCGCGCGCAGGAGCGCCTGGCCGGGGAACCGGGCGCGCGCCAGCACGAAGGCCATGGGCACGCCCAGCACGATGCACAGCACCGTGGACACCGCCGCCGTCCGCAGGCTCAGCCAGAGGGCCGACCGCGCCGACTCCGACGTCAGCAGCGACGGCAGGTCGGTCCACTCGACGCGGGCCAGCAGGGCCACGAGCGGCAGTACCACCAGGGCGGCGCCGGCCGCAGCGGGCACCCAGATCCAGCCGGGCAGGTCGCCGGAGGTGGGGGAGCGGTCCCCGCGGGGCCAGCCCGCCCCCCGCCCCCCTGCCCCGCGCCGCCCAGCGGGGGCCTGCGCGGGAGTCGGCGTGGTCACGGCGGGCCGAAGCCGGCGTCGTCCAGCACCTTCTGACCCTCGTCGCTCGTGACCCACTCGACCCAGTCCTGTGCGAGCCCGGGCTGGCGGGCGTCCGCGAGCGCTGCGATCGGGTAGGTGTTGACCACGTCCTCGGCGCCGGGGACCTCGACGGTCTCGACGTCGTCGCCCGCGGCCTCGGCGTCCGTCACGTACACGAGGCCTGCGTCGGCCTCGCCGGCCGCGACCTTGGCCAGCACGTCGGTCACCGACTGCTCCTCGCTGTCGGGAGCCAGCGTGACGCCGTCCTTCTTCGCGAGCTTCTCGGAGGCGGCACCGCACGGCACCTGGGGCGCGCAGACCACCACGTCGAGGTCGGGGTTGCCAAGGTCGGCCAGCGACGTGACGTCGCCCGGGTCGTCCGGTGGGGTGACGATGACGAGCGTGTTGGTGGCGAAGTCCTGCGGCTCGCCCTCCACGAGGTCCTCGTCGACGAGCGTCGTCATGTTCTTCTCGTCGGCCGAGGCGAACACGTCGGCCGGGGCGCCCTCGGCGATCTGCGCGGCGAGGTCGGACGACCCGGCGAAGCTCAGCTCCACGGTCACGCCCTCGTTCTGCTCCTCGAAGCGGTCGGCGAGCTCGGTGAACGAACCCTTCAACGAGGCCGCCGCGAACACGGTGAGCGTGCTGTCGACGTCGGCCCGGGGGTCTACGGCGTCGCTGTTGCCGCAGCCGGACAGGACCAGGGGGAGGGTCAGGACGAGCAGGGCGAGACGCTTCACGGGGTGACCTCCAGCGAGACGTTGGTGGACTTGACGGTGGCCCAGGCGATGGCGCCGGGCTCGAGGCCGAGGGCGTCGACGGACTCGCGACTGACGAGGGAGACCACGCGGTAGGGCCCGCAGACGAGCTCGACCTGGGCCATCACGGTGTCGGCCGTGACCCGCGTGACGATGCCGCGCAGCCGGTTGCGCGCGCTCGTGTGCTCGGGTCCGTGGTCGGGGGTCGCCGCGTGGTCGGCGGCGAGCCTCGCGAGGTCGACCCCCTCGATGCCGGCCCGGCCGTCGGCGTCGACCGGGTTGAACCGGCCCTGCTGCTGCCAGCGTCGTAGGGTGTCATCGCTGACGCCGACGAGCGCGGCGGCGTCGGAGAGCCTGTGCACGACCATGACCGGAGCCTAGCCGCACTCGCGGCGGAACACCGACGAACCAGCCGCAGGTGCGGCACGACAGAGCAGCGGAGGACGCATGGCCGGTTCCAGTCGAGGCAATCCCAAGCTGGGGGACATCCTCCGCTCCGTCGGGGTCCTCGGCGCAGCCCTGCTGCTGGTCTGGGCCGCGACGCAGTTCCTGTTCGGCAGCACGCCCGAGACGCCTGACGTGCCCGCGGTCGACTACTCCGCCGTGCTGCCGGGCGCCGAGCGCGAGACCGGGGCCGACCTGCTGGCGCCCACGTCGCTGCCGGAGGGCTGGAAGGTCACGTCGTCGCGGGTGCGCGACGGCGTGTGGAGCCTGGGGACGTTGACGTCCGACACCGACTTCATCGGGCTCACGCAGGCACCCGAGGGCGAGGACGCCGCCGTCGACGAGTACGCCGAGGGCAGCGAGCGGGTGGACGACGTGCAGGTCGGTGGCGAGACCTGGACCCGCTGGACCTCACCGGACGGCGAGAGCACCTACTCGCGCGAGGTGGAGGGTCCCGAGCAGCGCACCACCGCCGTCGTGACGAGCGACGTGGACCGCGCGACGCTCGAGCAGTACCTCGCGTCCCTCGCCTGAGCCGGGCGGTCGATCCCGGTCAGGCCTCGTCGTCCTCGTCGCCGTCGTGGCCGGCGGCACGGTCGAGCCGCGCTCGGGCGCCGTCGAGCCACCGCTGGCAGACGGCGGCCAGGTGCTCGCCGCGCTCCCACAGGGCGAGCGACTCCTCCAGGCCGACGCCACCGTTCTCGAGCCGCTGGACGACGCTGACCAGCTCGTCGCGGGCCTGCTCGTAGGAGAGCTCCTGCCCGTCGGGCTCCGTCTCGGGGGCGGGGTCAGTCGTCATGGCGGGTCTCCTCGGTGCGGTCGGTGGTGACGTGGGCGCTGCCGTCGGGCAGGCGCACGACGAAGGCGTCGGGGACGTCGTGGACCGACGTGAGCACGTGCCCGTCGGCGGTCTGGGCCACGGCGTAGCCGCGCTCGAGCGTGGCCAGTGGCGACAGGGCCCGCACTCGCGCGAGGTGGTGGCCGACGGCGTCGTGCTCGCGGTCGAGCCGGTGCCCGAGCGCCCGGTGGGTGCGTTCGCGCAGGTGCGCCAGGGCGTCCTCCTGGGCGTCGACGAGCGTGAGTGGCGCGGCGAGCACCGGCCGGGAGCGCAGCTGGGCCAGCGCGTGCGCCTCGTGCGCGACGAAGCCCGAGACGGCCCGGCGCAGGCGGGTGCGGGCACCGGCGAGCCGGTCGTTCTCCTCGGCGGCGTCGGGGACCACCCGCTTGGCGGCGTCGGTGGGTGTGGACGCGCGGACGTCGGCCACGAGGTCGAGCAGCGGTGTGTCCTGCTCGTGGCCGATGGCGCTGACCACCGGCACGCGGCAGGCGTGGACGGTGCGCACCAGGGCCTCGTCGGAGAACGGCAGGAGGTCCTCGAGCGACCCGCCGCCGCGCGCGACCACGATGACGTCGACCTGCGACGCGAGCTCCTCGACGGCGGCGGCCACGGCGCGGGCCGAGCCGCTGCCCTGCATGAGGGCGTGCCGGACCTCGAACCGCACCCCGGGCCAGCGCAGCCGGGCGTTCTCGAGCACGTCGCGCTCGGCCGCCGAGGCGCGGCCGGTGACCAGGCCGACGGTGCCGGGCAGGAACGGCAGCGGCTTCTTGAGCCGGGCGTCGAACAGGCCCTCGGCGGCCAGCAGCTGCTTGCGGCGCTCGAGCTGGGCGAGCAGCTCTCCCTCGCCGGCGGGCCGGATCTCGCGGATCTGCAGGGTCAGCGACCCGTTGGGCTCGTAGAACTCCGGCTTGGCGTGCACGACCACCCGCGCGCCCTCGGTGACCGGGGCGGGGGACGCGTCGAGCACCGAGGCGTGGCACGTGGCGCGCACCGAGAGAGTGGCGCGCAGGTCGCGCAGGACGAGGAAGCAGATGCCGGGACGACGGGTCAGCTGGGCGACCTCGGCCTCGACCCACACCGGCCCGAGCCGGCCGACCCACTGCCCGATGAGCGTGGAGACCTGGCGCAGCGGCGCGGGGGAGTCCGCGCTCGTGTCCAGGGCCATGGCCCACACCCTAGGAGGTGGCCCCGACGCTCCGCGCCGCCCACGGCCCTCCCCGTCCCGGCCCGTCGGAGGCAGGTGACGCACCGAACGAGCCCTCAGAGGTAGGTGACGCACCGAACGGCTCGCCCGGAGGTAGGTCTCGCACCTCGTCGACGGCCGATGAGGTGCGAGACCTACCTCCGAGGCCGGAGGCGGCGGCGGACGTCCTCGACGTCTGCCCCCGGTCGTTACGATGAGGTCATGACGACCAACGTGCACCTCGGCATGCCCCCCGTCGGCGGGAGCGTCCTCCTCGCCGACCCGCGCGGCTACTGCGCAGGCGTCGACCGCGCCGTCATCACGGTCGAGAAGGCGCTCGACCTCTACGGCGCCCCCGTGTACGTGCGCAAGCAGATCGTGCACAACAAGCACGTCGTCAACACGCTGGCCGACCGTGGCGCGATCTTCGTGGAGGAGCTCGACGAGGTGCCCGAGGGCGCCACGGTCGTGTTCTCCGCCCACGGCGTGTCGCCGATGGTGCACGCCGAGGCGGCCGAGCGGAGCCTCAAGACGATCGACGCCACCTGTCCGCTGGTCACCAAGGTGCACCACGAGGCGCGTCGGTTCGCCGCCGACGACTACCGCATCCTGCTCATCGGTCACGAGGGCCACGAGGAGGTCGAGGGCACCGCGGGCGAGGCTCCCGAGCACATCACGCTCGTGCAGAGCCCGGCCGACGTCGACGACCTCGAGTTCCCCGAGGGCACCAAGCTGTCGTGGCTGTCGCAGACCACCCTGAGCGTCGACGAGACCATGGAGACGGTGCGCCGGCTGCGCGAGAAGTTCCCGCAGCTGGAGGACCCGCCGTCCGACGACATCTGCTACGCCACCCAGAACCGTCAGGTCGCGGTCAAGGAGATCGCGAAGGACGCCGACCTGGTCATCGTCGTCGGCTCGTCGAACTCCTCCAACTCGGTGCGCCTCGTCGAGGTCGCGCTCGAGGCCGGCGCCAAGGCGTCGTACCGGATCGACGACATCAGCGAGTTCGACGAGGCCTGGCTCGACGGCGTCGAGACCGTGGGCGTCACGTCCGGCGCCTCGGTGCCCGACGACCTCGTGCAGGACGTGCTGACGTACCTCTCGGAGCACGGCCACCCCGACGCCGCCGCCGTCCGCACCGCCGACGAGACCCTCACCTTCGCCCTCCCGCCCGAGCTGCGCAAGGACATGAAGGCCGCCGGCCTCGTCTGAGCAGTCCCACGATTCCCATCAGGTGATGGGAATCCCCCACTCACCTCGGTGTTCCCTCCAGGGTCAGCGAGGAAGAACCAGGGGGAGCTCGTGATTCCCATCAGGTGATGGGAATCGCCGACCCGGGTCGCGGCGCTCAGCGCCGCCGGTCGGGCTTGACGACCAGAGCGGTGCCGCCACCGCGGCGCTCGGGCTCGGCGACCGCGATGAGCCGACCGCGCCGGTCCTGCTCGATCGCGGCGGCTGCGCCGATCTCGGCCTGCGAGGTGAAGGCGTCGCCCGACGGCGTGAGCTGCTGGCCGAATGGGGCGAGCAGCGAGCCGTACTGCTCGATGAACGCGGGCTCGGCGGGCGTCACCGCGACGTTGCGCTGCGACGCGCGCGGTGCGGCCACGGCCTGCGGCAGGGTCATGCCGAGGTCGATGCGGTTCACCAGCACCTGCAGCACCGTGGTGATGATGGTGGCGCCGCCCGGCGAGCCGACGACGTACTTCACGCGGCCACGGTCGAGCACGATGGTGGGCGACATCGACGAACGCGGACGCTTGCCGGGCTCGATGCGGTTCGGGTCCTTCGGGTCGTAGACGGCCGTGAAGTCGGTCAGCTCGTTGTTGAGCAGGAAACCGCGGCCGGGGACGGTGATGCCCGACCCACCGGTCTGCTCGATCGTGAGCGTGTACGAGGCGGCGTTGCCCCACCGGTCGACGACGGACAGGTGGGTGGTGGAGATGTTCTCGGTGTCGGGCTTCTCCTCGTTGGCCACCGTGGCACAACCGGAGCCGTCCAGTGCGCCGGCGGCGACGGGGCGGCTCGACGCCTTGGTGGGGTCGATGGTGCAGGCCCGCGAGTCGGCGAAGCGCTGGCTGAGCAGCGTCGACGTCGGCACGCCCGGCACGTCGCCGACGTAGGCGGCGCGGTCGGCGAAGACCCGGGCGGAGGTCTCGAGGAACAGGTGCAACGACGTGCCGAGGCGCTGCCCCCCACCGAGCCGGAACCCCTCGAGGATGTTGAGCGCCTCGCCCACCGCGATGCCACCGGAGGACGACGGCGCCATGCCGAACACGTCGAGGCCGCGGTAGCGGGCCCGTGTCGGCGCCTGGCGGTCCACGCGGTACCCGGCGAGGTCGCGCTCGGTCATGGAGCCGGCGGGTGCGGGCAGGTCGGCGGCAGGGTCCTTGGGCGGTGCCTGCACGGTGCGGGCGACGTCGCGGGCGACCGCGCCGGTGTAGAAGGCGCGTGGTCCCTTCGCCGCGAGGAGCGAGAGCGTGCGGGCGAGATCGGGGTTGCGGAACGTGCTGCCGACCTTCGGTGCGTCGCCGCCCGGCAGGAACAGCTTCGCCGTGGCGGGGAAGGCCGCGAAGCGCTCGGCGTTGTCGAGCGTCTGGCTGCGGAACGTCTCGTCGACACGGAAGCCCCTCGAGGCCAGGGCGATGGACGGCGCCAGGGCCTTGCGCAGCGACCACCTGCCGTGGTCGCGCAGCGCCGCCTCCCAGGTGGCCGGGGTGCCGGGGACGCCGACGGCCACGCCGGACGAGACGAGGTCGGGCGTGAACGGGTAGGGCTCGCCGGTCGCGGGGTCGATGAACGCGTCACGGGTGATGCCGGCGGGCGCGGTCTCACGGCCGTCGATCGTCGACACCTTCTTGCGCTTCGCGTCGTAGTAGACGAAGTAGCCGCCACCGCCGATCCCGGCGCTGTAGGGCTCGGTGACGCCCAGCGCCGATGCGGTGGCCACGGCGGCGTCGGCCGCGTTGCCGCCACGCTTCAGCACCTCGAGTCCCACGCGGGACGCCTCGGCGTCGACGGACGACACGGCTCCACCCGAGCCGACGGCGGTCGACGAGCCTGAGGGTGGTCGCGGGGCCGGCGTGCCGGCCTCGGCGGCCGACGTCGTGGCGACGAGCGCGGTGGTGGCCAGCCCGACGGCGAGCAGGCCGGTGCTGAGGCGGACGGACGTGCGTGCGGTCATGGTGCGACCTGCTTCCCCCGAAGTCGGCCCTGGCTGGGCCGGGTCGTGTCCACGCTAGGCAGCCCCCGGACCCCTGGCAACCCCACGCGGACGAGACCTACGCTGACTCCCCGACCCCAGGAGGACCCATGACAGAGCTGCGCATGACCACGACGCTGGAGCCCCGCGGGCCGGCGGCGGCCGTCGTGCTCACCGACGAGCAGGTGGCCGGGCTGGGCGACGGGAAGGCGTTCCCCGTGGCCGTGACGATCGGTGGGACGACGGTGCCCTTGCGGCTGGCCCGGATGGGCGGCGAGAACCTGGTGGGACTCAGCAAGGCCGCCCGCGCCACGTTGGGCGTCGAGGTCGGGCAGACCGTCGACGTGGTGATCCGGCGCGACGACGCCCCGCGCGAGGTCGAGGTGCCACCGGCGCTGGCTGAGGCGCTGGGGTCCGCCGGTCTCCGCGCCGCCTTCGACGCGCTCGCCCCCTCGCGGCGCAAGGAGCACGCGCGCAGCGTGGCCGACGCGAAGGGCGACGACACCCGGGCCCGCCGGGTGCAGAAGGTGCTGGACGCCCTCAGCGGCTGAGGCTCGCGACGATCGTGAAGCTGGCGGCGAGCCGCTCGGGCCGCTCGGTCAGCCGGTACTCGCCGGGCGCCTCGGGGTGCGGCGTCATGTGGCCCGGCAGCGCGACCCACGGCACGCTGTCGTGCTCGAGCACCGTCTCGAGGACCATGCCGTGCTCCATGAGCGCGGTGAGGATCTCCGCGAGACCGTGCGCCCACTCCCGGGACGGCAGCCCGGGCAGCGTGTGGTCGGCCGGGTCGACGTAGGACGCGGTGTCCTCGAAGACGAGGGGCTCGACGTGCTCGGCGTACGGGTAGACCAGCTCGATGCGGTCGTCCACGACGTCGAGGGTGCCGAGCATGGGGTGGCAGTCGCGGAACACCAGCCGCCCGCCGGGGCGCAGGAGCGCAGCGACGGTGGCGGCCCACCGGTCGATGCTGGGCAGCCAGCAGATCGCACCGATGCCGGTGTAGACGAGGTCGAAGCGTTCGCGGCCCAGCGCCTCCGGTGCGTCGAACACGTCGGACTCGACGTAGCCGATGTCGGCGCCGACCTCGGCCGCGAGCGCGCGGGCCTCCGCGAGCGACGCGGGGGAGAGGTCGAGCCCGGTGACGGTGGCCCCGAGGCGGTGCAGGCTGAGGGTGTCGGTGCCGATGTGGCACTGCAGGTGCACCGTGTCGAGGCCGCTGAGGTCGCCGAGCCGTGGCAGGTCGAAGCGGACGACGTCGCTGATCGCGGCCGAGTCACGGCGGTAGCGGTCGAGGTCGTAGGACGCCGCGGCGGCGTGCCGTGCGGCACGGCTGTCCCACATGGCGCGGTTGAGCCGCAGGTACTCCTCCACGGGTCAGACCGTGCGACGGGCCGGACGGGCGACCCGCGCGCGACGCGGGTGGTGGGGGTCGGTCACGATCCGGGCCACGACCGCGACGAGGGCCAGTCCGTGGCCGACCATGAGCGTGACGCCGCGGTCGATGACGCCGGTGAGGGTGCGTCCGAACCAGCCGGTGCCGTCGGGCAGGCCGGAGACCTCGACCGCGTCGGGCGATGCGGCCGCCACGACGCCCACGAACACGAGGAGCAGCACGGGCGGCAGGACGCCGGCCGGCAGCAGCGAGCGGACGTCGACCGCGAGCGGCACCGTGACCACGACGAGCACGAAGCCCACGGAGAAGATCAGGCCGAGGCGACCGTCGGTGACGACGTCGAGCGTGGTGATGGCGGCGAGGGCCATCGTGGCGAACAGGATCGACTGCCGGGCCCCGAGATCGTGACGGGCCAGTCCGGCAGGCGAGGGTGCCACGGAGGCTGCCATGCCTGTGACGCTAGGGCATCGGACCGACAGAGTCGTGGCGGCGCGCTGGAACGGCGGGTCTCAGGCGGGTCCGGCCGTGGGGTCGGCTGCCGGGTTGCCGGGTGATCCGCCGGCGACCTGGTACGACCAGACCTCGCTGTGGGTCGACACCGGCTTGGGCGCGTCGCCGCCACCGCGCTCGGACTCCGACCGGTGGCCGTGCGCGAACGACGGCGAGGCCAGCCAGGCCTGGAACGCGTCCTCGTCGCGCCAGCGGGTGATGACGAGCCACTGGGTGCGCTCGTCGGTGGGCTGCAGCAGCTCGAAGCCCTCGAACCCGTCGGCGTCGTCCACGGCACCGGCGCGGGCGGCGAAGCGGTGGGCCAGCTCGTCGCCGGCGTCGTCGGGCACGGTGATGGCGTTGATCTTGATGACGGTCATGCGGCCATCGTGGCACCTGGGTCCGTACGCTCGGGCCCATGCTCACCGGGTCGGACTTCCCCGAGCGCGTGGAGACGCCGCGGCTCGCGGTGCGCCGCTTCGTCGACGCGGACGCCCCGAGGGTGCTCTCGATCCTCTCCAGGCTCGACGTGATCCGCTGGCTCGACAACCCGCCGTTCGTGCCCATGGCCGACCTCGACGCCGCCCGCGCGTGGGTCGTGCGGGTCAACGCTCGCGAGGCCGAGGACCCGCTGCAGGCGTGGCGCGCGTTGGAGGTGCGCGAGACCGGGGTGATGGCGGGGACGGTGCTGGTGTCGCGGATGGAGCGCATCGACGGCGGGTTCGTGGGGGAGTACGAGCTGGGCTGGCACCTGCACCCCGACAGCGCCGGGCACGGGTACGCCACCGAGGGCGCGGCGGCCCACGCCCGCAGCGCCTTCGCCGCCGGACACGCCTCGCTCGTCATCGGCATGTACCCCGACAACGCGCCGTCGGCGGCGGTGGCTCGGCGGCTCGGCGCGGAGGACCTCGGCGAGGTGCCCGACGACCCCTGGTACGGCGGGGTCAGCCGGCACTTCACGCTGCGTCCCGAGCACCTCGACGCCACCGAGAAGCGGGAGTAGGTTCGCCGCATGAGCACCTGCACGCAGTGCGGCAGGCGTCCCGGCGCCCACGAGACCGTGTCGGGGCGGCTGCTGTGCGGCGACTGCTACCGCCGGCTCGCCGAGTTCTCGGGCGCGGGCTCGGCCATGGTCGGCGGCGCGTCGCCCGAGCAGGCCGTGGGCACCGGGCTGGCCACCGGCGGCTGGGCCGGCGCTGCGGACGGGGAGACCGCGGCCCTGCGCCGACGTCGGGCCAAGCTGGCCGCGACCGAGGGCTTCTGGCGTCGCCTGTGGGTGCGGGTCTGGGGCTGATGCGCGCCGTCGGGCCGCGTGAGCCGGACCAGTAGGCTGGTTCCTCGTGGCACTCAGCATCGGCATCGTCGGACTCCCCAACGCGGGCAAGTCGACCCTCTTCAACGCCCTGACCAAGAACGACGTCCTCGCGGCGAACTACCCGTTCGCGACGATCGAGCCGAACGTCGGCGTGGTCGGCGTGCCGGACTCGCGGCTCGAGAAGCTCGCGGAGATCCACGGCTCGGCCAAGATCCTCCCGGCGACGGTCCAGTTCGTCGACATCGCCGGCATCGTCCGCGGCGCGTCCGAGGGCGAGGGCATGGGGAACGCGTTCCTCTCGCACATCCGCGAGTCCGACGCGATCTGCCAGGTCACCCGCGTGTTCCGCGACGAGGACGTCACGCACGTCGACGGCAAGGTCGACCCGAGCAGCGACATCGAGACCATCTCGACCGAGCTGATCCTCGCGGACCTGCAGACCGTCGAGAAGGCGGTCCCGCGGCTCGAGAAGGAGTCGCGCAAGGACAAGTCGCTCGCGGCCCAGCTGGCCGAGGTGCAGAAGGCCCAGACTGCGCTCGAGGCCGGCACCGGAGTGCTCAACGCCGGGCTCGACCTCGCGCTCCTGCGCGACCTGCACCTGATGACCGCCAAGCGGTTCCTCTTCGTCTTCAACTGCGACGCCGACGAGCTGGCCGACGAGGCCCTCAAGCAGAAGATGCGCGACATCGTGGCCCCCGCCGAGGCCGTGTTCCTCGACGCCAAGAGCGAGGCCGAGCTGGTCGAGCTGGGTGACGACGAGGAGGCCGAGGTCATGCGGGCGGAGATGCTCGCCGAGATGGGCGTCGAGGAGCCGGGCCTCGACGCGCTGGCCCGCGTCGGCTTCGACACCCTCGGCCTGCAGACCTACCTGACCGCCGGGCCCAAGGAGACGCGCGCCTGGACGATCCCGAAGGGCGCCACCGCCCCCGAGGCCGCCGGCGTGATCCACACCGACTTCCAGAAGGGCTTCATCAAGGCCGAGATCGTCTCCTTCGACGACCTCGTCGAGGCCGGGTCCATGGCCGCAGCGAAGTCGGCCGGCAAGGTCCGCATGGAGGGCAAGGAGTACGTCATGGCCGACGGCGACGTGGTGGAGTTCCGCTTCAACGTGTAGGTCGCAGCCCATCCAGCCCATCCGGCCGAGTCGGACGTGGTCGCGCGGCCCGTCGTTCGCGGGAAGGTCCTCCCGTGGAGGACGCCTCGGATCCGGTCGCAGCGATCCCCAGGTAGGCAAGCCATCGAGCCCGTGACGCGGAACGTCGAGGTCGTCGCCGGGGCGGCGTCGGGTCGTCGTCCTGTGGACCGACTGATCTCCGTCGTGTGAGGGTGACGCCATGAGCCGTCAGAAGGTCTCCGCCGTCCCGATCCTGCGTGTCGCCGACGTCGATGCGTCGCTGCCGTGGTGGGCGCGGCTCGGGTTCGTCGAGGAGTTCCGCCACGTGTTCGAGCCGGGGTTCCCGCGGTTCGTGGGCGTGGTGCGCGACGGCTGCCGGGTGTACCTGTCAGAGCACACGGGCGACGCTCCCGGACCGTCGCTCGTCTACCTGTGGGTGCCCGACGTCGATGCGATCGCGGCCGACCTCGGCGCCGAGGTGGAGGACAACCCGTGGGCGCGTGACTGCGAGGTGGTCGACCCCGACGGCAACCGGGTGCGGGTGGCGACGGCTCCGTGACCGCCTCCGACGCGGGACGCCCCACGGTGGTCGCCCTGCGTCGCTACCCGGTGAAGTCGATGGGTGGCGAGGCGCTGCGCAGCGTCGAGCTCGACGCCCGCGGGCTGGTGGGCGACCGCTGGTACGCCGTGGAGGACGAGGACGGTCGCTTCGCGTCGGGCAAGGACAGCCGCCGCTTCCGTCGGCGCGACGCGGTGTTCGAGCACGCGGCGCGCACCACGGACTCCGGTGAGGTGGTCGTGTCGAGCGGGGCGGGCACGTGGACCGTGGGCGACGCGGTCCTCGACGCCGAGCTGAGCACCGTCATGGAGGCTGCGGTGGGGGTGCTGCCGGAGGCGGGCGTCGGGCACCAGGACCAGGGGGCGGTGTCGCTGGTCGGCACGGCCACCCTCGCGTGGTGCGCCGAGCGGTGGAGCGTCGACGCGGACCCGCGTCGGCTGCGCGTCAACGTCGTCGTCGACACCGACGAGCCGTTCGTCGAGGAGACCTGGGTGGGTCGTTCGCTCACCCTCGGGAGCGTGGTCCTTCGCGTCGTCGAGCGGGTCCCGCGGTGCCGGATGGTCGACGTCGCGCAGGACGGGACTTCCGCGGAGGGGTCGTTGCTGAAGCACCTCGGCGCGGAGCGTGACCTCTGCCTGGCGGTGTACGCCGACGTCGAGACGCCCGGCGTCCTCGCGGTCGGAGACCCCCTGCACCTCGCCTGAGCGACACAGCCGCGGGCAAGGATGCTTCCTTCACGCGGCACGGTCCACGCGAAGGGAGAAGCCCTGATCGCGCAGAGGGAGAATCGTGCGTGGCCCGGGTCAGCCGAGGGCGAGGAGCGACAGGACGAGGCCGGTCCACGCCGCGGCCGTGCGGGCGAGGTCGGAGCGGGCCAGTCGGCGCAGCAGCGCCGGGGTGGGGCCGTCCGACCCGAGCCGTCCGTGGGTCGGAGCGGCGACCGAGGCCGTGAGCAGGAGGGCGACGCCGTGCGCCGCGACCGCCGCCAGCACGAGCGGGCGCGGATCGGCCAGCGCGGCCCACCCGCCCACGGCGAGGAGTGCGGCGTAGAGCGGGGCCACGAGCGCGACGATGCGCCTCGAGTGCGCCTCGTGCGCGGCGGCGAAGCCCTTGCGCCCGACCGCGGCGAGTGCTGGGTAGACGACCACCGACACCGTGGTCTGGAACGCCGCGTGCGCGGCGCCGACCACGGCCAGCGCCACGACCGGGTCGATCACGCTCAGTCCGTGCCGACGGGGCGCCGCGCGATGAGCTGCTCCACGAGGATGTCGCCGTGCCCGGCGTGCCGGGCCAGCTCGGCGATCATGTGGCCGTAGAGGTACCGCAGGGAGACCGGGCCGTCGTGCCACGGCCAGGTCTCGTCGAGGTCGTGCTGGGCGGCCACGACGCGCGAGCGGTCACAGGCGTCGTCGTAGTCGGCTCGCACCGACTCGATGGTGTCGTCCTCGACCAGCTCGAAGCTCTCGGCCGGCGTGCGGGGCAGGCGCAGGTCCTCGCGCGGGACGCCGGCCACGCGCGAGTGGAACCAGACCTTCTCCACGAAC
This sequence comes from Aeromicrobium sp. Leaf272, assembly GCF_001422865.1. Lineage (NCBI taxonomy): Bacteria > Bacillati > Actinomycetota > Actinomycetes > Propionibacteriales > Nocardioidaceae > Aeromicrobium > Aeromicrobium sp. Leaf272. The sequence continues at coordinate 182,144 of NZ_LMMY01000013.1, forward strand.
GTCGCGTGCTTCACGAGGCCCAGGACGGTGGTCATCGACGACACGAGCCGGGTGCGCGCCTCGGCGTCGTCGAGCTCGTCGAGCAGCAGGGCGATCTCGGTCCGCTGCGCGTCGAGCAGACCTTCCAGGACGGTCCGCTCGTCGGCGGTGTGCAGGCTCATGACCGCCACGCTACGCGCCCCGGCGGTGCGCACCCCCGCGCGCGGCCGTCGGGTGCGAGGATGGGCCCGCCATGTCGACCGAAGCCCTGCAGACCGCTGTCGTGACCATCCACACCGACGGGGGATGCACGCCGAACCCGGGTCCGGGCGGCTGGGGCGCGGTGCTGCGCTACGGCGCGCACGTGCGCGAGCTGTGCGGCGGCGAGCCGGGCTCGACGACCAACAACCGGATGGAGCTGACGGCGCCGATCATGGCGCTGGAGATGCTGAACCGGCCGAGCACGGTGCACCTGCACACCGACAGCACCTACGTGCGCAGCGGCATCACGTCCTGGCTCGCCGGGTGGGAGCGCAACGGCTGGCGCACGGCGGCGAAGCAGCCGGTCAAGAACGTCGACCTCTGGCAGCGGCTCAAGGCCGCGTGCGACCGGCACGAGGTGGAGTGGTTCTGGGTGAAGGGTCACTCCGGGGTCAGCGACAACGAGCTGGCCGACCAGCTGGCCACGCGGGGGATGCGCGAGGCGATGGGCGCGCGACGAGCCTGAGGCTCAGCGGCGGCGGGAGGAGCCGGTCCGCAGCGCGTCGAGGGCCTGTGCGCCCATGAACGCGTAGAAGCCGATCGTGCTCGCGAGGATCGTGCGGGCGGTCTGCATCCCTCGACGGTAGGGCCCTTCGTCCCGGGCCGCCTCCTGAGAACCGCGACTGGGGCGACCGTCCCAGGACGAGGTCGCCGAGGAGCCGGGTCGTCCGGGCGTCGTCAGTCGTGCGTCGGAGGGCGGGAGATCCGGATGGAACGCGGCGATCCGTCGGGGTTGCGCCGGACCTGGCCGTGGCGCTCGTCGTCGTCCTCGTCGGGCGACGGCATGACGTGGGCGGCACGCTTCTGCCGCTCGAGCTCCTCCTTGGCGTCGGCACGCGAGGGGCTGAAGAAGTTGTCCATGACGCCCATGCCGTTGCCCATCGTGCCCAGGCCCTCGCGGCCGCCGGGCTTGTCGAGTGAGCGTTGGAACAGGTACAGCGCTAGCACCAGCACGGCCAGCACGGCCACGGCGAACAGCACGATCCCGACCCACTCCATGTTCTGAGGGTACGCACGCCACCGCGCTCCGGCCCGCGTCCTGACGCGCTTGCGTCGGTTCGTCCGACGCAGACCCGAACGCGTCGAAACGCGGGGTGGGGGTGGGGAGAGTCAGGCGGGGGCGCGGCGGTGGCCGCCCGCGTGCTCGGGCTCGTCCTCGGCCGCGGGGGCCAGGGCGACGGCGATCGCGGTCGTCACGGGAACCGCGAGGACGAGTCCGATGGCACCCACGAGCGTGCGGACGATCTCCTGGCCCAGCTCCTCGGTCGACGCCATCTCGCCCAGGGGCCGGGAGTACGCCGTGATGAGCAGCAGCACCGTCATCGCCGAGCCCGCGTACGCGAACACGAGCGTGTACACGCTCGAGGCGATGTGGTCGCGGCCGATCCGCATGGCCGACGTGAACAGCTTGGCCGCATTGGCGGTCGGCTGGAGCGCGCGCATCTCCCACACCGCGCTCGCCTGGGTCACGGTCACGTCGTTCAGCACGCCGAGCCCCGCGATCACCATCGTCGCGGCCACGACCCCCGACATCGACAGGTCGGGCACGGTGGCCACCAGCGTCCGGTCGTCCTCGGAGCCGATGCCGGTCAGGCTCGACCAGTCGGTCGCCAGCGCGCCCATGAGCGCCGTGGCGACGATGCCGAAGTACGTGCCGAACAGGGCGCTGGTGGTGCGGATGCTCACCCCGTGCGCGAGGTACAGCACGAGCGTCATGATCACCGTCGAGCCCACGATCGCCACCGGGAGCGCGGACCTGCCGGCCAGCAGGGCCGGGAGGATGAACTGCATGAGCGCGAGCAGCGTGACGCCGATGCCGACGAGCGCGAACAGGCCACGCCAGCGGGCGACCGCCACGACCAGCACGGCGAACGCGATGGCGAGGGCCAGCAGCGGGAAGCTGCGCTGGAAGTCGTAGAACTCGAACGTCGCCTCCTGGCCCGCGGGCGCGATGCGGATGACCTCGATGTCGTCGCCGACGTCGATGCCGGCCTGGAAGCGCGCCGAGTCGAGCACGAACGAGGCGTCGCCGGCGTCGGTCTCGGCCGTCACGTTGGCGCAGTCGCCCGCCACGGTGGGCAGGTTGTCGGGACCGACGCCACCCGAGCCGCAGTCGAATGGCTTGACGGCGGTGACGGTGGCGTCGACCAGGCTGACACCCTCGCCGCTCAGCGGGTTGGCGTCGCGCGGGACCTCCGACGCCGACGGCCACAGCATGACCATGGCGACGACCGCCACGAGCGAGATGGCCCCCACCACGACGGCGAGGGTCGCGGCCAGGCCCCGGCGGGGCGGGCCGACGTCGAGGTCGTCGAGGGAGTGCGCGTGTCCGTGAGCCACGGGAGACAGCGTGCCACGATGGGCCACGTGAACGACGCACAGGACACGGGACCGGACGACGGAGGAAGCGCCGACGTCGAGTACCTGCCGGGTGCCGTCGGGGGAGCGATCCGCATCGGACGCACCGTCCGCCGCCCCACGGGGCCCTGGACGCCGGCCGTCCACGCCCTGCTCGACCACCTCGCCGCGGAGGGCCTCGGCGGTGTGCCACGGGTCGAGGGCCTCGACGAGGAGGGCCGCGAGGTGCTCAGCTACGTCGAGGGTCGCGGCGTGCCGGTCGACCAGGAGGTCGTGCTCGACACGGTGCTGGTCGAGGCGGTCACGTGGCTGCGTGAGTACCACGACCTGGTGGAGGACTTCCGCCCCGACGAGCCGCTGCGGTGGCGCGGCACCGGCGACGAGCCGGTGCTCCTGGAGGCCGACCAGATCATCTGCCACCACGACCCCGGCGCGTACAACTGGATCATCCAGAGCGGCCACTTCGTCGCGATGATCGACTGGGACATGGCGGGCCCCGGGCGTGCGATCGACGACCTCGCCTTCTTGGTCTGGACCGGCATCCCGCTCTACCGCGACATCGGCGCGCAGGAGACCGCCCGACGTCTGGACCTCGTCGTGGAGGCCTACGGGGAGTGGGGCCCGGTGACGCTCCTCGACGCCGTGGTGGCGCGGATGACGACGGCCAGCGAGCGGATCGCCGCGGGCATCGCCCGGGGAGATGCAGGCATCGCGAACCTGCAGAAGGTCGGCGAGCCGCAGCGCACGCGCGACCGCGTGGCGGCCTTCCGGGAGCGGATCCCCGCGATCCTCGACGCCCTTCCCTGACCGACAGGACCACTCCATCGACCGGAGCGCCGACCAGGATGTGACCCGCATCACTCCTAGGATTCGCCCATGGACTCCGCGCTCTCGACCGTCGGGCTGCCCATCGCGCTCGGGATCATCATGTTCGGGCTGGGCCTCTCGCTCACGCCCGACGACTTCCGGCGCGTGGCCCGCCACCCGAAGGCGGTCACGGTGGCCCTGGCCTGCCAGCTCGTCGTGCTGCCGGTCGTCTGCTTCGGCCTGGTCACCGCGTTCGACCTCGACCCGCTGCTCGCCGTCGGCATGCTGCTGCTCGCCGCGTCGCCGGGTGGCACGTCGGCCAACCTCTACAGCCACCTGTTCCGGGGCGACGTCGCCCTGAACGTGTCCCTGACGGCGATCAACTCGATCATCGCGATCGGGTCGTTGCCGCTCATCACCAACCTCGCGATCGCCCACTACGGGCTCGACGACGAGGTGTCGCTGCAGTTCCGCAAGGTCGTCGAGGTCTTCGTCGTCGTGCTCGCCCCCGTGCTCGTGGGCATGCTCGTGCGCGCGAAGAGCCCTGGCTTCGCCCAGCGCGCCGACAAGCCGGTGCGCATCGCGTCGGCCGTGATCCTGCTGGTCCTCGTGCTCGGGATCCTGGCCAGCACCGGCTCGGACGCAGGTGACTACCTGGCGCAGGTGGGCGCAGCCGCCACGCTGTTCTGCGTCGTGAGCCTCGTGGTCGGGTTCTTCGTGCCGCGGCTCGTCGGCCTCACGCCGGCGCAGGCGGTGGCCAGCTCGTTCGAGATCGGTGTGCACAACGCCACCCTGGCCATCTACGTGGCCGTCGAGGTGCTCGACGACACCGACATCTCGGTGCCGGCGGCGGTCTACGGTCTGCTGATGTTCCCGCTCGCAGCGGTGTGGGGCGTGGTGCTCACCCGAGTGCTGCTGCCCGGCGAGGGACGGCGCCGCGCGGCGTCCCGAACGTCGTGAAGGTGCCCTCGGACCACAGCACCGACGTCGGCTCCGTGGCCGCCAGCCCGGGAAGGCCGGCCGCCTCGACCAGGGTGTCGTCGATCGACACCAGCTCGGCGCGGTGCAGCGGCCACGCCCGGTGCGTGTTGGGGACCCACCAGGTCCGGCCGAGGACCCGGGTGTGCAGCCCGAACCGGGCGGTCACGAAGTGCTCCAGCTCGCTCGGCTCGTGGAGCGGCTCGACGGGGCGCACCTCGATCCGCCCGCCCGCCCCGCGCGGCCCCGGCCAGCGACGACGCGACGTGTAGCGGTGCCGGTCGTCGTGCTGGTCGACCCGCATCCGGGCCCAGGTGTACGGCGTGCCGAAGACGATCCGGGCCAGGGCCGACACGAGCAGCCGTGAGGACTCCAGCGACAGGAACACCACGCCGTGGCGGCCTGCGTCGTCGACCGAGTAGAGGCGCACGTTGGTCTCGTGGAACGTGCCCAGCCACGGCACCGCGGGCCCTGTCCCGAACCCGGCACGTTGCATCCGGAAGGGGATGAGGCCCACGTAGGTGCTGCCGTCGAGCACGTCGGGGCGCACCCCGGGCGGCATGAATCGCTCGACGGTCGACGGGTCGACCGCCCAGTGCACGAAGGCGATGTCGGCCCACGTCTGGCGCATGATGCTCGGCCCGTCCAGCGGGGGTCCGTCGGGGTTCACGCTCCTAGTCTCGTGCGGGTCGCACCGGTCCGCTGGGCGACGGGAGCGCCACCCGGCGGTCGAGCTCGAGCTCGTCGAGGAACCGCTCGTCGTGGCTGACCACCAGGAGTGCCCCCCGGTAGCCGCGCAGCGCCTCCACGAGGTGCCCGACGCTCACGAGGTCCAGGTCGTTCGTCGGCTCGTCCAGCAGCAGCAGCTGGGGCGCGGGGTCGGCCAGCAGCACGCACGCGAGTGCCGCCCGCAGCCGCTCGCCCCCGGACAGCGTCGCCACGATCCGCTCCGCCGCACGGCCACGGAACAGCAGCCGTGCCAGCTGGGCCCGCACGTGCTGGGGGTCGGCCCCCGGAGCCACCCGACGCACGTTCTCGAGGACGGAGGCGTCCTCGACCGGGAGCGTCGGCCGCTGGGCGAGCCTGCCGACGGGCACGCTCACGGTCGCGGACCCGGCGGCCGGGGCGAGCCGGCCGAGAGCCACCTCCAGGAAGGTGGTCTTGCCGCTGCCGTTGGGCCCGGTCAGCGCCACACGCTCCGGCCCCCTCAGGTGCAGGGCCACCTCGGTGCCGACGTGCGGGAGCACGAGCCCCTCGGTGACCAGCACGTCACGGGTGCGCGGAACGGCCGTGTCGGGCAGCTCCAGGCGGATCTCGCGGTCGTCGCGGACCAGCTCCTCGGCCGCGTCGAGGTCGGCTCGTGCGCGGGCCACGTGCTCCTCGTGCGCGCCGCGGAGCTTCCCGGCCGACACCTCGGCCGCCATGCGCCGGCCGTGGGCGACGATCTTCGGCACCCGCTTCTCGGCCTCGGCCTTGTGCGCCGTCCGCTTCCGCTGGGCGAGCTTGGCGCGGGCCTCGACCAGCTCACGTTCCTGGCGCCGCACGTCCGCCTTGGCGTCGCGGACGGCGCGCCCCGCCGCCTCCTGCTCGGCCGCCACGACCCGCTCGTAGACGGAGAACCCGCCCGTGACGGTGCGCACCCGTCCGGCGTGCACCTCCACGATCGTGTCCATGCGCTCGAGGAGCTCGCGGTCGTGGCTCGCGACGAGGGCGACCCCGCCGAACGCGCCGAGCGCCGACGTCAGGTGCGCGCGGGCGCGTCGGTCGAGGTTGTTCGTGGGCTCGTCGAGCAGCACCACGTCGGGCCTGCGCAGCAGGCGGGCGGCCAGGGCCAGCAGCACGAGCTCGCCGCCGGAGAGGCTCGACGCCTCGCGCGACAGGCCGAGCGAGCCGAGCCCGAGCCGAGCGAGCCAGGCCGCGGCTCGTTCCTCGACGTCCCAGTCGTCCCCGACCCGGTCGAAGTCGGCCTGGTCGGTGCTGCCCGCCTCGATGGCGCGCAGGGCGACGAGGGTGTCGGCGACGTCGAGGACGTCGGCCACGGTGAGCCCCTCGACGGTCCGCACCGGGTCCTGCGGCAGCAGCTCCAGCGACCCTGTGGTCAGGAGGGAGCCGCCCGTGGGGACGAGGTCGCCGTGAGCGAGGCGCAGCAGCGTGGACTTGCCGCTGCCGTTGCTGCCGACGAGCCCGTGCAGCCCGGGCCCGAGGTCGAGGTCGACGTCGGACAGGGCGGGTGCGCCGTCGGGCCAGGTGTGGGTGACGTGGTGGAAGGACAGGGATGCAGCCATGGGGGCCTCCTGAGGGTCGTGGCGGGCTGGAGCGGTGTGAGCCGCGCGAGCGCGCCGTCAGGAGGACACGACGTCAGGACGTCCCGAGAGTCCGGGCAGGCGCCCGGGGTCGCAGGAGCAACCGTGAACGAGGTCGACGAGGCGCGCAGCGTCGAGCGGACGCGCGCAGGGCTCGGACCTCAGAGCTTCACGGTGGCAGATCACCTCACGGATCGGGGACCCCCAGGCTACTACCGTGCGGCCATGAGCTCCACCCCCTCCGAGGCACCTGCCACCGCACGTCGGCTCGGTCTCGAGCCCCACCCCGAGGGCGGGTGGTACCGGCAGACCTGGCGCTCCCCGGTCGACGTCACGCTGCCCGACGGACGGGTCCGACCCACCGCGACCCTCATCTGGTTCCTGCTGCCCGCGGGCGAGTCGTCGGCGTGGCATCGCGTGGCGTCCGACGAGCTGTGGCTCGCGCACACCGGGACCGTCGTGCTGGAGCTCGGGGGCGACGGTCGGGCGCCCGCTGCCGGGCAGCGGCACCACGTCGGCGTCGGGGCGGGGGAGTCGAGCCAGGTGCTCGTCCCTGCAGGGCGGTGGCAGCGCACCGTCCCGACCGACGAGGAGGCGCTCGTCAGCTGCATGGTGTCGCCGGGCTTCGACTTCGACGACTTCACGCTGCACCACGGCTGAGTCCCGCCCCTCCGAACCCCGTCCTACCATCGTCGCCATGAGCGAGATCTGGTTCGACGAGCGCGACGACGCCGACGAGCTCGTCAAGGCGCTGGAGGCCGAGGGCTACACGGTGACCGCCCGACGCGAGGGCTTCGCGGGCGAGGACGACGCCGAGGACCATGCGTGGGCGGTCGTCGTCGAGCCCTTCGACGAGCGGGTCGTCGAGATGGTCGACGTGTACGGCGGCTGGCTGCCGGGCGACGAGCGGCTGTCCGAGGATGCTCCGGCCCTCGACCTGCCCGACGGCCCGAAGCGGCTGAAGCGGGAGGGGTAGGCGTCGTCCTCGTCCTGTCCTGCGGCTGCGCTGGCTCGGCGGGTGCTGGTCCTGCGGGTGCGCTGCCTCGGCTCTGCGCGGAGGTGGGCCCCGAAAAGGGCCTCGACCGGGGAGCTGGGTGCGTGGTGGCCCGGGTTCTCGGGCCTGCGTCCCGTCGCTCCCGGGAGGTAGGTGGCCCGCGCTACGGGCGAGGCTGGAGGTAGGTGGCCCGCGGATGGAGACCCGCTATCCGCGCGCCACCTACCTCTGACTTCCGCATTCGGCGTGTCATCTACCGCTGACCGCCCAGCCGCGGCCCGGGAGCTCGACCGACCCCTGGCCCACCGTCAGGTCGAGGCCCTTTCGGAGACCAGACCGACTCGGAGCGGAAGCAGCGCAGCCGCAGGTCGAGGAGGGACCGGCAGCGCAGCCGCGGGTCGACGAAGGACCGGCAGCGCAGCCGCAGGTTGACGAAGGACCGGCAGCGCGGCCGCAGGTCGAGGATGGTCCGAGCAGCGCGGAGAGCTCAGGCCCCGAGGTGGGTCCGCAGGAAGTCCACCTGCAGCACCTTGAGGTTCTCGGCCACGACCTCCTGGGGCGTCATGTGGGTGACGCCCGACAGGGGGAGCACGGTGTGCGCCTTGCCGGCCGCGAGCAGGGCCGACGACAGGCGCAGGGTGTGCGCGGCCACCACGTTGTCGTCGGCCAGGCCGTGGATGAGCATGAGCGGACGCTCCAGACGCGGGGCGAGCGGCAGCAGCGAGTTGCGGTCGTACACGTCGGGCCGCTCGTCGGGGTGCCCCAGGTAGCGCTCGGTGTAGCAGGTGTCGTACAGGCGCCACTCGGTCACGGGAGCGCCGGCCACCGCGGCGTGGAAGACGTCCGGTCGCGCCAGCACGGCCAGGGCGGACAGGTAGCCGCCGTAGGACCAGCCCGTGATGCCGACGCGCGAGGTGTCGACGTCGTCGGGGAAGCGCTCGGCCACGCCGGCGAGTGCGTCGACCTGGTCGGCCAGGGTGACCTCGGCGAACGCGTCGAGGATCTCCCGCTCCCACACCGCCCCGCGACCAGGCGTCCCGCGACCGTCGGCCACGATCACGCAGAAGCCCTGGTCGGCCAGCCACTGCGCCTCCAGGAACATGCGGGCCGACGCGAGCACGCGCTGGGCGTGCGGACCGCCGTAGGGGTCCATGAGCACCGGCAGGCGGCGTGAGCCCCGCACGTGGTCACGCGGGAAGAGGACGGCGGCGCGGAGCTCGCGCTCACCGACCGACACGACGGTCACGTCGGGCTCGAACGGCGCCGGCTCTGCGACGACCGACAGCTGCGTGGTCTCGGCCGTGCCCTCGCGGTGCACCGTCAAGGTGGTGCCGACCGCGTCGAGCGCGGAGCGGCTCACCACCGTGGTCCCGCCGCCGACGGCCGCACCGTGCACGGCCTGGCCCGACGTGAGCGGCTCGACGTCGGACGTCCCGCCCAGGCCGACGCGCAGCACCTGCACCTCGGTGGGCTCCGCCGACGCGGTCACGACCACCGCGTCGGGGTGGGTGCTGACGATGCCGCGCACCTGCCACTCCGACGACCCGACGGGCGTGCCGTCGACGACGAGCCGACGCGAGCCGTCCACGTCCTCCACGGTGACCAGACGGCCACCGGGCGCACGGCGCGGCGCGCTCGTGACCTCCACCCATGCCGCGTCGGAGAGCTCGCGCAGCGTCTCGGTGGAGCCGTCCGCGACGTCGACCGACAGCACGCGGGCGCTGCGCTGGTCGCGGCTCAGCACCTGCAGCACGGGGGCGCCGTGCTCGGTCCACGTGACGCTCGAGAGGTACTCGAACCGTTCGCGGTCCCACTGCACCTCGGTGCGGGTGCCGTCGAGCGCGACGTGCCAGAGCGTCACCTCGCTGTTGGGGGTGCCGGCGGCCGGGTAGCGCTGGGCGACCGGCTCGCGGTCGGGGTTCTCGGGGTCGGCCACGTGCCAGACCTGCACCGGGGCGTCGTCGTAGCGCTCCACGAGCAGCGAGGAGCCGTCGGGGGCCCACCAGAACCCGCGGTACCGACTCATCTCCTCCGCGGCGATGAACTCGGCCTGGCCCCAGACCTGCGTCGCCGTGTCCGGCGCCGCCAGCACCTGCTCGTCGCCGGCCCTCTCCTCGCCCTGCAGGTCCACGACCCGGAGGGCGCCGTCGGCAGCGGCGTAGGCCACCCGTCGTCCGGTGGGGTCGACCCGCGGGTCGATCACGCCGTCGACGGTGGGCAGCTCGTGCACGGCCCCGGCAGCCAGGTCCACCGCCCACGCCTTGCCCGAGAGGGCGAAGGAGGCCCACCGCCCCGCCGTGTCGACGGCGTAGTCGACGACACCGGCGCCGGTCTCCCGCGAGCGCTCCCGTCGCGCGCGCTCGGCCGCCGACAGCTGCTCGCCGTCGGCGAGGAGGGCGTCGGGGTCCACCAGCACCCGCTCCTGCCCGGTGGCCACGTCGTGGGCCCACAGGGCACCGGTGCGGCTGACGCCGTCGGCGGTGCGCACGAACCACACGGTGCCGCCGTCCGGCGAGACCGTCACGTTGCGCGGGATGCCGAGCGTGAAGCGTGCGGTGCGGGCGGCGAGGCGAGGGTAGGAGACCGTCATGGCACCCATCTCACCATCCGTGCCCCCGCGCCCCTCCTGCGCTCCCGTGCCCACGCTCGTGCCGCGTCGATACGCTGGCGCCATGGCCCTGCCCGCACGTCGTCTCCTGCTCGTCCACGCCCACCCCGACGACGAGACCATCAACAACGGCGCCACCATGGCGAAGTACGTGAGCGAGGGGGCCCACGTCACCCTCGTCACCTGCACCCTCGGCGAGATGGGCGAGATCCTCGTTCCCGAGCTCGAGCACCTGGCGGCCGACCAGGACGACGGGCTCGGCGCGCACCGGCTCACCGAGCTCACCGACGCGATGGGGATCCTGGGCGTCACCGACTTCCGCCGCCTCGGTGGCGACGGGCGCTTCCGCGACTCCGGCATGAAGTGGGACGAGAACGGCAACGCCACCGCCGCCGACGTGATCCATGCCAACGCGTTCTGGCACGCCGACCTGCTGGAGGCCACGAACGAGCTCGTCGCCGTCATCCGCGAGATCCGGCCGCAGGTCCTCGTGACCTACGACGAGTTCGGCAACTACGGCCACCCCGACCACGTGCAGGCCAACCGGGTGGCGCACTACGCCGTCGCCCTCGCGGCGGCCCGGTCCTACCGCCACGACCTCGGCGAGGCCTGGGACGTGGCGAAGGTCTACTGGACGGCGATGTCGGAGTCGGCCATGCGTCAGGGCATCAAGGAGATCCGCGAGGCCGGGGACCTGCAGTTCATGGAGGGCATGGACCCCGACAACCTGCCGCCGTTCGCGATCCGCGACGAGGACCTCGACGCCGTGGTCGACGGCAGCACCTGGGTCGACGCCAAGCTCGACGCCATGCGGGCCCACGCCACGCAGATCGCCGTCGACGGGCCGTTCTTCGCGCTGTCCAACGACGTCGCCCAGCGCGCGTGGGGCACCGAGCACTACCGCCTCGTCAAGGGTGTCGCGGCGCCGGCGCCGGGCACCACGTTCGAGGACGACCTCTTCGCCGGCACCGGGGTGTGAGCGCGGCGGCGGCCCTCGCCCGCCTGGTCGTGGTGCTGCTCGGCGTCTGGGTGGGGGTCCTGGGGTCCCTCGTGCACCGCACGACGTTCGAGGTGATGGGGGCCGACCGGCCCGGCGGCCTGGTGCTCAGCCTGGTCACCGTGGCCCTCGTGGCCGTGGCCTGCGGCTTCGCGGTGCGGGTGGGGGCCGCCTGGTTCGGGCTCGGCTGGACCCTGGTGCTGCTGCTCCAGCAGCTGCAGCCGTCGGGCTCCTACCTCGTGGCCGCCGACGCGATCGGCTGGACCTGGATGATCGGGGGCCTGGGGGTGTGCGCCGCCGCGGTCCTGCTCGCTCCTAGGCTGGAACGATGACCGCGTCCGTCGACCAGCGTGCCTTCCGCGACGCCCTCGGCAGGTTCGCGAGCGGTGTCACGGTGGTCACCACCGTCCTCGACGGCGTCGACCACGCCATGACGGCCAGCGCCTTCTGCTCGGTGTCGCTGGAGCCCCCGATGGTGCTGGTGTGCTCGCACAGGGCAAGCCGGTTCCACGACGCGGTGCTCACGACAGGCACGTGGGGCGTCTCGATCCTCACCGAGGAGGGGCGCGACGCCTCGGCATGGTTCGCCGACCGCGGCCGACCACTGGAGGACCAGCTCGCCGGTGTGCCGTTCCACCGCGGCGCCAACCGCGCGCCGCTGCTCGACGACGCCCTGGCCTGGCTGGAGTGCACCACGCACGCCGTGCACGACGGTGGCGACCACTCCGTCATCATGGGAGCAGTGACGGGCGCGGCCGTGCGCGACGGGGTGGACGACCCGTTGCTGTACTACCGGTCGCACTACGGGACGATCGTGCGGTCGCCCCTCAGCGAGAAGACCATCCAGGAGAAGGCATGAGCGACGAGCGACCTGAGCGGCCGGACGTCGAGGGACCCGACTCCGAGCACCCGCGCCCCGGCGAGGGGGAGACGGGAGCCGAGGGAGCCGACGACCGGCACCTCGACGACACCTTCACCGACGCCGAGCCCCTCGCCGAGCACGACGACGCCGAGCTCGACCTCGGTGACACGACACCCGCGGACGACACCGACGTCGAGGCGCAGGAGGACCCCGCCCTCGACGCAGCAGCGGACGAGGACCCCGCGGACGAGGACATCGCCCTCTCCGAGGACGCCGTCGAGCCGGACGTCGACGTCGACGAGACCGCGACCCCGGCCGAGGCCGTCGCTGAGGACGAGCCGTTCGAGGACGTGGACGACCCCGAGGAGGACGACCTCGACGAGGACGACGTCGACGACGACTCGGTCCCACCGCTGCACGCGATCGACGCCGACCCCGTCGAGGACGAGCACGACGACCTGCACGAGGCCCCGGACGACGACCGTCGCGACGAGACGCGCACGCGGTCGGCCGTCGCCGCGGCCCTCGCCGGCTCGGCGCTGAGCACCCCGCCGCCGGACGACGAGCTCCGGCACGAGCCCGAGGACGACGCGCTCCCGCTCCACGACGGCCCGCACGAGGAGTCCTCGACGGACCGCCACGACGGTGCCGCCGGCATCCCGCCCATCGGGGGAGAGGGGCCGTCGGAGAAGCGCCCGCGCCGCCGGGGCCGCTGGGCCCTGCTCGCCGCCGTCGTCGTCCTGGGCGGCCTGTACGTGGGCGGCTACGTCCTGACGGGCACCCGCATGCCCGCCGACGCGAGCATCGGCGGCGTCGACGTGGGCGGGCTGTCACCGGCCGCCGCCCGCGCCGCCGTCGACGAGGAGCTCACCCCGCGTGAGGGCGACCCCGTCACCCTCACCCACGCCGACGAGTCCTTCGAGATCGACCCGGCGGAGGCCGGGCTGGCTCTCGACGTCGACGCGTCGGTCGACCAGGCGGGCGGCGTCCGCAGCTGGGACCCGCGCGACATGGTCGCCCTGTTCTTCGGCAGCCACGAGCACGCGCCCGTCCTCGACGTCGACGACGCAGCCCTGAAGGCGGCTGTCGACGGTGTCGCCGAGGCGGTCGACGTGCCGGTCACCGAGGCCCTCATCACCTTCCCCGAGGCGAAGCCGAAGCCCCGCGCACCCAAGCCCGGGCTGGTGGTCCGCAAGGACGACACCGCCCAGCTCGTGCAGGACCAGTACCTCGTGCAGACCGACCCGGCGAAGGTCCCCACCGCCGCCGTCGAGCCCGCGGTCGACGAGGACGGTCTGCGGCGGGCGATGACCGAGGTCGCGGAGCCCGCGGTCGCCGCGCCCGTGACCATCGAGGTCGGCGACAAGGACGTGGACCTGCCGGTGACCGCCTACGCGCCCGCGCTCACCGTCGAGCCCGTGGACGGCGCGATGGCACCGGTCATCGACCCCGAGAAGCTGGCCGAGCCGCTCACCGACGCCACGACCGGCATCGGCAAGAAGGCCGTCGATGCCACGGTCGAGATCCGCGACGACAAGCCCGTCGTGGTGCCCGGCAAGGAGGGCGTCGGCCTGCAGCCGCAGGAGATGGCCGAGAAGCTCGTGCCGGTGCTCACCGAGACCGGCGACGAGCGCACCGTCCAGGTCGAGGCCAAGGTCGTCGAGCCGGCGTTCACCACCGAGGACGCCAAGGCGCTGAAGATCGTCGAGAAGATCGGCGAGTTCACCACCGAGTACCCGCACGCCGAGTACCGCAACGTCAACCAGGGCCGCGCGGCCGAGATCCTCAACGGCACGATCCTCAAGCCGGGCGACACGTTCTCCTTCAACGACACCGTCGGCGAGCGCACCGCGGCCAACGGGTTCACGACCGGCTCGGTCATCAACAACGGCCGCTTCCAGGACGAGCTGGGCGGAGGTGTGTCGCAGGTGGTCACCACCACCTACAACGCGGCGTTCTTCGCCGGCCTCGAGGACGTGGAGCACCACCCGCACGCCTTCTACATCGACCGCTACCCGGTGGGCCGCGAGGCGACCGTCTACTTCGGCTCGCTCGACCTGCGCTTCCGCAACAACCTCCAGAGCGGTGTGCTCATCCGCGCGTTCGTGCAGAAGAGCAGCCCGGGCGGCGTCGGCCGCACCACGGTCCAGATGTGGGGCACCAAGGAGTTCGAGGTGAAGGCCGGCAAGTCCGAGCGCCGCAACTTCCGCGCCCCCGCCACGCGCTACGACGACTCCGACGACTGCGTGCCCCAGGCTCCGCTGCAGGGGTTCGACATCGACATCTACCGCACCCTCAGCAAGGGCGGGAAGGTCGTCAAGCGCGAGACGGACACGGCCAACTACCAGGCAGCGGCCCGGATCGTCTGCGGCGAGGAGCCGAAGGACGACTGAGGGTCGGCCATCCCCGGTCCCGAACCACCTGCGGCCGTCAGATCGGGACCCGCAGGGACGCGGTGTAGCCGTCGGCGACGGAGCCGCTGACCTTCGCGAGCTGCAGGGAGTAGCCGTCGCTGAACACGTTGTCGGAGTCGAGCGAGACCTGGGCGAGGTTCGAGACGCTGCTCCCGTAGCCGTCGGTGGCGTACACGTCGGCGCAGACGTCCTCCGGGAAGGCCAGCTGGGACGTCCTCAGCCGGTTGCTCGCCGACGTCGCGTCGTCGAGGCTCGGGTACACCTCGAAGTGCACGTGCGGCCACCGCCCGGCGTAGCAGGCCGGGAAGATCGACGTGAACGTCACCGTGCCGTCGGCGTCGGCCTCCTGCACGCCACGCAGGTAGTTCTCGTCCGCCACGTCGTCGGAGTACATCGAGTAGCTCCCGTCGCGGTCGCAGTGCCATACGTACACCGCCGCCCCGGCTGCAGCGGTGCCGGCGTCGTCGGCGCTGCTCACGTCGACGACGGTGAGCGTCAGCGTCAGGGCGATGCCCTCGGCGACCCCGCTCGCACCACCGAAGCTCGAGCGGATGTCGCTGCGCACGATGCCCGACTCGGTGAGGACGTTCACGCCGTTGGTGCCGTCCGCGGGGTAGGGGCCGTTCGTCTCCTCGGGGATCTCGCCGTCCCCGACCTCGGCCGAGGTGCCGGGTCCGCCGCCCTCGGGAGGACCACTCGACGTGGCGGTCGCGGTTCCCGTGGAGTCGGTGGAGCAGGCGGCCAGGGCGACCGCTGCACCGGCGCCGCCGAAGAGGCCCAGCAGGCGGCGGCGGTGCCACAGGGTCGGGAGGTCGTGGGAGAGTCCGAGGTCGTGGTCCTCGACCTCGTCGTGGTGGGTGCTCATGCGGTCACGCTAGGCGCCGGCGCTGTGGCCCCCGCTGGATCGGCTGTGAGCCTCCTGTGAGGGCTCGAGGTAGCGGTACTCGTGGTGGGTGACGAAGCCGTGGGGGGCGTACAGCGCCAGAGCGCCCGTGTTGTCCGGCATGGTCTGCAGGTACACGCGGGTCGCGCCGCGCTCGTGCGCCCAGGCCAGGCACGTGCGCACGACGGCGTCCGCGAGGCCGCGACGCCGGTGGTCGGGGAGGGTCTCCACGGCGGCGACACCGGCCCACTCCCCGGTCACCACCACGCGTCCGACGGCCGCAGCAGGCACCCCGCCGTCCTCCAGCTCGGCGAACCCGACCGTGCGCGGTCCTTCGAGGACGGCTCGGGCGGCAGCGGCGTCGTCCACCCGTCCGTAGCGCGAGAGCCAGCGGTCGGACGCGGCCCCCACCACGTCCACATGGGGGTCGGCCTCTGGCGCGTCGACGAGGTCGGCGACCTGCACCACCGCACCGCCGCGGTAGCCCGCCCTCGGCACCCATCCCGCATCCAGGAACCGGCGCTCCCAGTCCGAGCCGACCACCACCTGGGCCTGCGGCGGCAGTCCGCGCGCGGCGTAGAACGCCAGGACCTGTGCCACGGCCTCCGCCGGGGGCAGCCCCGGCTCGCCCACGACGGCCACCGAGTTCGCGCGCCCGGTGAACGAGCCCGCGGCCCTCAGCTCCCAGTCGCCGAGCTGCTCCACGTCCGGCGCCGGCCACCCTCGCGACGTGACGCGGACGAGCTCGTCGACGCCCACGTCGAGCGCGCGACGGCTGCGCGTCGGACGCGGCGGGACGACCTTCAGCGCCACGACGCGGTCGGCAGCCACCACGACCTCGGACCCGTCACGACGCTCGACCGTCACGCCGTTCGGACCGGCCTCGACGACGCGCCCGACCACGTCGGTGGCACTGCCGTCGTCGAGCCGGTGGCGCACCGTCGCGCGCTGCCCGACCAGGATCTCCACGTCGCTCACGGCAGTACCGTCTCATGAGGCAGACCTGGGTGCGGACGCCCTTGGCCGAGGCGCGATACTGGTCCTCGGCCTGCCCGTGAGCCCTCGGGTCGTGCAGCCGTGCTCGTGTCGAAGGAGTCTCCCGTGACGTACGTGATCGCCCAGCCGTGTGTGGACCTCAAGGACCGCGCGTGCGTGGACGAGTGTCCCGTCGACTGCATCTACGAGGGCAAGCGGATGCTCTACATCCACCCCGACGAGTGCGTCGACTGCGGTGCCTGCGAGCCGGTGTGCCCGGTCGAGGCGATCTTCTACGAGGACGACACCCCGTCCGAGTGGAAGGAGTACTACGACGCCAACGTGAACTTCTTCGACGACCTCGGGTCTCCCGGTGGTGCGGCGCGCACGGGTGTCATCGACAAGGACCACCCGTTCATCGCTGCGCTCCCGCCGCAGAACCAGGAGTGATCCGCGGCCGATGAGCAGGCAGTGATGGACCGGCCCCGGCTGTCCGCGCGGTTCCCGGACTTCCCGTGGGACACGCTCGCCGACGCGAAGCAGCGCGCGAACGCCCACCCCGACGGCATCGTCGACCTGTCGATCGGCACCCCCGTGGACCCCACGCCCGCGGTCGCCCGTGAGGCGCTCGCCGCGGCGTCGGACGCTCCCGGCTACCCGACGGTGCTCGGACCCGACGCGGTCCGCCAGGCCGCGGTCGACTGGCTCCGCCGTCGGCTCGGTGTCACGGGGCTCGCCGCCGACCAGGTGCTGCTCACCGTCGGCTCCAAGGAGCTCATCGCCAACCTGCCGACCCAGCTCGCGCTGGGCCCGGCCGACACCGTCGTGCTGCCGTCGCTGGCGTACCCCACCTACGAGGTGGGTGCCCGCTTCGCCGGCGCCCGCGTGGTCCTCGGTGACCCGGTCGCCGACGGGCTCACCGACGTGCCGTCCCTGGTGTACGTGAACTCCCCGGCCAACCCGCACGGCGAGGTGCTCGGCGCCGAGCACCTGCGGGCCGTGGTGCGCTGGTGCCGCGAACGCGGCGCGCTGCTCGTGTCCGACGAGTGCTACGCCGACTTCGGCTGGGACGCGGAGCCGGTCTCGGTGCTGCACCCCGACGTGTGCGAGGGCAGCCACGAAGGACTGCTGGCGGTCCACTCGACGTCCAAGCGGTCCAACCTGGCGGGCTATCGCGCCGGGTTCGTGGCAGGCGACCGCGCAGTGGTGGCCGAGCTGCTGGCGGTGCGCAAGCACCTCGGCTTCATGGTGCCGACCCCGGTGCAGCACGCCTTCGCCGCAGCGATCGCCGACGACGAGCACGTGGAGCTGCAGCGTCGGCGCTACGCCGAGCGGCGAGACGCCCTGCGCCGCGCCCTGGAGTCGGCCGGCTTCACGATCACCCACTCCGAGGGGGCGCTCTACCTCTGGGCCACCCGCGGGGAGGGCTGCCGCGACACCGTGGCCTGGCTGGCCGAGCGCGGCATCCTGGTGGCACCCGGTGACTTCTACGGCGAGCGCGGTGCGCACCACGTGCGGGTCGCGTTCACCGCCACCGACGAGCGCATCGCCGCCGCCGTGGCCCGTCTGACCGCCTGAACCCTGCGCCGCGGGGCGCTGCGTCGAGAAGGCGCGTCAAGAAGGCGTCAAGACGCGTCAGGAGCCCGTCAGGACGGGCGTCGAGCGGCCGTGACGGGTGTGGGCTGGGGGCATGTCCCTCGTCACCGCCCTCCAGCTGCTCGGCGTCGTCGCGCTGCTGGTCTACCTCGTCGTGGCCCTCGTGCGGCCCGACCGGTTCTGAGCCGCCCATGTCCGACACCGTCTCCGGCCTCCTGACGATCGCGACGCTGCTCGCGCTCCTCGCCGTGATCTACGTCCCGCTGGGCGACCACATGGCCCGTGTCTTCACCTCCAGCCGTCACCTGCGCGTCGAGCGAGCCGTCTACCGCGTCGGCGGCATCGACCCCGACGCCGAGCAGAGCGCACGCGGCTACGCGCTGAGCGTGCTCGCGTTCTCCGCCGTGAGCCTCGCGCTGCTCCTCGCCATCCTGGTCGGCCAGTCGGCCCTCCCGTGGAGCCGCGGTCTGCCCGGCATGCCGTGGGACATGGCCGTCAACACGGCGGTCTCGTTCGTGACGAACACCAACTGGCAGTCCTACGCGGGGGAGTCCACCCTCGGGTTCAGCGCGCAGGCGCTCGGGCTGACGGTGCAGAACTTCGTGTCCGCCGCGGTCGGCCTCGCGGTGGCCGTGGCGCTCGTGAGGGGTCTCGTGCGGACCGAGACGACCACGCTCGGCAGCTTCTGGGTCGACCTCGTCCGTGGGGTCGTGCGGATCCTGCTGCCGCTCTCCGCGGTGGCCGCGGTCCTCCTGCTGCTGGCGGGTGTCGTGCAGAACCTCGGCGACGTCACGGTCCGCACCCTCGCCGGCGGCACCCAGGTGGTCCCCGGCGGCCTCGTGGCGAGCCAGGAGGCGATCAAGGAGCTCGGCACCAACGGTGGCGGCTTCTTCAACGCCAACTCGGCCCACCCGTTCGAGAACCCGACCGCGCTCACGAACCTGCTCGAGATCTTCCTGCTGCTGGTCGTGCCCGTCTGCCTCACCCGCACCTTCGGGACGCTGACCGGTCGCCGGCGCCAGGGCCTCGTCCTCCTCGGGGTCATGGGCGTCCTGTGGGCCGGTTCCCTGGCCGTGACGACGTGGGCCGAGGTCGGTGGGCAGGGCCAGGCCGCCACGGCCGCCGGGGCGGCGATGGAGGGCAAGGAGACCCGGTTCGGGGAGTGGGCCTCGGCCCTGTTCGCCGTCTCGACCACGGGCACGTCGACCGGTGCCGTCAACGCGGCCCACGACTCGTTCTCGCCCCTCGGTGGCGGCGCGGTGCTGACGAACATGATGCTGGGCGAGGTGTCGCCCGGCGGCGTGGGCGCCGGGCTCTACGGCATCCTCGTGGCCGCGATCCTGGCGGTCTTCGTCGCCGGACTGATGGTGGGCCGGACCCCCGAGCTGCTCGGCAAGAAGATCGGCACGAAGGAGATGACCTTCGTGGCGCTCTACACGCTCGCCTCGCCCGCCCTGGTGCTCGTGGGCGTCGGCACGGCCATCGCCCTGCCGTCCAGCGTGGCGGCGATGGGCAACCCGGGCGGTCA
This sequence comes from Aeromicrobium sp. Leaf272, assembly GCF_001422865.1. NCBI lineage: Bacteria > Bacillati > Actinomycetota > Actinomycetes > Propionibacteriales > Nocardioidaceae > Aeromicrobium > Aeromicrobium sp. Leaf272. The sequence goes on from NZ_LMMY01000013.1 coordinate 201,687, forward strand.
CGGCTTCTCCGAGGTGGTCTACGCGTTCACCTCGGCGGCCAACAACAACGGCAGCGCGTTCGGCGGCCTCACGGTGACGTCGACGTTCTTCCAGCTGACGCTCGCGGCCGCCATGCTTCTCGGCCGGTTCGTGCCGATCGTGCTCGTGGTGCTGCTCGCGGGATCGCTGGCACGCCAGCGACGCGTGCCGACCACGGCGGGCACGCTGCCCACCGACACCCCGCTGTTCGGGGGGCTGGTCGTGGGCGTCGTGCTCCTCGTCTCCGCGCTCACCTTCTTCCCGACCCTCGCCCTCGGCCCGGTGGCCGAGGCCCTGACAGGAGCCTCCCGATGACCCGCACCTCGGCCACCACCCCGCTGTCGCGGCAGCTTCTCGCGCAGCTGCCGGCCGCGCTGCGCAAGCTCGACCCGCGCCACCTGTGGCGCAGCCCGGTCATGTTCGTCGTCTGGATCGGCTCGCTCGTCACGACGGTCGCGGCGGTGGTCGACCCGAGCGTGTTCACCCTCGCCATCGCCGTCTGGCTGTGGTTGACGGTCGTCTTCGGCAACCTCGCCGAGGCCGTCGCGGAGGGCCGCGGCAAGGCGCAGGCGGACTCGCTGCGTGCTGCCCGCACCGACGTGACCGCCCGGCGGATCGACGCCGACGGCGTCGAGCAGGTGGTGGCCGGGACCGAGCTGCGGGTCGGCGACCGGGTCCGCGTGGCCGCCGGCGAGGTGATCCCGGGCGACGGCGACGTCGTCGAGGGAGTCGCCACCGTCGACGAGTCCGCCATCACCGGGGAGTCCGCCCCCGTCGTCCGCGAGGCAGGCGGCGACCGCTCGGCCGTCACCGGCGGCACGCGCGTGCTCTCCGACGAGATCGTCGTGCGCGTCACGGCTGCGCCGGGGGAGACCTTCCTCGACCGCATGATCTCGCTCGTGGAGGGAGCCGAGCGGCGCAGGACCCCCAACGAGATCGCCTTGTCGATTCTGCTCGTCAGCCTGACCATCATCTTCCTGCTCGCCGTCGTGACCATCGCGCCGATGGCCGACTACGCCGGAGCGCCCCAGCCGACCGTCGTCCTCGTCGCGCTGCTGGTCTGCCTCATCCCGACCACCATCGGGGCGCTGCTGTCCGCGATCGGGATCGCCGGCATGGACCGGCTGGTGCGGGTGAACGTGCTCGCGATGTCCGGCCGCGCGGTGGAGGCCGCAGGAGACGTCAGCACCCTGCTGCTCGACAAGACCGGCACCATCACCTACGGCAACCGCCGGGCGTCGAGGTTCGTGCCGGCCGAGGGCGTGACCCTCGCCGAGCTGACCGAGGCGGCGCGGGTGGCCTCGCTGGCCGACCTGACGCCCGAGGGCCGGTCCATCGTCGACCTGGCGGTCGCCGAGACCGGCGGCAGCGGCACGGGTGCATCCCTGCCGAGCGGCGCCGAGGCCGTCGAGTTCACGGCGCAGACGCGCATGTCCGGTGTGGACCTGCCCGACGGCCGCTCGTTGCGCAAGGGAGCGGGCAGCGCGGTGACCGCGTGGGTCGAGACGCCGCTGTCGCCGACCGTGACCGAGGCGATCGACGAGATCTCCCGCTCCGGCGGCACGCCTCTCGTCGTGGCCGAGCGGCAGGGCGACGCCGGCCTGGCCCGGGCCCTCGGCGTCGTGCACCTCAAGGACGTGGTCAAGGAGGGCATGGTCGAGCGGTTCGCGGAGCTGCGACGCATGGGGATCCGGACGGTCATGGTGACGGGCGACAACGCCCTCACCGCCCGGGCGATCGCCGCGGAGGCAGGCGTCGACGACGTGCTGGCCGAGGCGACGCCCGAGGACAAGATGCGCCTCATCCGCGAGGAGCAGGCCGGCGGGCGTCTGGTGGCCATGACCGGTGACGGCACCAACGACGCGCCGGCCCTGGCCGCGGCCGACGTCGGCGTGGCGATGGCGTCGGGGACGTCGGCGGCCAAGGAGGCCGGCAACATGGTCGACCTCGACTCCGATCCCACGAAGCTCATCGACGTCGTGCGCATCGGCAAGCAGCTGCTCATCACCCGCGGTGCGCTCACGACGTTCTCGATCGCCAACGACCTCGCGAAGTACTTCGCGATCGTGCCGGCCATGTTCGTGGCGGCCTACCCGTCGCTCGACACGCTCAACGTGATGCGGCTGGCCACGCCGGAGTCGGCGATCCTCTCGGCCGTCGTGTTCAACGCACTGGTGATCGTCGCCCTCATCCCCATCGCCTTGAAGGGGGTGCGCAGCCGCGCGGTCGACGCCGCGAGCGTGCTGCGCCGCAACCTGCTGGTGTTCGGCCTCGGCGGCGTCGTCGTCCCCTTCGTCGGCATCAAGCTCATCGACCTGCTCGTCTCTCAGATCCCAGGAATCGGGTGATCGTCGTGCTTCGCGACCTCCTTCGTCAGTCCTTCGCCGCCGCACGGGTGCTCCTCGTGCTCACGGTCCTTCTCGGCGTGCTCTACCCGGCCGCGGTGTGGGCGGTCGGTCGCGCCGTCCCCGACCGCGCCGACGGCAGCCTGCTGCGCGTCGACGGCCAGGTCGTCGGCTCCCGGCTGCTGGGTCAGACCTTCGAGGGACCTTCGTGGTTCCACCCACGACCGTCGGCCGGCTCCTACGACGGCCTCGCGTCGGCCCCGTCCAACCTCGGCCCCTCGAACCCCGACCTCGTCGCCGCCATCGAGGAGCGTCGTGCCGCCGTGGCGGCCGAGGAGGGCGTCGAGCCCGCTGCCGTGCCGCCCGACGCGGTCACGGCCTCCGGCTCGGGCCTGGACCCGCACGTCAGTCCCGCGTACGCGGACCTGCAGGTGCCGCGGGTGGCGCGCGAGCGGGGCCTGCCCGTCGACCAGGTGCGCCGGCTGGTCGAGGAGGCGACGTCGGGGAGGGTCCTCGGCTACCTCGGGGAGCCCACCGTGAACGTCCTCGAGCTGAACGCGAGCCTGCCGGGTGCAGACTGAGTCCGTGCGCAGCAGCGGGTCGAGCGAGCCGGGACGCGGCTGCCTGCGCGTCTACCTGGGCGCTGCGCCGGGGGTGGGCAAGACCTACGCGATGCTCGACGAGGGCGCGAGGCGTGCGGCGCGGGGCACCGACGTCGTCGTCGGCGTCGTCGAGACGCACGGCCGACTGCGCACCGCGGAGCAGCTGGGCGACCTCGAGGTCGTGCCGCGACGCAGCGTCGAGCACGGTCGGACCACCCTCACCGAGCTCGACGTCGACGCCGTGCTCGCCCGCGCGCCGCAGGTGTGCCTGGTCGACGAGCTCGCCCACACCAACGCGCCCGGCTCCCGGAACACCAAGCGCTGGCAGGACGTGGAGGAGCTGCTCGAGGCCGGCATCGACGTCGTCACCACGGTGAACGTGCAGCACCTGGAGTCGCTCAACGACGTGACCGAGGCGATCACCGGTGTCCGGCAGCGCGAGACCGTGCCCGACTCGTTCGTCCGTGCGGCGGAGGCCATCGAGCTGGTCGACATGAGCCCGTCGGCCCTGCGACGCCGGCTCGCGCACGGCAACGTGTACCCCGCCGACCGCGTCGACGCGGCCCTGTCGCAGTTCTTCCGCGAGGGGAACCTGGCGGCGCTGCGCGAGCTGGCGCTGCTGTGGCTCGCGGAGCGGGTCGACGAGGGGCTGGAGCGCTACAGGGAGCGGCACGAGATCGACGCGACCTGGGCCACGCGCGAGCGGATCGTCGTCGGCGTCACGGGCGGGCCGGAGTCGGAGTCGCTCCTGCGCCGCGCCGCGCGTATCGCGTCGCGAGGGACCGCGGCCGAGGGCGGTGCGCCGTGGTCGGCGCTGTACGTCTCGCGTGGCGACGGGCTGCGCCAGACCGGACCGGCCCGGCTGGAGGAGCTGCGACGGACGGTGCAGGACCTCGGTGGGTCCTTCCACACCGCGGTCGGCGACGACGCCGCGACCGCGATCCTCGACTTCGCCCGCGGTCGCAACGCCACCCAGGTGCTGATCGGCGCGAGTCGTCGCGGTCGCCTCTCCACCCTGCTGCGGCCGGGCATCGGGGAGACGATCGTGACCGAGTCCGGCGACATCGACGTGCACATCGTCACGCACGACGAGGCGCGCCGCCGTGAGGCGCGGGTGCGCGAGCAGTCGGCCCTGGGGCACCGGCGCACGCTCGCCGGGTTCGTCGTCGGTGTGCTCGGGCCGTTCGCCCTGGCGGCGCTGCTCCTCGCCACGCCCGAGCTGCACGGCCTGCCCACGGAGGCCATGCTCTTCATGGTGCTCGTCGTCGGCACGGCGCTGCTCGGCGGGCTGCGTCCGGCCGTGGCCGCGTCGCTCGTCAGCGGCGGGGTGCTGAACTACTTCTTCACGCCTCCCGTCCGGACGCTGCGGATCGCCACGGGCGAGAACGCGGTCGCCGTGGTGCTCTTCGTCCTCGTCGGCATCTCGGTGGCCCTCGTCGTCGACCGGGCGGCGCGGCTCGCGCTGCTGGCGAGGCGAGCCCGTGAGGAGGCCGCCACGTTGAGCGTCCTGGCCCACCAGCTCGTCCATGCGGGCCAGGACCTGGACCGGCTGCTGCGCACGACGGTCGAGCTGGTCGACGTCGACGGCGTGGTCCTGCGCTCGGTCGACGGCACGGTCCTGGGGCGCCACGGCGAGCTCGTCGGCACGGAGACGGTGGTCCCGGTGGGGACCGACCACGAGCTGGTCCTCGTCGGGGACGGCGCGCCGGGCGGTGACGACGCCCTGCTGGCCGCCGTCGTCGCCCACGTCACCGTGCTGCTGGAGCGTCGCGCGGCCTCGGCCGTCAAGGCCGAGCAACGGGTGCTGGCCGAGGGGGAGCGGACCAGGACGGCGCTGCTGGCGGCGGTCTCGCACGACCTGCGCACGCCGCTGGCCGCCGTCAAGGCGGCGGTGAGCAGCCTGCGCGACCCCGGCGTCCCCTGGTCCGACCAGGACCGGGCGGACCTCCTGGAGACGATCGAGGACGGCGCGGACCGCCTCGACGCCCTCGTCGTCGACCTGCTCGACATGAGTCGGCTCCAGACCGGTGCCGTGGTGGCCCGCACCGACCCGGTCGACGTCGGCGCGGTCGTGCAGCGGGTCGTGACCGGTGCCGGGGTCGAGGTGGACGTCCCCGACGACCTCCCGGAGGCGCGGGCCGACGCCGCCCTGCTGGAGCGTGTGCTGGCCAACATCGTCGAGAACGCGCTCAAGCACGCGGACGGGGCGACGGTGCGGGTCGACGCCACCGCGGTCGGCGGTCGGGTGGTGGTGCGCGTCGTGGACCGTGGTCCCGGTGTGCCCGAGCAACGTCGCGACGAGATGTTCGCGCCGTTCCAGCGTCTCGGCGACGTGCCCCGCGGCTCGGGCGTCGGGCTCGGCCTCGCCGTCGCGCGGGGCCTCACCGAGGCCATGGCCGGCACCCTCACGGCCGAGGACACCCCCGGCGGCGGCCTCACGCTCGTCGTCGAGCTGCCGAGGGCGGCCTCGTGAGTCGCGTGACCCGTCCATACTGGGCGCATGCCGACCGACGTGGACCTCGACCGCACCGAGAAGGCGATGCTGGCGATCGGTGGCTCGGTCGGGCTGTCGGCGCTGCTCGCGCCCACGGTGCTGCAGCGGGTCTTCGGCATCCCGTCCGACCAGCTGACGGGGGCGGGCTCGGTCGGGTGGCGCCTGTTCGGGGCGCGCAACGTCTACCTCTGCGCGAGGGCACTCACCGGTCACCCCGACGGAATCGCCGCGTTCGGGCCGCTGCAGGCCCTCGACCAGGCGGTCTTCTGGCACGCCTGGTCCACCAGGGCGGTGCCACGCCCGACCGCCCTGGCCGCTGCGCTGGCCTCCGCCTCCCTGGTGGCGCTCGACGTGCACCGGCGTCGGGGTGCGCGCTGAGCCGGCCCGTCGCCACGGTGGAGACGGAGGTGCACCGGTGACCGTCGTGCTCGCGGTCGACGACGACGCCGCGATCCTGCGCACCCTCGGCATCGCGATGCGGGCCCGAGGCTACGAGGTCGAGACCGTCGCGGACGGCAGGTCCGCGCTGCAGTCCCTCGCCGAACGGGTGCCCGACGTCGTGCTGCTCGACCTCGGCCTGCCCGACCTGGACGGGACGGAGGTGCTGCGCCGCATCCGCCAGACGTCGCAGGTGCCGGTCGTCGTGCTCTCGGCCCGCCACGAGTCCGACGACAAGGTCGAGGCGCTCGACCTCGGTGCCGACGACTACGTCACGAAGCCGTTCGGGATGGAGGAGCTCCTGGCGCGCGTCCGTGCCGCGGTGCGCCGGGCCCAGCCGACACCGGCCCCGGTGGTGAGGGTCGGTGACCTGGAGCTCGACGTCGAGGACCGCAGGGCTGCGCGTGCGGGTGAGACCGTCCACCTGACCCCGACCGAGTGGAAGATCGTCGAGGTGCTGGCTCGCGCGGAGGGGCGGCTCGTGCGCCAGAGCACGCTGCTGACCGAGGTGTGGGGCCCGTCGTACGAACGGGAGACCCACTACCTGCGGGTGTACCTCGCGCAGCTTCGCCGCAAGCTGGAGGACGACCCGGCCCATCCCCGGATGCTGATCACGGACCCAGGGCTCGGCTACCGCCTGCTCTCGGACCTGTCCTGACGCGATCTTGACGCCCCGCCCGCTGGAGCCTTGACGCCGCTCGGGAGCAGGCTCGAGGCATGACCTCGACCGCGCACCAGCACTCCCACCACACGCCGCCGAGCGAGCCGCGCCCGCCCCGGTCGTTCCACGAGAGCCTCGAGCTGTTCGGTGGCGCGTGGCTGGCCGCAGCGGTCACCACCGCCGTCGGCGGGGTGGCGCTGCTCGCACGCCTCGCGGCCTGAGGCCTCAGGCGGCCAGCACCCGCGCGACGTCCAGCGCCTCGAGGTCGAGCGCGTCGGCCACGGGGCGGTTGTAGAGCCGGCCGGCGTGCGCGTTCAGCCCGAGGGCCAGGGCGGGGTCGGCGGCCAGCGCCGCCTGCCAGCCGTGGTCGGCGAGCGCCAGGGCGTAGGGCATCGTGACGTTGGTCAGCGCGTACGTGGAGGTCCGCGGCACGGAGCCCGGCATGTTCGCCACGCAGTAGAAGACCGAGTCGTGGACCCGGAACGTCGGCGCGTCGTGGGTGGTGGGGCGCGAGTCCTCGAAGCAGCCGCCCTGGTCGATCGCGATGTCGACCAGCACGGAGCCGGGCCGCATGGCCGCGACCAGGTCGTTGCTCACCAACGTGGGAGCCTTCGCTCCCGGCAGCAGCACGGCGCCGATGACGAGGTCGGACGAGATGACCGTCCGCTCGATCTCGGCGGCGTTGGAGTGCACCGTGCGCACCCGGCCGGCGAACCGTGCGTCCAGCTCGCGCAGCCGCGGCACGCTGAGGTCCAGGATCGTCACGTCGGCCCCCAGGCCGACGGCCATGGTGGCGGCGTGCTCGCCGGAGACGCCACCACCGATGACGGTGACGGCCGCGGGCAGGGTGCCGGGGACGCCGCCCATGAGCACGCCGCGCCCGCCGTCCTGGCGCATCAGGTGGTACGCGCCGACCTGGGTGGCGAGGCGGCCGGCCACCTCCGACATGGGCGCGAGGAGCGGGAGGGAGCGGTCGGCGCGCTGCACGGTCTCGTAGGCGATCGCGGTGGTGCCGCTGTCGAGCACCGCGCGGGTGCACGCCGGGTCGGCGGCGAGGTGCAGGTAGGTGAACAGCACCTGGCCCTCCCGCATGCGGTGCCACTCCGGCTCGATGGGCTCCTTGACCTTCATGACCATGTCGGTGGTGCCCCACACCTCGTCGGGGTCGTCCAGCACGGAGGCGCCGGCGGCCCGGTACTCCTCGTCGGGCATCGAGGACCCCAGGCCGGCACCGGCCTGCACCACGACGTCGTGGCCGTGGGCGACCAGTTCGCGGACGCCCTCCGGCGTCATCGCGACGCGGTACTCGTGGTTCTTGATCTCCGTAGGAACGCCGATAAGCATGGACCTATCGTGAACTTTCGACTCGAAAGACCGCAAGAAACCTGAAGATCATTCTGTAGACTGCACCTCGTTCCGTGTGCTGACCGACTCCCAGCCCCGCGAGGTGGCGCCGTGCCGAAGGATGTTCGACCACTCGACGACGTCGACCGGCGGTTGGTCGCCCTGCTCCAGCAGGACGGCCGCCTCCCCAACAACGAGCTGGCCCGCCGGGTGGGCGTCGCGCCGTCGACGTGCCTGGGAAGGGTGCGGTCGCTCGTGGAGCGCGGGGTGGTGCGCGGCGTCCACGCCGACGTCGACCCGGCGGTGCTCGGGCTCGAGATCCAGGCCATGATCGCGGTGTCCCTGACGCGCGACTCGCGCACGTCGCTGCCGGACTTCGCGCCCGTCATGGCGTCGCGGGCCTACGTGCTGAACACCTTCTACGTGTCCGGCTCCTACGACTACCTGCTCCACGTGGGGTGCGCGGACACCGAGGACCTGCGCGACATCGTCAACGAGGTGAGCGGCCTGCCGCAGGTCGCGGGCACCGAGACCCACCTGATCTTCGAGCACCGGGCGGGTCGGGCCGCCACCTCCGCGGCGCCCTGAGGCGTCAGTCGAGGTCGTCGGGACGGACGAGCCGTCGGCGCACCGAGAGCAGCTCGAGCTCGGGTCGGGAGGCGAGCATCCGCTCGGCCCGGTCGAGCACGGACTCGGCGTGCGACCGGTCGCCCGAGGTGAGTGCGACCCCGACGAGTGCGCGCCGGTGGAGGTCGAGGTGGCCGACCTCGGCCACGGAGACCTCGAGCGCACGTCGCAGCTCGTGGACCACGGGCCGCACCACGCCACGCTTGGCCTTGAGCGAGTGCACGTCGCCGAGCAGCAGCTCGGCCTCCAGCCAGCCCACCCACATCCGCGTCATCGCCCGGTCAGGCGCGCGAGGCCCGCAGCTCGTCGACGAGGGTCGGGCGTGACGGCGTCCAGCCGAGGCTCCGCGCCTTGGCGCCGTCGGCCTGCTGGTCGACCAGGAGGGCGTCGCCGAAGGCCTCGCCGAGCCGCTCGTGGACCGTCTCGGTGGTGGTGCCCGCCACCGCGTCCGCAAGGGCCAGTCCGAGGTCGCGCACGCTGGGGGAGTGGCCGCTGACGCCGAGCAGGTGTCCGTGGCCCTCGCCGGAGGTGAGGACGAGCGCGTAGAGCTCGGCGAGGTCGTCGACGTGCACCGTGGCCCAGTGCTGCTCGCCGCTGCCGACGAGCTCGAGAGCGCCCTCGCCGGTGCGCTGGGCGTGGACGAGGAGCTGGGGGATGCCCTGGTCCGGTGCGTGGACGACGCCCGGCTCGACCACCGTGGCGCGAACGTCGGCATCGAGCAGCCGCTGCTCGCGCTCGCGTCGCCAGGCCGTCAGGGCGGG
>NZ_LMMY01000013.1:211041-233668 GCF_001422865.1 Aeromicrobium sp. Leaf272
CCGCGTCGTCCAGGGCCGGCGACGTCGCGTCCCCCGGCGAGGCGGTGTGCACCGCACCGTCGTGCTCGCGCAGGGTCGCGGAGAGCCATGCGACGTCGGTGAGGTCGCCCTCGAGCGCCGTGGCACCCGCGGCCGCCACGGTCTCGGCCGAGTCGGCGCTGCGCACCACGGCCGTGACGTCGTGGCCGTCGTCGACGAGGCGGCGCAGCACGGCGCCGCCGATGAACCCGGTTCCCCCGGTCAGCAGGATCTTCATGGAGGTGTCAACGCCGAGCCCGACGCGACTGTTCCGCGGCGTCGGTCAGCCGAGGATCTCCATGAGCCAGTGCTCCTTCTTCTTAGGCTTGCGGTACCGGTCGCCCCGATACTTGTCGTCCCGGTACCGGTCGTCTGGGCGCTCGTAGCCGAACGTGCGGTCGTCGTCGCGGTGCGCGACACGGGGCGCCGTCGGGGGAGCGGGAGCGGGGGCGATGTCGGTGGCGACGCGATCGAGGATCTTGTCGAGCTCGCCGCGGTCGAGCCACACGCCTCGGCACTCGGGGCAGTAGTCGATCTCGACGCCGGACCGCTCGCTCATGGTCAACGTGGCACCGTCAGTGGGGCACTTCATGGTGGAACCTCCTGCCGGGCACAACGTCCGGGAGGTGGTGTCGGTTCCCGCGCCCCTGCGGCCGGCGAGACCGGGGAAGAGCGACGTGGCTCCGAGCGATGCTCGGAGCCACGTCGGTGGTACACCCCCTCGGACTCGAACCGAGAACCCATTGATTAAGAGTCAATTGCTCTGCCAATTGAGCTAGAGGTGCGCGCGAGGAAGTACATTACCAGCCGTCCTCGGCGTGACGAAATCAGGGGCGACGGCCCAGCATCTCGAGCAGCGCGTGGGCGGCGTTGTGGCCTCCGATGCCGCTGACCGCGCCGCCTCGTCGTGCGCCGCTGCCGCACAGCAGCACCCGGTCGTGCGCCGTCGCCACGCCCCACCGCTGCGCCGGGGAGTCCGCCGGCTCGTCGTCCTCGAGCCACGGCCAGGCGAGGTCGCCGTGGAAGATGTGCCCGCCCGGCATCGCGAGCGCGGCCTCGACGTCGGCCGGGGTCTTCACCTCGACGCCCAGGACCAGCGGCTCCAGCGGCTCGGCCAGGTGGGCGTCGATCGCGGTCAGGAACCGGCGGTACTCGCGCTCGGCCGCGCCGTCGTCGAGCAGGTTCTCGTAGGGCGTGTGCAGCCCGAAGTAGGTGAGCGTCTGGGCCTCGGACGCGGCGAGCTCGGGGCCGAGGATCGAACGGTCGGTGAGCGTGTGGCAGTAGAGCTCGCCGGACGCGAACGGCTGCTCGCCGTGCGACGCCGCGACGTGCAGCGCCTCCACCTGGCTCATGGCCTCGTCGACGTGGAAGGTCCCCGCGAACGCGATCCGCGGGTCGTCACCCGAGCGCAGTCGGGGGAGGCGGGACACGAGCAGGTTGATCTTGAGCTGCGAGCCCGAGGGATGGTGCCGAGGGGGTTCGTCGTCAGGCTGGGGCACGAGGTCGTGGAGTGCCGACGGTGCAATGCCGCTGAGGACCCAGCCGGCCCTGACGAGGAAGGCGCCGTCGCCGTCGTCGCCCTCGACCGCCACCCAGTGGTCCTCGTCACCGACGGAGGGGTCAGGGCCCCACGGCGTCACGGCGTCCACCTCCGCGCCGGTCATGAACCGGACCCCGGCGGCCCGGGCCGCCCGCTCGAGCTCGCCGGTGACGGCACCCATGCCGCCGACGGGGACGCGCCACTCGCCCGTCCCGTTGCCCACCAGGTGGTAGAGGAAGCAGCGGTTCTGCGCGAGCGACGGGTCGTGCAGCGACGCGAACGTGCCGATGAGACCGTCGGTGCCCACGACGCCGCGCACGAGGTCGTCGTCGAAGCGCCGTTCGAGCGCGACCCCGAGCGGCTGCTCGACGACGTCGGTCCAGACCTGCTCGTCGACGACCGGACCGAGGTCGGCGCGCCGGGGGAGGGGCCGCAGGACGGTCGGGGCCACGGCGTCGGCCAGCACCGCCACCTCGCCGTAGAACGCCTGCCACGCCTCGAAGGCGTCGTCGGAGCCGGTCAGCCTGCGGAACGAGGCACGCGTGGCGTCGCCCTCGCCGGTCTCGACCAGCAGTCCCCGGGCCTCGCCGTCGCGCTCGTACGGCGTGTACGACGCGGTGTCGCGCGAGCGCAGCTCCAGCCGCAGGCCCAGGTCGTCGACGAGCGCCTGCGGCATGAGGCTGACGAGGTAGGAGTACCGCGACAGGCGGGCGTCGTGCTCGGGAAACGTCTGCGCGCTGACCGCCGCGCCGCCCACCTGGTCGAGCCGCTCGAGCAGCAGCACGTCGAGCCCGGCACGGGCCAGGTAGGTTGCGGCGACGAGGGCGTTGTGCCCGCCGCCGACGATCGCGACCTCAGCGGTGACCTGGCGCTGGGCCTTCCCGTCGCCAGTCGTCGCGTACCAACCGCTGCCTGGTCGGCCGAACCATCTGCTCACCATGCACCAAGCCTGCCAGTCCGGTGGACCCCTGGGCAGGTCAGCGGTGCGGGAAGCCCTTGCCCTGGTCGATCTGCCGTCGCACCTCGCGCAGGGCCCGTGCGACCTCGGGGTCGGTCTCCTCGTGCCGCCGCGACCGTCCGAGCAGGTCGGTCTGGTGCTGCAGCACGAGCCAGGCGACCACGAGCGCCGCCACGACCACGCCGGTCAGGATCCACCACCACATGCTGCGACCGTACGGGAGTGCCGCCCGGAGCGGAACCGTTGCGCGGTCCGACCGGACTGGCGGGCAACGCACCGGGTTCCTAGGGTGTCCGGATGACCTCGGGGGAGAACACCGAACAGCCGACTCCTGACCAGCCCGCCTCGGACGGGTCCGGCAGGACCGGGCTCGAGCCGGCGGCGCGCTGGAAGCTGATCGGGCCCGGCATCGTCGTCGCAGGCACCGGCGTGGGAGCCGGCGACCTCGTCGCCACGCTGTCGGCCGGCGCGAAGTTCGGCTACGCGCTGCTCTGGGCCGTCGTGCTCGGGACCGTCTTCAAGATCGCGCTCGTGGAGGGGGCCGGTCGCTACGTGCTGGCCTCGGGCCGCACGATCTTCCAGGGCTGGCGCTCGCTCGGCCGCTGGACGAGCTGGTACTTCGGGCCGTACATCGTCATCTGGGGCCTCGTGTACGGCGCGACTGCCATGTCGTCGTCGGCGCTGCCGCTCGTGGCGCTGTTCCCGGACGGGCCGGACCTCAAGGTCTGGGCGATCGGCATGGGTCTCGTCGGGTTCGCGGTCGTGTGGCTGGGTCGCTACGGGTTCGTCGAGAAGCTCATGGCGATCTTCGTCGGCATCATGTTCGTCACGGTGGTCGGGGCGGCGGTGCTGGCCACGCCGAACCTGCCCGACATGCTCCCCGGCCTGGTGCCCACGATCCCCGACGGCGCGCTCGTCAACACGCTCGCCGTCGCCGGCGGCGTGGGCGGCACCATCACGTTGGCCGCCTACGGGTACTGGTTGCGGGAGAAGGGCTGGGCGTCCTCGGGCTGGATGAGGGTCATGCGGCTCGACAACGGCGTGGCCTACGCCGTGACCGGGGTGTTCGTCGTGGCCATGCTCATCGTGGGTGCCGAGCTGCTCTACAGCGCCAACATCGCCCTCGCCACGGGCGACAAGGCCCTGGTGGACCTCTCCGACGTGCTCGACGAGCGGTACGGCGAGGTGTTCGGCAAGGTCTTCCTGCTCGGCTTCTGGGCGTCGTCGTTCTCGTCGCTCATCGGGGTGTGGAACGGCGTGAGCCTCATGTTCGCCGACTACCTCGGCACGTCGCGCGGGCTGGCCAAGGACGACCCGCGGATGCTCTCGGGCGGCTCGTACTACAGGGCCTACGTCCTGTGGCTCACGTTCCCGCCCATGGCGCTGCTGTTCCTCAACGAGCCGGTCGGGATCATCCTGGCGTACGGCGTGCTGGGCGCGATCTTCATGCCGTTCCTCGCCATCACGCTCCTCGGGCTGCTGAACTCCGACCGCACGCCCCGGGAGTGGCGCAACGGCGTCACCGGCAACGTGGCGCTGGGCGCCTGCGCCCTGCTGTTCCTGGCCGTGGGCGCGAACGAGCTCTACAAGGCCGTCACCGGGGTGTTCTGAGCGGTCGGCACCGACCCTGGCAGCAGGTCAGCCCTGGCAGAACAGCTGGCCGTACGGCCCGTTCGTCGTCCGCTGCTCGGTGACCTTGCCGTCGACGGTGATGGTGCAGGTCATGCTCACGCTGGCCGGCCCCGCCTGCAGGAACATCTGGGCGTAGTCCGGGCGGCCGTAGACGCGGGTGCTGAGCGACCACGACCGGCCGACCCCCCGCACGGTACCGCTCGGGCGGTCCCGGCTGGTGGGGATGTTGTAGCCGACCACGCCGATCGGGTCGGAGGACCGGACGCTCAGGGTGATGCGATGGGCGCGGACGTTCAGGACGCCGCCCGACCCGGACAGGCCGGCCGGCTCCTGGCCCCGCACGACCGACGGTCGCACGAGGCCGGAGGTGGAGTCGGCGGCCTCCGCCGCGGTGGTCATGGACGGCGACGAGGTGGGCCTGGGCACCGACGGGGTGCTCCCGTCCGGTCCTGCGGCCCCCGGACCACCGGCAGGTCCGTCGCCGGAGCCGCCCGGCAGCGGGACGACGAGGGCCACCAGCACGAGCAGCGCGGCGACGACGGCCGCGGCGGCGACGGGGTGGCGTCGAACGAGGTCCATGGTCAGGACAACGACGACGCGGCGCCGGGGTTAGGCGAGGCCGGCCGCCGCTCGGGACGCGCGCGTCAGGTGTCCCTGATTGACTGGAGTCATGCGCCCCGTACCCCTGTCGCCCCACACCCGTCAGACCGCGCTCGACGCGATGGAGCAGCAACCGCTCGACGTCCTGGTGATCGGCGGTGGCGTGGTGGGTGCCGGGTCGGCACTCGACGCGGCGACCCGGGGCCTCTCGGTCGGTCTCGTGGAGGCGCGCGACTTCGCGTCGGGCACGTCGAGCCGCTCCAGCAAGCTCATGCACGGCGGGCTCCGCTACCTCGAGATGCTCGACTTCCGGCTCGTCGCCGAGGCCCTGAAGGAGCGTGGGCTCAACCTGCAGAAGCTGGCACCGCACCTGGTCCGCGAGGTGGCGTTCCTCTACCCGCTGCAGCACCGCGGGTGGGAGCGCTTCTACGCCGGCTCGGGCGTGGCGTTGTACGACGCCATGAGCAAGGCGTCCGGCTACGGCAAGGGTGTGCCGCTGCACCGCCACCACACCCGCCGCGGCGCGCGCAAGATCTTCCCCGGCCTGCGCAAGGATGCGCTCGTGGGCGCCCTGCGCTACTACGACGCCCAGGTCGACGACGCCCGGCACACCATGTTCCTGGCCCGCACCGCCGCGGCCTACGGCGCGCACGTGGCCAGCCGCACCCGCGTCGTCGACCTGATCCGCGAGGGCGGGCGGGTCACCGGAGCCCGGCTCAAGGACCTGGAGTCCGGCCGTGAGCTCGACGTCCGTGCCGCCGTCGTGATCAACGCCACCGGTGTCTGGACCGACGAGACGCAGGGCATGGCGGCCGAGCGCGGGCAGTTCCACGTGCGCGCGTCCAAGGGCATCCACCTCGTGGTCCCGCGCGACCGCATCCGCGGCGAGGGCGGCCTGATCCTGCGCACCGAGAAGTCGGTGCTCTTCGTCATCCCGTGGGGACGGCACTGGGTGATCGGCACCACCGACACCGACTGGGACCTCTCGAAGGACCACCCTGCGGCGAGCCGCAGCGACATCGACTACCTGCTCGAGCACGTCAACACGGTGCTCGTGGAGCCGCTCACGCACGCCGACGTCGAGGGCGTCTACGCCGGGCTGCGGCCGCTGCTGGCCGGGGAGTCCGACGCCACCAGCAAGCTGTCGCGCGAGCACGCGGTCTCCACCAGCACCAAGGGCCTCGTGGTCATCGCCGGCGGCAAGTACACGACCTACCGCATCATGGCCAAGGACGCCGTCGACGCCGCCGTGCACGGCATGACCCACCAGCTCGACCGCAACGTTCCGGGCTCCTGCACGGAGGACGTGCCCCTCCTCGGCGCCGACGGCTACGAGGCGCTGTGGAACCAGCGGCACCGCCTCGCCGAGGACAGCGGCCTGAACGTCGGCCGCATCGAGCACCTGCTGCACCGGTACGGATCGCTGGTGGTCGAGGTCCTCGACCTCGTGGCCACCGATCCGTCGCTCGGCGAGCCGCTGACCGGCGCCGACGACTACCTGCGCGCCGAGGTCGTCTACGGCACCACCCACGAGGGCTCGCGCCACCTCGACGACATCATCGCCCGACGTACCCGCATCTCCATCGAGACCTTCGACCGTGGCACCGAGGTCGCCCGCGAGGTGGCGTCGCTCATGGGCGACGCGCTCGGCTGGACCGACGACCAGCGCGAGCTCGAGGTCGAGCACTACCTCAAGCGGGTCGCCGCCGAGCGGGAGTCCCAGACGATGCCCGACGACGAGACCGCGGACGCCGCACGCATGGGTGCGGCCGACGTCGTGCCGGTCGCCACGGCCGAGGGCGGGGGAGCGGGCCCAGGAGCGGACACGGCGTCGTGATGCACGATCCGCCGCCGGGGGCTCTCGACGGCCTGGATCTCGCCGACGACCCCGACGCGGGTCCGTCTCCCCTCCTGCGCACGCTCGTCCCCGTGGTGGCGACGCTGGTCCTGGTCGCGCTCGCGGTCGGTGGGTTCGCGCTGATCTCGCACCTCACGAAGGACGTGCGCACCGAGACCGGCAGCATCGACCTCGGCGACGCACGCCAGCTCGCTCTCCAGGTGCCCTCGGCCGACGTGCGCGTCGTGCAGGGCGACGTGGCGTCGCCGACCTACTCGGCCCGGGTCACGAGCGGCCTGCTCGACACCGACTTCGCCCTGGGACGCCGCGGGAGCGTGGTCCAGGTCGTGGCCGACTGCCGGGCGTGGCTGAGCCCGGGCTGCGGTGTCGACCTGACGATCACGGTGCCGGAGGGTCTGCAGGTCGACGTCGTCGGCGGGAGCGGCGACGTCGAGGTGGCCGGTCTCACCGCCGGCGTCGTCACGATCCGCGCGAGCGAGGGCGACGTCGACCTCGACGGCCTGGGTGTCCAGGACCTGACCGTGACCACCGGGTCGGGTGACGTCGAGGCCACCTTCGCCGAGCAGCCGTTCGCGGTGAAGGTGACCACGGGCAGCGGCGACGTCGACCTCGGCCTGCCCGACGGGGACCGGCCCTACGAGGTGGAGGCGACGTCGAGCAGTGGCGACGTCGAGGGGGTCGGCGCCGGAGCCGGAGCCGACGGAGCCCCGGCCGGGGACGGCGACGTGCAGGAGGGGGCGCGCCTCGTGCTCGTGCGCAGCGAGTCCGGCGACGTGGAGATCGACCGCGGGTCCTGACAGGGCCCCGAACATGACGACGCCCCCACCGCGAGCGGTGGGGGCGTCGTGCGTCTCGTCGTGGTGACGAGAAGGAATCAGACGGGGCGGATGTTGGCCGCCTGCAGGCCCTTCTGGCCCTGCTCGACGTCGAACTCGACCTTCTGGTTCTCCTCGAGCGAACGGTAGCCGTTCGCCTGGATGGCGCTGAAGTGAGCGAAGACGTCCTCGCCGCCCTCGTCGGGAGCGATGAAGCCGAAGCCCTTGTCAGCGTTGAACCACTTGACGGTTCCAGTAGCCATGATGTTTCTCCTTGCGGTGGTGCGCATACGCGTGTCGTATGCGACGGGGGTGTCGCGACGCGCATCAACCGGGAGAAGCGGAGCATCCGGGGGAACCCGTGTGCTCGATCTTTCTGGCACAACCAACGTCTACAACTGCTGACCAGCCTACACGGTGCCCGAGCCGATGACGAAGCCCCCGGACCGGGCGGGTCCGGGGGCTTCGTTCGACGGGGTGGACGACGGGACTTGAACCCGCGGCCACCGGCACCACAAGCCGGTGCTCTACCAACTGAGCTACGCCCACCATGCGCGGCGGAACCCCGCCACGGCGTGGACGATCATAGCCCACGGTCGTGGGGGTCCTGGACGGTGGCCCGTCAGGAGTCGGACGGGCCCAACGTCGGCTTCTCGGTGATCTGCGTGGCGACGGTGCGAGCGGTGTCGGAGTCGGGCCCGGGGTCGGGCACGAAGACGGTGCGTCGGTAGTAGCGCAGCTCGTCGATGCTGTCGGCGATGTCCTCGAGGGCGCGGTGGTGGCCGGCCTTCGGGGGAGCGGCGAAGTAGGCCCGGGGGAACCACTGGCGCGCCAGCTCCTTGATGGAGGAGACGTCGACGACCCGGTAGTGCAGGAAGCCCTCGAGCTCGGTCATGTCGCGGGCGAGGAAGGCGCGGTCGGTGCCGATGGTGTTGCCGGCGAGGGGTGCCTTGCGGGGCTCCTTCACGAACTGGCGCACGTAGTCGAGCACCTGCTCCTCGGCGTCGCGCAGCGTCGTCCCGGCGTCGAGCTCGGTGATGAGTCCCGACGCGGTGTGCATGCGGGTGACGACCTCGTTCATCTGCTCGAGCGCCTTCGCCGGCGGCTTGATCACCAGGTCCACGCCGTCGCCGAGCACGTTGAGCTCGTAGTCGGTGACCAGGGCCGCGACCTCGACGAGGGCGTCGTCCTCCAGGGAGAGTCCGGTCATCTCGCAGTCGATCCACACCAGCTTGTCGTTCACGCCTGGCACCTTAGGCCATGGCGCGGGGCCGACGAGGCCGCCGGGCACGGGACCACGGCGGGTAGCCTTCCGGGGAACCGAGGGGACGCGACGATCGTTGTGCCCCACGACAGGCGGACCGCCCCTGCTTCCGCCGTGCCCCACGACGCCGCACAGGAGCCAGACCACGTGAGCAACGACCGCAAGCAGCGAGCCGAGCAGATGCGCAAGGAGCGCGAGAAGGCCGAGAAGCGCCAGCGCAACGTCATCACGGTGGCCATCGTGGTCGTCGTGATCGCGCTGGTGGCCGTCGGTGGCTACGCCATCAAGACGACGTCGGACCAGAACGCCAAGAACACCGACCTGGTCGCGCCCAAGAACGCCACCGAGGACTACGGCATCGTCTACGACACCGCCGCGGCAGGTGGTGAGGCGACCGCCGACGCCGAGCCGGTCGAGGTGGAGCTGTACGAGGACTTCCAGTGCCCCGCCTGCCGTTCCTTCGAGCAGGCGTCCGGCGCCTTCCTCAAGCAGCAGGTCGAGTCCGGTGCCATCACGATCGTCTACCGCCCCTTCTCGTTCCTCGACGGCCAGAGCCTGAACGAGTACTCCTCGCGCTCGACCAACGCGGCGATCTGTGCCCTCGACTCCGGAGGCGTCGAGGACTACGTGGCCGTGCACGACTACCTCTACGCCAACCAGCCCGACGAGGGCACCGCCGGCCCCGAGAACTCGGCCCTGGTCGAGGCGCTCGACGGCCTCGGCATCACGGGTGTCGAGCAGTGCGTCAAGACGGAGAAGTTCGTCCCGTGGATCGAGAAGGCCAAGGAGACGGCACAGGACGGCGACCGTGAGGTCAGCGGCACCCCGACCGTCTACGTCGGCGGCAAGAAGGTCGAGGACGTCAGCCCGGCCGGTCTGCAGCAGGCCATCACCTCCGCTGCCTGACTCCGCTCGTCCCGAAGGGCCCCGCACCTCGTGCGGGGCCCTTCGTGCGTCACGCGACGGCGATCCCGGCCGCTGCGGCCAGGACGCACGCGCACGCCGTGCCCGCGGCGTGGGCGACGGCAGCACCTCCGCGCCCGCGCAGGGCGAGCCGCGCGGAGTCCAGGCTCGCGGTGCTGAAGGTGGTGTAGCCGCCCAGGAAGCCGGTGGCGACCACCGTCTGGGTGAGGCCCGACGCCGAGCCGACCACGACGCCGATGGCGAACGAGCCGGTCAGGTTGACCAGCACGACGCCCCAGGGGAGTCGCGACCCGAGTCGCCCGGTCACGACGGCGTCGACGACGAACCTCGCGGCGGAGCCGAGCCCGCCGGCGAGTGCGATGAGCAGCGTGGTCACGGTCGCCACCCCCGTCCTCGACCGGCCCGTCCTCGACCGGCCCGTCCTCGACCGGCCTGCCCCCGAGCGGCCCTTCTCCTGCGCCACGTCCGCCCCGCCGCCACGCCCAGGACGGAAGCCGCGAAGCCGCCTGCCACCGTCGCGAGGGCGTAGGAGAGCGCGAGTGCCGGCTCCCCGGTCGCGACCAGTCGTTCCGTCTCGAGGGCGAAGGCGCTGTAGGTGGTGAAGCCACCGAGGAAGCCGGTCCCGAGGAGCAGGCGCAGGTCCCGACGGCGGCCGTGGTCGGCCCCGGGGCGGGTGAGCAGCTCGAGCAGGAGGCCGAGGGCGAAGGCGCCGACCACGTTCGCCGCAAGGGTGCCGACCGGGAGGCGGTCGACGGAGCCGAGCGCGACCTGGACGCCGTGGCGTGCGGCCGACCCGGCCGCGCCGCCCAGCGCCACCAGCGCGACGAGCGACGGTCGCAGGTGCGCCGGTCGCGGCGCGGCACCCGCGGTGCGCGGATCGGCGACGTCGAGATCGGGATCGTCGGGGATCTCGGGGAATGCGGACATACCTCTCCTGTCGTCGGACAGGAAACCATCAGCCACGGTCGGCGGTTCGGAGCACGTGGCCCCCGGCGGGATCCATCGCCGCACCGAAGTCTAGCCACCGCGGGCAGCCGAGGGCCGGCGCGAACGGCGGCGCTCCTGCGGTAGAACGGGAGCATGGACGTCAGTCGGCTGGTGCTCGGCACCATGTACTTCGGCACCCGGACCGACGAGCGGACCTCTCGGGCGCTCCTCGACCGCTTCGTCCACGCCGGGGGGACCACCCTCGACACCGCGAACTGCTACTCGTTCTGGTCCGACGCGTCGGGTCACGGCGGGCAGAGCGAGGAGACGCTCGGTCGGTGGCTCGCCGCCGACGGCTCCCGGCGTGACCGGGTTCAGCTGGCCACGAAGGTGGGGGTGGAGCCGCTCGACCACCCGCGCCCCGACGGCGCCACGGTCGAGGGGCTGTCGGCCGACGTCGTGCGGGCCGGCTGCGAGGCGAGCCTGCGTCGGCTCGGGGTCGACGTGATCGACCTGTACTGGGCGCACGGCGAGGACCGGGGAACGCCGCTGGAGGAGTCGGTCGAGGCGTTCGGCGCCCTCGTGCAGGCCGGGTCGGTCCGACGGCTCGGGGTCTCCAACCACCCGACGTGGCGGGTCGAGCGCGGGCGTTCGATCGCGCTGGACCGCGGGCTCGAGCCCTGGAGGGCGCTCCAGCTGACCACGTCGTACCTGCATCCCCGGCCCGGTGCCGCGGTGGAGGGCAAGGACCACCGCTTCGGCTTCGTGACCGACGAGACGATCGACTACGTCGCCGAGCACCCCGACGTGGAGCTGTGGGCGTACTCGCCGCTCGTCCAGGGTGCGTACGACCGCGCCGACCGTCCGTTCCCGGAGCCGTACGAGCACCCGGGCTCCACCCGGCGGCTGGCGGTGCTGGACGAGGTCGCAGCCGACCACGGCGTGCCCCGCTCGGTGGTCGTGCTCGCCTGGCTGCTGGCCTCACGGCCGCAGATCCGCCCCATCGTCGGGGTGAGCGGGGTCGAGCAGCTCGACTCCGCCCTCCGCGTCGCCGACGTCGACCTCACGCCCGACGAGCTCACCGCCCTCGACGCACCGGCCTGAGCCCCCGTCGGTGCCTGAGCAACGTCAGGAGGCGTTCTGCGGCTGCGGATCCACCGTCAGGGGGTGAGTGCCCCCGGCAGGAATCGAACCTGCGACCCGAAGATTAGAAGGCTTCTGCTCTATCCGACTGAGCTACGGGGGCCGAGGACCAGCGTAGTGGCCGCGACGGCGCTGCGTTTCGGAGCACCGCGGCCCACCACGCGCTCGGATCCGGGCGCTGGTGCCCCGATGCACGGGGAAGGCCGGAGGACGGCCTGCGTGGCAGAGGGCGGGGGAGGACCGGTTCGCCTAGGCTCCTGCGGGTGAGCCAGCCCTACGCCGACGACGTCGCCGTGCCGCAGGAGGCGGGCCGCGGGGAGATCCCGCGCCGTCTGCCCCGCTACCGCGAGACACCGCGCCAGCGCGGCCGGACCCTCCTCATGGTGCTCGTCGGCATCGGCGTCGTGATCGGGCTCGTCGCGGTCGGCATCTTCGCCGCCAGCGCGGGCGACGCCGAGGGCGCGCGGCTGGCCGTCCTGTACGCCTTCATCCCGCTGCCCGTGCTGTGGCTCGTGTACTGGTGGCTGGACCGCTACGAGCCGGAGCCCCGTCGCTACAAGGTGGCGGCCTTCGTGTGGGGTGGTGTCGGGGCCGTCGCGATCGCGCTCGTCGTCCAGCTCGTCGTGGCCGAGGTGGCCGACCTCACCGACCAGCAGCTGGCCTCGTTCGTCGCGCCCCTGTCCGAGGAGCCGGCCAAGGGCCTCTTCCTGCTGTTCACCTTCCTGCGCTGGCGCCGCATCATCGACGGCTTCCTCGACGGGCTCGTCGTCGCCGGGCTCGTCGGCCTCGGCTTCGCCTTCGTGGAGAACATCGGCTACTACGCCGCCAGCTACCTCGGATCGCCCGAGATCCCCGTCGCCGGCGCCGAAGGTGCTGCGGGCACGTTCTTCGTGCGCGGCGTCGTGAGCCCGTTCGCGCACCCGTTGTTCACCTCCGCCTTCGGCATCGCCCTCGGCCTGGCGGTCCTGGTCCGCTCGAAGGTCCTCAAGGTGGTGATCGGGGTGCTCGGCATGGCCGTCAGCGTCGCCCTGCACGGCCTCTGGAACGCCTCGCTGTCCTACGGCGGCGGCGCCGGGTTCGTCCTGGTGTACCTGGCCCTCGGCCTCGTGCTGCTGGTCGTCGGCGTGATCGCCGTCGTCACGCGAGTCCGGCAGGTGCGCACGCTCGAGCGCTCGCTGTCCTACGTGGCCGAGCGTGGCTGGATCCACCCGGCGGAGATCCCCTACCTCTCGCGGTTCTCGTACCGCAAGAAGGCCCGGAAGCACGCCCGTTCCAACCACGGCCGGGTGGCCGCCAAGGTCGTGCGGCGCTACCAGCGCCTGGCCACCGAGATGGCCTTCCTGCACGACGCGATCATGAGCGGCCACGCCAAGCCGCACGGTGTCGAACGGACGTACGCGCTGCTCGACGCCATGTACGCGTTGCGGCCCGCGCTCAGGCTCCCACCGCCGCTGCCGGTGGCCCACCGCGCCGTCCCGCACGCGTGAGGGCGTGGGAGCGGCGCGCGAGTGGTGTCCGGTCCACTAACCTGGTCCCCAGCCCTGGGGCGGGAGAGAACCCAGGTCGTCGACGTCAGGACGGGAGGACCGCCGGTGCCCAGCGAACATGCTTCGGCTGAGCTGCTGGGAGCGCTGAGCAGGTTGCTCACCGACGTGACCGCCGCCCCCCTCGGACTCGAGGTGCCCGGCGTCTCCGACGTGCGCTCGACCCGCGCCGAGATCGTCGACCAGCTGTCCGACTACGTGATCCCGCGGCTCGTGCAGCTGGAGGCTCCGCTGCTCGCGGTCGTGGGCGGCTCCACCGGTGCCGGCAAGTCGACGCTCGTCAACTCGCTCGTCGGCGAGCCCGTCACCGAGTCCGGCGTGCTGCGTCCGACCACCCGCTCGCCGGTGCTGGTGCACCACCCCGCCGACGCCGAGTGGTTCCAGCCCGACCGCATCCTGCCCGAGCTGCCGCGCACGCAGGCCGTGACGAACGACGTCCACGCGCTGCGCCTCGCCGAGTCCACCGGGGTGCCGCGGGGCCTGGCGATCCTCGACGCGCCCGACATCGACTCCATCGACCAGGGCAACCGCGAGCTGGCGTCCCAGCTGCTCGCCGCCGCCGACCTCTGGCTGTTCGTCACCTCCGCGGCGCGCTACGCCGACCAGGTGCCGTGGGACTACCTGGGCAAGGCCGCCGAGCGGAGCACCTCCGTGGCCGTCGTGCTCGACCGCACCCACGACGACGCCGTGGTCGAAGTCCGGGGCCACCTGGCCCGGATGATGACCTCACGCGGGCTCTCCGACTCCCCGCTGTTCACGGTGCCCGAGTCCGCCGTGGGCGAGGACGGGCTGCTGCCCCGCGCGGCGGTCGCACCGATCATCGGGTGGCTGCGTGACCTCGCGGCCGACCCCGAGGGACGCGCTGCGGTGGTCTTCGGCACCCTCGACGGCGCCGTCCGCCACAACGTCATGCGGTCGCACGGCGTGGCCGACGCGCTCGACGAGCAGCGCGCCACCGCCCAGCGCCTGCACGACGACGCCACCGGCGTGTACCGCGAGGCCGCCGACCTGCTGGCCCGCAAGGCGGGCGACGGCACCGTGATGCGGGGCGAGGTGCTGTCGCGCTGGCAGGACTACGTGGGCAACGGCGAGCTGCTCCGGTCGGTCGAGGAGCGGGTCAGCCGCATCCGGGACCGGTTGGTCGACCAGGTCACCGGCAAGCGCACCCGCTCGGCCGAGGTCAGCGAGGCCGTCGAGAGCGGTCTGCAGACGATCGTTGTCGAGCAGCTGGAGTCCGCGGCCGAGGCCGTGTACCGCTCCTGGTCGTCCCTGGAGTCCGGTCGTGCCCTCATCGCCACCGAGCGCGGCCTCGACCGCGCGTCCCGCGACGTGCGGGTCAAGGCCGAGCGCCTGGTGCGGGACTGGCAGGCCGAGGTGCTCGACATGGTGCGCGCCGAGGGTGCCGACAAGCGCATGACCGCCAAGTTCCTGGCGTTCGGCGTCAACGGCATCGGCGTGGCGCTCATGGTGGTCGTCTTCGTCGGCGGCTCGGCCGGCCTCACCGGCGCCGAGGTCGGCGTGGCCGGTGGCACGGCGGTCGTGGCGCAGAAGCTGCTGGAGGCGATCTTCGGGGACCAGGCCGTCCGTGACCTCGCCGAGCGGGCCCACACGTCGCTCGTCGCATCGATGCAGGCGCTGGTGCAGAGCGAGCAGAAGCGCTACCTCGACCTCCTGACCGACCCCACCACGATCGAGGCGGCGCAGACCAGGCTCCGCGAGGCCGCGCGTCGGGCAGACTACGCACGACACATCGACTTCCTGGACGGAGAGACCGCCTCATGACCGAGCGCCCCGGCCCCGTCGCGCGTGCCGCGGAGAAGGTCTTCGGCGGCGAGCGATCCGACGTCGCCACCCGGCTCGACGGCCTGAGCGAGGCGGTCGAGGCCGCGCGCGACCGGCTCGCCGACGACGTCCTCGACCCTGCCGCGGCGCTGGCCGAGCGCGCGTCCGACCGGCTGCGGCTGTCCGGCGAGCACACCATCGTCGCGCTCGCCGGTGCCACCGGGTCGGGCAAGTCGTCGCTGTTCAACTGCCTCACCGACCTCGAGCTCGCCGGCGTCGGCGTGCGTCGGCCCACCACGTCGTGGGCGCTCGCCTGCTCCTGGGGCCCCGACGGAGCGCAGGAGCTGCTCGAGTGGATGGGGATCCCGGCGCGGCACCAGGTGTCGCGGATGAGCATGCTCGACCGCTCCTCGGCCGACACGAAGCTCGACGGCCTCGTCCTGCTCGACCTGCCCGACCACGACTCCACCGAGGTGTCGCACCACCTCGAGATGGACCGCCTGGTGCAGTACGCCGACCTGCTGGTCTGGGTGCTCGACCCGCAGAAGTACGCCGACGCCGCCATCCACGACCGCTACATCCGACCGATGGCCGGCTACAGCGACGTGACCCTGGTGGTGCTCAACCAGATCGACCGCATCCACTACTCCGACCGCGAACGCGCCCTCGGCGACGTGCGCGCGATCCTCGAGCGCGAGGGGTTGCCCGACGTCCCGGTCATCGGCGTCTCGGCGCACCGGGGCGACGGCGTCGACGACCTCAAGCGTGAGCTGGCGCGGCGCATCCGCGCGAAGGCGTCGGCCAAGGACCGGCTGGCCCAGGACGTGGCCGAGGCCGCCCAGCGGGTCGTCGCGACCGGCGGCCGTGCCGACATCCCCGGCCTCACCGACATCGACCGGCAGGCCCTCGACCTCGCCCTGCTCGACAGCGTGGGCGCCCCGCAGCTGGTCGAGGCCGTCGAGGCCTCGACGCTGCGCACGGCCCGACGCCACACGGGCTGGCCACCCCTGCGCTGGGTGGGACGGCTCCGCAAGGACCCGCTCCGCGAGCTCGGCATCGACCCGACGGGGTCGGTCGCGTCGCTCACGCGGGCGGTACGGCCGTCGATCGGTCACGTCCAACGGGCCCAGGCCGAGTCCGCGGTCCGCGAGATCGCCGAGAAGGCCGCGGTCGGCCTCGAGCGCCCCTGGCGCGACGCGGTGCGGAACGCATCGGTCCGCACCGGCGACGACGTGGTCCGCGAGCTCGACGACACGATCGACCGCATCGACCTCGGGCTGTCCCGCACCCCCGTGTGGTGGAGGCTCGTCGACGTCCTCCAGTGGCTCGCGTTCGCGGCGTTCGTCGCCGGCGTGGGCTGGGGCGCCGTCGAGCTCGCGAGCCGGGTCGCCGGGTGGGAGGTCCCCGAGGCGCCCGTCGTGGTGGGCTTCTCCCTGCCGCTGCTGCTCCTCGTGGGTGGTCTGGCCGTGGGCGTCGTCCTGGCGGTGCTGGCCCGCGCGACCGTCCGCGCGAGTGCTCGGCGACGCGCCCAGCGGGCCGAGGCGGTGCTCCGTCGCACCGTCGACGAGGTGGCGCAGGAGAAGGTCCTCGCGCCGCTCCAGGCGGAGCTGGACCGGTACGAGCGGTATCGCAGCGGGATCGTCCGCGCCCTGGGCTGAGACCCGCGACGGTCGCGCGGCAGGAACGTCTCGCTAGGCTGGGACGCCTATGGCTGACTACGTGCTCTCCCTCCGCAACGTCCGCAAGGCCCACGGCGACAAGGTCGTCCTCGACGACGTCACCCTCTCCTTCCTCCACGGCGCCAAGATCGGCGTCGTCGGCCCGAACGGCATGGGCAAGTCGTCGCTGCTCAAGCTGATGGCCGGGCTCGACCAGCCCAACAACGGCGACCTCGTGCGCGACCCCGACGCCACCGTCGGCATGCTGCAGCAGGAGCCGCCGCTCACCGACGGCAAGACCGTGCTCGAGAACGTCGAGGAGGCCGTCTCCGAGGTCAAGGGCAAGATGAAGCGCCTCGAGGAGGCGTACGCCGAGATGGGCGAGCCCGACGCCGACTACGACGCCCTCATGGCCGAGACCGGTGACCTGCAGACCTTCCTCGACAGCGTCAACGCCTGGGACCTCGACTCCCGGCTCGACCAGGCCATGGACGCGCTGCGCTGCCCGCCGCCGGACGAGCTGGTCGACCACCTGTCCGGTGGTGAGCGCCGCCGGGTGGCGCTGTGCAAGCTGCTGCTCCAGCAGCCCGACCTGCTGCTGCTCGACGAGCCCACCAACCACCTGGACGCCGAGTCCGTGCAGTGGCTCGAGGGTCACCTGAAGACCTACCCGGGCGCCGTCCTGGCCGTGACCCACGACCGCTACTTCCTCGACAACGTGGCCGAGTGGATCGCGGAGGTCGACCGCGGTCGCATCCACGGCTACGAGGGCAACTACTCCACCTACCTCGAGACCAAGAAGGACCGGCTCAAGGTCGAGGGGGCCAAGGACGCCAAGCGCGCCAAGATGCTCGAGAAGGAGCTGGAGTGGGTCCGCTCCAACGCGAAGGGACGCCAGGCCAAGAGCAAGGCCCGTCTGGCCCGCTACGAGGAGCTGGCCGCCGCCGCCGAGCGCGACCGCAAGATCGACACCAGCGAGATCAACATCCCCGCCGGCCCCCGACTGGGTGACGTGGTGCTGGACGCCAAGAACCTGACCAAGGGCTTCGAGGGCCGGACGCTCTGGGACGACATCAGCTTCTCGCTGCCGCGCGCCGGCATCGTCGGCGTCGTCGGGCCCAACGGCGTCGGCAAGACCACCTTGTTCCGCATGATCACCGGCCACGAGCAGCCCGACTCCGGCTCGCTCGACGTCGGCCAGACGGTCAAGATCTCCTACGCCGACCAGACCCGCGGCAGCATCGCGGCCGACAAGAACGTGTGGGAGGTCGTCTCCGAGGGACTCGACTTCATCAAGGTCGCGAACTTCGAGATGAACAGCCGCGCCTACGTGGCCTCGTTCGGCTTCAAGGGTGCCGACCAGCAGAAGAAGGCCGGGGTGCTCTCCGGTGGTGAGCGCAACCGGCTGAACCTCGCGCTCACCCTCAAGCAGGGCGGCAACCTCCTGCTGCTCGACGAGCCGACCAACGACCTGGACGTCGAGACGCTGTCGTCGCTGGAGGACGCGCTGCTTGACTTCCCCGGCTGCGCCGTGGTCACGTCGCACGACCGGTGGTTCCTCGACCGCATCGCCACCCACATCCTGGCCTGGGAGGGCACGGAGGACGAGCCCGGACGCTGGTTCTGGTTCGAGGGCAACTTCGCCTCCTACGAGGAGAACAAGATCGAGCGCCTCGGCGAGGAGGCGGCACGCCCGCACCGCGTCACGCACCGTCGCCTCACGCGCGACTGACCGCACCCTCACGCAGCGGCCCCGTCACCTCGCGGTGACGGGGCCGCTCGTGCGTCGAGCCACGGTGCTGCGGCGCGCACAGGACCTCGACGCCTGACCGGGTCGCGTCAGTCGTGGCCGCAGACGGCGCAGTGCGGCGAGCCGACCCGACGAGGGCTGGAGCAGGCGCCGCACTCGCCGACGACCTCGCGGCCGCACCCCTCGCAGTGCGGGCCGTCGCCCCTGACCGGGAAGCCGCAGAACGGGCACTCGCCCTTGCGCACCCGGCTGCGGGGCACGCGGCGGGCGAGGTACCGCTGCAGGGCGACGAACGCGACGACGGTCGCGCCGGCACCGAGCACCGACAGCACCAGCGGTCCGAGCTCGAGGACGTCGATGTAGTCGGTGATGTAGTCGCCGGCGAACCAGACGGCGGTGAGGGTGGAGGCAGCGACCGCCGAGAGCCCGAGCGTGAGGTAGCGGGACTCGCGGGCGCGCTGCACGGTGATGAGGCGCAGGGACCCGCCGACGAGCGCCCCGACGAACAGCAGGCGCAGCAGGGCGACGATCCAGTAGCGGCCGTCCTTGCCGCGGGCGCGGTCGTCGTAGGTCTCGCGTGCGTCGTCGGCGGCCTGCTGGGCGGCGTCGGCTCGACTGCGTGCCGTCGTGGCCTCGGCACGAGCCTCCGCGTACTCGGTCTGCGCCTCCTCGAACGTCTCGGACAGCGACTCGGTGGGCTGGTCCTGCTCGATCGCGAGGCTGAGGTTCTCCCGCGCGAGCTCGAGGTCGGTCAGGGCCGTGTCCCGCTCCTCCTCGGCCCGCCAGGCCCGGTCCTCGGCGGTCTCGGCGGCGTCGATCGAGCGCTGCTCGGCGGCGGTGTACTCCCAGGCGCGGGACCCGCCGACCCAGTCGTCGATCTTGACGTAGAACCAGCCGGAGCCGATCAGCAGGAAGACGACCAGGACGACGGCGAGCACCCGCTCGCTCCTGGTCGAGGCGATGTCCTCGGTGTCGACGCGTGTGCTCATGGTGTCTCCTCGGTCGATCGGGCGCGTGCTGGTCGGGTGCGGGCGCGGAAGGTGACCTCGAGCGTGCAGTCGAGGGCCTCGGCGACCGCAGCGAGCGTGTCGAGCTTCGGTGGCCGGGTGGCCGACTCGAACCGGGCGATGGCCGACTGGGTGGTGCCGCAGAGGTCGGCGAGCTCACGCTGCGACAGCCCGAGCTCCGTCCGCCGCGCGACGACCTGTGCCACGACGCCCGCGTAGAGCGCCTCGTCCCGGATGTCCTTCACGACACCGAGACTATTGCACGCGTGCTATGGGTGTCCATAGCACGCGTGCAATGTCTCGACTAGAAGCGACGACCCGCCAGGCCGTCACGGACGGCCTCGAACACGCGGCCGACGGCCTCGAGGTCCTCGCGGCTGCAGCGCGAGACCAGGTACTCGTGGACGCCGCGCACGTGGGTGTGGGCAGCCTGGCCGAGGACCTCGTAGCCGTGGTCGGTGAGCACGGCGCTCACGCCGCGCCCGTCGGTGCAGCTTGCCGTGCGTCGCACGATGCCGTCGCGCTCGAGCCGGGCAATGGTGTGGGTGATGCGGCTGCGCGAGTGCGACACGGCCGCGGCGAGCTCGGCCATGCGGATCGAGCGGTCGTCGGCCTCGGAGAGGCGCACGAGGATCTCGTACTCGGCCATGGAGAGGTCATGGGCGGCGCGGAGGTCGCGGTCGAGCTGGTCGATCAGGACGGTCGTGCCACCCATGTAGGAGCGCCACCACTGCTGCTGGTCCGCGTCGAGCCACGGGGTGTCGGTGGGCGCTGTGGTCATGGGCACATCCTAGTGCGGGAGGGATCCCGGTCGAGAGGGTTGATTGAGTCTTCAACTATATGCTACCGTCTCGAACGTTGAAGGTTCAACCACGAACCTCACTCCCCATCTTCAGGAGACACCATGAGCACCATCACCACCGGTACGTGGAACCTCGACCCCACGCACACCGAGATCGGCTTCGCCGTCCGCCACATCATGAGCAAGGTGCGCGGCAAGTTCGAGACCTTCGAGGGCACCCTCGTGACCGCCGACCCGGTCACGGACTCCACCGTCACCGTCGAGGTCGACCTCTCCTCGATCAACACGGGCACCGCGGACCGCGACGCTCACCTGCGCTCCAGCGACTTCTTCGACACCGAGGCGCACCCGAAGATGACGTTCACGACGAACGGCGTCGTGCAGAAGTCCGACGACACCTTCGTCGTGCAGGGCGACCTGACGATCAAGGGCGTCACCAAGCCGCTCGAGCTGAACGTCGACTTCCTCGGCGAGGGCGGCGACCCGTGGGGCGGCACCCGCGTCGGCGTCGAGGCCACCGGCGAGATCAGCCGCAAGGAGTTCGGCATCGACTTCAACATCCCGCTCGAGGGTGACAAGGTCATGATCGGCGACAAGATCACGCTGACGATCAACGCGGAGGCCGTGCTCCAGGCCTGAGCCTCGCACCCGCCCGCGCCCGACGGCGCTCACCCCTCGGGGTGGGCGCCGTCAGTCGTCGTGGGACAGGACCATGCGGAGGGCGAGCCGCGCGTGCAGCTCGGCGACGTCGGCGGGCGTCTGCGGCCCGGTGGGGGAGAACCAGCGCACCAGGTCGATGC
The DNA here is from genome assembly GCF_001422865.1 of Aeromicrobium sp. Leaf272. Lineage (NCBI taxonomy): Bacteria > Bacillati > Actinomycetota > Actinomycetes > Propionibacteriales > Nocardioidaceae > Aeromicrobium > Aeromicrobium sp. Leaf272. Next base: position 232,064 of record NZ_LMMY01000013.1, read on the forward strand.
TGAGGCTCAGGATGGCGCGTGCCGTGCCCACCAGGTCGTCCACGGCGAAGTCGCCCGAGGCCACGCCGGCCTCGAGCACCTGCTGCAGGCTGCGCTCGATCGCGCGGCGCAGCGCGGCGACCTCGGCGCGGTGCTCGGGGGTCAGTGCGTCGAACTCGTACTGGACGATCCGGCCGACCCGGCTGTGCGAGGCGTGCCAGGCGCTGAAGTCGTGCACGAGCCGTCGCAGGCGCTCCGGTGGCGTGGCGGCGGGATCGTCGCCGGACTCCACCACGTGGAGCGCCGAGCGGTGCCCGTCGATGCTGACCGTGAAGAGCAGGCTCTCCTTGGTGTCGTGGTGCACGTACACCGCTGCCGGGCTCATGCCGGCGCGTGCTGCGATGTCGCGGGTCGTGGTCGCCGTGAAGCCCTTCTCGGCGAAGGCCTCGACGGCGGCCTCGAGCAGACGCTCGCGTGCCGTGGCTGTCATCACAGGTCCCTTTCGTCGGTTGACAGCATGGCCCATGCCGGGCACGCTAAGCAAGCGCTTACCTACCCGCGCGTAGTGAACCAGGCCCGCACCCGAGCACGAGGGACCCGATGGACCGCACCGTCTACACCGCTGACCACGACGACTTCCGCGACACCTGCGCGACGTTCCTGGCGAAGAAGGTCGCGCCGAACATCGAGCAGTACATCGAGGACAAGGCCATCCCGCGCGACTTCTGGCTCGCCGCGGGTGAGATGGGTCTCCTGGGCCTGGAGATCCCCGACGAGTTCGGCGGCTCCGGCGCGGAGGACTTCCGCTTCAACGCCGTCTGGGCCGAGGAGCTGAGCAAGGTCAGTGCCGCCCTGGCGTCGTGCGTGGGCATCCACTCCGACATCACCGCCCCCTACATCGTGGAGCTGGGCACCCAGGAGCAGAAGGAGCGCTGGCTCCCCAAGATCGCCACGGGCGAGTGCCTCCTGGCCATCGGCATGACCGAGCCGGGCGGCGGCTCCGACCTCGCCGCGCTCAAGACCACCGCCGTGCGAGACGGCGACGAGTGGGTCATCAACGGCTCCAAGACCTTCATCACGAACGGCTACAGCGCCGACCTGGTGGTCACCGCCGTGCGAACCTCGCCCGAGAAGGGCGCCAAGGGCATCACCCTGTTCGCCATCGAGGCCGGCGACGAGGGCTTCAGCCGCGGCCGCAAGCTCGACAAGGTCGGCCAGACCGAGTCCGACACCGCCGAGCTGTTCTTCGAGAACGTCCGCGTGGGCGACGACCGCATCATCGGCGAGATCGACCGCGGCTTCATCCACATGATGCAGAAGCTCCCGCAGGAGCGACTCAGCTGCGCCATCTCCAACGTCGCGCACGCCAAGCAGATCCTGCTCGAGACCATCCAGTACGCGAAGGACCGCAAGGCCTTCGGCCAGTCCATCGGCGCGTTCCAGTGGAACAAGTTCCTCATCGCCGAGCTGGTCACGAAGGTCGAGGTGGCCGAGGCCTACCTCGACCAGGCCGTCGCCGCGCACGCCGAGGGTCGGTTCACGGCCGTCGACGCCGCCAAGGCCAAGTGGTACACGTCGGACCTGCAGAACTCCGTCCTCGACCACTGCGTCCAGATCCACGGCGGG
>NZ_LMMY01000013.1:233689-249295 GCF_001422865.1 Aeromicrobium sp. Leaf272
GGGCCGGTTCGAACGAGATCATGAAGGAGCTCATCGGCCGCGACCTCGGGTTCTGAGCCGACCGTCCTCGAGCCCGTAGAGGGCCGCACCACCCCGCCGCACGACTCCCACCACCGGAAGGCAGAACCATGACCGAAGCCGTCATCGTCTCGACCGCCCGCTCGCCCATCGGGCGCGCCGTCAAGGGCTCGCTCAAGGACATGCGTCCGGACGACCTCACCGTGCAGATGGTGCAGGCCGCGCTGGAGAAGGTCCCCGGGCTCGACCCGAAGGACATCACCGACCTGCACCTGGGCGTGGGCCAGCCGGCCGGCGAGGCGGGGCACAACCTCGCACGCGCCGTGGCCGTGCTCTCGGGCATGGACCACCTGCCCGGCGTGACCGTGAACCGCTACTGCTCGTCGTCGCTGCAGACCACCCGCATGGCGTTCCACGCCATCAAGGCCGGCGAGGGTGACGCCTACATCTCCGCCGGCGTGGAGACGGTGAGCCGCTTCCAGAACGGCTTCTCCGACCTGCCGGGCTCGGAGAACCCGCGGTTCGCCGACGCGATCGCCCGCACCGCCAAGCGTGCCGAAGGTGGTGCCGACACCTGGACCGACCCGCGGGAGAGCGGCGAGCTGCCCGACCTCTACATCGCGATGGGCCAGACGGCCGAGAACGTCGCCCAGCACCTGGGCATGAGCCGCGAGGAGCAGGACGAGTTCGGCGTGCGCAGCCAGAACCTCGCCGAGGCCGCGATCGAGTCCGGCTTCTGGGCCAAGGACATCACCCCGGTCACGCTGCCCGACGGCACCGTCGTCTCCAAGGACGACGGACCCCGCGCGGGCGTGACGATGGAGGCGGTCAGCCAGCTCAAGCCGGTCTTCCGTCCTGACGGGACCGTGACCGCAGGCAACGCGTGCCCGCTCAACGACGGTGCCGCCGCCGTGGTGATCATGAGCGACGAGAAGGCCAAGGCCCTCGGCCTCACGCCGCTCGCACGCATCGTCTCGACCGCGGTCACCGGCCTCTCGCCGGAGATCATGGGCCTCGGTCCGGTGGAGGCCATCCCGGCCGCCCTGCGCAACGCCGGCATGGGCATCGACGACATCGACCTGTACGAGATCAACGAGGCCTTCGCGGTGCAGTCGTGGGGCTCGGCCAAGGTCCTCGGCATCCCGATGGACAAGCTGAACGTCAACGGCGGCGCGATCGCCGTGGGCCACCCGTTCGGCATGACCGGCGCACGCATCACGAGCACCCTGATCAACTCGCTGCAGTGGCACGACAAGCAGTTCGGCGTCGAGTCGATGTGCGTCGGCGGCGGCATGGGCATGGCCATGGTCATCGAGCGGCTCTCCTGATGGGGCGCTTCGACGGCAAGGTCGCGATCGTCACCGGCGCCAGCCGGGGCATCGGTCTCGGCATCGCGCAGCGGCTCGTCGACGACGGCGCCCAGGTGCTCATCACGGCGCGCAAGCCCGACGCGCTCGCCGAGGCTGCCGCGACGCTCGGAGACGGCCGCGCTGTCTTCGTGGCGGGCTCCGGTGACGACGCCGGCCACCAGGAGGAGGCGGTGCGGACCGCGATCGAGACCTTCGGGCGCCTCGACTTCCTGGTCAACAACACCGGCATCAACCCCGTGTACGGCCGGATGATCGACATCGACCTCGAGGCCGCGGCGAAGATCTTCGCCGTCAACGTCCTCTCCGCCGTCGCGTGGGCGCAGCAGGCGTACGGCCAGTGGATGGGTGAGCACGGCGGCGCGATCGTCAACGTCGCGTCCGTGGCCGGCCTCAAGCCGGCGCCCATGATCGGCATGTACGGCGCCTCCAAGGCCGCGCTCATCCACGTGACCGAGGAGCTGGCGGTCGAGCTGGGCCCCGACATCCGCGTCAACGCGGTCGCCCCGGCCGTGGTCAAGACGAAGTTCGCCAAGGCGCTCTACGAGGGTCGCGAGGACGAGGTCTCCGCGCCGTACCCGCTCAAGCGCCTCGGGCTGCCCGAGGACATCGCCGGCGTCGTGGGCTTCCTGCTCTCCGAGGACGCCGCCTGGCTCACCGGCCAGACCATCACCGCCGACGGTGGACTGCTCCTGGGTGGCGGGGTCTGACCTCGGCTTCCTCGATCGACCCCGTGGCTGCTTCGGCGGCTGCGGGGTCGGCTGCTTTCTGCGACTGCGCTGCCTCGGTGAAGCTCGACCCCGGGCGGCGCTGCTGCGGCGGGGTCTCGGCTCGGCCTCCGAGAGGCCTCGACGGACAGAGAGGTGCGGCGCGGCCGAACCTGCGGGCACACCCGGGTCATCGGTGGATCCTCAACCGCAGGAGTGCTGCTGTGGTTGAGGATCCACCGATGACCCGGTTCCCGCGTACCCATCGGTGTCTCAGCAACCGCAGCGCGCGATCTGCGGTTGAGGATCCACCGATGGTGGGCTCGGAAGCCGGGTCGAGCGCGCTGGGGGCCGTCCGGTCGAGGCTCTTTCGGAGACCACGCAGGGTCGGAGTGGAGGCAGCGCAGCCGCAGGCAGACGGACGTGTGACCAACAGAACATGAGGAAACCCTCGGAATAAACTTGAGGTTCTTCTCACGTTTTGCGACGATGGTGCTTCCACCCATCTGCCGCAGCGAGGTAATTCGACGTGACCACCACCCCCACGACGCCGACGACCACGAGCACCGCCACCACCGGAGGCCGCCGCGAGGCGCTGGTCGACCGTCTGCGGGGTGGGCAGCGCTACGCCGTCGTCGCCGGGGGACAGGGCGAGGCCTGGCTCGACGCGCTCGCCACCCTGGTCCGCGACTTCGCGCTGGAGGCGGACCTGACGTCCGTCGTCGATCGCGCCGAGCGCACCCTCGAGCCGGTGGCCGGTGAGCTCCTGCGCACCGGGGCCACGGTCACGCCGCTCGCGTGGGTCGACGCCCTGGCCGTCGGTGAGTCCGCCGAGGACGACGAGGCGCCCAGCCTTCCCTCGGCCGTCGACCAGCAGGTCCCGGCCGTGTCCGTCCCCGGCATCCTGCTCACCCAGCTCGCCGGGCTGGCGGCCCTGCGCCGCCAGGGACTCGACGTCACCGCGACCCCGCCGGTCGCGTCCGCCGGGCACTCGCAGGGTTCCCTCGCGCTGGAGGCGTTGGCAGGCGCCGACCCGGCCGAGCTCTACGCGTACGCCCGTCTGGCCGGTGCGGCCGCCCACGTCGTGGGTCGTCGCCGCGGCCTGCTCGGAGCCACGATGCTCAGCGTCACGGGGGAGAGCCCCGCGCGCGTGGCGGAGGCGCTCTCGACGCTCCCCGCCTCGGCCGACGTGGTCACGCACCTGCGCAACGGACGTCGTTCCGTGGTGCTGTCGGGTCCTGAGGAGGGTCTGCGCCGTGCCGTGACGCTCATGGACGAGGTAGCCGCCGCCCAGAAGGACGAGCGTGCTCGCAAGGTCACCGGAGGCGCGGCGTTCAAGCCCGTCGTCGAGCCCGTGGCCGCGCAGCTCGCCTTCCACCACCCTGCGCTCTCCGAGGCCGCCGACCTCGCCGCCACCTGGGCGGCCACCTGCGGACTCGACCCCGAGCAGGCTCGCACGCTCACGCGGCGTGCCGTCGTCGACCCGGTCGACTGGGTCGCCGAGGTCGAGCGCGTGCTCGACGCCGGTGCCGAGTGGCTGCTCGACGTCGGTCCTGGCGACCTGGCCGCGCGCCTGAGCGCCGCCGAGGCGAAGGTCCGGGGCGCCGGCGTGGTCTCCGTCGCCACGCGCCGCGGCCACCGCGAGCTGACGGTGCCCGGCGCGGCTCCGCGTCGCAGCCGTCCTTGGTCGTCCTACGCCCCCACCGCCGCCACGCTGCCCGACGGCAGCCTGCGCGTCGAGACCGCGTTCACGCGTCTGACCGGTCGCTCGCCCGTGCTGCTGGCCGGCATGACGCCCACGACCGTCGACGCCGCCATCGTGGCCGCGGCCGCGAACGCCGGCTACTGGGCCGAGCTCGCCGGCGGCGGCCAGGTGAGCGAGCAGATCTTCACCGAGCGGATGGCCGAGCTCGACGACCTCCTCGACGAGGGCCGCACGTTCCAGTTCAACTCCCTCTTCCTCGACCCCTACCTGTGGAAGCTGCAGCTCGGTGGTCAGCGTCTGGTGCAGAAGGCCCGGGCCGCCGGGTCGCCCATCGACTCCGTGATCGTCACCGCCGGCATCCCCGAGCTCGACGAGGCCGTCGCGCTCGTCGAGGAGCTGGCCGAGGTCGGCATCGAGTACGTCGTGTTCAAGCCGGGCACCGTGGCGCAGATCCGCCAGGTGCTCGCCATCGCCGACAAGGTCGCGCCTCGCTCGATCATCGTGCAGATCGAGGGCGGCAAGGCCGGCGGTCACCACTCGTGGGAGGACCTCGACGACCTGCTCGTCGCCACGTACGCCCAGCTCCGCGCCCACGACAACGTGGTCGTCTGCGTCGGCGGCGGCATCGGCACCCCCGAGGTGGCTGCGGCCTACCTGACCGGTGAGTGGGCCCGTGCCCACGGCCACCCCGTCATGCCGCTGGACGGCGTCCTCGTCGGCACCGCGGCGATGGCGACCCTCGAGGCCACCACCTCGCCCGCGGTCAAGCAGCTCCTCGTCGACACCCCCGGGACGCCCGCGTGGGTCGGGGCGGGTGCGGCTGACGGGGGCATGTCCTCGGGCCGCAGCCAGCTCGGCGCCGACATCCACGAGATCGACAACACCGCGTCGCGCACCGGACGGCTGCTCGACGAGGTCGCCGGCGACGCCGACGCCGTCGCAGCCCGCCGCGACGAGATCGTCGAGGCCCTCGACCGCACCGCCAAGCCGTACTTCGGCGACGTCGCGACCATGACGTACGGTGCGTGGCTCGACCGCTTCGCCGCGCTCACCACCGATCATGCGGCACCCACCGGACACGACGACGAGGGCGGCTCCGCCTGGCTCGACGTGACGCTGCGCGACCGCTTCCACGCGATGCTGCAGCGCGCCGAGGCGCGCCTGGTCGACGTCGACCACGGCCCCGTCGCCACCCTGTTCGCGACGCCCGCCGACGTCGAGGACGCCACCGCCGCACTCACCGCACTTCGCGAGGCCCACCCGGCCGCCGACGACGTCGTGCTGCACCCGGCCGACGTCCCCTTCTTCGTGCAGGTGTGCCGTCGTCCGGGCAAGCCTGTGCCGTTCGTGCCCGTCGTCGACGCCGACGTGCGCCGCTGGTGGCGCTCGGACTCCCTGTGGCAGGCCCACGACCCGCGCTTCGCCGCCGACGAGGTCTGCGTCATCCCCGGCACCGTCTCGGTCGCGGGCATCACCCGCGTGGACGAGCCGGTGGCCGACCTGCTGAGCCGCTTCGAGGACGCCGCGGTCGACGCGGTGCTCGCCTCGGGTGCCGCACCGCTCGAGGTCGTCGGCCTGCGCCGCGCCGACGGCGCCACCGGCGCCGTGTCCCTCGTGCTCGCCTCGCCCGACGCCGTGTGGGCCGGGCGCGCCGTGCGCAACCCGGTGCACCGCCTCGGGACCCCGGCCTCGTCGTCGACGGGCTGGGTCAGCGTCGCCCCCGAGCGCGCCGAGCACCCCGAGACGGGTGCCGTCCTGACCGGATCGGGCCACGCCGCCGAGCTCGTCGTGCCGCTGGACCGTGGCGGCCGGACGCTCACGCTCACCTTCGACGTCACCGACGGCGTGGCCACCGGTGGCGCGCCCGTGATCTCCACGAGCACCGCCGCCGCCGCGATGCTCGACCTCCTCACCGCCGCCGCGGGCGGCTCGCTCCCGTCGGTCTCCGAGGGAGCCGCGACGCTCAGTGCTCCGTGGAGCGACGACCTCGCTGCCGACCACGCCGGTGTCACCGCCGGCGAGACCGCCGCGTTCGTGCCCGACGCACTCGTGGGCCTCGCCTGGCCTGCCGTCTTCGCCGTCATCGGCGCCAGCCGTACCGAGGCGGGAGACCCCGTCGTCGAGGGCATGCTCGACCTGGTGCACCTCGACCACGCGATCGACGTGACCCGCACGCCGGTCGACGGCACCGAGCTCACCCTCCGCGCCGCCGTCCGCTCCGTTCGCGCCACCGACCTCGGTCGTGTCGTCACGGTCGACGTCACCGCCACGGACGCCGACGGCACCGTGGCCACGCTGGTCGAGCGCTTCTGCGTGCGGGGCCGTCCCGGCTCGGCCGACGCCGGCGAGCCCGTCCGTGCGGGTGGCCGTCTGGGCGACGCCGAGGTGCACCCGACGCCGCGCCGCACCCGCGCCGAGGGCACGGTGGTCACCCCCACCGACCTGCGCGCGTTCGCCTCCGTCTCGGGCGACCACAACCCCATCCACACGAGCGTGGCCGCAGCCCGTCTGGCGGGTCTCGGCGAGCCGATCGCCCACGGCATGTGGCTGTCCGCCGCCGCGCAGCGCGTGGTGGCCGACGCCACGGGTCGCACGCTGCTCGGCTGGACCACCCGCTGGCTCAGCCCCCTGGCCCCCGGTGCGGCCGTCTCGGTGAAGGCCGAGCGCACCGCCCTGGTCGACGGCGACGAGGTCGTCGAGGTCACCTGCCGCGCCGGTGGTGAGCTCGTCATGGCCGCCACGGCCCGGGTGGCCGCACCGCGCACGGCCTACGCCTTCCCCGGTCAGGGCATCCAGCACCCGGGCATGGGCATGGCCGGCTACCAGCGGTCCAAGGCCGCCCGCGCCGTGTGGGACCGTGCCGACGCGCACACCCGCAGCGCGCTCGGCTTCTCGATCCTCACGGTCGTGCGCGACAACCCGACCGTGCTCGTCGCCCACGGCACCACCCACAAGCACCCCGACGGCGTGCTGTTCCTGACCCAGTTCACGCAGGTGGCCATGGCGGTGCTCGGCGCCGCCCAGATGGCCGAGCTGCGCGAGTCCGGCGCGTTCGTCGAGGGCTCCGTGCTGGCCGGTCACTCGGTCGGTGAGTACAACGCACTCGCGGCCGTGTCGGGTGTCATCCCGCTCGAGGCCGTCGTGGAGGTCGTGTTCCAGCGCGGCTCCGTCATGCACACGCTCGTCCCCCGCGACGAGCACGGCCGCAGCGACTACCGCCTGGCCGCCATCCGTCCGTCGCAGATCGGCCTGGCCGACGACGAGGTCACCGCCTACGTCGACGGCGTCGCCGAGCGCAGCGGGCAGTTCCTGCAGATCGTCAACTACAACCTGCGCGGCTCGCAGTACGCCATCGCCGGCACCGTGCGCGGTCTCGAGGTCCTCGAGGAGGACATCGCCGAGCGTCGCGCACGCTTCGGTGGCAAGGCCGCCTTCATCCTGGTGCCCGGCATCGACGTGCCGTTCCACTCCCGCGTGCTGCACGGCGGCGTCCCGGACTTCCGGGCCCGCCTGGAGGAGCTGCTGCCGGCCGAGATCGATCCGACGATCCTCGAGGGTCGGTACGTGCCGAACCTCGTGCCGCGGCCGTTCTCGCTCGGCCAGGGCTTCGTGCAGGAGATCGCCGATCTCGTCGGTGAGTCCCCGTTGGACGCCGTGCTGTCCGACTTCGACACCTGGGCCGCCCGCCCGCAGGCGCTGTGCCGCACGCTGCTCGTCGAGCTCCTGGCCTGGCAGTTCGCCAGCCCGGTGCGCTGGATCGAGACGCAGGACCTGATGTTCGCGTCGGTCGAGAACGGTGGCCTCGGGGTCGAGCGCTTCGTCGAGATCGGCGTGGGCCAGTCGCCCACCGTCGCCAACCTCGCGTCGTCCACGATCAAGCTCCCGGCCGTCCAGTCGACGCTCGGCGAGCGTGGCGTGGAGGTCGTGAACGTCGAGCGGGACGCCGCCGCGGTGTTCGCGACCGACGAGGACCCCGCGCCCATCGAGGACGACGTCGTGGACGAGGCGCCCGCCGCCGAGTCCGCCGCGACGACGGCCGCCCCGGCGCCCGCCGCGGCCCCGGTGTCCTCCGGCGGTCCGCGTCCGGCCGACCTCGGCTTCGACGCCGCCGACGGCACCCGCACGCTGATCGCCTGGTGGACCAAGCTGCGCCCCGAGCAGATCGGTGCTGCCGACTCCATCGAGTCGCTCTGCGACGGTGCGTCGTCGCGCCGCAACCAGCTGCTGGTCGACCTCGGCGGCGAGCTGTCGCTCGGCGCCATCGACGGCGCTGCCGATGCCGACGTGCCCACGCTCTCGGCCCAGGTCAAGGGCCTGGCCCGCAGCTACAAGCCGTTCGGTCCGGTGCTCTCCGCGACCTTCGCCGACCACCTCAAGAAGGTGCTCGGCCCCACGGGTCGCAAGCAGTCCGCTGTCGCCGACCGCGTGACCGACGTGTGGCAGCTCGGCGCGGGCTGGGCGAGCCACGTGCTGGCCGAGCTGGCGCTCTCGACGCGTGACGGTGCCAGCGTGCGCGGGGGAGACCTCGCCACGATCCCGGTGCCGTCCAACGGCGCCGAGGTCGACGCGGCCGTCGACGCCGCCGTCCAGGCCGTGGCCGCGCGCCACGGCGTGAGCGTGGACCTGCCGTCCGCCGGTGGCTCCGACGCCACCGTCGACGCCGCCGCGCTCGCCGAGATCACCGGCGAGATCACCGGACCCGACGGTGTGCTCGCCAGCACCGCCCGTCACCTGCTCGCGCAGCTGGGGCTCGCCGCCGACGTCCCGTCGACCGAGACCGACGAGGACGCCCAGCGTGTGCTCGACCGGGTCGAGGCCGAGCTCGGCTCCGACTGGGTCGACGCGGTCGCGCCGGCGTTCGACGAGCGCCGTGCCGTGCTGGTCGACGACCGCTGGGCCAGCGCCCGTGAGGATCTCGCGCGCATCGCGCTGGGCCAGACCGCGCCCGGCGGGGGTTCCGGGCCGTGGGCGGAGAAGGAGATCGACCTGACCGGCAGCGGCGAGGTCGTGGCGTCGCAGGCCCGTTGGTGGGCCGGACGCACCGACGACGCCGCGCTGAGGGCCCGCCTCGAGCAGATCGCCGAGGCCGCCCTCGACACCACGCCCGGCACCTGGAGCGACGACGTCGCCGTCGTCACCGGCGCCAGCCGAGGCTCGATCGCCGCCTCGGTCGTCGGTGAGCTCCTCGCCGGTGGCGCCACGGTCGTGGCCACCACGTCGAGCCTCGACAGCCGCAAGGTCGGGTTCTACCGCGAGCTCTACCGGACGCACGCCCGTGCCGGTGCCCGCCTCTGGGTGGTCCCGGCCAACATGGCCTCGTTCGCCGACGTCGACGCGCTCTCGTCGTGGATCGTCACCGAGCAGGCCCGCACGGTCGGCAGCACCAAGACCGTGACCAAGCCGGCGCTCGTGCCCACGCTGCTCGTGCCGTTCGCGGCCGGGCGCGTGACGGGCGACCTGTCCGACGCAGGCAGCCGCACCGAGGTCGAGGCCCGCATCCTGCTGTGGTCGGTGGAGCGCCTCGTCGGTGCCCTCGCCACCACGGGCCGCGACCACGACCTGGCGTCCCGCCTGCACGTGCTGCTTCCGGGCTCGCCCAACCGCGGCATGTTCGGCGGCGACGGCGCGTACGGCGAGGCCAAGGCCGCGCTCGATGCCGTCGTCACCAAGTGGGGTGCCGAGAAGAGCTGGTCGGACCGCGTGACGCTGACCCACGCCATCATCGGCTGGGTCCGCGGCACCGGCCTCATGGGCGGCAACGACCCGCTCGTGCAGGCCGTCGAGTCCGCCGGTGTCCGCACCTGGAGCCCCGACGAGATGGCCGACGCGCTGCTCACCCAGGGCTGCACGACCGCGCTGCGCGAGCAGGCGTCCGTCGCCCCGGTCGAGCTGGACCTGACCGGCGGACTGGGCGAGGCCGATCTCGACCTGCGCGCGCTGGCCGAGGGCGTGGAGCGCCCGACGGTCGAGGAGGACGACGAGACGCCCACCGTGGCGGCCCTCGCACCGTCGCCGGCGCAGCTGCCCGACGCCGCCACCCCGGCGTGGGGCGAGGTCACCGCGCGCCCCGAGGACATGGTCGTCATCGTCGGCACCGGCGAGCTGGGCCCGTACGGCTCGGCCCGCACGCGCTTCGAGATGGAGGTGCACGACGAGCTGTCCGCCGCCGGCGTCCTCGAGCTGGCCTGGAACACCGGCCTGATCACCTGGGACGACGTCAACCAGGGCTGGTACGACGTCGAGTCGAACGAGCCGGTCGACGAGGCCGACGTGCACGAGCGGTACCACGACGCCGTGGTCGCACGGTGCGGCATCCGCACCTACGGCGACGACGGCTCGATGGTCGACAACACGGCGCCGCTGCTCACGTCGGTGTACCTCGACGACGACCTGACGTTCTCGGTCGGCAGCGAGTCCGAGGCCCGCGCCATGGTGGCCGCCGATCCCGAGCGCACCAGCATCACGTCATCGCCCGACGGCGAGTGGACCGTCACCCGCAAGGCCGGCACCGAGATCCGCGTGCCGCGCCGCATGGAGCTGAGCCGCACCATCGGCGGCCAGATCCCGACCGGCTTCGACCCCTCCGCCTGGGGCGTCCCGGCGGAGATGCTGGAGTCCATCGATCGCGTCGCGATCTGGAACCTCGTGTGCACCGTCGACGCGTTCCTCTCGAGCGGCTTCACGCCGGCCGAGCTGATGCGCTGGGTGCACCCGGCGTTCGTCGCCAACACGCAGGGCACCGGCATGGGCGGCATGGCCTCCATGCACGCGCTGTACATCAACACCCTGCTGGGGGAGAACAACCCCAACGACATCCTGCAGGAGGCGCTGCCCAACGTCATCGCCGCGCACGTCGTGCAGTCCTACGTCGGCAGCTACGGCGCGATGATCCACCCGGTCGCCGCGTGCGCCACCACGGCGGTCTCCGTCGAGGAGGGCGTCGACAAGATCAAGGTCGGCAAGGCCGAGTTCGTGGTGGCCGGTGGCTTCGACGACCTCAGCACCGAGGGCATCATCGGCTTCGCGGACATGTCCGCGACGGCGGACTCGGGTGCGATGCTCGCCAAGGGCATCGACCCGCGTCGGGTGAGCCGGGCCAACGACCGTCGTCGCGGCGGGTTCGTGGAGTCCCAGGGCGGCGGCACGCTGCTGCTGGCACGCGGTGACGTCGCGGCCCGCATGGGCCTGCCGGTCCACGGCGTGGTCGCCTACGCGGGGTCGTTCGCGGACGGCGTGCACACGTCGATCCCGGCGCCCGGGATCGGTGCCCTGGCCGCGGCCATCGGGGGGCGCGAGTCGCAGCTGGCCCGCTCGCTCACGGTGCTCGGCCTCGACGCCGACGACATCGGTGTCGTGAGCAAGCACGACACGTCGACCGACGCGAACGACCCGAACGAGTCCGAGCTGCACGAGCGGCTCGCGGCGGCGATCGGTCGCAGCGCCGGCAACCCGCTGTTCGTGGTGTCGCAGAAGACGCTCACCGGCCACGCGAAGGGTGGTGCCGCGGCGTTCCAGCTGATCGGTCTCACCCAGGTGCTGGCCGGCGGGATGCTGCCGCCGAACCGCAGCCTCGACTGCGTCGACGACGTGCTCGCCGAGCACGAGCACCTGGTCTGGCTGCGCGAGCCGCTCGCCGGTGCGACGCTCAAGGCTGGCCTGGTCACGAGCCTCGGCTTCGGCCACGTGGCGGGGCTCATCGCCCTGGCGCACCCGGAGGCGTTCGTGCAGGCGCTGCCCGAGGCCGAGCGCGAGGACTACCTCGCACGGTCGCGCGAGCGGGTCGTGGCCGGCCGGATGCGCCTGGCGCAGGTGATGGTCGGCGCGGCCACCGCGTACGAGCGTCCCGCGGGACGTCGGCTCGGCAAGGAGGGCGTGCGGGGCCGGGAGGCGTCGGTGCTGCTCGACCCGCAGGCGCGTCTGGGCGACGACGACGTGTACGTCGCCACGGCCTGCTCGTGACCCCCGGCGGGGGTGCCGGGCCGCGGGCGGCGGACGACGCCGGCGGGGGTGCCGGGCCGCGGGCGGCAGACGGCGCCGGCGGGGGTGCCGGCGCGCCGTCTCCCGGGACGGTGGAGGGGACCGTGCTGGGAGTCGGCGTCGACCTGGTCCACGTGCCGTCGTTCGTCGACCAGCTCGCCCTCCCCGGCACACGCTTCGCCGGGGTGTTCACCCCGGGGGAGCGGCGCGACGCGGCCGAGCGCGCGGCGCAGGTCGGTCGTGGGCAGCACGGTGGTGGCGAGGGTCGCCACCTCGCGGCGCGCTGGGCGGCCAAGGAGGCCTTCGTGAAGGCCTGGTCGGCCTCGATCTTCGGCGAGCCGCCGGTCATGGGCGACGAGGTGCTGGGGCTCGTCGAGGTGGTGTGCGACGCGTGGGGCCGCCCCCGTCTGCGTCTGCACGGGGAGGTCGCGGAGCACCTGCCCGGTGTGGAGGCGCACGTGAGCCTCAGCCACGACGGTGACCACGCCCTCGCCTACGTGGTGCTGGCGGAGGGTGCGCGTCGCTAGGGTCGTCCCATGACCACCGAGGACCGTGGCGACCGTCGTTGGCCACGCAGCGTGTACGGCGTCGGCGAGGAGCCCGATCCGCGTTTCTCGCTCGCGAACGAGCGCACGTTCCTCGCCTGGATCCGTACCTCGTTGGCCCTGCTGGCCGGGGCGGTGGCCGTGCACGTGCTCGATCTCGAGCTGCCCGACCTCGTGGTGGCCCTGACGTCGACCGGGCTCGCGATCGCCGGTGCGCTGTGCGCCGCGCATGCCTGGCGGAGCTGGGCGCGTACCGAGCGCGCGGTGCGCCAAGGTCGGCCGCTGCCCTCCAACGGGGTCGGACTCCTGCTCGTCGGCGCGGTGGTCGTGGCCTGCGTCGTCCTGGGCGTGCTGGCGGTGTGCGGGTGAGTCCTCCGCGGGCGGTTCCGCAGGAGCGGACCTGGCTCGCCTGGCGCCGCACGGCCGCGTCGTGCGTGGTCCTGGGCCTGCTGGTGGCACGGGTCGCCTGGATCGAGGGGACGGCCGTGACCGTGGTCTCGGCCGTGCTCGTGCTCGCGATGGTCGGGTGGGTCGGCGCTCTGGTGCTCCGGGGTCGAGGAACATCGTCGAGCGGCGGCGAGGTGTCGATCGAGCTCGTCGGCGACGGCAGGGTGCCGGCGAGCGTGGCCGCGCTGGCGTTCGCGGTCGCGGCGGTCGTGGTGCTGCTGGCCTGGTCCTGAGCCGCGCTCAGCGGGCGTCGGGCTCCGACGACAGCAGGTACGCGGCGAGCAGACGCTTGAGCTCGATGACCGCCTCGGCGTGGCTCTGGCCGTCGCGCACCGAGAAGTTGAGCATCGAGTAGCTGACGTGGAGGAGCACCTCGGCCATGATCCGGCGACGTTCGCGCGGGGTTCCGGGCGTCAGGGGGGCGAGGAAGCGGGCCACGGCGGCAGCGAGCTCGCGCTCGGTGACGGCGGCGGTCGCCCGGGTGGCCGGGGTCGACTGCACGGCGAGCCACACGGCCCGCCGCGACGGGTCGTCGGCCCACAGCCGGGCCACGTGGTCGATCATCCGGTCGAGGAAGCGCAACCAGTCCAGCGACGGGATCATCTCCGAGAAGCTGGTCAGCTCCTCGTGCACGGCCACGGCGTCCTGCCGGTCGAGCTCGCACACGATCACGTACTTGTTCGCGAAGTACTGGTAGAGGGTCCCGGTGGGGAGCCCGGCCCGCTGCGAGACCTCCTCGCAGGTGAACGACTCGAAGCCGACGTCGAGCAGGAGGTCGCGCGACGTGCGCAGCAGCAGCTCGAACTTCGCCCGGCTGCGGTCCTGCGTCGGGCGACGTCGGGGTTCGAGGATCTCCGCGGTCACGCGGCCCACCCTAGGGGACGGGCGCCGTCCGGCACGCCACTTCGGGCCTCGACCTACTGGTGGGTCACCTCACGGGGACGACCGACCGGTCGCCGCTCCGCGAGGGGGTCAGGCGCGCAGGCCGGCCTGGATGAGCGGCTCGATCAGGTCGCCGATGCCGTCGAAGCCCGCACCGAGCGTCTGTCCGTGCGCGTGTCGGTAGTGGATCCCCTCGAGGATCACGGCCAGCTTGAAGAACGCGAGCGCTAGGTGGAAGTCGATGTCGGAGACGTCGCGTCCGGACCGTTCGGCGTACCGGCGCAGCACCTCCTCGCGTGGGAGGTAGCCCGGCGCCTTCGCGGCATCGGTGACCATGGCGGCGCCCGGGCCGTCGGCCGCGCTCTCGGCGAGCTGCTGGTAGGCCAGCAGGATCGCGACGTCGGTGAGCGGGTCGCCCAGCGTGCTCATCTCCCAGTCGAGGACGGCCGTCAGGCGGTCGCCACCCTCGGGGCCGGTGTCGACGAGCACGTTGTCGAGGCGGTAGTCGCCGTGCACGATCGTGCCCTCGCTGGTCTGGGGGATCGACGAGTCGAGCCGGGCGATGAGGTCGTCCATGCCGGGCAGGTCGCGACTGCGGGAGGCGTCGAGCTGCTTCTTCCAGCGACGGACCTGCCGCTCCAGGTAGCCGTCGGGGCGACCGAAGTCGCCGAGTCCGACGTCGTCGGGGGAGACGGCGTGCAGGTCGGCGAGGACGTCGACCATCCGCCCGGTGATGGTGCGGGTGCGCTCCTCGCCGATCTCGACCAGCTGGGCGGCGCGGGCGAAGGGCGTGCCGACGACCCGCTCCATCACGTAGAAGGGCGCTCCGATGACCGTGTCGTCCTGGCAGAGGCCGTAGGTCGCGGGGACCGGCACGGCGGTGCCCGCCAGCGCGTCGATGACCCGGTGCTCCCGCGTCATGTCGTGCGCCGTGGCGAGCACGTGCCCGAGGGGCGGGCGACGCACGACGACGTCGCGCTCACCGTCGGAGACGGCGTAGGTCAGGTTCGACTTGCCGCCGGTGATGAGCGTCGCCTCGAGCGGCCCGGCGAGCAGGCCGGGGGCCTGGTCGTCGAGCCAGCGTCGGAGCGCGTCGAGGTCGAGCCCCTCGGGTCCGGTCACGTGCGATCAGTCCTTCGGTCCGCCGGCGACGTAGATGACCTGGCCCGAGACGAACCCGGCACCCTCGCTCACGAGGAACGACGCGGTGTGGGCGATGTCGTCGGGCTGGCCCACGCGCTGGACGGGGATCTGCTCGGCGCTGAACTTGATGAAGTCGTCGAACGGGACGCCGATGCGCTCGGCGGTGGCCGCGGTCATGTCGGTCTGGATGAAGCCGGGGGCGATCGCGTTGGCGGTGACGCCGAACTTGCCCAGCTCGATGGCGAGGGTCTTGGTGTAGCCCTGGAGGCCGGCCTTGGCGGCGGAGTAGTTGGCCTGGCCGCGGTTGCCGAGCGCCGAGGTGCTCGAGAGGTTCACGATGCGGCCGAACTTCGCCTCGACCATGTGCTTCTGGGCGGCCTTGACCGTGTTGAAGGAGCCGCGCAGGTGCACCGCCATGACGGCGTCCCAGTCGTCGACGGTCATCTTGAACAGCAGGTTGTCGCGGATGATGCCGGCGTTGTTGACGACCACCGTCGGTCCGCCGAGCTCGGCGGCGATGCGCTCGACCGCGGCGTCCACGGCACCGGCGTCGGAGACGTCGGCGCCGACGGCGATGGCGGACCCGCCCGCGGCGGTGATGGCGTCGACGGTGCCGGCGCAGGCTCCCTCGTCGAGGTCGACGACGGCGACGGCGAGGCCGTCGGCGGCCAGGCGCTGGGCCACGGCGGCACCGATGCCCTGGGCGGCTCCGGTGACGAGGGCGGTGCGGCGGTTCTCGCTCATGCAGATTCTCCTGAGGTAAGCGCTTGCTTAGGTCTGGGCTCACGGTAGCGCACGGGTGCAGTCGCGGCCAG
>NZ_LMMY01000013.1:249385-280911 GCF_001422865.1 Aeromicrobium sp. Leaf272
GGAGATCGCATGACGCAGCTCGACGTGCCCACCGCCCTCGACGCGGGAGCCGACGCAGCAGTCGACAGCGGGCTGGACGCCGGCCGACCGCACCACCGTGACGTCCTCGCGCAGCGACGTCAGGAGCGGACCGCCCGCGTCGAGCCCCGTGGCCGACGTGTGAACACCGCGCGCGAACGCGCGCACCTCCTGGTCGACGAGGGCACGTTCGTGGAGATCTCGCCGTTGCGCACGGCGGGACCCTCCAGCGGCAGCGGTGTCGTCATCGGGTGGGGGCTCGTCGGTGGTCGACCCGTCGTCGTCGCGAGCCACGACGCGGCGGTCGCCTCCGGGGCCATCGGAGCGGTGTTCGCCGAGACGGTCCAGCGCGCCCAGCGCATCGCGATCGACCGTGGCCACCCGATCGTCTACATCAACGACTCCGGCGGAGCACGGATCCACGACGGCATCCACGCCCTCCACGGCTGCGGCGGCATCTTCGCCAACAACGTCGAGGCCAGCCGGAAGATCCCGCAGATCTCCCTCATCCTCGGCCCCTGCGCCGGTGCCGCCGCCTACTCGCCGGCGCTCACTGACTGGACGATCATGGTCAAGGAGCAGGGCCAGATGTTCCTCACCGGGCCGGAGATCGTCCGGGCCGCGACGGGTGAGGACGCCACCGCCGACGAGATCGGTGGCTCCGGCATGCACACCCGGACCAGCGGTGTCGCCCACCTCGAGGTCGACGACGAGCAGGCCGCGCTCGACGCGGCCCGCGGCATCCTCTCGTTCCTGCCGTCGCACGTCGGCGGTCCCCAAGCCCTCGTCGAGCCGGTGCCCGCTCGTCCCGACGCCGTCGCGCGCCTGCCGCACGTGGTGCCGGACAAGTCGAGCATCGTCTTCGACATGCACGAGGTGCTCGACGGCGTCCTCGACGACCGTCCCCGGCTCGAGCTCAGCCCGGAGCACGCCCCGAGCGTGCTCACCGTGCTGGCCCACCTCGACGGACGCCCGGTCGGCATCATCGCCAACCAGCCGAAGGCCCGCGGCGGCATCCTCGACGCGAAGGCGTCGGTCAAGGCGTCGCGCTTCGTCGACTTCTGCGCCCGCTACGGCCTGCCCGTCCTGACCTTCGTCGACGTCCCCGGTTTCCTGCCCGGCACGGTCGAGGAGGGTCGCGGCGTGATCACCCAGGGCGCCACGATGCTGCGCGCCTACGTCGAGGCGCAGTCGCCCGTGCTCACCGTGGTGGTGCGCAAGGCCTACGGCGGCGCCTACATCGCCATGGGCTCGCGGTCGCTCGGCGCCGACTTCACCTGGGCGTGGTCGGGCTCGGAGATCGCCGTCATGGGCCCTGGTGGCGCCGTGGCGCTGCTGCACCGTCGCGCCCTCAAGGACGCCGAGGACCCCGACGCCCTCCGCGACGAGCTCGCCGCCGAGTACCGCGAGAACGTCGCCCGGCCCTACCTCGCGGCCGAGGCCGGCATCCTCGACGACGTGATCGTCGCCGAGGAGACCCGCGACCGCATGGTCCAGGCGCTCGGGGTCCTGGCACCGCGCGCCCAGGGGGCTCAGGCGTGAGCGCCCCCGGCACGTCGGCCGCGAAGGCCGACATCGTCTCCAACGTCTGGAAGCTCGTCACCGAGGTGGGAGCGCAGGTGGTCGAGGGCGACGTGCTGGCGGTCCTGGAGTCCATGAAGATGGAGCTGCCGGTGCACGCGCCGGCCACCGGCACGGTCTCCGAGGTGCTCGTGACCGAGGGCCAGATCGTCCAGGAGGGCGACACCCTCGTCGTCATCGAGACGACCGACCAGGGTGTCCCCACCCCGGTCTGAGAGCATCGACGGGTGTCGAACCCGCTTCATGACCCGACCCGGCTCGAGCACGAGCTGCCCATGCGCTGGGCCGATCTCGACGAGCTGAGCCACGTCAACAACGTCGTGTACCTCGACTACGCCTCCGAGGCGCGCGCCGTGCACGTGGCCGCCGGTGAGCTGGCCGACCGCACGGCCCGCTCGATCTCCGTGGAGTTCCTGCGCCCCCTGCTGCTCAGCCGGACGCCGCTGCGCGTGACGTCCACCGACGACGGCAGTCGGCTGGTGCAGGAGATCGCTCCCGCCACCAGCGCGTCGCCCTTCGCGCGGGTCACGTGGTCGGACGCCCCGGCGCCTGAGGGTGACGTGCCGGGCGGGGGAGAGGGCTACGACGTGGCGGTCCGGCGCAGCGACCTCGGGTCGGGCGACGTGGCCACGCCGATCGCGGTGTTCGAGTACGCCCAGGAGGCGCGCATCGCCTCGGTGGCACGGGTGCGGGGCGCCGGTGGCGCCGGTGGCGCCGCACGCTTCGTGGTCGCCCAGGTCGACCTCACGCTCGGTGAGCCCTTCGCGTGGCAGCGCGAGCCCTACCCGGCCCGGACAGTCGTCACGCGGGTGGGTCGCTCGTCCTTCACGGTCACGACGCTCTTCGACGAGGGGCGGCGCGGACGGGCCGAGGCCGTGCTGGTCGGCTTCGACCTCCAGGCGCAGCGCTCACGCGTCCTCGACGACGACGAGCGCGCCGTGCTGACCGAGCAGCTCAGCCCTCGCTGACCGGTCCTGCGCCGCGTCGAACGGTGGGCGTGAGTCCGGGTGAGGCCTGGTCGGGGGAGGGCTCGTCGGCGGTGTTGACCATGAACGTCGCCGCGTGCTGCACGTAGGCCCAGAACTGGGCGTCCTGCTCGGGCGTGAGCTGCACGGCGTCGAGCCCGGCCCGGAAGTGGTGCAGCCACCGGTCGCGCGCGGCCATGGTGACGGCGAACGGGGCGTGCCGCATCCGCAGTCGTGGGTGTCCGCGGGTGTTGCTGTAGGTGGTGGGCCCGCCCCAGTACTGCTCGAGGAACAGCGTGAACCGCTCCGCCGCGGGGCCGAGGTCCTCCTCGGGGTACATCGGGCGCAGCAGCTCGTCGGTGGCCACGCCCGCGTAGAACACGTCGACGATGCGTTCGATCGTGGCGTGGCCGCCGATCTCGTCGTAGAACGAGCTCACTCGGTGGTCCTCTCGAACGGGACCGCCGCCGTGGACGGGATGCGGATGCCGGACTGGTCGAAGCGCCGCTTCACGCGCTGGCGCAGGGTGCGGGCCACCAGCCACTGCTGCAGCGGCGCGGTCTTGAGCACGACGCGGACGACCACGCCGTCCTTGTCGAAGCGCTCGACGCCCCACACCTCGGGCTCCTCGATGATCACCCCGGTGAAGCGCTCCTCGTGGTACATCGCCTCCGCCTCCTCGGCCAGGATCGCCTGCACGACGTCGAGGTCGGAGTCGTAGGCGACGGTCACGTCGAGGACCGTGCGGGCCCAGTTCTGGCTCTGGTTGCCGACCCGCAGGATCTCGCCGTTGCGGACGTACCAGACGGTGCCGTTGACGTCGCGCAGCCGTGTGATGCGTAGGCCCACCGCCTCGACGATCCCGCTGGCCTCGCCGAGGTCGACGGAGTCGCCCACGCCGTACTGGTCCTCCAGGATCATCGAGACGCCGGCGAGGTAGTCCTTCACCAACGTCTGGGCGCCGAAGCCGAGCGCGATGCCCACGATGCCGGCGCTGGTGAGCAGCGGCGCGATGGGGACGCCCACGACGTCGAGGATCATGACGAACGCGACACCGGCGATGACCAGGCCGACGATGGAGCCGAGCAGGTCTCCCATCGCCTGGGCCCGCTGCTTGCGCCGCTCGCCCGCGCCGGGGCGCATGTCCGACAGGATGGCGCCGGCGCGGGTGTTCGCGATGGCGCCGGGGACCTGGCCCTCACCCGTCTTCTTGACGATGCGACCGATGGCCCGGCGGGCGACCCAGCGCAGCAGCAGCGCCAGGACGATGATCGCGACGATGCGGGTCCCGCTGGTGGTGAGGGACTCCCACGTCCAGGACTGGGGAAGGTTCACGTCGAGGCCGAGCATGCCTCCAGCCTACGGGCGATACGATGGTGGCCATGAAGGCTCCCGCGCGCATCCTCGCCGTCGTCGTCTCCACGCTCGTGGTGCTCGGCACGACCTCTGCCACCGCCTGGGCCGACTCGCCGGCCTCCGAGGCCTGGCCTGCGGCTCCCGAGCGCAGCACGCTCGAGTGGCTGCTGCTCTTCGGTGGCGGCACCGTCGGCCTCTTCGTGGTCGTGTCGCTCTTCGGTCTGCTCACGGCGCGCAACAACTACGTGCCCCCGGCGCCGTCCACCGACCTCGAGGTGGCACCGGGCAACGAGGCCGCCCACCACTGAGCCCGGCCGGCTCGGTGATTCCCATCAGCTGATGGGAATCACGAACCCACCTGCGTTCTCACCCACTCCCCATGGCGTACCCGCCAGGGGAGTGCGGCGTTCCCATCAGCTGATGGGAATCGCGGAGCGGGGGCACCCGCGCCGACCCGTCACGCAGATTGCCGGGTCGTCCTGGGAATCGCAGGGACGCACGGCTCGCTTCCCGTGCGCGGCTGAGCTCTCCGTGCGTGGTGGGAGATTCCCAGGTCGACCTGGGAATCTCCCGTCCGCGGTCAGCGGGGGGCGCGGGCGCGCAGGGCGCGGGCGAGGTCGTCGCGACCCTCGCTCACGTAGCGCTTGGCCGCGGCCGAGGCCTCGGTGGAGCCGAGCCACGCGTCGACCGCGTCGAGGGTGGACGGCGCGGGGTTGGCGAGCGGGAACAGGTAGACCAGCGCCACCTGCCCGATCCAGACGCCCTTGTCCTCGATGACCGACTCGGCCATCTCGAGGTAGCGCTGCACGTAGGGCTCCAGCACGTCGCCCTGCCCCGAGACCTGGAACGCCGACGCCGTCTGGCGACGGGTCTCGTTGGGGGTCGACTCGTCGACCACCGCGGCCTGCCAGGCCGCTTCCTTGGCCTCGGCCGTGGGACGGATGGCGCGCGCGGCGGCGGCGCGCTCACGGCCGGAGATGGTGTTGTCGCGCTCCAGCTCGGCCGTGATGTCGGCCTCGTCGGCCGCGCCCAGGCGGGCGAGGGCGGTCACGAAGGTCCAGCGCAGGTCGGTGTCGACGTCGAGCCCCGGCAGGCCGTCGTCCAGCAGGGCACGCACCTGCTCGGCCGACGTGGTCGCGGCGGCGTAGCCGCGCACGAACGCCAGCTGGTGGTCGCTGCCCGGCTCCGCCGCCTCGAGGAGGGCGCGCACGCCGGTCTCCCAGCGTTCGGCGAGTGGCGGGCGGTCCTCGTCGGAGGTGTACAGGTTGACCGCGGACTGGCCCTGGCGCAGCAGCGAGGCGACGGCCGTCAGGTCGGTCTCGGAGCCGACGCCGGCCAGCACGAGGGACACGAAGTCGGCCGACGGCAGCTCGGCGTCGCGCGTCATGTCCCACGCCGAGCCCCAGCAGAGGGCCCGTGGCAGCGACTCCGTGAAGGCCATGTCGTGCTCGACCAGCTGGCCGAACGACTGCTCGTCGAGGCGGATCTTGGCGTAGGTGAGGTCGTCGTCGTTGAGGAGCACGAGGGCCGGCCGACGCAGGCCGACGAGCTCGGGGACCTCGGTGAGCTCGCCCCGCACGTCGGTCTCGATGCGCTCGGTGCGCACGAACCGGCCGTCGACGACGTCGTAGAGGCCGATGGCGATGCGGTGGCGACGCAGCGTGGGGTACTCCTCGATCGCGGTCTGCTCGACGGCGAAGGAGGTGAACGTGCCGTCGTCGCCGGTCTCGAAGCGTGCGCGCAGCGTGTTGACGCCCGACGTCTGCAGCCACTCCGCCGCCCACGAGTCGAGCTCGCGGCCCGAGGCCTCCTGCAGCTCGACGAGGAGGTCCTGCAGCGTGGTGTTGCCGTAGGCGTGCTTGGTGAAGTACGAGCGCAGGCCGGCGAAGAAGTCGTCGACCCCCACCCAGGCCACGAGCTGCTTGAGGCTCGAGGCGCCCTTGGCGTAGGTGATGCCGTCGAAGTTGGCCTCGACGGCGTGCAGGTCGTAGTTGTCGGCGGCGATGGGGTGCGTCGACGGCAGCTGGTCCTGGCGGTAGGCCCAGTTCTTGCGGTTGTTGGTGAAGCCGGTCCACGCGTCGGTGAAGCGGGTGGCCTCGACCGACGAGTGGTGCGCGGCGAACTCGGCGAACGACTCGTTCAGCCAGAGGTCGTCCCACCACTTCATGGTCACGAGGTCGCCGAACCACATGTGCGCCATCTCGTGCAGGATCGTGTTGGCCCGCTGCTCGTAGGCGGCGACGGTCTGCCGGCTGCGGAAGATCATCTCGTCGCGGAAGGTCACGCATCCCGCGTTCTCCATCGCGCCCATGTTGTACTCCGGCACGAAGAGCTGGTCGTACTTGCCGAAGGGGTACGCCATCTGGAACGCGTCCTCGAAGAACGCGAAGCCCTGCTTGGTGACGAGCAGGATGTCGTCGGCGTCGAGGTGCTCGACGAGGGACTGGCGGCACCAGACGCCCAGCGGGATCTCGCCGTACTCGCCGACGTAGACGTCCTCGACGCCGTGGTACTCGCCGGCCACGAGGGCGGTGATGTAGGTCGACATGGTCTTGGTGGTCTCGAACACCCGGGTGCTGGCGCCCTCGGAGACCTCGATGGTCTCGGCGACGGGGGAGTTGGACACGACCGCCCAGTGCGACGGGGCCGTGACGCGGAAGTCGAAGGTGGCCTTGAGGTCGGGCTGCTCGAAGGTCGCGAAGACCCGGCGCGCGTCCGGGACCTCGAACTGGGTGTACAGGTACACGCGGTCGTCGACGGGGTCGACGAAGCGGTGCAGGCCCTCGCCGGAGTGGGAGTAGGCGCACGTCGCCTCGACGACCAGCTCGTTCTCGGCCCTCAGGTCGGGCAGCGGGATGCGGCTGTCGGAGTAGGTGGCCGGATCGAGCGAGGTGCCGTTGAGCGTGATGGCGCCGATCTCGGCGCCGACCAGGTCGACGAAGGTCGACGAGCCCGGGACCGCGCCGAACCGCAGGGTCGTGGTGGAGCCGAAGCGCTCCTCGCCCGTGGTGAGGTCGAGCTCGACGACGTAGTGGTCGGTGGAGACGAGGCCTGCGCGCTCGGTCGCTTCTTCACGGGTCAGGTTGGTTCCGGGCATGCCGCCCACTCTATGCACCGCGGAGGACACCGTGGTGCGCGGTCGGCGGCCGGCCGTCCGGGATCAGGCGAGGGTGGCGTCGGCGTACGTGAGTCCACCGGCCTGGTCCAGCCGCAGGTCCACGAAGCCGGCCTCCACGAGCCACCGTCGGACGTCGCCGCGCCGGACCCCGGGGCCGAGCACCCCGACCGCGCGACCGGCGAGGTGGACCGGGACGAACCGCAGGCCGGCGTCGGAGCAGAACACGCTCACGACGATGCGTCCGCCGGGCTTGAGCACCCGGGCCAGCTCGTGCACGGCGGCCTCCGGGTCGGGGAAGCAGTGCAGGCTCGTGAAGGCGAGCACGAGGTCGTAGGTGTCGTCGGCGTCGTCGAGGTCCTGCACGTCGGCCTCGCGGGTCCGCACGGCGAGCGGGCCCGCGTCGGGCAGGCCGAGTCGCTCGGCCTCGCGTCGCGTGCGGGCGAGCATGGCGGGGGAGATGTCGGCGGCCACGTACTGCAGCGCCGCGTCCGGTGGGACGTCGCGCAGGGCCACGCCCCCGCCGCAAGGCACGTCGAGGACCGTCGACCCGGGCGGGAGAGCGGTCAGCTCGCGGCGGGCCCGCCGGTGCAGCTCGTCGACGCTCGAGCCGACGCCCACGCGCCACAGGAGCGCACCGAGCCGCGGGTCACCGCTGACCTTGTCGTACACGACCGCCCACGGGTGGTCGGACCGCCAGGCCCCGCTCACGTCGCGCATGCTGGGACGATAAGGCCTCGGCCGTCGTCCTGGGGCAGGATGAGGGGGTGGATCTTCCCTTCGCGCGCTCCGAGCGCTCGTCCGTCGGGATCGAGTGGGAGCTCGCCCTCGTCGACGCCGACTCCGGCGACCTGCGCCAGGTCGCGCAGACGGTGCTCGACGCCGTCGCCCCAGCGGGAGGGGGTCAGCACCCGCTCATCCGTCAGGAGCTGCTCCTCAACACGGTCGAGGTGGTGTCCAGGCCGCGACGGACCGTGGCCGAGGCCGGTGCCGACCTGCAGGAGGCGATCGACGAGATCCGCACCGTGACCGACCCCCTCCGGGTCGAGCTGATGTGCGCCGGCACCCACCCGTTCGCCCGCTGGGACAACCAGAAGGTCACCGACCAGGAGCGCTACGCGACGCTCATCGACCGCACGCAGTGGTGGGGCCGCCAGATGCTGATCTACGGCGTGCACGTGCACGTGGGCATCGAGGACCGCGACAAGGTGCTGCCGATCAGCAACGCGATGCTCGCGTACTACGGACACCTGCAGGCACTCAGCGCGTCCTCGCCGTTCTGGGGCGGCAAGGCCACGGGATACGCCTCCAACCGGGCCCTCATGTTCCAGCAGCTCCCGACGGCGGGGCTGCCGTTCCACTTCCAGGAGTGGTCCGAGCTAGAGCACTACGCGCAGGACCTGACCACGACCGGCGTGATCGACGTCTTCGACGAGATCCGCTGGGACCTGCGTCCGTCCCCGAAGTTCGGGACGCTCGAGGTCCGCGTGTGCGACGGCATCCCCACGATGAGCGAGCTGATGAGCATCTCCGCGCTCACCCACTGCCTGGTCGAGCACTTCTCGAGCGAGCTCGACGCCGGTCACGACCTGCCCGACCTGCCGCCGTGGTTCGCCCAGGAGAACAAGTGGCGGTCCGCGCGGTACGGCATGGACTCCTGGCTCATCCTCGACCAGCACGCCCACGAGGACCTCGTCACGGCCGACCTCGCCCGGCTGCTCGTCACGCTCGAGCCCGTCGCCGAGCGGCTCGGCTGCTCCGACGAGCTGGCCGGCATCGACGACATCGTCCGGCGCGGGCCGTCGTACGAGCGCCAGCGCAGGGTCGCCGACGCGCACGACGGTCGCCTCGACGCGGTCGTCGCGTCGCTCGTGGAGGAGATGCGCGCCGGTCAGCCCGTGCCGCTCCACGCCCCCTGAGCCACGGCATCGGAGTACCGCTCCAGCACGAGGTCGACGAGCCGGGTGTCGACCGGACCGTCGTCGAGCAGCGGCCGGGCCACCACGTCGACGTCGGCGTGGGCGATGCGGTCGTGGAAGAAGCCCGGTGCCATGAGCAACGAGGAGACGACGACGCGTCGGTCGATCCCGCCGGCGCGTGCGTCGGCAACCACGTCGTCGAGCGGTCGTCCGGTGCCGCCGACGTAGCCGACCGGCACGATCTGGCCGATGGCGGCACTGAGGTCGCGGGCCACCTCCTCGAAGCAGGCCCGGGCGTCTTCGTCGCTCGAGCCGGCCGACGCCATGACGACGACGTCGTCGTCGCACGTCCCGGCCTCGAGGAGCCGTCGGACGAGCACGGTGACGACACGGCCGTCCGGGGCCAGGGTGGGAGCCGCCGAGGCGCCGGGAACGCTCGCCGCGCGGGCGATGTCCACCCGCGCGTGGAACCCCGGCGCGAGGAGCAGCGGCACGACCACGGCCGGCCGTCGCAGCCGGGCCGTCACCGTGTCCGGGGACGGCTCCTGCACGTCGACGAACGCGTCGAGGACGTCCACGTGCGGCAGCCGCTGCCGGACCGCCTCGACCAGGGCGGCCACGGCCCTGCGGCCCTGGGGGCTCGACGTCCCGTGGGACGTGGCGACGAGCGCAGGTCTCATGTGTCCTCCTCGACCGCGAGGCGGTAGCCGCGCTTGACGACGGTGCGGATGGTCGACCGGCCGACCGCGTCGCGAAGCCGGGCCACGGCCATCTCGGCGGTGTGGGGGTCGCGCGAGTCCCCGGGCAGCACGTCGAGCAGCTGCTCGCGCGTGCAGACGCTGCCGGGCTTCTCGGCCAGGAGCCGCAGCACGGCGAGCCCGCTCGGCGAGACGGGCAGGATCGTGTGGTCCAGGGTGGCGGTCGTGGCGTGCAGGCGGAGCTGTCCGTCCGGCACCTCGATCGCGGCGGCGTCCTCACCGAGGTGCACGATCAGCTCACGGACGAGGGCGCCGAGGCGCGAGCGCTCCGGCACGAGCGGGCGGAAGCCGCGCGTCACCAGGGGCTCGGCCGTGACGGGTCCGACCGCGGCGAGCGTCAGCCGCCGCGCCGCGACCAGGTGATGCAACGGGTCGAGGCCGTCCTGCCGCTCGACCACCTCGAACCACGCCGACGCGCCCGGCGCCGAGGTGAACACGACGGCGTCGAACCCGCCGCAGGTGGCGATGCGGACGGAGCGCTCGACGGCCTCGGGGTCGGGGGGTGGGCCCCACCGGTAGACGACGAGCGTGGTGGTGGTCGCGCCCGCGTCCTGCAACGCCGACTCGATGCCGTCGTCACCGGCCCCGTGGTGCTGCACCGCCACGTGAAGACCCGACACGCCCTCGGTGAGGAGCAGCGTGACGATCTCGGCGGACGTCTCGGACTCCGCGACCCAGTCCGGGGTGAGTCCCGCGGCCTGGAGGGCACCCCGGGCCTTCGGCCCCCGGGCCACGATGCGGGTCTGGCCCAGGGCCTCGACCAGGTCGTGCCCCACGCCGGAGGCCTCCGCGGTGTCCAGCCAGCCACGGAAGCCGATGCCGGTCGTGACGACCAGGACGTCCGGCGGGTCCGCGAGCAGTCGGCGGGTCTCGGCGAGCAGACCGGCCTCGTCGATGTGCGACTCCACCCCGAGCGACGACGCCGTCGTCACCTCGGCCCCGCGTCGTTGCAGGGCGCCGGCGAGCTCCTCGGCCCGGCGCTGGGCGGTGACGAGCACCGCGGTGCCGGCGAGGACGGGTCGAAGGACGTTCACGGTCACCCAGTCTGGTCGATCAGCACGTGCACGACGCCCTCGACGACCGAGACGGGCCAGGTGGCGATGGACACGTCGGGGTCGTCGAGGCACCGGCCGGTACGCAGGTCGAAGGTCTGCTTGTGCAGGGGCGAGGCGACGGTGGCGGCCTCGCCCCGCGACCCGACGAGCCCCCGGGCCATCACGTTCGCGCCGGTGAACGGGTCGCGGTGGGAGACCGCCAGCACCTCACCGGTGTCGGCGAGCAGGAAGAGCGCGACCTGGAGGCCGTCGACCAGCGCCGCGGCTCCGCGGTCGGGGTGCAGGTCGTCGATGCGGCACACGGCGTGGGCCGTCGTGGTCTGCGTCGGGACGAGGGACGTGGTCACAGTGGGCCTCCTGCGGTGCGGACGGGCAAGGTGTCGCCGGCGATGACGACGCCGCGCTCGGCCGGCGACGCGGGTCGCTTCTGGCCGCGCTCGGGCACGTAGGCCAGGTCGGGGTCGGCGACGTCGGGGGCGTTGACGAACGAGGCGAACTTGCGGAGCTTCTCCGGGTCCTCGAGCGTGGCCGCCCACTCGTCGCGGTAGCCCCCGACGTGGGCGTCCATGGCCGCGTCGAGGTCGGCGGCGATGCCGAGGGCGTCGTCCATCACGACGGCACGCACGGCGTCGAGGCCGCCCTCGACCGACTCGACCCAGGGCGCGGTGCGCTGGAGCCGGTCGGCCGTGCGCACGTAGTACATGAGGAACCGGTCGATGGCACGGACCAGCTGCTCGGTCGTGAGGTCCTCGGCGAAGAGCCGGGCGTGCCGGGGCGTGAACCCGCCGTTGCCGCCGACGTACATGTTCCAGCCCTGGTCGGTGGCGATCACGCCGACGTCCTTGCCGCGCGCCTCGGCGCACTCACGCGCGCACCCGGACACGCCGAGCTTGATCTTGTGGGGGGAGCGGAGCCCGCGGTACCGCAGCTCGAGGGCGATCGCGAGGCCGACGGAGTCCTGCACGCCGAAGCGGCACCACGTGGACCCGACGCACGACTTCACGGTGCGAAGCGACTTGCCGTAGGCGTGCCCGGACTCGAACCCGGCGTCGACCAGACGCGACCAGATGGCGGGCAGCTGCTCGATCCGCGCTCCGAACAGGTCGATCCGCTGGCCGCCGGTGATCTTGGTGTACAGGCCGAAGTCCTTCGCCACCTCGCCGATGACGATCAGCCCCTCGGGGGTCACCTCGCCGCCGGGGATGCGCGGGACCACCGAGTAGGTGCCGTCCTTCTGCATGTTGGCCATCACGTGGTCGTTCGTGTCCTGCAGCGCCGCGCCCTCGCCGTCGAGGACGTGCTCCTGGTAGAGCGAGGCCAGGATCGAGGCCGCGACCGGCCGGCACACGTCGCAGCCGCGACCACGGCCGTGGCGGGCCACCAGCTCGCTGAAGGTCCGGATCCCGCTGACGCGCACGACGTCGAACAGCTGCGCGCGGCTGAGGGAGAAGTGCTCGCAGAGGTCGTCGCTGACCTCCATCCCGGCCTCGGCCAGCTGGGCCTGGAACAGCTGCTTGACCATCGGCACGCACGAGCCGCAGCTGGTGCCGGCCTTGGTGCAGGCCTTCACCCCGGCCAGGTCGGTGCACCCCTGCTCGGTGACGGCGCAGCGCACGGCACCGGCCGTCACGTTGTTGCACGAGCACACGGTCGCCTCGTCGGGCAGCGCTCCGCCCGTGGGTCGCTCGGCGGACTCGGGCAGCAGCCAGCCCGTGGGGTCGGTGCCGAGGGCGTGCCCCACGAGTGGCCGCAGGCTGCCGTAGGCCGAGGCGTCGCCCACCAGGACCCCACCGAGCAGCGTGGACGCGTCGTCGCTGAGCACGAGCTTCTTGTAGAGGCCCTGGACGGGGTCGGCGTAGACGACCTCCAGGCTGCCGGGGGTCGCGCCGAACGCGTCGCCGAAGCTGGCCACGTCGACCCCGAGCAGCTTGAGCTTGGTGGACAGGTCGGCGTCGGTGA
This sequence comes from Aeromicrobium sp. Leaf272, assembly GCF_001422865.1. Taxonomy (NCBI): domain Bacteria; kingdom Bacillati; phylum Actinomycetota; class Actinomycetes; order Propionibacteriales; family Nocardioidaceae; genus Aeromicrobium; species Aeromicrobium sp. Leaf272. The sequence continues at coordinate 262,112 of NZ_LMMY01000013.1, forward strand.
ACGCGGCCTCCCCGCCGAGCAGCCGGTCGGCGACCACCTCGGCCATGGTGTAGCCGGGCCCGACGAGGCCCCACACGCGGTCGGCGACGCAGGCGACCTCGCCGATCGCGAACACGGCGGGGTCGCTGGTGCGGCAGCCGGCGTCGGCGAGCACACCACCGCGTGGGTGCACGTCGAGGCCGGCCCCCCGGGCGAGCTCGTCACGGGGCCGCACGCCGGTGGCGAACACCACGACGTCGATGTCGAGCCGGTCGCCCGACGCGAACTCCATGCCGCGGACACGACCCTCGTCGTCGGCCTCCACGCGGGATGTCGCGGTCGAGGTGCGCACGTGGACGCCGAGACCCTCGATCAGCCGGCGCAGCGCCTCGCCGCCACCGGGGTCGACCTGCACCGGCATGAGGCGGTCCGCGAACTCCACGACCGTGGTCTCGGCGCCGAGCGACGTGAGGGCGCCCGCGGCCTCGAGCCCCAGCAGGCCACCACCGACCACGGCGCCTCGCACCGGTCGCCCGAGCGCGGACGACCGCTCGTCGATCCACGTGCGCAGGGAGTCGAGGTCCTCGATCGTGCGGTAGACGAAGCAGCCGGCCAGGTCGGCTCCCTCGACCGGGGGGACCGCGGCGTACGACCCGGTCGCCAGCACCAGGGCGTCGTAGCGACGCCGTTCGCCACCGGCCACGACGGTCCGGGTCGCGGTGTCGACGGACTGCACCGGGGCGCCGGTGTGCAGGGTGACGCCCGCCGTGCTCCAGAGGGCCTGGTCCCCGAGCAGCAGGTCCTCGGGTCGCTCGAGGTCGAAGTAGCTGGTGAGCGCGACCCGGTCGTAGGGTGCGTGCGGCTCGTCGCCGAACACCTCCACGTCCCACGTCTCGGTGGCACCTCGTTCCACGAGGGCTTCCACGAGGCGGCGGGCCACCATGCCTGCTCCGGCCACGACCAGGGTGCTGCGTTCCATGTCGTGGACGCTACGAAGTCCGTGTGTCGAGGTCCGACGTCCACGGTTACCAGGCTGCAACACCTGTCTCACGCTCCTGAGGTGCGGGGCGTGAGATCGCCGTCGGGGTGGGTGCCGGTGCGGGTCGCGCGGGAGGGTCGACCTCCTGCAGCCAGTCGACCAGGCCGCACACGAGGCTGCGGCATCCTCCGCACCCGGTCGTGGCGCGTGTGGCCGCGACGACCTCGTCGAGGGTGCAGCAGCCGTCGTCCCACGACGAGACGACGTCGGCCTTGGTCACGCCGTTGCACCGGCACACCGTCGTGCTCGACGGCATCGCCGTGGGGGAGCCCGCCTGCTCCTCCGGTGCGCCCACGAGCAGCTGCAGCGGGTCGGGCGGGGCGATGCCCGGGCGATCGAGCTGCACGGAGAGTCGAGCGGCGAGGTCGGGCGCGCCCACGCACGTCATGCCGACGAGCGTGCCCTGGCGCACGACCACCTCCACGAACCGTCGCGCACCGCCGTCGTCGAGTGCCACCACGCGGTCGGTGGGCCGGGCGGTCGAGGCCCGCACGCCGGCCGTGACCACGTCCAGGCCCACGGCCTTGAGCCGCATCGCCGCCCCGGTCACCGCCAGCATCGGCACGGGCGTCGACCTCACGAGGTGGGCCGCCAGGGCGTCGGCCTGGGCCCAGCCGGGAGCAACCAGGCCGCTGACGCCGTCCGCCGTCTCGGCGCAGTCGCCGATCGCGCTGACGTTCGGGTCGCTCGTGCGCAGGTCCTCGTCCACGACGATGCCGTGGCGGACCGTGAGGCCGGCCTGTGCCGCGAGCTCGGTGCGGGGGACGGACCCGGTGGCCAGCACCAGCAGGTCGGTGCCGACGCGGGTGCCGTCGCCGAGGACGGCCGCGGCCACGTGCCCGTCCTGCACCTCGATGCCGCGGATCCCGGCGCGCGGCACGAGCCGCACCCCGAGGTCGGCGAGCGTGCGCCCGGCCACCTGCGCGACGTGCTCGTCGAGGTCGCGGTCGAGGATCCCGTCGCGGGAGGCGAGCACCGTCACCTCGAGCCCGCGACGACGCAGGCCGCAGGCCACCTCGGTCCCGATGGCGCCGGCTCCCACCACGCAGGCGCGGTCGGCGTTCAGGGCACCCGCGACGACGGCGCGGGCGTCGTCGATGCTCCGCAGCACGTGCACGCCGGCGACCGGCGGCCCGTCGGTGGTGTCCAGGCCCGGCAGGGGGAGCGTGCGCGCCCGTGCGCCGGTGGCCAGCACGAGGTGGTCCCACGCCAGCGTGGTGCCGTCGTCGAGGGCGAGGCGTCGAGCGGCGCGGTCGAGACCGGCCGCACGCACGCCCCGCAGCGCCTCGACGCCGGGGGTGGCCGGGAGGGTGAGGGCGGCCAGGTCGGTCCGACCCGCCACCAGCTCCGACAGCAGCACGCGGTTGTACGGCTCGTAGGGCTCCTCGCCGACGAGGACCACGTCGGCGTCCGGGCGCAGGCGTACCGCCTCGGAGGCGAACCGGTGGCCCACCATCCCGGCACCCACCACGACGATCCTCATGACTCGACCTCCAGCAGCGTGGTGGGCGCGCCGGTCGGTCGGCGGACGCCCGCCCCCGGCTCGACCCGTTCGACGGTCACGGCGCAGACCTTGAACTCCGGCATCCCCGAGACCGGGTCGGTGGCGTCGTTGGTGACGGCGTTCACGAGTCCGTCGCCGCCGAAGTGGAAGGGCGCGAAGACGGTGTCGGGGCGGATGTCGCGGGTCAGGCGTGCCGGGGCGACCATCGAGCCGCGGGTCGAGGTCACCCGGACCAGCTCCGCGGCGTCCACGCCGAGCCGTGCCGCCAGCGCCGGGTGCATCTCGACGTGGGCCTCGCCGGCGGCCTGGCGCAGCGCCGGGACCCGCCGGGTCTGGGCCCCGGACTGGTAGTGCTGCAGCAGGCGACCGGTGACCAGGTGGATGGGTGCGTCCTCGCGGACGGCGTCGTCGGGTCCGTCGGACGAGACCGGCACCATCGTGGCCCGTCCCGACGCCGTGGGGAAGCGCTCGGTGAACAGACGGGGGGTCCCGGGGTGCGTCGGATCGGGGCACGGCCAGTACAGCGCCTCGCCCCTGTCCAGCCGGTCGTGGGCGATGCCCGCGTAGTCGGCCCGTCCGCCGGCACTGGCACGGGCGAGCTCGTCGAAGACCTCCCGGGACTCGGTGGACCACGTGCCGGGGGCGTCGAGCCGCCGGGCCAGCTCGGCCCAGATCCAGAGCTCGTCGCGGACCTGGGGCGGTGCCGTGACCGCGCGTCGGCGCCGCAGCACGCGACCCTCGAGGCTCGTCATCGTCCCCTCCTCCTCGGCCCACTGCGTGACCGGCAGGACGTAGTCGGCCAGCAGTGCCGTCTCGGACGGCACCACGTCGGACACGACGAGCAGGTCGAGCGAGGCGAGCCGCTCGCGCACGGCACCGGCGTGGGGAGCGCTCACCACCAGGTTGCTCCCGTGCACGAAGAGTCCGCGCGGACCGTCCGCGGTGCCCAGCCCGGCCAGGAGCTCCACTGCGGGGACCCCGGACCGGGGGATGACGTCGGGGTCGACGCCCCACACCCCCGCGACGTGGGCCCGGGCGGCGGGGTCCTCGATCGACCGGTAGCCCGGGAGCTGGTCCGCCTTCTGCCCGTGCTCGCGGCCACCCTGCCCGTTGCCCTGGCCGGTGAGGGCGCCGTAGCCACCGCGCTCGGCGCCGGGCAGCCCGAGGGCCAGCGCCAGGGAGATCGCGGCCGACACCGTCGCGGTGCCGTCGGTGTGCTGCTCCGCGCCGCGACCGGTGAGCACGAAGGCGCCCCGCCCGCCACGGTGCGGGGAGGCGTCGGCCAGCCGCCGGGCGACGGCGCGGAGCTGCGGCTCCGGGACGCCGGTCACCGAGGCCACGCGCTCGGGCCACCAGGAGGCCACGGAGCGGCGGACCTCCTCCACCCCGTCCACGCGTTCGTGCAGGTAGGTGGCATCGGCCAGGCCCTCACCGAGGACGACGTGCAGCAGGCCGAGCAGGAGCGCCAGGTCGGTGCCGGGAACGAGCTGCAGGTGGGTCCCCGCGCCGTCGTCGCACAGGCGAGCCGTGGCGGACCTCCGCGGGTCGACGACCACCAGCCCGCCCTGCTCCCGAGCGCCGGCGAGGTGCTGGACGGCCGGTGGCATGGTGTCGGCGAGGTTGCTGCCGAGCAGCAGCACGGCGTCGGCGTCCTGGAGGTCGGTGAGCGGGAACGGCAGACCGCGGTCGACGCCGAGCGACCGGTTGGCCGCCGCCGCGGCGGACGACATGCAGAACCGCCCGTTGTAGTCGACCATCCGCGTGCGGAGCGCCAGCCGTGCGAACTTGCCGAGCTGGTACGCCTTCTCGTTGGTGAGACCGCCCCCGCCGAACACCGCCAGCGCATCGGGTCCGTGCTGCTCGGCGAGGCTGAGTGAACGGTCGGCGATGTCGTCGAGCGCCTCCTCCCAGCTCACCGGTCGAAGCCCCCGGGGCGTGCGCCGCAGCGGCTCCACCAGCCGGTCGGGCGTGCGCAGCAGCTCCGCCGACGTCCACCCCTTCTGGCACATGCCGCCGCGGTTCGTCGGGAAGTCGCGAGGCTCGGCGGCCAGAGGGTGGCCGCCGAGCCGCTGCGCGCACTGCAGGGCGCAGTAGGGGCAGTGCGTGTCGGTGTCGGTCGTGGGGCTGGGGGTGTCGTGCACGTCAGACCTTCGCGCGGGCCATCGCGGACCGCGGCCGCAGGTAGACGGCCCAGGTGACCACCAGGCAGACCACGTAGAACGCCGCGAACAGGGCGAAGGCCGTCTTCACCGCGGAGACCGGGTCGGTGATCCACGGCGCACCGAACGTCATCGGGATGAGGAAGCCACCGATCGCACCGATGGCTCCGACGATGCCCAGCACGGCCGATGCCTCGCGCGTGGAGCGCAGGAGGGCGGCGCGACGCTCGGGCGAGCCCTCCGGCCCCGCCTGCTCGGCCTGCACCTTCCAGATGATGGGGATCATCCGGTAGGTCGACCCGTTGCCGACGCCGGAGGCCGCGAAGACGAAGAGGAAGGCGGCCAGGAAGAACCAGAACACCTGCTCGTTGGCCTCCACCGCGCTCGTCACGGCGGTCGGGTAGGTGAAGGTCTCCGGGTCGACGGTGGTCGGGTCGATCTTGGGCACGGGGGTCAGCCGGGTGAGGGTGAGCAGCACCGCGAGCGTGCCCACGGTCATGAGGGCGAAGGACACGACGGTGATCCGTGCTCCGCCGAACCGGTCGGCCAGCCAGCCGCCGAACGGTCGGGTGATCGAGCCGACGAGGGCGCCGAGGAAGGCGAAGGAGGCCACGTTGACGCCGATGCCGACGACGTCGGGCACGGGCTGGTTCCAGAAGTTGATCTTGATGAGCAGGGGCATCGCCGCGGAGAAGCCGATGAAGGAGCCGAAGGTGCCGATGTAGAGCAGCGCCATGATCCAGGTGTGCCGGTAGGTCACCACGCGCAGCTGCTCGCGGGGTCGTGACGCCGCCACCGACAGGTTGTTCATGAAGAAGAACGCGCCGGCCGCGGCCAGGACGGCCAGACCTCCCCACACGTAGGCCGCCCGCTCCAGCGCGATCCCGGAGCCGCTGGCCTGCACGAGTCCGAAGAGACCGGCGCCGCCGACCACGACGGGCAGGAACAGCTGGACCAGGGAGACACCGAGGTTGCCGCCGGCGGCGTTGAGACCGAGTGCCGCGCCCTTGCGGCTCGCCGGGTAGAAGAAGTTGATGCTGGCCATCGAGGAGGCGAAGTTCCCGCCTCCGACGCCGGCCGTCGCCGCGATGACGATGAAGACCCAGTACGGCGTGTCCGGCCGTTGCACGAACCAGGCGAAGAGCCCGGTCGGCACGAGCAGGAGCAGGGCGCTCACGACCGTCCAGTTGCGGGCGCCGAACCGGGGCACGGCGAACGTGTAGGGCAGCCGGATGAGGGCGCCGACGAGGTTGGGAGCCGCGACCAGCCAGAACAGCTGCTGGGGGGTGAACGCGAAGCCGGCCGAGGCGAGGAAGGTGGCCGTGACGCTCCACAACAGCCAGACGGAGAAGCCGAGGTGCTCGGCGAAGATCGACCAGGCGAGGTTGCGCCGCGCGACCCGACGTCCCTGCGACTCCCAGAAGGCGGGGTCCTCCGGGTCCCAGTGGTCGATCCACCGGCCGGTGCGACGCTGCGGTGGCGGGGTCGCGGCCCGGGTCGGTGCCGACGGAGCGGAGCGGGGCGTGTCGAGCTCGATCGTCATGGACTTCCTCGTTCGATCCGGGAGGGGCCGAGGGGCCCCAGGACGTCTCGAACGCTAGGGACGACGTGTTTCGCGGCGCACCGCCCGACGTCAGGGCTCGGTAACACTGTCCGCACACGGTCGGGGGTGGCACTGTGAGATCGCCGGGTCGCCGAGCGCGCTGGGGCTCGCGTGGAAGGATCGGGGCATGACTTCGACCGACGCCACCGCCACCACCGAGACCGTCGACTTCTGGTTCGACCCGCTCTGCCCGTGGGCGTGGATGACCTCGCGCTGGATGCTCGAGGTGGAGCAGGTGCGCGACGTGCACACCGTGTTCCACGTGATGAGCCTGTCGGTGCTCAACGAGGACAAGGACGTCCCCGACGAGTACAAGGAGATGATCCAGGCCGGGTGGGGTCCGGTCCGGCTGGCCATCGCGATCGAGCAGCAGCACGGGCAGGAGAAGCTGCGAGCCTTCTACACCGCCATCGGCACGGCCCGTCACCCCGGCGGACGCGACTTCACGCGTGAGCTCTACGAGGAGGTCCTGGCCGAGGTCGGCCTGCCCGCCGAGCTCGCCGACGCCGCGGAGGACACGTCGCTCGACGACGCCGTCCGCGCCTCGCACGCCGACGGCATCGACCGGGTCGGCCAGGAGGTCGGCACCCCCGTGATCTCCGTCGCCGGCACCGCCTTCTTCGGCCCCGTGCTGTCGCCCGCGCCCAAGGGCGAGGACGCCGGCAGGGTGTTCGACGGCGCGCGGCTGCTCGCCGGGTACGACGGGTTCTACGAGCTGAAGCGCACCCGCGACCGCGACCCGATCTTCGACTGAGCGCGGGTGGACTCCGTGGGCGACGCTTCCCGGTGTCGCTCGCGGAGCCCGACGCGGGCCCCCGAGTCCTAGGCTGACCCCATGACGCTGCACCCCCAGGCCCGGGCCTACCTGGCGGCCCTTGGATCCGACGACGGCGGGCCGCCGCTGGACCTCGAGGCCGTCAGGGACATCCGCGCCCAGTCGCGGGCGGCCGCCCTGGAGCAGGACCGCATCGGCCTCGACCACGTGGCCGACGTGGACGCCGACGGCGTGCCGTGCCGGCTCTACCGTCCGAGGCTCGGCGCACCCGTGGCCCTCTACGTCCACGGGGGCGGCTGGGTCATGCACGACGTCGAGACGCACGACGTCTTCTGCCGGTACCTCGCGCACGTCACCGGCTGGGCCCTGCTGTCGGTCGACTACCGACTGGCTCCGGAGCACCCGTTCCCGGCGGGCCTCGACGACGTGGAGCGGGCCGCCCGATGGCTCCGCGCGAACGGCCGCGGCCACCGGGTCGACACCGACTGGGTCCCGGCGATCGGCGACTCCGCCGGCGCCAACCTCGTTGCGGGCCTGTGCGTGCGCGACCCGGCGCTCCTCGACCACCAGGTCCTGCTGTACCCCGTCACCGATCGCCGGGCCGAGCTCGACCCGTCGCTCGAGAACGCCGCCCTCGGCATCGACGACATGACGTGGATGTGGGAGGCGTACGCGCCGGGGGAGCGGGCCGACGAGCCCGAGGCGAGCGTGCTCCGCGCAGCCGACCTGGCCGAGCACCCGCCCGCCGTCGTGGTCACGTGCGAGCACGACGTGCTCCGTGACCAGGGCGAGGCGTATGCGGCAGCGCTCGCCGACGCCGGCGTGCAGGTCACCGCGCACCGGGCCCTCGGGATGATCCACTCCTTCTGGCGGCAGCCGGCCGTCTTCGACGCGTCCCGAGCCCTCGTGGTCGCGGTCGGCGGATGGCTCGACACGGCGCGGTCCACGGCACGGGAGGCGTGATCGCGGCTGGCATACTGTCGCGCGTGGTGGAGCAGGCCGAGCCGGGGCAGACCGAGCGCCCAGCCTGGCGCCGCTTTCTCGACCGGCAGCTCAGCCGCGAGCCCCTGGTGGTCGTCCCCACCCACGCCTACGGCCTGCGAGGCGTCGCGGACGGACCTCCGGCCCCGCACCGCCTGGTGCCGCTGCTGCGCACCGCGCTGCTGGGTGCGGCCTTCGCCGTCCTGGTGGTGCTCGCCCTCACCCGCCCGACGCCCCTCGTGGCGGTGCCCGGGGTCGTGGTGGCCGTCGCGCTCGCGGTCGGCGCGTCGGAGGGGACGCTGCGGCACTGGCGGCACCGCAGACGTCTGCGTCGCGCCCTGGTCCGCCACGCCCCGACCACGGCGATGGCCTACGCCGGCAGGTCGGGCGGTCCGTGGCAGCTGCGCATGTGGGAGCCCTACCTGCTGCGCTCCGGTGAGCCGAACGTCATCATCAACCTGCACGCCAAGTACGTCGAGCGGATCCTGACCGAGGGCGACGCCCCGCTGCGATCGCCCTTCGTGCAGCTGGGGTCACGGGGGATGAAGGACCTCGGTGACGCGCTGGTCCCCAGCCTCCGCGCCTTCTTCTACGTGCAGAACGCCCAGACCAACGCCCGGTTCATGGCGCGCCGGGACATCACGCACGTGTGGCTCAACCACGGCGACTCCGACAAGCCGGCCAACTACAACCCCCGGCACGCGGACTACGACGTCCTCGTCGTGTGCGGCCAGGCGGGCATCGACCGGTACGCCAACCACGGCATCCACGTGGACGCCGACAAGTTCGAGGTGCTCGGCCGCCCCCAGGCGTGGGACATCGAGCCCGCTCGCGGTGCCATCGGGTCCCTCGAGCAGCCGACCGTGCTCTACGCGCCGACGTGGCACGGCCTCGACCCCGCGGTCAACTTCTCCTCTCTCGAGCAGGGACCGAAGATCGTCGCCGCCCTCCTGCGACGTGGGGTGCGCGTGGTCTTCCGGCCGCACCCGCTCAGCTACCGATGGCGCATCCGACGGGCCGTGGTGCACGAGATCCACGGGCTGCTCGAGGCCGACCGGGCCGCCGGCGGTCCCGCGCACGTGTGGGGACGGCGCGCCGACGTCGAGTGGAGCGTGGCCGACTGCACCAATGCCTCCGACGCCCTCATCTCCGACGTGTCCAGCGTCGTGTCCGACTGGCTGCAGTCCGAGAAGCCGTACAGCATGACGGCGATGCGGTCGAGCGTCGAGGAGTTCCGCGACGAGTACCCCATCGCCCAGACCGCGTACGTGCTGCGCGGTGATCTCGAGAACCTCGACGAGGTCCTCGACGACCTGCTCGTGGACGACCCGCTGGCCGAGGCCCGGTCGGCTCGCAAGCGCTACGTGCTGGGGGAGTTCCGGGGCGAGGAGTCCGCCGACGCCTTCGCGGGGTTCGTGCGGCGCGTGGTGCGCGAAGGCCGCTGAACCGGCAACCGTCCGCTCTGGGACACTGTCCGCATGCGCGTGCACCTCGGAACCGACCATGCCGGCCTCGAGCTCAAGGACGCCCTCGCGGCGTGGCTCACCGACCACGGGTACGAGCCCGTCGACCACGGCGCGCACGAGTACGACGCCGACGACGACTACCCGCCGTTCTGCGTCGCGGCGGCCCAGGCCGCGGTCGACGAGCCGGGGTCGCTGGCGATCGTGATCGGCGGGTCGGGCAACGGTGAGCAGATCGCCGCCAACAAGGTGCGCGGCGCTCGAGCGGCGCTCGCCTGGAGCACGGAGACGGCCGCACTCGCCCGTGAGCACAACGACGCCCAGGTGATGGCCATCGGCGGGCGCATGCACACGTTCGAGCAGGCCGTCGAGATCGTCGAGACCTTCCTGACCACGCCGTTCAGCGGAGCCGAGCGTCACCAGCGCCGGATCGACCTGCTCGCCACGTACGAGTCCACCGGTCGCTTCGACTGAGGTCGGCGGGTCGGGCGTGGACCTCCGGCCCTGGTGCTGCAGGCCCGCCTGGGCGACCATGACGATGTAGACACCTCTCGGTGCCTCGCGTCGGGGACCAGGAGGCCGTGTGACCGCCACCCCGCACCACCACACGCTGAGGTCGATCATCGACCTCGCCGAAGGACCTCGTGAGGGTGCACTGCTGGTCGTGGGAGAGCCGGGGATCGGCAAGACCCGGTTGCTGAGCGAGGCGGTCGACGGCACGCCCGTCCCCTCCACCATGGTGCGCACCAACCCGCACGAGGCCGCGTACGCCATGTCCGGCCTGGAGTCGGTGCTGGTGGCGCTTTCGATGCACCTGGCGCCCGACCTCGAGCGTCGGGCCGCGTCGATGGCGGAGGGACCCGGCCAGGAGCTCGACGCGGCCCACCACGTGCTCGACGTGATCCAGGCGATGCGACTGCCCGCGACGCTGCTGCTGGTCGACGACGTCGACCGGATGGACGCGCACAGCCAGGCCGTGCTAGGCCTCGTGGCCGGTCGCCTGTTGCACACGGGGCTCCGGCTCGTGGTGACGGCTCGGACGATGTCGGCGAGCGCGCCGCTGGGTGGGATCCCCCGCCGAGAGCTGCGCCCGCTGCCGCCCGACGTCCTCGCCGACGAGGTCCGCGACCCGGGACACGAACCGTCGGAGTCGACCGTGCGCGTGCTCTCGACCTACTGCCGCGGCAACCCGAGCCTGCTGCGCGAGCACCTGGAACGTCTCGACCCGGACCAGGCGCGAGGTGACGCCTGGCTCCAGCTCCCGCCGCGCGGTGGCTCGTGGTCCGCCGTGCTGACCGCTCCGATCCTCGACGGCCTGGACGCGAGGCAGCGGACCGCCCTCGACGTCGTGGCCCTCTCGTCCCTCGCGCACCCCCTGGTCCTCGGGCTCGTCGACTCCGGACTGCCCGGCGCGGTCGACGAGCTGGTGGACGAGGGTGTCCTGAGCCGTAGGGGCCAACACGTCGCGTTCCGGGACGCCCGCCTGCGCTCCCGGATCTACTGGTCCCAGTCATCGGCATCGCGCCGTGAGGGGCACGCGCGTCTCGCCGCTGCGGCCCGGGGACGCAGCGAGCACCTCGAGGCGTGGCACGGGAGCTTCGACGGCGAGCCCGTCGGGGTGGAGGCGCTCCTGCGCAGCGCGGTCGGGCTCGTCGCGTCGGGCGACGTCGCGGCCGCGGTCGAGCTGGCCGAGCGGGCGCTGCAGCGGGTGGAGCACGTCGACCGGCACCTCGACACCATCATCGGCCTCTGCTCCCAGCTCCTGCGCCACGGCGAGGTGGTGCTGGCCGCGCGCTACAGCCACCACCCGCAGGTCGTCGACATCACGGCCACCCAGGCGCTGCGCCTGGCCTTCTTCGAGCTGGTGCACGAGATGGTCACGTCGCAGCAGCTCGTCGACGACCAGGTGCGGGCCCTGGCCGAGCTGCACGCCGGGACCGCCCCCGACACGGCGGCCGGCCTCCAGCTCGCAGCCGCATGGTTCCGCGCCGAGCGGTGGGAGACGGCGGAGGCGCGGGCGCTGCTCCCGTCCACCGCCGCCACGGAGGGACGGCTCTCGGACGAGACCGTCGACCAGCTCGGGATCACCATCGCGGCCCTCGACGCCATCGACGGCGTGGAGTCGACCGAGGGGGCCACCGTGACCGGCCTCGGGTCGCTGGACGGCAGCGAGCCGGCGCCCCTGCTGATGCAGGCGCGGGCGCACTCCCTGGCCGAGCGACACGGGGAGGCGCGCGACCTCTTCAACATCGTGCTGCACTACCCGACCGCCCTGGACCCGGTGTGGACCGACCTGGCCCGGCTCGGCGCCGTCGGGAACGAGGTGGCGGCCGGTCAGTTCCGACGGGCCCGCGAGTGCGCGACCGCGTGGGACCCCGACTCCCCGTGGGCAGGGCTGCGGTCCTCCGGGCAGCTGTACGTGCGCGCCTGGATCCAGTACTCGGTCGGACGCACCGACGACGCCGACGAGGTCCTGCAGCGGTCCAGTGAGCTGGCCTCGCTGGAGGGTGCACCCGCCACCATGGCCCGGGCGCTCGCCCTGAGGGGGACGATCGCCCTCCTCCGGGGTGACGCGGACACCTCGGTCACTCTGCTGCGCCAGGTCACCGGCTACGCCGCCCGGTTCCGCAATCCCACCCTCCTGCGTCAGTGGGCCGACTACGCGGAGGCGTGCGTCGCGACGGGTCGGCACCGGGAGGCGACCCGGCTCCTCTCCTCCCTCGAGGCCCGGCAGGCGGCCCATCCGAGTCGGTGGGCGGCCCTCGCGATCGCGCGCATGCGGGCGCTCACCGCCGAGGGTGAGGCGTCCCTGCCGCTCTTCACCGCCGCGGCCGGCCTGTTCGAGCCGGGCGAGTCCCCGTACGAGCAGGGCCGCACGCTCGCGGTGATGGCCACCCGGCTCACCGCGCTCGGCCACGCGCACGAGGGTGCCCGGGCCCGGACCCTGGCCGTCGCCGCGTTCGACATCGCGGGGGCCACGGGGTGGGCGGTCCGCGGAGCGTCCGAGCACGGCATCGAAGCCACTCCCGTCAGGGACCAGCTCAGCGACGAGGAGTGGGTCGTCGCCACTCACGTGAAGGACGGCCTGCGCACCCGCGACATCGCCGCGGCGATGTTCATGTCGGTCCGCACGGTGGAGCTGAGGCTCACGGCGATCTACCGGAGGATCGGGGTGGCGTCGCGCTCGGAGCTCGTCGCGGAGATGCTGCGCGAGGGCGGCTAGACCCGAGCCGTCGGTCGCGCTCCGCTCCGCCGTCGGCGGTGTCCCGCACACCTGGATGCGGGCCGCGGCGGGCCACGTGCGGGTGTCCGGCTGCGCCCCGCACGCCTGAGCGATTCGGCTTCTCAGCCTGTGGGCGTCGGGGCCAGAGTGGCGTCCAGGACGGCGCACGGGGCGCCGACGAGAAGGAGCACCCCATGACGCTCGCCGACTCCCCCCAGACCCAGCTGGCCACGGCACGCCGCCGTCCTCCGACCTCGGTCGTCACGTCCCGGGCGTCCCGGCGCAGCGTGCTGAAGCACCTGTTCCCCTTCGACGTCGCCGTCGTCGGGCTCGGCCGGGTCGGACTGCTGACGGCGCTCGCCCACCACAGGGCAGGATCGCGGGTCCTCGCGCTGGACGTCCCGGCGCCGAGCCGGGCGCCGGACGACGTCGGACCTGCCGGCCAGGACCTCCTGCGTCTCGCCACGACCCTCGGTCTGGACACGTTCACGGTCTCGCCCGACCTAGCACGCGCCGGCGACGCGCGAGCCGTGGTGGTGTGCGGGCCGACACCCGACGACGACGACGCCCCCGACGTCGAGCTCCTGCGAGCCCTGTGCGCCGTGGTGGTGGACCAGGCGGTCCCCGGCCAGCTCATCCTCCTCACCTCCACGGCGTACGTGGGGTGCACGGAGGACCTCCTGGTGAAGCCGCTGCGCGACCGCGGGCTCGAGCCGGGATCGTCCGTGCACGTCGCCTTCAGCGCCCGACGCCGGATCGGGGGACGCGGCGCGACGGCGAAGGAAGCAGGCCCCCGCGTGGTCGCCGGATGGACGTCGGCCTCAGCGCAGCGTGCCGCCCAGCTCGTCGGTCGGTGCGAGCAGGAGGTCCACGTGGTGCGCACGCTGGGTACCGCCGAGCTGACCAAGCTCCTGGACGACACCTACCGTGCCGTCGGCGTGGCCCTCGACGACGAGTTCGATCGCATCGCGCCCGGCGTCGACACCGTGCGTGGATCGACGTCGACGACGGCCGGGGACACCGCGTGACCAGCGGGACGAACCGGTCCGTCGTCACCGGCGGCGCGGGGTTCGTCGGAAGTCACCTGGTCGAGCTGCTCCTCGAGCGGGGCGACGAGGTGGTGGTCCTGGACGACCTCTCGACGGGCGACATCAGGAACCTCGCGACGGTGCTCGACCACCCACGGTTCCACCTGAGATCGGGCTCGGTCATGGAGAAGTCGGAGGTGCGGTCCGCGGTCAGGGGTGCGGATCGCATCTTCCACCTCGCAGCTGCCGTCGGGGCGCACGCGGCCCTCGGCTCGCCTCTCGCGGGCATGCGGATCAACATCCACGGCACCGAGAACGTCCTCGACTCCGCGTTGGACTCCAGTGCCGAGGTCCTGCTGGTGTCCACGGCGGAGGTGTTCGGCAAGAACGCGATCGACACCCTGTCCGAGGACAGCGACCGGGTCCTGGGCACGCCGCTTCGCTCGCGGTGGACCTATGCCGCGGCCAGGGGCATCAACGAGGCCTACGGCCACGCCTACTGGACCGAGCGCGGTCTGCCGGTCCGCATCGTCCGGCTGTTCGACACCATCGGTCCGCGTCAGGTGGGCCAGTACGGCATGGTCGTGCCGCACCTGGTCGCCGAGGCCATGGCCGGCGAGCCCATGACCGTGTTCGGGGACGGCGAGCAGACCCGGTGCTTCGCCTACGTCGGCGACGTGGTGCCCGCGATGGTCGCCGTGCAGGAGTCGAAGGGCTCGATCGGCCGGGCCTACAACATCGGGGGCACCGAGGCGTTCAGCGTCAACCACCTCGCGCGCCGCGTCGCGCGGGTGACGCGGAGCCACAGCCGGATCGTCCACGTCCCGCAGGCGGACAGGCAGGGGTCCGGCAGGGAGGACCAGCACCGGCACGTCCCGGACAACACCGCGGTCCGGCGCCTCGTCGGGTACGCGCCCACGACCACCTTGGACGAGATGATCGCTCGGATCGCCGAGACCCTGGGGGCCCGACGGGTCCGCCGGCCGAGGATCGGTCGGGCGGCGAGGTCGGGTTGATCGACGGTGGGTCTCCGGAGGGCGCGCTGCGGCGGATGGGTCTCCGGCGGACGGACGAGGTGCCACCGACGGGCGCCGTCATGCGTCGACGGCTGGTCGCACCGCGATGCCGGCCGCGCTGCCGACGTCTCTGGCCCTAGGCGTCGTCTCGGCCCTGCTCGGCCTCGCGCAGCACGATGTGGGCCGCCTCGCTCAAGGTGACCTCGGCCTCCTCGGCTCGCCTGCGCAGGAGGTCGTACGCGTCGGCGGTCGTGGAGTCGTGCAGGTACGCGAGCGCACCCTTGGCCTGCTCGACGGCGATCCGGCCGGTCAGTGCGTCGTCGATCCGCTGGACGGCGGTTCGCACCGAGACGGGGTCCGCGTGGACGATGACGAGCATGGCGAGGTCGGCGAACGCCTGCAGGTGGACGGCCTGGGCGGCGTCGAAGTCGCCCGGCACGGTGCGCACGAGGCCCACGGCACCGAGCGGCTGGCCGCCCCAGCGCAGCGGCACGGCCAGGGCGGAGCAGACCCCCACAGTCTCCATCGCGGCCGTGAGGTCGGGCCACGGATGGGTCGTGCTCGAGATGTCGGGCATCGTGACGGGCCTGCCGTGCGTCCACGCCTCGAAGAGCGGACCCTCGGCGGCCTGGACGTCGTGCAGCGTGAGCAGGTCCTCGCGGTGGGACGACGACGTCAGGACCTCGAGGCGGTCGTGCCGGTCGGCGACGGCCACCGAGCACGCCACGGCGCCGAAGGCCTGCGTGACCTCCTCGAGCAGCGCGGTCAACGTTCCCGCGACGTCGTGGGGGATGACGAGTGAGGCCGACACCGTGGAGAGTGCGCGTGCCATGTCGCTCATCAGTCGCCTCCGATGCGAAAGTCCGTGTAGTCGATTCGACGCGCGATGACGTCGGCCGCCACCACGCTGACGTCCTTGTCGTGAGCGTACGCGTGCGCCCGGATCAGGGCGACGGCATCCTCCGGGCTGACTCCGAGCTGGGCGATCACCATGCCGCTCGCCTGGTGCAGCTGTGATCGTACCGACCACGCCTCCGTGTCGCTGGTGACCGGGGCGAGGACGCTCGAGTCCTGGAGCAGTGCGGTGCCGACGGCGTCGGCAACCTCCTGCACGGTCTCGAGCTCCTCCTCGAGCGGCCCGTGGGCGCGGTGCAGCGTCAGGACGCCGACGACGAGGCGACCGGGACGCATCGGGACGGACCAGATGGTGCCCTCGAGGTCGTTGCTCATCACGGCGAGGGCGGGCCAGTGGTCGGCGGAGACGTCGCCGAGGCGGACCGTGACCAGCTCGCCGGTACGGCTGGCCGTGAAGGCGGGGCCTTCTCCGGCGACCTCCTGGAGCTCCTCGTATCGCTGGGTCACGTCGTCGGTCGCGCACAGGAGCTCGTGCTTGGTGTTCAGGAGTGCGGCGGAGATCGATGCCCCGTCGGCGCCGACGACGATGCGGGCGGCCTCGCACAGGCGCGGAGCGACGTAGCTGGACTCGTCGAACGACGCGAGGAGCGAGGCGAACCGCACCAGTGCGCGCCGACTGTTGCCGAGCTCCATCGGAGACTCCTCACCCGCCGCGTCACGTCCCAGGAGGGTCGCACGTCTGACACGTATCCCTCATCATGACAGGAGGCGGCACAGGAGTCACGGCCCGACCCCGCCA
Source organism: Aeromicrobium sp. Leaf272 (assembly GCF_001422865.1). NCBI lineage: Bacteria > Bacillati > Actinomycetota > Actinomycetes > Propionibacteriales > Nocardioidaceae > Aeromicrobium > Aeromicrobium sp. Leaf272. Next base: position 278,536 of record NZ_LMMY01000013.1, read on the forward strand.
TCGGCCCGCACCTTCCAGGACGGTCGACTGGCGCGTCCGACCCGCATGGCTACGCTCGCCTGGTGGCTCTCTCCCGCGGCGTCCCCGACCCTCGGAACCGTCGTGCCTGAGGGGCACACCCTCCACCGCCTGGCCGGGCGCCTCACGAAGACCTTCGCCGGCGACCGGGTGCGCTCGAGCAGTCCGCAGGGCCGTTTCGTCGACGGAGCCGGCCGGCTCGACGGGCTGGTGCTCGCCGGTGCCGACGCGTGGGGCAAGCACCTGCTGGTGCGGTTCGAGGGCCTCGACGAGCAGGTGCACGTCCACCTCGGCCTCTACGGGGCGTTCCGGATCTCGAAGCACGCCGAGGGCGAGGTCCCCGAGGTGAAGGGCCAGGTGCGCTGGCGTCTCGAGGGCCCGGCGGAGTGGCCCACGCGCACGGCGGACCTGCGGGGTCCCACGGCGTGCGAGCTGCTGCTGCCCGGAGAGGTGGAGGCGCTCGTCGCGCGGCTCGGTCCCGACCCGTTGCGGGCGGACGCCGAGCCCGACCGCGCCTGGCAGCGGATCCACCGCTCGAGGGCGCCGATCGCGACCTTGCTCATGGACCAGTCGGTCGTCGCCGGCATCGGCAACGTGTACCGGGCGGAGGCACTGTTCCGGCACCGCATCGACCCGTTCCTGCCCGGCCGGGACCTGCCCGAGCCGATCTGGGACGCCCTCTGGGCCGACCTCGTCGCCCTGATGCGAGAGGGCGTGCGCAAGGGTCGGATCGACACCGTCCACGTGGCGCACGGCCCGGCCGTCATGGGTCGGCTCCCGCGACGCGACGACCACGGCGGCGAGGTCTACGTCTACCGTCGCGACGGGCGGGAGTGCTACGTCTGCGGCGACGAGGTGCGCACCCAGGTCCTCGCGGCAAGGAACCTGTTCTGGTGCCCCACGTGCCAGGCCGCGGGTACGCTCGGCCGGTGAGATCACGTCTTCGCCGCGCCCGGCACACCGTGGGGCGCTACGTCGACGACCGGGTCGTGCGCTGGCAGACCGGCACCCAGGAGGGTCAGGTCGCGGTCCTCGGGGTGCTGGCGGTCCTCAGTGCGGTGATCCTCGCCCTCTCCATCGTGTCGTACCCGGTGTTCCCGGCCTTCACCTTCGTGATCCCGCTGCTGCTCGGCAGCATCACCCTGCGCTTCAAGCCGTTGCTCGTGCTGGTGGGCACGATCGCGCTGTTCGTGGCCGTCACGGTCACCGTCGAGTCGCTCGAGACGGGCATGACGACCAACCGGGTGAGCTCGCTCGTGATGATGACCGTCGTGGCCGGCATCCAGCTGTGGGAGGCGCGACGTCGGCGGAGCGGACTTCCCGGTCCGCTGGGCGAGGCCATGCTGGTCGACCTCCGAGACCGGCTGCAGGCTCAGGGCAAGGTCCCGCCCCTGCCGGCTCCGTGGCACGCGGAGTCCGCGATGCTGACCGCGGGCGGGGTGCACTTCTCCGGTGACTTCATGGTCGCCAACCTGAGCGAGGACGAGCGGAAGCTCGAGATGGTGCTCGTCGACGTCTGTGGGAAGGGCGTGGCCGCGGGGACCCAGTCGTTGCAGCTCGCCGGGGCCCTCGGTGGTCTGATCGGGGCGCTGCCGCCGCTCGCCCTGTTCGCGGCCGCCAACGACTTCCTCATGCGGCAGGACTGGGACGAGGGCTTCGCCACGGCGGTGCACGTGACGATCGACCTGCGCAGCGGGGACTACGGGATCATCAACGCCGGCCACCCGCCGGCGCTGCACTGGCACCCCGGCGCATCGGACTGGAAGACCGACCACGCCCGCGGCACGGCGCTCGGCATCCTGCAGCACCCCGACTTCCACGAGACTCGAGGGACCCTCGCGTCGGGGGAGGCCCTGCTGTTCTTCACCGACGGCGTGGTGGAGTCCCGTGAACAGGGCGTGGAGGAAGGCGTCGAGTGGCTCCGGTCCGTGGCCGCGCGTGCCGTGCGACCCGGCTTCGAGGGCGCCGCCGGCCGCATCATCGGACGGGTGAAGACCAAGGACGACGACCGAGCGGTGCTCCTGCTCGCACGTCGCGACTGACCCGCGGGCCGCAGCATCACCGGCCACGCGCATGTGGCATCCTGGAGTCGCTTCGGCCCCGAGAGCGGACGTAGCTCAATTGGTTAGAGTCTCTGCCTTCCAAGCAGAATGTTGCGAGTTCGAGTCTCGTCGTCCGCTCTCGGGGCCGAAGCCTGTTCCCAGCCGCGAGGCGTGGTCGAGCAACACGGGTCAGTGCTGGCCGGGCAGCACGAGTGCCCCGACCGATGGGTCGGGGTGTCGTGGTGGTCGAGTGTCAGGGTCGCCAGCGCTGGTTTCGTTGCCAGGTGTCGGAGCCGGGGAGCTTCCACTCGACGTG
>NZ_LMMY01000013.1:280959-281311 GCF_001422865.1 Aeromicrobium sp. Leaf272
CGTCTCTGATGTCGGTGGTCTTGGAGATGGCGTAGGGGTTCAGGTGGTGGGCCTCGGTCCACCTGGCGTCGCGGTCGCAACCTGGTGTGGTGCATCCGCCGTCGCGCTTCTCCATCGCCCGGCGTGAGCTGCGGTTGAAGTACCGATTGGCGGAGCCGAGGTCGAGGGGGAGAGGTTTGCCGTTGAGGACCATCGGCACGATCTGCGCGCTGCAGGCGAGCCGGCGGGCTTCGCCGGCGCTGATCCGGGTGCCGTCAGAGAGGCCGGCGGCCTTGATGCCGCCCATCAAGGTGTCGAGGTCCAGGTTCACGGTCACGACGGCACTCACACCACCGTTGGACGGGAGCTGGTC
>NZ_LMMY01000013.1:281351-281601 GCF_001422865.1 Aeromicrobium sp. Leaf272
CCCGAGGCGCTGGGGGTAGGACTGGCCGAATCCCACTTCGTCGTGCTCGCCGGTGGCGGCGTTGACGGTCCCGACCTTCTGGTGTGGTGCGGCGAGCGCGTCGAGGGCGGTCTTGAGCATGGCGCCCTGGGCTTCGGGGAGGGTGAAGCGTCCGGTGACGGTGCCGTCGTTGTTGTCCCACATGGAGAACGACGTCTTCTTGCGGGCTTCGTCTTCGCGGCGACGGAGGATCTCGTCCTCGTCGGCGTCG
>NZ_LMMY01000013.1:281675-281796 GCF_001422865.1 Aeromicrobium sp. Leaf272
CGTCAGCTTCTGCGCGTCCCTCAGGAGGGTCTCTTCGCACTGCTCACGCTGCTCTGGGGTGACGTCGTCGGGAAGCTTGGCAAGCGCGCGGGAGATCAGGTCGGCCTGCTTGCTGCTGATC
>NZ_LMMY01000013.1:281861-282121 GCF_001422865.1 Aeromicrobium sp. Leaf272
TCCGCCGAAGTCGAAGCTGATGGTCGCACCGGTCGAGGTGCCCGTCCCGGGCCGGGGTCCGTCGCCGGCATTGGCAGCCTTGCGGGCCCTCTCCAGCACGCGAGCGGCGGCCATCTTGTGAGCCGACAACCGAGCTTCGGCGCGACCGATCTCGGCGAGTAGTCGCCGGACCTCGGTGGGGGCGAGGCCGTCCCACGCCGCAGTGGGGACCGTGTCGAGAAGAGCGTGGAGGCCGTGCACGCACGCCGGCACCGGGTGGG
>NZ_LMMY01000013.1:282154-285711 GCF_001422865.1 Aeromicrobium sp. Leaf272
GACAGTAAACAAGCACATGTTCGAATACGTGACCAAGGTCCCGACCGATCAGGGGCGATCGGTCCGGAGCACCAGATCGGCTGCGCTGCGGGTCCCTTCCGCGGCGAACAGGGCGCGCTCCTGCGCGGCCCACACGTCCCACCACGGCTCGTACGCCTCACCGTCGCGTGCCAGGGCGCGGGTCCTGCGGGTCTCGACGTCGGCCTCGACCCAGACGAGCGCGCTCAGGAAGGGGCGGAGCGGTCGCGAGCCGCTGCCGCAGCCGTCGAGCACGAGCAGCGGTGCGGGCTCGACCGGCAGGCCGGGCAGCCAGGTGTCGCGCACCCAGCTCCACCGTCGGGGCCGTGCGACCTCGTCACGTGCCAGGGGGGCCAGCAGGTCCAGGGCCAGCGCAGGGGGCATCCGCGACAACCCTCGCCACCCCGGCACGAAGGTGTCGGTCCGCAGCACCACCGCGTCGGTCCGTCGCGCCAGCTCGTCCGCGAGCGACGACTTGCCGGACCCGCTCGGCCCGTCGATCGCCACCACCGTGGTGGAGCCGCACGCCGGTAGTCGTCCGCGCACCAGCTCGACCACGGCGTCCATGCGGCCAGCGTAGGTTCGGGCGCGGCGCAGGGATCGTCCGGCGGTCGGTTCGGTCAGGCGAGTCGCTCGACGAGCGCGCGACCGAGGGCGCGGCCGGACACGAAGGCCGCCTCGACGGACGACGACGGGCCCCAGGAGTCGCCGCACGCGCCGATGCCGTCGTCGTCGAGGTGGAAGGGCGCCTCGCGCTCCTGTGCGGGGCGGGCGAAGGTCCACCGTTGCACGTGGACGAGCGAGGGCTCGTCGCCCGGCACGTCGACCACCTCACGCAGCGCGGCGAGCATCGGGTCGGCGGCCGAGGCGGGGTCGGCCAGGTGCCGGCGGGCGCGCTCGGCGGTGCTGTGCGCGACGAGGACCGGGGCCCGGTCGCCACGGCGCAGCCCGTCGTCGGCGACCCACGTCAGGTCGGGGTGGTCGCCGACGAAGACGCCGTCCTCCTCGGGCCAGGTGCGCCGTTCCCAGCCGACGGTGAGGGCGAGGGCCGGCTCGTAGGGGTCGTCGAGGGCGTCGTGGGCGGCGGTGCCGGGCGCCACGAGCCTGCGGGCCTGGGGGTCAGGCATGGCGAGCGCGACGGCGTCGGTCCGCTGCCCGTCGACGCTCGGCCGCTCCCCGACGGTCACGTGCTCCACGGGGTCCGCGCTGCGGATGTCGAGGCCCTCGGCCAGGTCCTGGACGAGGGAACGGAGCCCGTGGGGCGCGGACCACCGGACGGGGCCGGGCTTCGGCTCCCGCTCGCCGTCGGACCATGCCGTGAACGTGTCGGTCCACGGTCGCGCGAGCCCTCGGCGCTCCCAGTCGTCCACGACGGCGGCGAAGGCGTCGTCGCGAACCGTGAAGTAGCTGGCACCGATGTCGACCACACGGTCGCCGTATCGGCGCAGGGCCATGCGGCCGCCGGGTCGACGGCCGGTGTCGCGCAGCACCACCGTGTGTCCTGCGGCCTCCAGCTCACGAGCGCACGCGACGCCGGACACGCCGGCTCCCACCACCACGACGTCTGCCATGCCCCGATCGTCGCACTCACCGGCGCACCCGGCAGGACGAGACGAGCCCCCGACCCGGGCGGGTCGGGGGCTCGTCGGAGCGCGTCGGCTCAGGCCGCGTCGCGCGTGGGGTAGTCGGTGTACCCCTCGGCGCCGCCACCGTAGAAGGTGTCCGGGTTCGGCTCGTTGAGCTCGTCGCCGTCGCGCCAGCGCTCGACGAGGTCGGGGTTGGCCAGGAACGGACGGCCCACGGCCACGAGGTCGGCGAGGTCGCCGTCGACGATGTGCTTGACCTCGTCGAGATCCGTGACCTCGGTGAACCCGGTGTTCGCGATCACGACGCCACCGAAGCGGCTGCGCAGCTCGCGGAAGAGGTCGCTCCCGGGGTCGCCGAGGATGCTCAGGTAGGCCAGGCCCAGGTCGGCGATGCCGTCGACGAGCGCGAGGTAGGTGGCGCGCGTGTCGTCGGCGTCCTCCTCGAGCACGCCCTGGATGTTGTGGGCGGGCGAGATGCGCAGGCCGACCTTGTCGGCGCCGATGGCCTCGGCCACGGCCCGGACGACCTCGACGGTCAGGCGTGCGCGGTTCTCCGGGGTGCCGCCGTACTCGTCGCTGCGCTCGTTCGTGGACGGCGCGAGGAACTGGTGGAGCAGGTAGCCGTTGGCGCCGTGCACCTCCACGCCGTCGAGCCCGGCCTCCACGGCGTTGCGCGAGGCCTGGACGAACTCCTCGACGATGCCGGGGATCTCCGACGTCTCGAGGGCGCGGGGCTCCACGTGCGGCTTCTGTCCCTCGGCGGTCACCATCTGGTTCGGCGCGGCGATGGCGCTGGGCGCGACCGTCTCGAGGCCGTCCTTGTTGTCGGGGTGGGCGATGCGACCCACGTGCATGAGCTGCGCGACGACGCGACCGCCGTCGGCGTGCACGGCCTCGGCGACGCCGCGCCAGCCCTCGACCTGCTCGGCGGAGTGGAGGCCCGGGGTGGCGAGGTAGCCCTGGCCGACGGCCGACGGCTGCGTCCCCTCGGTGACGATCAGTCCGGCACCGGCGCGCTGGCCGTAGTACTCGGCGGCGAGGGCTCCGGGCACGCCTCCGGCCTCGGCGCGGTTGCGGGTCAGCGGCGCCATGACGAAGCGCTGCGGCAGCTCCCAGGCGCCGACGGTGATCGGGTCGAAGACGGTGGTCATGTCTCTCCTTCAGCTCGGGTGTCCCGGACCCTGTCCGGGTGGGGCCGCGGGCGGCCCATCTCCTTCACTGTTCAACCATCTGCACGACGACGCATTCCGAATCGCGGCGACTGTGGGGGGTCTCACCCGCTGGCGTAGGCTGACGTCCGCCGTCGCCGCTGGTGCGGGTCCGGCGGCACCGGGATGTAGCGCAGCTTGGTAGCGCATCCGCTTTGGGAGCGGAGGGTCGCAGGTTCAAATCCTGTCATCCCGACCCTGCTCGACCGTGGGCGTGGCGGTCAGCGCACCCGTGTGCTCGTCCGTGCACCCTGTGACGTCGTCATCCCGTCCCGTGAGGGTCGGAAGCGGACCCAGTACGTCCGCTTCCCCTTCGGCTGGCGGGCGAGGGTCGTGGTCGCCCGACCGTCCACGACGCGGATCGTCCCGATGCGGTCCGAACCCTTCCTCGACCGGTAGAGGTCCAGTGAGCCGTCGACGTAGGCGGCGCTGACCTTCGCGACGGTCACCTTCGCCGACACCGCGACGCGACGGCCACCGCGCGGCGTCAGCGTGGCCTTCACGCTGCTGCGGGCCGACGTGACGTCGCGCGACGTGCTCCGCACGACCGCACGGGCGTATCCCGGACGCTGGACCGTCGCCTGCGCGACGACGTTGCGCCCGACGTCGGACGCGGTGGGTCGATAGCGGGTGCCGGTCGCGCCCTTGATCGCCTTCCCGTCGCGGAGCCACTGCCAGCTGGTGGTGCTCGGGGTGGGGGAGAGCGTGCCGGTGCGGGCGGTGAGCAGCTCGTGGGCGACCGGGG
>NZ_LMMY01000013.1:285765-288942 GCF_001422865.1 Aeromicrobium sp. Leaf272
GGTTCGGGCCGTCGCCTCGACACCCCGGCGTCGAGCCGTGACGATCACGTGGACCTGGTCAACCTCCGAGTCCATCGGAGGTGTGTAGGTCGGGCCCGTGGCGATCCGCGGTGGGGAGTCCTCCGGGCCGACGTACCAGTCGATCGAGGTGACCACGGCGTCGTCCTGCTTCAGGACGCCCGGATCGACGGTGATCGTCTGCCCCATCATGCCGAGGCGGTCGGTCGGGACGAAGGACGGAGCCTCGGTCCACACCGGGCGGTGGTGCGCGTGGGTCGTGTCCACGACGGTGTCCCGGCGCAGCTCCACGACGGCGTCGCGCCTGTGGAACTCGACCCGGTCCTGCGGGTCGCGAAGGATGACGTCGTAGGACCCTGCACGCACCGGTCCGACGTCCCAGCTCCCGTCGGACGCGGTCCGGACGACCCCCCTCAGGTGGTCGACCTCGACCTCGACTCCCGCGAGAGGCCGGCCGTCGGCGTCCCGCACTGACCCCGAGAGTGTCCCGTTCGGCGCCACGGCGATCGGGTCGACCGAGGTCACGCGGTCGGACGAGACGTCGATGCGTTCGGCCGACGCGAGGTCCGTCGCGCTGCCGGAGAACGTCTCGGCGTCGGGGCCCTGCCATGTGCCCCCGGTGGTGGTCGACCCGCCCGCGAAGACGCGCAGGACCGTCGGCGCGGACCCGAGCCCGCCCACGTCGTAGGAGCCGTCTGGAGCGAGGAGAGAGACACCGGCCGTCTGCCAGTGACCGGCGCGCTCTTGCAGCGCCTCGACCCCCGCGTTGGCCGGCAGCGGCGTCCGGTCCTCTCGCTTCGCGGTGCCGGTGACGTGGCCACCCGGCAGAGGCCGGAAAGAGGTCAGGTCGCGGGTCTGCCCGCCCACGATCGCGACCGCCGTCGCCTGCTCCGCGCGCTCCACCCCGGGGTAGAAGGTCGTGGTCAGGTCGGGTGCGTCGTGCCGGTGGAGGCTCGAGACGTTGCGCTGGAACGAGACGCGGTAGTCGCCCGGAGGCACGTCGAACTCGATGGTGTCCTCGAGGACCCGTGCGGTGTAGTCATTGCCCCACGTCCAGTCGACCCGGCGCCAGGCGTCGCCCTCGCGCTTCTCGACGAAGAGCTCGATCACCTCGGCGGGGGCACGCGCGATCACGAGCGTGCCGCGCGCGGTCGCCGCGGCCGGGGCAGCCAGGAGGGTGGTCCCGAGCACCGTCGCCAGCAGGACGGCGACGAGACGACGCGGGTGCTTCATGACCGAAATCTAGGACGTTCCCCTCGGTTGTGCCCGCCGAACGCCGAAGTCGGTCTCACATGTCGCGGTAGCGCTGCGCCGCGTCGAGCTTCTCGCGGAGCAGGTCCGCGGTGACCTGGCGCGGCGGCGCGTCGACGTCGCCGGTCTCGGGGTCGATGTAGAGCCCGGCGTAGGCGGCGGTGTCGCGCTGGTAGCGCCAGCCCTCAGAGAGCGGGCCGACGTCGTACGCGTCGTAGCCGAGGGCGTCGAGGACCTCCGCGACCGTGCGCTTGGCGTCGTCGTGGTCCCCGGCGATGGCCAGGACGGAGCGCTCCGGATCACCGCTGGGGCGCTGCAGCGTCCCGAGGTGCTTGAAGTAGATGTTGTTGAACGCCTTCACGACGTGCGACTCGGGAAGGTGCTCCTGCGTGAGCTCGCTCGTGGTGGTCGACTCGTCGTCGAGCCGCGCCACCTGGCCGTCGCGCTGCGGGTAGTAGTTGTTGGTGTCGATGACGACCTTGCCCCGCAACGGCTCGACGGGGACGTCGGACAGCGCCTTCAACGGCACCGTGACGACCGCGATGTCGGCGGCCTCCGCTGCCTCGACGGGTGTGGCCGCGCGGGCGCGCGGCCCGAGGCGGTCGACGAGCTCGGTCAGGGTGTCGGGGCCGCGACGGTTGCTGAGCACGACGTCGTAGCCCGCGTCGACGGCCAGCTGTGCGACCGTGCTGCCGATGTGTCCGCTGCCGATGAGTCCGATGGTGGTCATGCTCGGGTCAACACGACGGACCGACCGGGTGTTCCACCCCCATGCCCGACCCCCATCGGTGGATCCTCAACCGCAGGCGGACGTCTGCGGTTGACGATCCACCGATGCGGGCGCTGATGTTGCGGATCCACCGATGGGGGATCAGACGAGGGCGCGGAGGGCGGTGTCGGCGGCGCGCAGGGCCTCGCGGTCCCACGTGGAGGTGGAGGCGAGCAGCTCGTCGGCGCCGGTGCGGTCGGCCAGCTGCTCGAGGGTGCGCCGCACGGTGGCCGCGTCCCCGGCGATCGCGTGGTCCAGGGAAGTCTCCACGCGCCTGCGCACCTGGTCGGGCCAGGCCTGGGCGCGGATCGACGCGGGTGACTCCAGCGGTGGGAACTCGCCCGTCCGGCGCGAGACCGCCATGGCCCACGCCTCGGGCAGCGCCAGCTCGCGGGCCGTCTCGACGTCGTCGGCCACGTGCACGTCGGCCGACACCACGACCGACGGTCGGTCCTGCTCCGACGAGGGCACGAAGCTGCGACGGTAGCCCGCGAGGGCCTTCGGCAGCTCGTCGGACCACAGCACCGGTCCACCGACGACCACGGGCAGACCCAGCTCGGCGGCCAGGGCGATGCCCCGACCGGTGGCCAGCAGGAACATCGGGACGGGACCGCCCTCCGGCCGCACCGTCACCGGGCCCGCGCCGGAAAGGTGGTCGCGCAGCTCGCGCACGTCGTCGGCGAAGCGGTCCGGGGCGTCCGCGGCCTCCCGCAGGGCGGCACGGACGGGCGGGGTGAAGCCCGACGACCGGCCGAGCCCGACGTCGACGCGACCCGGGTTCAGCGCCTCGAGCATCCGCAGCTGCTCGGCCACCACGAACGGCTGGTGGTGGGGGAGCATGATGCCGCCCGACCCGATCCGGATGCGTGACGTCGCCGCCCCGATCGCCGCCATGAGCACGGGCGGTGACCCGCTGGCGATGCCGGGGACGCCGTGGTGCTCGGCCACCCAGAAGCGCTCGTAGCCGAGCTGCTCGGCCCAGACGGCACGTTCCACGCTTCCCGTCAGCCCCTCGCCGTCGGGGCGGCCGACGCGGGTCCGGGAGCGGTCGAGCAGCGAGGGCCTCACGTCGTCGTCAACACCGGACGGGGCCGATGGCTTCCGCGGCCGGACCGTCTCCTGGTCGTCCCGCCCCGTTC
>NZ_LMMY01000013.1:289013-322598 GCF_001422865.1 Aeromicrobium sp. Leaf272
CGTGGTCAGCGGTCTCGGACTCACCGTCGGCGCCGGGGTCGTCGCCTCCACCCTGCGGCCGTCGGCCGCGCCGGCCAGTCGGCACCAGCACTTCCAGCACGGACTGGCGTCCGGGGACCCGCTGCCCGACGGCTTCGTGCTGTGGACCCGCGTCTCGCCCGCGCCCGACGCCACGCCCGGCTCGGGACGCGGGGGCCCGGCCGACGTGGCCTGGCAGGTGGCGCTCGACGACGGCTTCGCCGACGTGGTGGCGGAGGGCACGGCGAGCACCGACGCCGGACGAGATCACACCGTGAAGCTCGACGTCCGCGCGCTCCGACCCGCCACGACCTACTGGTACCGGTTCACCCACGGACCGGACACGGTCACCGGTCGCACCCGGACCGCCCCGGCCGTCGACGCGGCCGTGGACCGGCTCCGGCTCGGCGTGGTGTGCTGCGCCAACTGGCAGGCCGGCCACTTCGGCGCCTACCGCCACCTGCTCGACCACGACCTCGACGCCGTCGTGCACCTCGGCGACTACCTCTACGAGTACGAGCCCGGTCGCTACTCCCACGGAGCGGACTGGACCGACGTGAGACGCCACGACCCTCCGCACGAGACCGTCACGCTCGAGGACTACCGGCGCCGGCACGCGCAGTACAAGACCGACCCCGACCTGAGCCGCCTGCACGCCGCCCTGCCGATGATCGCCACGTGGGACGACCACGAGGTCGCGGACGGCTGGTTCCCCGAGGGTGCGTACGAGCACGACCCCGCGACCGAGGGCCCCTGGACCCGCCGACGCGACGCCGCGCTGAGGGCCTACGACGAGTGGATGCCGGTGCGACTGTCGGGCACGGCGACGGTCGGCGACGGCACGACGATCCAGCGCCGCTTCCGCTTCGGCAGCCTCGTCGAGCTGACGATGCTCGACCTGCGCAGCCGCCGAGACGAGCGGGTCGAGCCGCGCGACGTCGCCCTCGCCGACGAGCGGCGCACGCTCACCGGCACGGACCAGGAGTCCTGGCTGGCGCAGGGGCTCGCGGCCTCGACCGCCCGGTGGAAGCTCGTCGGGAACCCGGTGATGGTGGCGCCGATGCTCATGCCGCCGCGGCCGCGCGGGGAGGAGCTGGCGCTGCGCGACACGACCGACCCCATGACCTGGGGCTCCCCGGAGCCGAACACCGACACGTGGGACGGCTATCCCGCCGAGCGTCGGCGGCTGCTGCAGGGTCTGGCCGACGCCGGCGTCGGCGACGTGGTGTTCCTCAGCGGCGACGTCCACACGGCGTGGGCCAACGAGGTGGAGCTCGACGGCCGGCCGGTGGCCACGGAGCTCGTGTGCAGCTCGATCACCAGCAACAACGTCGACGACTTCATGGGCACGGCGCCACGCACCGTCTCTCTAGCGATGGAGGAGGCGATCGGTGCGCTCAACCCGCACGTGCGGTTCGTCAACCTCGACGACCACGGCTACAGCGTGGTGGAGCTGACGCCCTCGGAGGCGAGGTGGGAGTGGCACGCCATCAGCGACCGTCGCGATCCCGACGCGTCGTCGCGGTTGCTCGCCGCGCGTCGCGTCCGGTCGGGCTCCGCGCGCGTGCTCCCCGTCTGACGGCGACCCCACGGCGAGGACCACGCGTGAAGGGGCCGGGCCTCGGGAGCCCGACCCCTCCGCACCGCCTGGCGGTCAGTCGTCGTCGGGCTCGCTGCCCTGGTAGACGCGGTCGTCGCCCTTGCCGCCGCTCACGACGTCCTTCGCAGCTCCGCCCTCGACGAGGTCGTTGCCGTCCTGGCCGTAGACCTTGTCGCGGCTCGCGCCACCGTCGAGCTCGTCGCGCCCGGGACCACCGTGCAGACGGTCGTTGCCGGAGTCGCCGTCCACGTCGTCGTTGCCGTACCCGGCGTAGACCAGGTCGGCGCCCGTGCCGCCCTCGACCTCGTCGTTGCCGTAGCCGGAGCAGATGACGTCGTTGCCGCCGTTGCCGTCGATCTCGTCGCTGCCACCGAGGGACACGATCACGTCACGTCCGCGAGTCCCCTCGATCTCGTCGGCCCCGTTCGTGCCGACGATGGTGGCCTTGTAGCCGCCGCAGGAGTACGAGGACGCGGCCTGGGCGGGGGAGGTGACGACGAGGGCGAGCGGGACGACGCCGATGACGGCGGCCGCTGCTGCTGCGAAGGTGGTGCGCTTCATGGTGGTCCTCCAGGAGTGGGATGGGGTGGGGAGCGTCGCCGCTCGACTGCCCTCATCACAGCGACGCACCATGAGGCGGTGATGAGCCGGTCATGAGGGCTCTCTCATGAAGCCCCTGCGGTCGGGGGCAGTGCGGGTTCGCCCTGGACTGGTGGGCCGTGAGAGACTGGCCGGAGGTCCTGCCGCAGGCTCGGAGAGCCAGCGCGACCTCCCGTGCCCGCAGCACGTCACGTGCGGATGCGGCACGCACCCCGACCCCCATCACCGCAGGAGCAGCACGACGTGAAGAGCACCACCGAGTCCCTGAGCCCCACCCGCGTCAAGCTCACGATCGAGGTGCCGTTCGAGGAGTTCCAGCCCAGCCTCGACAAGGCCTACAAGACGATCGGCGCGCAGATCACCATCCCCGGCTTCCGCAAGGGCAAGGTGCCGGCGGCCATCGTCGACCAGCGGATCGGCCGCAGCGCCGTCCTCGACGAGGCCATCAACGGCGCACTGCCCGGCTGGTACAGCGAGGCGCTGCAGCAGGCCGAGATCCAGCCGCTGAGCCAGCCCGAGATCGACCTCACCAAGTTCTCCGACGGTGAGGACATCGAGATCACCGCCGAGCTCGACGTGCGCCCGACGATCGAGCTGCCCGACCTCGCCGCCATCGAGGTCCAGGTCGCCGACGCCGAGGTCACCGACGCCGACGTCGACGAGCAGATCGACGCCCTGCGCGACCGCTTCGCCGTCACGCTGGACGTCGACCGTGCGGCCGCCGACGGCGACGCCGTGACCATCGACCTCGTCGCGCGCGACAAGGACGGTGCCGACATCGAGGGCGCCGACGCCAAGGGCCTGCCCTACACGATCGGCTCGGGCACGCTGCTCGACGGCCTCGACGAGGCGCTCATCGGCCTCGAGAAGGGCGCGACGACGACGTTCTCCACCGAGCTGGTGGGCGGTGAGCTGAAGGGCACGCCGGTCGACGTCACCGTCACCCTCAACGACGTCAAGGAGCGCCAGGTCGCCGACCTGGACGAGGAGTTCGTCCAGACGGCGTCGGAGTTCGACACCGTCGATGAGCTCAAGGCCGACGTCCGCGAGCGTCTCGTGCGCGGCAAGCGCATGGAGCAGGCCGCGGAGGCCCGCGACCTCGTGCTCGAGGAGGTCGTCGGCACGGTCGAGGCGCCGCTGCCCGAGACCGTCGTCGCCGAGGAGCTCCAGGGCCGCCGCGAGCAGATCATGCAGCAGCTCTCGTACGCCGGCATCTCCTTCGACACCTACCTCGAGGACGAGGGCCAGACGGCCGAGGAGTTCGAGGCCGAGCTGGAGCGTCGGGTCCGCGACTCGATCGTCGCCCAGTTCGTGCTCGACCAGGTCGTCGCCGACTCCGAGATCGGCATCGAGAACGACGAGCTGACGCAGCACATCATGCGTCGCGCCCAGGAGTCGGGCGAGGACCCGAACTCCTACATCCAGCACATCATGGAGCACAACCACGTGCCCGAGATGGTGAGCGAGGTGCTGCGCGGCAAGGCGCTCGCCACCCTCATGCAGCAGGCCACGGTCAAGGACGCTTCCGGCACCGTGCTCGAGCTCGGCAAGCTGCGCGCCGACGGCTCGATCGCCGACGACGAGGTCGAGACGAACGACGAGTCCGCCGACGCCGAGTCCGAGGCCTCCGAGGAGTCCGACAAGGCCTGACGCGACGTCGTCCGACGCCGGCCCGGCGCCCCCTGGGGGTGCCGGGCCGTCGTGCGTCCGGGTCCGGTCCGGTGGGTCGGCCGGGAAATCGCTGAGAACCTCACCACTCCCGGTTCCCATCGCGTCCGGATACCGGCAGTATGTAGACATGTCCGGCACACCTGCACGCACCACCGACGTGGCAGCGCTCGCGCTCGACCACCTCGACCGGTTGGTCGTGGGCACGGTCCGCGAGGTGCACCAGGCGGCTGCGGCGCGGGCGTTCCGCGCCACGCGGGTCGTGGGCGGACGGGTCCCGGAGTCGTTGCACGACGCGGTCGTGACCTCGGTCTACGGCGCGGTGTCGGGGGTGCTGAGGGTCGGCAGCGGCACGGTGCGCGCCCTCTCCGCGCGGGGCGTGGGGTCGCCGGTCGAGTCCAGCCGGTTCGGCCGCAGCGTCGTCGCCGCCGTCAACGGGCTCATCGGCGACGAGCTGCGCATGCTCGACGACCCCCAGGCGATCGTCATGTCGGTGCGCGTCGACGGGGAGGACCTCCCGGTCACCGAGTGGCAGGTCGCCGAGGCCTTCCGGGGTGCCTCCAGCCACCTCGTGGTGTTCCTGCACGGTCTGTGCGAGGACGACGAGTCGTGGGACCTGGGCTCGAAGGTCAGCGGCTCCACCTACGCGTCGCGGCTCACCACCGAGACCGACGCGACGCCGGTCATGGTCCGGTACAACACCGGCCTGCACATCTCCGAGAACGGCAAGCACCTCGACGCACTGCTCACCCAGCTCGTCGACGTCTGGCCCACCGCCGTCTCGCGCATCACCCTGGTCGGCCACTCCATGGGTGGCCTGGTCGTGCGGGCCGCGACCAACCACGCCACCGCGGGCGGCAAGACGTGGCAGCACCTCGTGCGAGACGTCGTCTGCCTGGGCACGCCGCATGCCGGCGCCAACCTCGAGAAGGTCGCCCACCTCGGGTCGTCCGTGCTCCGGTTCCTGCCGGAGTCGCGTCCGTTCAGCACCATCCTCGACACCCGGTCCGCGGGCATCGTCGACCTGCGCCACGGCTACATCTCCGCCGACGAGTGGGAGGGTCAGGACCTCACCCGCGCCTGGGGCCTCGACCGCATCGCCGCGGCGCCGCTCCCGCACGCCGAGTACCACTTCGTGGCCGGCACGCTCGGTGCCACGCAGCGGCACGCCGTGAGCGCGGTGCTCGGCGACCTGCTGGTGCACTTCTCCTCGGCCACCGGTGTCGGACGCACCGGCCCGGTCGTCGAAGGCGCCCGTTTCGAGTACGTCCCGAGCGCCCACCACTTCGCCCTGCTGAACCACCCGACGGTCGGCGACTGGATCGTCGAGTGGGTGCGCGCCGGTCACCGTCCCGTGCGTGCCCTCTCCGCCTCCGGTCGCGCCTAGGCCCGGGCCCCTCGTCCCTCTTCGAACGACCCACCCCGCCCCCGCACCACCCTCTGGAGGACCACCGTGCCGAACCGCAGCCTGATCGAGGACTCCGTCGAGATCGACGCGACACCCGCCGCCGTCTGGGCCGTCGTGTCCGACCTCAAGCGCATGGGGGAGTGGAGCCCGCAGTGCAAGAAGATGATCATCCGCGGAGGCGAGGTCAAGCAGGGCGCCCGCACCATCAACGTCAACCGCCAGGGCTGGAAGGTGTGGCCCACGCGCTCGTACGTGAAGGTCTTCGAGCCCGAGCGTGAGCTGGCGCTCAAGGTCGCCGAGAACGGCACGGTCTGGACGTACCGCCTGGAGGCGCTCGACGGTGGCCGCACCCGGCTGACGGAGTCGCGCACCGCCCCGAACGGTGTCTCGAACCTCTCGAACCTGCTCACCAAGCACGTCCTCGGCGGCACCGACGCGTTCGAGACCGAGCTCGAGCAGGGCATCGCGCACACGCTCCGGCGGATCAAGTCCGAGGTCGAGCGGACCGCCCGTGCCGCCTGAGTTCCCGAGCCAGGGTCTGCCGCCCCTCGAGGCGGAGGTCGTCGTCGCCGCTCCGGTCGAGACCGTGTGGACCCTGCTGTCGGACCTGCGCTCGATGAGCGAGCGCAGTCCCGAGACCGTACGGATGTTCATCGCTGCTGCGCCGAAGGTCGGCTCGCGCGGCCTGAACGTCAACCGCAAGGGTGCCGTCGTCTGGCCCACGACGACCCGCATCACCCGGTGGAAGCCGCCGACCCACGACGGTTCGGCAGCCCTGGCGTTCCACGTGGGCCCGACCGACGTGGAGTGGTCCTACGAGCTGACGCCCGAGGGTTCCGGCACGCGCGTCGTCGAGCGTCGCACGGCCCTGCCGCGCGCAGGCCTGACCGTGCGGCTGGCGGGGAAGTGGTTCATGGGCGGCGCCGAGAACCACGACGTCGACCTGCTCGACGGCATGCACCGCACCCTCGAGGCCCTACGTCGCGACGCGGAGGCGCTGGGCTGATCGAGGCCCACTGACACCGATCCGCCCGGGTCGGTGTCAGTGGCATGGGCGTGCGAGGAAATCCACGTCAGTATGTCAGGACATGGGCTTGACGTAGGCCTGTGAGCGCGCCCACACTAGGGACGTCCCTCTTTGTCACGACAAATGACGCCCCTGTTGAAAGGACATCGCCCGATGTCGACCACCGCTTCCGTCCGCACGCGTGTCGCGGGCGCTCCCATCTCGTGGGGCGTCTGCGAGGTTCCCGGTTGGGGCCTGCAGCTGCCCGCCGACCGAGTCCTCGGCGAGATGCGCGAGCTGGGCCTGACCGCCACCGAGTTCGGTCCCGACGGCTTCCTGCCGGACGAGCCCGTCGAGAAGGCGGCCTTCCTCGAGCAGTACGGCCTCGCCGCCGTCGGCGGGTTCCTGCCCGTCGTGCTGTTCGACGCCGACCACGACCCGCTGCCCGAGGTCGACCGCTTCATCGACGCCTGTCTCGCGTCCGGTGCGGGCGTCGTGGTGCTGGCCGCGGCCACCGGCCAGGAGGGCTACGACGCACGTCCCGTGCTCGACGACGTGCAGTGGAAGACGCTGAACGCGAACCTCGACCGCATCGCCGACCACGCCGTCTCGCGCGGCGTCGTGGCCGTGATCCACCCGCACATGGGCACCATCGTCGAGAACGCCGCCGACGTGCAGCAGGTCCTCGACGGCTCGCACATCGGCCTGTGCGTCGACACCGGTCACCTGGCCGCCGCCGGCGCCGACCCCGTCGCCATCACCCTCGCCAACCTCGACCGCGTGGGCCACGTCCACCTCAAGGACGTCGATGCCGAGAAGGCCGCCCGCGTCGTGGCCGGCGAGGTCACCTTCTCCGACGCCGTCGCCGACGGCATGTGGCAGGTCCTGGGCCGCGGCTCGGTCGACGTCGCCGCCATGGTGAGCGCCCTCGAGGGTCACGGCTACACCGGCTGGTACGTGCTCGAGCAGGACCTCATGCTCACCGACGGCGAGCCCGAGGGCGAAGGTCCGGTCGCCGACGTGCGCCGCTGCCTCGCCTACGTGGAGGGCCTGCTGGCCTGACCCGCCCCGACCCCCTGACGGACGGGCCCCGCGCAGCTGCGCGGGGCCCGTCCGTCGTGGTGGGACCGCCGCGGCGGAGCCGGGAGACGCAGGATTCTGTCTTCGTGAGTGCGAGCCCGAACGATGCTGCGTTCGAGGCGGGATCCGGACACGAACGCAGCATCCTCGGGCGTTCCCTGGAGGAACGCAGAACCTTGCGTCGCTCGGCCGCACCCGGCGACCTCGGGCGCCCCGAGCGCGCGAGCGGTGGGACGCAGGATTCTGCCTTCGTGGGCGCGAGCCCGAACGATTCTGCGTTCGTGGCTGGATCCGGACACGAACGCAGAATCCTCGAGCCAACCGTGCACGAACGCAGAATCTTGCGTCGCCCGGCCGCACTCGGCGATCTCGGGGTGGCCCGGGCGCGTCCGCTCCGTCGAGGCCCTTTCGGAGACCAGGTCCGACGAGAGCCGCGGCGGCGCAGCACGACCCCGAGCGAGAGCCGCGGCGGCGCAGCACCACCCCAGGCGGGAGCAGCGGCAGCGCAGCACGACCCCGAGCGAGAGCCGCGGCGGCGCATCCTCCGTCGAGCCGGCGCGAGCCCGGGAGGTGCTCCCACCACCGACGAAGGGCCCCGACCGTGAGGTCGGGGCCCTTCGCCGTGCGGTGGCAGCCGCAGGTCGGTGGAGCGTCAGGCGCGCCGGGTCGCGCGCTGCGTCAGGCGTGCGGTGTCACGCGTTCAGCGTCACGCGTTCAGCGTCACGCGTTCTGGGGGAAGCCCAGGTTGATGCCGCCGTGGCTGGGGTCGAGCCAGCGCGAGGTGACGACCTTGCCGCGGGTGAAGAAGTGCACGCCCTCGGTGCCATGAGCGTGGGTGTCGCCGAACAGGCTGTTCTTCCAGCCGCCGAAGGAGTAGTACGCCATGGGCACGGGGACCGGCACGTTGATGCCGATCATGCCGACCTCGACCTCGTTCTGGAAGCGCCGGGCGGCGCCGCCGTCGTTGGTGAAGATCGCGGTCCCGTTGCCGTAGGGGTTGCTGTTGATGAGCTCCAGGGCCTCCTCGTAGGAGTCGACGCGCAGCACCGAGAGCACGGGGCCGAAGATCTCCTCGGTGTAGATGCTCATGTCGCGGCTCACGTGGTCGAACAGGGTGGGGCCGACGAAGAAGCCCTCACCGGCGGCGTCGACCTCGGGGTTGCGGCCGTCGACCACGAGCGTCGCGCCGGCGGCCTCGCCCGCGTCGACGAAGCCGGCCACGCGGTCGCGCGACTGCGACGTGACGAGCGGGCCCATGTCGCAGCCGCGGGTGCCGTCACCGGTGCGCAGCGCCTCGGCGCGCTCCTTGACCTTGGCGACGAACGTGTCGGCGACGTCACCGACCACCACGGCGGCGGAGATCGCCATGCAGCGCTCGCCCGCGGAGCCGAAGCCGGCGTTGATGGCCTGGTCGGCGGCGAGGTCGAGGTCGGCGTCGGGCAGCACGATCATGTGGTTCTTCGCGCCGCCGAGGGCCTGGACCCGCTTGCCGTGCGCGGTGCCGGTCTCGTAGACGTACTGCGCGATGGGGGTGGAGCCGACGAACGAGACGCTCTTGATGTCGGGGCTGGTGAGCAGACCGTCGACGGCGACCTTGTCGCCGTGCAGCACGTTGAACACGCCGTCGGGCAGACCCGCCTCCTTCCACAGCTCCGCCATCCAGACCGCTGCCGTCGGGACCTTCTCCGACGGCTTCAGCACGACGGTGTTGCCGGCGGCGATCGCGACGGGGAAGAACCACATCGGCACCATCGCCGGGAAGTTGAACGGGCTGATGATCGCGACCGGGCCCAGGGGCTGGCGCACGGAGTGCACGTCGACGTTGGTCGACGCGTTCTCGGTGAAGCCGCCCTTGAGCAGGTGCGGCATGCCGCACGCGAACTCCACGACCTCCTGGCCGCGGGCGACCTCGCCGGCGGCGTCGGAGAGCACCTTGCCGTGCTCGGAGGTGATGATCGCGGCCAGCTCGTCGGCGCGGGCGTTCAGCAGCTCGCGGAACGCGAACATGACCTGGGTGCGGCGGGCGAGCGACGTGTCGCGCCAGGCCGGGAACGCGGCCTTCGCTGCGGCGACGGCTGCGGCGACGTCGTCCTCGGACGCGAACGACACGCTCGACGTGACCTCGCCCGTGGCGGGGTTGGTGACGTCGCCGAAGCGTCCGCTCGTGCCCTCGACGGGCGCGCCGTTGATCCAGTGGTTGACGGTGGTGGCCATGGTGGCTCTTCTCCTCGGTGGTGCAGGTGCTGGTGGGGTGGGGCGGTCGCCTCCGGCGGGGGTGCCGGGATGTGGGCGGCGTCGTGCCTAGGCGCCCGGCGTGGGCGGCGGGGTGAGGTGCAGGTGCTGGTCGGCCTTGGCGGACCGGTAGGTCTCGTAGGCCTGCTGGGTGGACTCGAGGGTGGAGGTCTCGCTGACCGGGACGTCCCACCACGACTCGCTGCTCGGTGCAGGGACGAGCGGGTCGGTCTCGACGTGGATGACGGTGCTCGTCGGCGACTCCTTGGCCGCGGTGACGGCCTTGCCGAACGCCCCGGCCGAGTCCACGCGCACGACCTCGACGCCGAGGCTCTCGGCGTTCGCCGCGAGGTCGACGGGGAGCTTCTCCCCGTCGAGCCGGCCGGATCCCTCCGCGCGGTAGCGGTAGCGGGTGCCGAAGCGCTGCGAGCCGAGGCTCTCCGACAGCGAGCCGATCGAGGCGTAGCCGTGGTTCTGCACGAGCACGACGATGATCTTCACGCCCTCCTGCACCGCGGTCACGAGCTCGGTGGCCATCATCAGGTACGAGCCGTCGCCGACCATGACGAAGACGTCGCGATCTCCACGCTCGGCCATCGCGGCACCGATCCCGCCGGCCACCTCGTAGCCCATGCAGGAGTAGCCGTACTCCACGTGGTAGCCCTTGCTGTCGCGCGTGCGCCACAGCTTGTGCAGGTCGCCGGGCATCGAGCCGGCGGCGCAGAGCACCACGTCGCGCGGGTCGGACAGCTCGTTCACCAGGCCGAGCACCTCGCCCTGCGTGGGCAGGCCGCCCGCACCGCGGTCGGGCGTCTCGGGCACGTAGGTTGCCTCGACGGTGGCGTCCCAGTCGGCCGCGAGGCGCTGGTACTCCTCGACGTAGGCGTCGTCGACGCGGTGGCCGTCGAGCGCCACGCGCAGGGCGTCGAGCGTCTCGCGGGCGTCGGCCGTGATCGCGAGGCCGGACTGCTTCACCGAGTCGATCGCCGCGACGTTCACGTTCACGAAGCGCACGCCCTCGGCCTGGAACGCCGTGCGGCTGGCGGTGGTGAAGTCGGAGTAGCGGGTGCCGACGCCGATGACCAGGTCGGCGTCGCGGGCGATCGCGTTCGCGGCCGTCGTGCCGGTGGAGCCGATGGCACCCAGGCACTGCGGGTGGTCGTACACGAGGGTGCCCTTGCCGGCCTGGCTCTGGCCGACGGGGATCCCGGTGGCCTCGCTGAAGGCCGCCAGCGCCTCGGTGGCCTGGCTGTAGTGCACGCCGCCGCCGGCGACGAGCACCGGACGCCGTGCCGAGCGGATCGTCTCGGCGGCGACGTCGACCAGCGAGCGCTCGGGCACCGGGCGAGCCACGTGCCACACGCGCTTCTCGAACAGCTCGACCGGCCAGTCGTGGGCCTGTGCCTGCACGTCCTGCGGGAAGCAGATCGTGACGGCTCCGGTCTCGGCCGGGTCGGTGAGCACCCGCATGGCCGCCAGCAGCGCCGACGGCAGCTGCTCGGGGCGCCACACACGGTCGAAGTAGCGCGACACGGCGCGGAAGGTGTCGTTGACGGTGACGTCGCCGGACTGGGGGAGCTCGAGCTCCTGCAGCAGGGGCGAGGCGCTGCGGTCGGCGAACGTGTCGGCGGGGAGCAGCAGCACGGGGAGCCGGTTGATCGTCGCCAGCGCGGCGCCGGTGACCATGTTCGTCGCGCCCGGCCCGACGCTCGTCGTCACGGCCCAGGTCTGCAGCCGGTCCTTCTGCCGGGCGTACGCCACGGCCGAGTGCACCATGGCCTGCTCGTTGCGGCCGAGCACGTAGGGGAGCAGGTCGGGGTCCTCGAGCTCGGCCTGGAGCAGTGCCTGACCGAGGCCGGCCACGTTCCCGTGGCCGAAGATGCCGAACGCCCCGGCGAACAGCTTGTGCTCCACGCCGTCGCGCTCGGAGTACTGCGCGCCCAGGAACGCGATGGTGGCCTGCGCGACGGTGAGCCGTCGGGTCTGCGTCATGTCAGTCGCCTTCGGTGAGTCGGGGGTCGATCTCCTGGTGCTCCCAGGTGGACCTGACCCAGGTCTGGTCGGGGTGGTCGCTGATGAGCCACGCGCGCTCGGCGCCCGGTCCGGCCATGACGTTCAGGTAGTACATGTCGTGGCCGGGGGCCGCGGTGCACGGTCCGTGCCACCCGTGGGGGACGAGCACGGTGTCGCGGTCGCGCACCTCGTGCAGCACGTCGATCTCGCCCGCGGGCGTCGAGCTGGTGCGGTGGAAGCCGAGACCGGGCTGGCCCTGCGGCCCGTCCTGCACCTCGAAGTAGTAGATCTCCTCGAGGGCGGACTCGTGCTCGGACTCCTCGTCGTGCTTGTGCGCCGGGTAGCTGGACCAGTTGCCGCCCGGGGTGATGACCTCGCAGGCGATGATCGACCCGGCGTCGAGGACGCCCACGGTGCCGAAGTTCCGCACCTGGCGGCTGCTCTGCCCGGCCCCGCGCAGCTCGACGGGGACCTCGGCCGCCGGCAGGTGCCGGGCGGGCAGGACCACGTCGGTCGTGGCACCGCAGACCGCGAAGCGACCACCGTCGGCCGACGTCAGCGTGACGGCGGCGTCGAGCGGTGCGTAGAGCACGTCGGTGGGTCCGGCGAACACGTCGGAGCGCCCGGTGAGGGTGAAGGTCTCCCCGTCGGCGGTGCTGCCGACGGTCACCTCGGTGCTGCCGGACAGCGGCACGACCAGCAGCTCCTGGCCGGGTGCGGCCACGGTGCGGCTCTCGCCGGCGGCCAGCGTCACGGTCCACAGGCTGGTGTGCGACCAGCCCTCCCGCTCGCCCGCGACGACGGCGAGGTCGAAGCCGTCGCCGGCGCCCTCGCCGGCGGGTACGACCCAGTCGGTCGCCGCCCGCGGCCCGGCACCCCCGCCGGTGTCCGAGGGGGTCACCGGACGAGTCCCACGGCCGTGTCGACGGCGCCGGCGACGTCGTCGTCGTGGGGGAAGAGCATGGTGCGGCCGACCATCAGGCCACGGACCCCGGGCTGGGCCAGGGCCTGCTCCCAGCTGCGGTAGACCGTCTCGGGGTGGCCGGTCGGGTCGCCGCCCAGCAGCAGCGTGGGCAGCGTCGTGGACCGCATGACGCGCTCCATCTCCTCCACCACGGGCAGCTTGAGCCAGGTGAAGGCGCTCGCGGCACCGAGCCCCTGGGCGATGGCCACGGACTTGATGACGGCGTCGGGGGAGAGGTCGTTCACGACCTTGCCGTCGCGCCGGCTCGACATGAACGGCTCGACCATGGCCACGACCTCGGCGCGGTTGAGCTCGGTGATGGCGGCCGCCTGGGTCTCCAGCGTGCGCAGGGTGCCCGGGTCGTCCAGGTCGATGCGGGTCAGCATCTTGGCGCCCTCGAACCCGGCGTCGATCGTGCCCCGCACGTCGTAGCCCGTCATGCGGTCGTCCATCTCGTAGGACGAGCCGGCGAGGCCCCCACGGTTCATGGAGGTGAAGACCACCTTGTCCTCGAGCGCGCCGAGCAGCAGCAGGTCCTCGAGCACGTCGGCCGTCGCGAGCACGCCGTCGACGCCGGGACGGCCGAGCGCGGTGACCAGACGGGCGAGCACCTCGTGACGGTCGGCCATCGCCGTCGGGTTGCCCGTCGCGGCGAGGGCACCGCGGGCGGGGTGGTCGCACGCGACGATCATCAGGCGTCCGTCGGCCGGCAGCAGCGGCCGACGACGGCGCGAGCTCAGCAGCTTCGTGACGCGTTGGGGATCGTGCGCCCGGACCTCGCGCAGCGCGGCGATGTCGGCGACGAAGGGGGTCGTCGGGTCCTGGGGGGTGGGGGACATGCGGGTCACGACTCCTGCGGGAAGCGCTCTCGGACGAGCTCGTCGATCTCGTCCTGGGTGGGCATGGCGGTCGAGCACTCGAGGCGCGACGCGACGATCGCGCCGGCGGCGTTGGCGTTGCGCAGCAGCTGCTCCAGCGGGAGGCCCGCCAGCAGGCCGTGCACGAGCGAGCCGCCGAAGCTGTCGCCGGCGCCGAGGCCGTTGACCGGCTCGATGAGGATCGGCGGGGACTCGACCCGCTCGTGGCGGGTCTTGGCGAGCACGCCCTTCGGGCCCTGCTTGACCACGGCGAGCTCCACGCCCGCGTCGAGCAGGGCGTCGGCGGCGCGGTCGGGGTCGGTCTCGCCGACCGCGACCTCGCACTCCTCGCGGTTGCCGACCGCGACGCTCACGTGGGGCAGCATCTTCTGCACCTGGACCGTGGCGTCCGCGGGGTCGGACCAGAACATGGGGCGGTAGTCGAGGTCGAGCACGGTGTGGTGCCGATCCTGACGTGCCGAGCCGTCATGCCGCCCGTGGCCCGGCACCCCCGCCGAGGAACGTGCCTCGAGCATCGCGAGCTGCGTCGAGCGGCTCGGCTCCTCGCTCATGCCGCTCGTGGTCACCCAGAGCAGGTCCACGGCACGCACGAGCTCGAGGTCGACCTGGTCGACGGTCAGGTTCATGTCCGGGGCGCTGGGCTTGCGGTAGAAGTACAACGGGAAGTCGTCGGGCGGGAAGATCTCGCAGAACGTCACGGGCGTGGCCAGCTCGGGCACGACCACGACGTGCGAGTCGTCGACGCCCAGGTCGCGGAACGCCCGCCGGACGAACCGTCCGAAGGGGTCGTCGCCGACACCGGTGAGCGCAGCCACCCGGTGACCCAGCCGCGCCGCGGCGACCGCGACGTTGGCCGTGGTCCCGCCGAGGAACTTGCCGAAGCTCTCGACGTCCTCGAGACCCACGCCGATCTGCAGCGGGTAGACGTCGACGCCTGCCCTGCCGTAGGTCAGGACCTCGGGGATGGTGCTCATGGCGGCCTCTCTGCCGGGCGGGGTGCGACGTGGACGACGTTACGTTCGTCACGGCGACCATGTCAACTGTTTGTCATGACAAACAAATGTCAGGACATGTATCGCGCTGCGAGCGCGTCGGCGATCAGCGGTCGACCAGCGTCATCTCGAAGGAGTAGCGGTCCGGCCGGTACAGGTGGGTGCCGAACTCCACCGCGTTGCCGGCGTCGTCGTAGGAGGTGCGCTGCATCGTGAGAAGGGGGGCCGAGCGCCGCTCCTCGAGCAGGCGACACTCCCGAGCATCGCCCTTGCGCGCGCCGATGCGCTGCTTGGCCACGCGCATGAGCACGCCGGCGTTGCGCAGGGACTCGTACAACCCCTCCCGCTCGAGGTCGACGGTGTCGAGGTCGAGCACCTCGACCGGCAGGTAGTTGTGCATGAGCGCGAGCGGGGCGGACCCGACGAACCGGACCCTCTCGAGCGACCAGATCTCGGCGCCGACGTCCACCCGCAGCTCGTTGGCGAGCTCCTCGGTGGCCGGGATGCGCTCGTAGGACTCGACCTTGGTGTGGGGCTCCTGGCCGGCCGCCCGCAGGTCGTCGTGCAGGCTCGTCAGCTCGACGGAGCGGCTGATCTTGCCGTGCACGACCTGGGTGCCGACGCCGCGCTTGCGCACCAGCATGCCCTTGTCGACGAGCACCTGGATCGCCTGGCGCACGGTGGGCCGCGAGAGGCCGAGGTGGCCGGCGAGGCTGATCTCGTCGCTGATCCTGGCGCCGGCACCCAGGTGGCCGTCCAGGATGGCGCGCTCGAGCTGCGCGGCCACCTGGAAGTACAGGGGAACCGGGCTGGAGCGGTCGAGCTGGATGTGCTGGGCTGTGTCCGACACGTCAAAGTCCTTCCTTTGTGAGGCCATGCAACACGGCGTGAAACGTTTCGTCAATATGTCTTGACAATGAACCCGTCCCTGCTGTGAAGTGGGGCACACTGTGACGCGTCGCACCAGACGAGGTCACGGAGGGCCTGACCCGCAGGCCCCGAGAACAGGAGAACCCCCGCATGAAGAAGCTCAAGCTCGCCGGCGCGGTCATCGTCGCCGGCGCCCTCCTGGCGGCGTGCAGCGGCACCGGCCAGGAGGACGACACGGCCGAGTCCAAGGACCTCACGTACGCGGTCATCACGCACTCGAGCCCCGGTGACGCGTTCTGGGACCGGGTGAAGAGCGGTGCCGAGCAGGCCGGCAAGGACTACGGCGTCGAGATCAACTACAGCAACGACCCCGACCCGGCCAAGCAGTCGCAGCTGATCGACGGCGCGGTCGCCGACAAGGTCGACGGCATCGTGGTCTCCATGGCCAACCCGGACGGTCTCGAGAGCAGCATCAAGAAGGCCGTCGCCGCGGGGGTCCCGGTCGTCTCGATCAACTCCGGCATCGACCGCTGGCAGGAGTTCGGCGCCATCACCCACATCGGCCAGTCCGAGTCCATCGCCGGCGAGGCCGTCGGCGAGCGTCTCAAGAGCGAGGGCCTGAAGAAGGGCATCTGCGTCGTGCAGGAGGCCGGCAACGTCGGTCTGGAGGAGCGCTGCAAGGCTGCGGCCGGCACGTTCGGCGGCGACATGGAGAACCTCCAGGTCGACGGCACCGACGACAACGCGGTCACCTCGACCATCACCTCCAAGCTGCAGGCCGACTCCGACATCGACGTCGTCCTGACGCTCGGTGGCCAGTACGCGATCGACGCCGTCTCGGCCGTCGACGCGGCCGGCAGCGACGCCACCGTCGCGACGTTCGACCTCTCGGCCGACGTGGTGAAGAACATCGAGGACGGCAAGATCCTGTTCGCCGTCGACCAGCAGCCCTACGTCCAGGGCTTCCTGGGTGTCACGACGCTCTACCTCAAGAGCATCAACGGCAACGACGTCGGCGGCGGCCAGCCGATCAACTCCGGCCCCGCCTTCGTCACGAAGGACAACGCGGCCGACGTCGCGAAGTTCGCCGAGGACGGCACGCGCTGACGCAGCGGTCACGGGCGGGGGCCCGAGAGGACGCACCGACGTCGTCCGGGCCCCCGCCGCCCACCCTCCACGAAAGGCATCCACACCATGACGACAGCCTCCGTCGCCGATGAACGCGTCGCGAAGACGTCGACGCTGACCAAGCTCCTCAAGCGACCCGAGATCGGCGCGCTGGTCGCCGTCATCGTCATCTTCAGCTTCTTCGCGCTGACCACCAGCGCCTTCGCCACCTCCAGCGGAGCCAGCACCTGGCTGCGCTCGGCCTCCACGATCGGCATCATGGCCGTCGCCGTGGCCCTGCTCATGATCGGCGGGGAGTTCGACCTCTCGGCCGGCGCGATGACCGGGTTCACCGGGCTCGCGGTCGGCATCCTCTGCACGGAGTACGGCCTCAACATCTGGGCCGCGATCGTCGTCTCGCTGGCCCTCGCGCTGGCGGTCGGCTTCTTCAACGGCGTGATCGTCATGCGGACGGGGCTGCCGAGCTTCATCGTCACGCTCGGCACGTTCTTCGTCCTCCAGGGCATCAACCTCGCCCTCACGAAGGCCCTCACGGGCCAGGTGGCGATCCAGGGCATGGCGCAGGTGCCGTTCTACGACCAGCCGAAGGCGATCTTCGGCTCGTCGGTCGACATCGCGGGCGGTGCGGTCTTCGCGTCCGTCTGGTGGTGGCTGGCCATCACCGCCGTGGCCACCTGGGTTCTGCTGCGCACGCGCGTCGGCAACTGGATCTTCGCGGTCGGAGGCGCCCAGGTCTCCGCACGCCAGGTCGGTGTGCCGGTCTTCAAGACCAAGGTCGGGCTCTTCATGACCACGGCCGGTGCCGGCTGGCTCGTCGGCATGCTGCTGCTGTTCACGACGTCGACCGTGCAGTCCAACACGGGTGTCGGCCAGGAGTTCATCTACATCATCTGTGCCGTCGTCGGCGGGTGCTTGCTCACGGGCGGCTACGGCTCGGCGATCGGCGCTGCCTTCGGCGCGCTGATCTACGGCATGGCGAACCAGGGCATCGTCTACTCGGGCTGGGACAACAACTGGCTCCGGGCGTTCCTCGGCATCATGCTGCTGGGAGCGGTCCTCCTCAACGAATGGGTACGCAAGCGAGCGGAGCTGTCCCGATGAGCAAGAAGTCCACGGAGTCCACCGTCACGACCACCGAGCCGCCGGCGCGCGGCACGACGATCGTCGAGGTCCAGGACATCGGCAAGCGCTACGGCAACATCATCGCGCTGTCCGACGTCTCCACCACGGTCAAGGCCGGCGAGGTCACCTGCGTGCTGGGTGACAACGGCGCGGGCAAGTCGACGTTCATCAAGATCCTGGCCGGTGCGCACCAGCACACCGACGGGACGCTGGTCGTCGACGGCGAGTCCACGTCGTTCTCGAACCCCCGCCAGGCGCTCGACGCCGGCATCGCGACGGTCTACCAGGACCTCGCCGTCGTGCCGCTCATGCCGGTGTGGCGCAACTTCTTCCTCGGCAGCGAGGTCCGCAAGGGCGTCGCGCCGTTCAAGAAGCTCGACGTCGAGTTCATGAAGAGCACCACGCGCGACGAGCTCGCGGCGATGGGCATCGACCTGCGCGACGTGGAGCAGCCGATCGGCACGCTCTCCGGTGGAGAGCGCCAGTGCGTGGCCATCGCCCGCGCGGTGTACTTCGGCGCCCGGGTCCTGATCCTCGACGAGCCGACGGCCGCCCTGGGCGTCAAGCAGTCCGGTGTGGTGCTGAAGTACATCGCCAAGGCCCGCGAGCGTGGCCTGGGCGTCGTGTTCATCACCCACAACCCGCACCACGCCTACCCGGTCGGCGACCGCTTCATGCTGCTGCGTCGCGGCAAGAGCATGGGTGACTACGCCAAGTCCGAGATCACGCTCGACGAGCTGACCTCGATGATGGCCGGTGGCGCCGAGCTGGAGTCCCTGGCGCACGAGCTGGCCCGCACGATGGGCGACGACAGCGAGATCGCGCAGGAGATGGCCGCCGAGGCCTGACCCTCGACCGCGCGGTCGGCCGGGAGCCAGGGGGACCCGGCCGACCGTGTCGCGCTGTCCGCGCCCGGCGCGCCCCATGCCGGGCCCCACCCGGCACCCACGAACGATCGCCGTCGCGACGGCGGAGAGGCAGGACCCCGTGAGCACACCCGAGCTGCGCGTCGGCGTCGTCGGCTTCGGCTGGATGGGCCAGGTGCACGCCCGAGCCCTGACGCGGCTCGTCCAGCACTACCCCGACACGGCGCTGCGCCCCCGCCTCGTGGCGGTGGCCGACAACGCCCCCGACGACCGGACGGCGCGAGCCGCCGCTGCGTACGGGTTCGAGCACCTGCTCTCGGACTGGCGCGAGCTGGTCGAGAACCCGGAGGTCGACCTCGTCTGCGTGACCGGTCCCAACTTCATCCACCGCGACGTCGCGGTCGCCGCGGCGCAGGCGGGCAAGCACCTCTGGGTCGAGAAGCCCGCCGGCCGCGACGCCGGGGAGACCGCCGAGATCGTGGCTGCGGTCGAGGCTGCCGGCGTGCAGGCCGCCGCGGGGTTCAACTACCGCAACGTTCCGGCCGTGGAACGGGCCCGGCGCATCGTCGCGTCGGGGGCCATCGGCCAGATCGAGCACTCCACCGTCCGGTTCCTCGCCGACTACTCCGCCGATCCCGACGCGGCACTGTCCTGGCGCTTCCGGACCGAGTTCTCCGGCTCGGGCGTGCTGGGCGACCTCGTGAGCCACGCGACGGACCTGCTCGGGTACGTGGTGGCGCCGGTCGCCGAGCTGGTCGTGGACCGTGCGACCTTCATCGCGCAGCGTCGCGAGGCCGTGCCGGGTGCGATGCACTACGAGAAGGGTGCCGGCGCGCTGGGCGACGTCGAGAACGAGGACTACGTGAGCGCCCTGCTGCGCCTCGCCGACGGCTCACGAGCCGTGCTGGAGTCGAGTCGCGTGGCCGTGGGGGAGCAGAACACCTACGGCTTCGAGGTCCACGGCACCCGCGGGGCCGTCGCGTGGGACTTCCGTCGCATGAACGAGCTGCGCGTCGCGTCGGCGCGCGACGACGCCTTCACCGACACGTTCTACGCCACCGAGTACGCCGGCCCGGGCGACGGGGAGATCGGTGCCTTCCAGCCCGGCACCAACAACCCGGTCGGCTTCGACGACCTGAAGGTGGTGGAGGCCCGACGTCTCGTCGAGTCGATCGCCACCGGCACGCCCGTCGGCGCGACCATCCACGACGCGCTCGTCGCGGCACGGGTGCTCGACGCCATGATCCTGTCCTCCGACGAACGAAAGTGGGTCTCCCTGTGAGCAAGCGACTGAAGGTCGGCGTCGTGGGCGCCGGTGCGATGGGGGCGGCGCACGTGCGCACGCTCGCGACGAGCGTCCCCGGCGCCGAGGTGACCCGGGTCTTCGACATGGACACCGCCCGCGCCCAGGCCGTCGCGGCCGAGGTGGGCGGTGAGGCCGCGGCCTCGCCCGAGGCGCTGGTCGCCGACGTCGACGCGTTCGTGATCGCGTCGCCCGACTTCACCCACGCCGACCTGGCGATCGCGGGCATCGAGGCCGGCAAGCACGTCCTGTGCGAGAAGCCGCTCGCGGTCACCGCCGACGACGCGCGACGCGTCGTGGACGCCGAGGTCGCGGCGGGTCGCCGGTTCGTGCAGGTCGGCTTCAACCGGCGCTTCGACCCGGGCTTCGTGAGCCTCAAGGGTTCGGTCGCCGACGGGTCGCTCGGCCAGGTGAAGCTCGTGCACGGGATCCACCGCAACGCCACGAACGCGACGAGCACCGACTCGTCCACGCTGGTGACCGGCTCGATGATCCACGAGTTCGACACCTTCCGGTGGTTGCTCGACGACGAGATCGCGGCCATCCGCGTCGAGTCGCCGATCGCCGAGGGCTTCAAGGACCCGCAGGTCGCCACCATCTGGATGGCGGCCGGCCAGATGATCACGGCCGAGGTCTACTGCAACGCCGCCTACGGGTACGACGTGCGTGTCGAGGTGGTCGGCGACGGCGGGTCGGCGATGCTCGAGCCCCGGCCCCCCGTGGTGCGCCGCGTCGCGGGGCAGAGCAGCACTGCGATTGGGAGCGACTTCGTGGAGCACTTCATCGAGTCCTACCGGCTCGAGCTCTCCGCCTGGGTCGACGCGTCGCTGCGCGGCGAGGTCGTGGGCGCATCGGCGTGGGACGGCTTCGCGGCCAACCTGGTCGCGGCCTCCGGCGTCGCGGCCCTGGACTCGGGCGCACGCGAGCCGGTCGTCGTCCCCGAGCGCCCGGCGCTCTACGCCTGACGGGGTAGGTCAGGCGGGGTCGGCCAGGCGGGGGGCGGGCCCGCTGGTGCTGCGGACCACGAGTCGTGGCGTGAGCACGACCTCGGTCGGGTCCCGTCCCGCGAGCAGGTCGAGCGCTCCGGACACGGCTCGCTCCGCCATCTCGAGGGCGCTCTGCGCCACCGTCGTCATCCGGTCCTGCCGGGCGACGGCGAGCCGGGAGTCGTCGTAGCCCACGACCGACACGTCGGCCGGGACGTCGACGTGGGCTCGCAGCAGGACGTCGAGCACGCCGGAGGCGCAGTGGTCGTTGAAGGCGACCACGGCCGTCGGCGTCGGGCGCTGGTCGAGCAGGCGTCGCGCCGCCTCGACGCCCGCCTGCTCGGTGGGCCCGCCGGGGACGACCCACGGCTCCATGCCACGGCGCACGGCCGCTGCGTGGAAGCCCCGGCGGCGGTCCTCGGCGCCGGGCGCGGACCCGCCGTCGACGTGCACCACCCGCACGTGACCGAGCTCGGCCAGGTGGTCGACCGCGAGTCCGACGCCGGCCTCGTCGTCACCCCGCACCGAGGCCACGCCGTCGGCGTCGCTCCGGCGGGCCACGACGAGCGTCGGGACCCGCGTGCCGAGCGAGCCGAGGGCGTCGGGGGAGAGGTCGGGACCGAGCAGCACCAGGGCGTCGCACCGTTCCCGCATGAGGGCCTGGATCGCCGCGTCCTCGTCGCGCGAGGGCGCCACGGCGCTGATCGCGACGTCGTAGCCCTGCGCGGCGGCCGCCTCGTAGAGGTGCTCGACGAGGTCGCCGTGGAAGGGCTGGTGCAGGTCGAACGTGACGCCCAGCAGCCGCGTGTCCGTGCGCCGCAGCTGGCGGGCGCGCTGGTCGGGCACGTAGCCGAGACGCTCGGCGACGCCGCGGACCCGCTCCCGGGTCGCCGCGCTCGCCCCGGGGGCGTCGCGCATCACGATCGACACGAGGGCGACCGAGACCCCGGCCTCGCGGGCCACGTCGGCGAGCGTCGTGCGGGTCACGCGTCCTCCTGGGGGCTCGTCGAGGGCGGGGCTTGGACGAGGGGGCTTTGACGATGGGGCTTTGACGATGGGGCGTCCGCATCATATCCTCGCTCTGCATCGTTCTACTAGAACGTTCTAGTCCAGGTCGCGTGCGGTCGCCCGACGCGGAAGTCCACGTCGTCCCCGCCCCGCCCACCTCACCCCGCACTCGGAGGAACCATGTCCGCTCCCGTCCGCATCGGCCTGATCGGTGCCGGCCGCATCGGCGCCTCCCACGCCGCCGTCGTCGCCCGACGCGTCCACGGGGCGTCCCTCGTGGCCGTCGCCGATCCTCGTCCCGGCGCCGCGGCCGAGGTGGCCGGGCCGCTCGACGCACGCGCCGAGACGTCGGTCGAGGCCGTCCTGCGGGCCGACGACGTCGACGCCGTGGTCGTGGCCGCGTCGTCGGTCGCCCACCGCGACCTCGTGGTGGCCGCGGCCGAGGCCGGCAAGCACGTGTTCTGCGAGAAGCCGGCCGGCATGTCGCTCGCGGAGATCGACGACGTGCGCACGGCGACGGCGAAGGCCGGGGTCGCGTTCCAGGTCGGCTTCAACCGGCGGTTCGCGCGCGAGTTCGCGGCGGCCCACGAGGCGATCGTGGCCGGACGCCTGGGGGACGTCCGCCAGCTCCGCTCGCTCACCCGCGACCCGGGCCGGGGTCCCTCCGACCCCGACGGCGTGCCGCCGTGGACGATCTTCACGCAGACCCTGATCCACGACTTCGACACGCTGAACTGGCTGAACCCGGGCGCTCACGCCGTCGACGTCGTCGCGACCGCCGGCTCGCTCACGGCGCCGGGCCACCCCACGTTGCTGGACCACGCCACCGTCGTCGTGACCTACTCCAACGGCGCGATCGCCACGGCCGAGGCGAGCTTCGCCGCGACCTACGGCTACGACGTGCGCGCCGAGGTGCTGGGCTCCGAGGCGATGGTGACGATGGGTGAGGGCGCCCAGTCCTCGCTGCGTCTGCACGACGGGTCCGGCCGCCTGGCCACGACCGCCCACAGCGACACGGAGCTGCTCCTGGACGCGTACACCGGTGAGCTCGAGGAGCTCGTCGCCGCCGTGCGGGAGGGCCGTGCCCCCTCGGTCGGCGCGGACGACGCCTTCGCCGCGTTCGCGATCGCCCAGGCCTGCATCGACTCGTTCACCACCGGCGGCCGCGCGGCCGTCGCCACCGCCGTGCCGCTGGAGGCCTGAGATGACGTTCACCCTCGCGATCTGCTCCGAGATGGTCTACACGGAGCTGCCGCACCTGGAGCGCGTGGAGCGCATCCACGAGCGCGGGTTCGCCGCCGAGATCTGGGACTGGACGGCCAAGGACGCCGACGCCCTCGTCGCGACCGGCGCCCGGTTCACGTCGATGACGGGCTACGTGACCGGCGACCTCGTCACCGAGGACGGGGCCGACGACCTCCTCCGGACGGCGGAGGAGTCCATCGGTTTCGCCCGGCGGATCAGCTGCCCGTCGCTGAACATCCACGGCACGGGCCTGGGGGAGGGCGGCATCCCGGTCCGGCCGGTCGAGGTCGTCACCGGCGACATGTGGCTCGCGGCGGTGAGGACGCTCTCGCGGGTGGCCGAGCTCGCCGAGCAGCACGACGTCACCTACGTGATCGAGAACCTCAACCTCGAGGTCGACCACCCCGGCACGCCGTTCGCGCGGGCGTCCGACACGCTGGCCCTGGTGAAGGCGGTCGGCAGTCCGCACCTGCGGATGAACCTCGACCTCTACCACGCCCAGATCGGCGAGGGGAACCTCGTGGAGCTCGTGCGTCGGGCCGCCCCGTACCTCGGCGAGGTGCAGGTGGCCGACGTTCCGGGCCGCTGCGAGCCCGGCACGGGCGAGGTCCGCTGGTCCTTCGTGGCCCAGGCCCTCGCCGACGCCGACTACGACGGCGTGGTGGCCATGGAGGCGTGGGCGAGCGACCCCTCGGTCGACGGCAGCGACCGCGCCCTCGACGCGTTCCGCGAGGCCTTCACGGTCTGACGCCTCGGCCGTCCCCTGCCCTGCCGGGCGCCAGGCTCACCGTCCGAACGCGCGGGGCAGGTTGAACGGCGTCACGACCTGGACCTGAGACGGCACCGACGTCGGGGGCCCCGGGACGGCTCCGTGGTGACGGAGCAGGAGGCGGCAGGCGTGCCGCGCGTCGGCACGCAGGTCGTGGTGGAGCGCGAAGTGCACGCGCCGGGTGCGCAGCAGCTCGGAGTTGTCGGCGTCGAGGTCGTGCGCGACGAAGACCTGCGGCGCCCGCCCCACCTCGGCGAACGCCGCCAGCGTGGCGCGGTTGCCACCACCGACGGAGTACACGGCGTCGACGTCGGGGTGCTCCGTGAGCGTGGCACCGACGGCCGTGCCGGTGGAGGGGTCCAGGCCGCCGGTGTCGCTGACCCGCAGCACCCGTCGGCCGGGAGCGAGCTCGGCGAGGGCCTCGGTGAAGGACTCCACGCGCTGCCCCTCGCCGCGGAAGTCGCTGGCGCTGAGCGTCACGAGGACCGCGCCGGCGCCGGGTGCGGACCGGGCGACCAGGTAGGCCGCGGTGCGTCCGGCTGCCGCGTTGTCGATGCCGACGTACGCGAGGCGCCTGCTGCCGGTCAGGTCGGTCACCAGGGTCACCACGGGGATCCCGGACTCGGCGAGCATCCCGACCTCCGCAGCCACGTCGGGGTGGTCGGGCGCCTTGAGCAGCACGCCGTGCGAGCGTCGGCGACCGATCGCGCGCAGCGTCTCGACCATGGTCGCCACGTCGGCCTCCTCGCCCAGGTGGAAGCGCGCACGGACCGCCGCCGGGCGCAGGGCGGGCAGCTCGGCCTCGAGCGCGGTCCGCACGGCGGCGCTGAACCGCGTGGGTGCCTGCATCACGAGGTCCAGCAGGAAGGTCCGGCCGACGAGGCGCAGCTGGGTGGCCTGGCGGTCCAGCTCCTCGATCGCCCGCTCGACCTCCGCCACCGTCGCGGCGCGGACGCCGGGGCGTCGGTGCAGGACGCGGTCGACCGTGGCCTCGCTGAGGCCGCTCTGCTGCGCGATCTCGCGCACCTTGTGGCGGTGGGGCACGGCTCCTCCGGGCGGGTCGATCGATCGTGCTGAGGGTTTCTTGAGGGACTCTAGGCCCCCGCGCGGACGCGTACCAGGACTAGCGTCGGACACGACGAGACCTGCCGACCACCCCGCACCCAGGAGTCCGCCATGACCGCCACGCACCCCGCCCCGCCCGGCCGCCGAGCCCGCTTCACGCCCGAGGACGTGAGCCTCGACGACTTCGTCGCGCTCGTCACCGCGCCCACCGATCCCCACGCCTACCGCCACGCCGACCGGGTGGAGCAGGGTGTCGTCGTGTACGCCGCCGCCGACCTGCGTGCGGCGGCGTCGACCCCCGACGGCGAGGACGCCGTCCGCGCCGAGATCGTCCACGCACTCGCCGACGGGCCGGGCATCGTCGTGCTCGAGGGGGCCTGGGACGACCTGTCCGTCGTCGACCGGGCCACCGCCGCGTTCGAGTCCGTCATCGCGGCGGAGAAGGCGTCGGGCGTGGCCGCCGGCGACCACTTCGCCAAGCCCGGGGCCAACGACCGGATCTGGAACGCGCTGGAGAAGCTCGCCGTGAGCGACCCGGGCACCTTCGTCGACTACTACGCCAACGACCTCCTGGCCCTCGTCTCCACCGCGTGGCTCGGACCGGGCTACCAGGTGACCTCGCAGGTCAACGTCGTCCGCCCCGGCGGCGTGGCACAGGACCCGCACCGCGACTACCACCTGGGGTTCCTCTCCGACGAGCTCACGGCGCGCTACCCCGCGCACGTGCACCTGCTGTCGCCGGTGCTGACGCTGCAGGGCGCCGTCGCCCACGTCGACATGCCCGTCGAGAGCGGCCCCACCCTCTACCTGCCGCACTCCCAGAAGTACGGCCCCGGCTACCTGGCCTACCGACGTCCGGAGTTCCGCGCGTACTTCGAGGAGCACCACGTCCAGCTGCCCCTGGCCAAGGGGGACGCGGTGTTCTTCAACCCGGCGCTGTTCCACGGAGCCGGGACCAACGTGTCCGCGGACGTGCAGCGGGTCGCGAACCTGCTGCAGGTCTCGTCGGCGTTCGGCCGGGCGATGGAGGCTGTCGACCGGGCGAGGGCCGCCACCGCCGTCTACCCGACGCTGCGCGAGCGCCAGGACGCCGGCTGGCCGACCAAGGCGCTGCACCACGTCGTCGCGGCGGTCGCGGAGGGCTACCCGTTCCCCACCAACCTCGACCTCGACCAGCCGGTCGACGGCATGACCCCGCTCGCGCAGACCGAGGTGCTCGAGCAGGCGCTCGCGGCCCGATGGTCCGCCGACCAGGTCGCGACGTCGCTCGGCGCGTACGCCGACCGCCGCAGGACCGCGCCGATCGAGGGTCTCTGACATGGGGCGCCTCGACGACCGGGTGGTCCTCGTCTCCGGTGGCACGCAGGGCGTCGGGCTGGCCATCGCGCGACTCGCCCTGCGCGAGGGCGCGCGGGTGGTCGTGACCGGGCGTCGTCCCGACGTCGGGGCCCGCGCCGCCGAGGAGCTGTCGGCACTCGGTGACGCGCGCTTCGTGGCGTGCGACGTCGCCGACGTCGAGGCCTGCCGCGCGGCGGTGGCCGGGACCGTCGCCCTGCACGGCCGGGTGGACGGTCTCGTGAACGCGGCGGGCTTCACCGAGCGCGGCAGCGTGCTCGACACGACGCCGGAGATGTTCGAGCAGCACGTGGCGGTGAACCTGCGCGGTCCCTTCTTCCTCATGCAGGCCGCGATCGGCGACATGGTCCGACGCGGGCAGCCCGGAGCGGTGGTCAACGTGCTCACCATGAGCGCGCACGGCGGCCAGCCGTACCTGGCGCCCTACGCCGCCACGAAGGCCGGGCTCGCCGGCCTGACCAGGAACGCCGCCCACGCCCACCGCTTCGACCGCGTGCGCGTCAACGGCGTCAACATCGGGTGGACCGACTCCGACGGCGAGGACGCGATCCAGCGCCGGTTCCACGACGCGGGCGACGACTGGCGGGAGCGTGCCGCCGAACGGCTGCCGGCCGGTCGGCTCGCGTCGCCGGAGGACGCGGCCGGCATCGTGGTGCTCCTGCTGAGCGACGAGAGCGGCGTCGTCACGGGCTCGGTCGTGGACTGGGACCAGACCGTGCCCGGCGCCTCGGACTGAGGTCCGGGGCTCCGGATGCGTCACGCTGTCAGCGAACAGGGCGTGTTCACGCGTGTCTCGCGACCGCTCGCCCTCTAGGGTCGACAACGTGAACACACCAGACGCCACCACCCAGGGCCCGACGGGCCAGGCTCAGTCGGTGCAGGGCATGGCCGGCACCGACGTCGGCCCGTCCGACCTCGACGGCCACATCTACCAGCGCCTGCTGCGCGAGCGCATCATCTTCCTCGGTTCGGAGGTGCGCGACCAGAACGCCAACGCGATCTGCGCGCAGATGCTGCTGCTCAACGCCGAGGACCCGGGCGCCGACATCTTCCTCTACATCAACAGCCCGGGCGGCTCGGTCGACTCGGGCATGGCCATCTACGACACGATGCAGTTCATCTCCAACGACGTCGCCACCGTGGCCATGGGCCTCGCCGCGTCGATGGGGCAGTTCCTGCTCGCGGCCGGTGCACCGGGCAAGCGCTACGCGCTCCCGCACGCGCGGATCATGATGCACCAGCCCTCCGGCGGCATCGGCGGCTCGGCCTCGGACATCAAGATCCAGGCCCAGCAGTCGATCCTGCTCAAGAAGCAGCTCAACGAGCTGCAGTCGGTCCACACCGGCCAGACGATCGAGCAGATCGAGGCCGACGCCGACCGCGACCGTTGGTTCACCCCCGACCAGGCCAAGGACTACGGCTTCATCGACCAGGTCATCAAGAGCGCCCAGGAAGTGGGTAAGAAGGCATGAGCTACTACATCCCGCAGTGGGAGGAGCGGACCTCCTACGGGTTCCGCCGCATCGACCCCTACGCCAAGCTCTTCGAGGACCGCATCATCTTCGTGGGCACGCCCATCAGCGACGACGTCGCCAACGCCGTCATGGCGCAGCTGCTCTGCCTGCAGCAGATGGACGCCGACCGCGACATCCAGCTGTACATCAACAGCCCGGGCGGCTCCTTCACGGCCATGACGGCCATCTACGACACGATGCAGTACCTCAAGTCCGACGTGATGACCGTCTGCCTCGGCCAGGCCGCCTCGGCCGCCGCCGTGCTGCTCGCCGCCGGCACCCCCGGCAAGCGCTACGCCCTGCCGAACAGCCGCATCCTCATCCACCAGCCCTACACCGAGGGCACGGGCGGCCAGATCTCCGACCTGGAGATCCAGGCCAACGAGATCCTCCGCATGCGTGAGCTGATGGAGAAGATGATCTCCGACGCCACGGGCAAGACGCCCGAGGAGGTCAGCAAGGACGTCGAGCGCGACAAGATCCTCACGGCCGACCAGGCCAAGGAGTACGGCATCATCGACGGGATCTTCGAGACCCTCAAGGTCCCCGCCGCCTGAGGCTCCGGCCGACGCCGCCACCCGTGGACGACACGCGGCGGCGTCGGCCGAACCCCCGGTGGACGGTCCGCCGGGCTTGTAGTGTGAGGGCGACGACACCAGCTCGTCCCCGACGTCGTGACGGAAGAGGAGTGCACCTGTGGCACGCATCGGTGAGACCGCTGACCTGCTGAAGTGCTCGTTCTGCGGCAAGAGCCAGAAGCAGGTCAAGAAGCTCATCGCCGGACCCGGCGTGTACATCTGCGACGAGTGCATCGACCTCTGCAACGAGATCATCGAGGAGGAGCTGGCCGAGGGTGCCGAGCTGAGCCTCGGTGAGCTGCCGAAGCCGCAGGAGATCTTCGAGTTCCTCAACGGGTACGTCGTGGGCCAGGACAACGCCAAGAAGAACCTCGCGGTGGCGGTGTACAACCACTACAAGCGGGTCCAGGCGCAGGCCGCGACCGGTCGTCCCAAGGACGACGCCGTGGAGCTGGCGAAGTCCAACATCCTCATGGTCGGGCCCACCGGCTGCGGCAAGACCTACCTCGCGCAGACGCTCGCCCGCATGCTGAACGTCCCGTTCGCCATCGCCGACGCCACCGCCCTCACCGAGGCCGGCTACGTGGGTGAGGACGTCGAGAACATCCTGCTCAAGCTCATCCAGGCCGCCGACTACGACGTCAAGAAGGCCGAGACGGGGATCATCTACATCGACGAGGTCGACAAGATCTCGCGCAAGGCCGAGAACCCGTCCATCACGCGCGACGTGTCGGGCGAGGGCGTGCAGCAGGCGCTGCTCAAGATCCTCGAGGGGACCACGGCCTCGGTGCCGCCGCAGGGCGGTCGCAAGCACCCGCACCAGGAGTTCATCCAGATCGACACCACCAACGTGCTGTTCATCGTCGGCGGTGCCTTCGCGGGCCTCGAGGAGATCATCGAGCAGCGCAGCGGCAAGGTCGGGCTGGGCTTCAACGTCGGCGGCATGCCCGAGAAGACGCCGGCCGAGCCGGAGAAGGTCTACTCCCAGGTGCTGCCCGAGGACCTGCTCAAGTTCGGCCTCATCCCCGAGTTCATCGGTCGTCTGCCGGTCATCGCCGCGGTCGACAAGCTCGACAAGCCGGCCCTCGTGTCCATCCTCACCGAGCCGCGCAACGCGCTCACCAAGCAGTTCGTGCGGCTGTTCGAGATCGACGACGTCGAGCTCGAGTTCACCGAGGAGGCGTGCGAGGCCATGGCCGACCTGGCGCTGGCCCGCGACACCGGCGCCCGTGGTCTGCGCTCGATCATCGAGCACGTGCTGCAGCCGGTCATGTACGACATCCCCTCCCGCGACGACGTCGCCAAGGTCGTCGTCACCGGCGCCACGGTGCGCGGCGAGGAGGGCCCCACGGTCCTCAGCCGCGACGAGGTCGCGAAGAAGGCCTCCTGACGGTCCGCTCCTGACCGCTCGCGTACCGCCGGTACGCGTCGGTGGCTAGGGTCGGGGCATGACCGTCGACATCACCCTGTTCGGGGCGACCGGGTTCACCGGCACGCTCACCGCCGTCTACCTCGGCACGCACCTGCCCGAGGGTGGGACCTGGGCCGTGGCGGGTCGCAGCGCCGCCAAGCTGCAGGACGTCGTCGACGAGGTCGAGGCGGCGGGCGGAGTCGCGCCCGACGTGGTCCTGGCCGACGTCTCCGACCCCGCCTCGATGCGGGCGATGGCCGAGGGCACGCGCGTGCTCATCTCGACCGTCGGCCCCTACGTGCAGCACGGCGACCCCGCGGTGAAGGCCGCGGCCGAGGCGGGCATCGCCTACGTCGACCTGACCGGGGAGCCGGAGTTCGTCGACCGCACCTGGCTGGCGCACCACGAGACCGCCGTGAGGACCGGCGCGACGCTCGTGCACGCGTGCGGCTTCGACTCCATCCCGTACGACCTCGGCGTGCTCTTCACGGTCGAGCAGCTTCCCGAGGGCGTCCCCCTCGACGTCAAGGGCTACATCCGGGCCGGCGGCACGGCGTCGGGCGGCACCTACCACTCGGCGCTCGGGGCCTTCGCGCGGATCCGCCAGGCCGGCGCCACCGCCAAGCAGCGCAAGGCCGCGGAGGCCCGGCCCCAGGGCCGGAAGATCCGCGGCGGAGGGAAGATCGGCCGCGGGGCCGACGGCAAGGGCTGGGCTCTGCCGCTGCCCACCATCGACCCGCAGGTCGTGCTGCGCTCGGCGCGAGCCCTGGAGCGCTACGGCCCGGAGTTCTCCTACTCCCACTTCGCCCAGTTCAAGCACCTGCCGATGCTGGCCGGCACGGTCGCCGGCGCGGGCGTCCTGCTCGCCGGCGCGCAGCTGGCACCCACCCGCAAGGCGCTGCTGAAGCTGCGTGCCCAGGGTGACGGCCCCAGCCCCGAGAAGCGCGCCTCGTCCTGGTTCAAGCTCCGTCTCGTCGGCGAGGGTGGTGGCAAGCGGGTGGTCACGCAGGTCAGCGGCGGCGACCCGGGCTACGACGAGACCGCCAAGATGCTGAGCGAGTCGGCGCTGTGCCTGGCGTTCGACGACGTTCCGAAGGTCGCCGGCCAGACCACGACCGCCGTGGCGATGGGCCGCCCGCTCATCGAGCGCCTCCAGCGCAACGGCATCGCCTTCGAGACGCTCGAGTCGCGCTGACCCACGCCCGCCCCACCCTCACCAGTCACCCGGGGAAGGGAAGGAGCGGAGTCGGCGCGCTA
This sequence comes from Aeromicrobium sp. Leaf272, assembly GCF_001422865.1. Taxonomy (NCBI): domain Bacteria; kingdom Bacillati; phylum Actinomycetota; class Actinomycetes; order Propionibacteriales; family Nocardioidaceae; genus Aeromicrobium; species Aeromicrobium sp. Leaf272. The sequence continues at coordinate 319,951 of NZ_LMMY01000013.1, forward strand.
CTCGGTCTCGGCGAGGGTGGCGTCGGCCACGACCTCGGTGGTGCCGTCGGCGGCCTCCGTGGCGAGCTCGCCGGTCACCCGACCGGCCGCCTTCACGTCGTCGACGGCCTGCAGCACCAGGTCGAGCGAGGCCTGGGGCCCGCGGACGGTCACGGCCGTCACCTCGGTGCGCTGGCTGACCTTCGCGGTCGACTTCGCCCCGCGGATGCCGGCCAGCGCCTGGGCGGCGGCCGGCAGCAGCGCCGGGTCGCCGTCGACGGTCACGTCGTCGCTGGTCGGCCACGCCGCACGGTGCACCGAGCCCTCCTGCCACCAGCTCCAGACCTCCTCGGTCACGTAGGGCAGGAACGGCGCGAGGAGACGCAGCTGCGTCGACAGCGCCAGCACGAACGTGGCGCGGGCGGACTCCCCGGCCGGTGACTCCTGGCGGGCGCGCTCCTTGACCAGCTCGAGGTAGTCGTCGCAGAAGTCCCAGAAGAACTTCTCGGCGACCTCGAGGGCCGAGGAGTAGTCGTAGGCCTCGAAGTGGGCAGTGGCCTGCTCCACGACGCCTCGGAGCCCGGCGAGCACGGAGCGGTCGAGGGGCTCGGTCACGCGCGCGGCGTCGAGGTCGGCCGCGGTGGCACCCAGGCCGTAGTCCTCGGGCGCGGCGAGGACGAACTTGCTCGCGTTGAGCACCTTCATGGCCAGGCGCCGGCCGACCTTCATCTGGGTCTCGTCGAAGGGGGAGTCCGAGCCGGGACGCGCCAGCGCGGCACGCCAGCGGACGGCGTCCGCGCCGTACTTGTCGAGGATCTCGTCGGGCACCACGACGTTGCCCTTGGACTTGCTCATCTTCTTGCGGTCGGGGTCGACCACGAAGCCCGAGATCGCCGCGTGCGTCCACGGCACGGAGCCGAACTCCTGGTGCGAGCGCACGACGGTGGCGAACAGCCACGTGCGGATGATGTCGTGGGCCTGAGGGCGCAGGTCCATCGGGAAGGTCCGTGCGAACAGGTCGGCGTCGCGCTCCCACCCGCAGGCGATCTGGGGGGTCAGCGACGACGTCGCCCAGGTGTCGAGCACGTCGGGGTCGCCGACGAACCCGCCGGCCGCACCGCGCTGCGACTCCTCGAAGCCGGGAGGGGCCTGCGACGCCGGGTCGACGGGCAGCGTGTCCTCGGCCGCGAAGATCGGGTCGTCGTAGTCGGGCTCGCCGTCGGCGTCGAGGCGGTACCAGACGGGGAACGGGATGCCGAAGAACCGCTGACGGCTGACCAGCCAGTCGCCGTTGAGGCCCTCGATCCAGTTGGTGAGGCGCGACTGCATGTAGCCGGGCGTCCAGTCGATCTCGTCACCCCGGGCGATCAGCGCGGCGCGCAGGTCGGCGTCGCGGCCTCCGTTGCGGATGTACCACTGTCGGGTCGAGACGATCTCGAGCGGCTTGTCGCCGCGCTCGTAGAAGTTGGCCACGCGCTGGGTGGGCTGCGGCTCGCCGTCGAGGTCGCGGCTGTCGCGCAGCGCCTGCACGACGAGCTCGCGGGCCGAGAACACGGTCTTGCCGGCCAGCTCGGTCCACAACGTCTCGCCGGGGCCGCCGGCGACCCACTCCGGGGTCTCGCGCAGGAACCGGCCGTCGCGGCCGATCACGGTGCGGTTGGGCAGCTGGAACTCGCGCCACCACTGGACGTCGGTCAGGTCGCCGAACGTGCAGCAGTGCACGATGCCGGACCCCTTCTCGGGGTCGGCGAGCGGGCTGGCGATGATCGGCACCTCGACGCCGAACAGCGGTGAGACCGCGGTGCTGCCGAAGAGGTGCGCGTAGCGCTCGTCGTCGGGGTGGGCGATGATCGCGACCGCGGCGGCCGTGAGCTCCGGCCGCGTGGTCTCGACGACGATCGGGCCGGACGCGTGCTGGTAGGTCACGCGGTGGTAGGCGCCGGGGTAGTCGCGGGCCTCGAGCTCGGCCTGCGCGACGGCGGTCTGGTACGTGACGTCCCACAGGGTCGGGGCGTCCTGCAGGTAGGCCTCGCCGCGACCCACGTTGCGCAGGAACGCGCGCTGGCTGGCGGTCTGGGCGTCGGCGCCGATGGTCGTGTACTGGTGCGACCAGTCCACGCTCAGGCCGAGCGTGCGCCACAGCTTCTCGAAGACCTTCTCGTCCTCCTCCACGAGCTCGTTGCACAGCTCGATGAAGTTGCGTCGGCTGATCGGCACCTGCTTCTTGGGATCGGGCTTCGCAGGCGGCGTGAAGTCGGCGTCGTAGGGCAGGGACGGGTCGCAGCGGACGCCGTAGAAGTTCTGCACGCGACGCTCGGTGGGGAGGCCGTTGTCGTCCCACCCCATCGGGTAGAAGACCTCCTTGCCGCGCATCCGCTGGAAGCGCGCCACCACGTCGGTGTGGGTGTAGCTGAACACGTGACCCACGTGCAGCGAGCCCGACACGGTCGGGGGAGGCGTGTCGATGGAGTACACGTCGGCGCGCTCGGCGGAGCGGTCGAACGTGTAGGTGCCCTGCTCGGCCCATACCTGGCTCCAGCGCTCCTCGAGTCCTTCGAGGGCGGGCTTGGCCGGGACGCGGTTCGCTGCGGTGGTCACGAGAGGACAGTCTAGGAGCCCGGGCCCTGGCGGGGGTGCCGGGCCGTGGGCGGCCGATGGTGCAGCGGGGG
>NZ_LMMY01000013.1:322652-331030 GCF_001422865.1 Aeromicrobium sp. Leaf272
GAATGGTCCGGCGGGGCCGCGCGGCGTCGGGTTGTGGCGCAGGGCGGGAGGGCGCAGGGTGGTGGCATGCCCCTGACATCGATCGAGGACGAGCTCCGCCAGCTCATCGCCGACCGCGTGCGCGCGGTGGTCGAGCGTGACAGCAGGACGTTGGTCGACGCCCACGATCCCGAGGTGGTCAGCTACCCGGTCCTCCCGCCGGCCGAGACGCGGGGGACCGCGGCCGTGGCGGACGGCCTCGGCGCGTGGCTGGCGTCCTACGCCGTCGGTCCCGGGTACGAGGTGCACCACCTGCACGTGGGTGGGGCCGACGACGTCGGGTACTGCGCCTTCCGGTACCACGTGAGCGGCCGCCTGCACGACGGTGCCGAGGTGGACATGTGGGTGCGCAGCACCCTGGTCTGTCGGCGCGTGGACGGCGCGTGGCGCATCGTCCACCAGCACGAGTCGGTGCCCTTCGACCCGGCCACCGGTGCCGGCCTCGTCTCCGAGGCGCCCGACGACTGACCCGGGGCGTGCCCGTCAGACGAGCCAGCGCAGGGTCCGACCGTGTCCGTGCGTCCAGGCCACGGCCTGCCCGTCGACGCCCAGCACGAAGGTGGGGTGGTCCGGGGGAGGCGCAGGACTTCCGGAGGTGACCGACGGCAGGACGTTCTTCGACTCGTTGCTGACCCAGTGGCAGGCGCCCTCGGCCACGAGGCCACGGACGAGGACGTCGTAGGCGTCGCGCTGCTCGTCGTCGAGGTAGGCGATCACGGCGCTGTGGAACACGACGACCGGTCCGTCGGCCGACGCAGCCTCGACGAGGCGCGGCAGCTCGGTGAGCAGGTCGCCGGCGACGAGGTCCGGTGGATCGGCCCGGGCCACGTCGAGCGCCGCACGCAGTCGGTCGCGACGGTCCTGGTGCTCGGGCCAGACCAAGGCCTCCAGCCAGGCGGCGTCGTCGCCGGACGTGACGTCGAGCGGGTTGAGGTCGACGCCTCGTCTGGCTGCCACGGACGGGACCCGGGTGGGGAGCGAGACGCGTCCGGTCATCCGGCACGGCAGCTCGGGCCCGACGCCGAGGGTCACGTCGCCGTCGTCGGTGCGCCACCGGTAGGCGTAGCGGTCGGGGTAGAGGCACAGGCCCGCGCTGGCACCGACCTCGACCAGCGAGAGCGGCGCGCCGTCGTGGTGCTCGGCGAGGAGGCCGAACGCCGGGACCAGCGTGGCGAGTCGTCCGACCTCGTTGGTCTGGGTGGCGCGCTCGAGGATCGTCGCGCGGACGGGTCCCTCCGGGCCGTCCGCCAGGAGCGCGTCGCGGAGCCCGCCGTACGGGCCCGGGGCGATCACGCCGTGCACGCAAGCGGCGGCGAACACCAGGTTCGGCTGCTGCTTCAGACGGGGGAGGGTGGTGAGCCACCCCAGCACCTCGGGGTCCTCGGCGACGGCCGCGGACCACGTGGCGAAGGTGGGGGAGTCGGCGGCCTGGGCCGCGAACTCCCGATACTGCTCGGCCAGGTCGTGCCAGAGCTCCATGCCGTCGATTGTTGCTCGCTGCGACCGGTGCGCGAGCAGCGGAGGGCGGTTACGCCTAGGCGCGGTGCTCGGGGGCGGGGTGCCCCTCGGCCAGGGGGTCCGCTGGATGGGCCGGGTCAGCGGCGTGGTGGGCGACCGCGTGGTCGGGGGCGCCGCTCATGTGCCCGCCGTCGGTGCGGAACAGCGCGCTCGGCCACCACATCCAGCGGCCGAGGTCGAGGTTCAGGGCCGTCACCAGCACCGACCGCACGATGATCGTGTCGAGCAGCACGCCGAGGGCCACCGCGAACCCGAGCTCGGCGAGGAACACGATCGGCAGGGACCCGAGGGCGGCGAACGTGCCGGCCAGCACGAGGCCGGCCGACGTGATGACGCCTCCGGTGGCGGCCAGCCCGATGAGCGCACCCCGCCGGGTGCCGTGCAGGAGCGCCTCCTCCCGGACGCGGGTCATGAGGAAGATGTTGTAGTCGATGCCCAGCGCCACGAGGAAGACGAAGGCGTACAGCGGGAGCGACGAGTCCGCCCCCTCGAAGCCCAGGACGTGGCGGAACACGAGGGCGCTGATGCCCAGGGCCGCGCCGAACGAGAGCACCACCGTGGCCAGCAGCACCAGGGGCGCGACCAGCGCCCGCAGCAGCAGGGCCAGGATCAGGAGCACGGCCACCAGGATGATCGGGATGATGAGCCGGTTGTCGGCCGCCGAGGCCTCCTGCACGTCGTGGTTGATCGCCGTGGTGCCACCGACGAGGGCTCCCGGCACGTCGGCCAGCGCGTCGCGTGCCCGGTCGATCGTCTCGAACGCGCTCGTGGAGTCCGGCGCCGCCTCGAGGGTGCCCTCGACGTAGGCGATGTCGCCCTGCACGACCGGCTCGGTCACGGTGTCCGGCGAGATGCCCTGCACGTCCTGGAGCGCCGCAGCGGCCGCCTCGCCCGCGCCGGCGTCGGCCACGACCTGCACCGGGTCACCGGCGCCCCCCGGGAAGTGCTCTGCCAGCTTCTCCTCGGCCACGATGGACGGCTGCTCGGTGGTGAACGACTCGGCGTTCGAGAGTCCGTCGGCGTCGAGCTGGACCACGCCGAGGGTGAAGGCGCCCAGGACGAGGGTCGTCACCACCCACACGGTGCGCGGGCGGTGCGCGATGCGCCGACCCACCCGACCCCAGATGCCGCGCTCGGCGGGCTGCGGGTCGCCGAAGCGCGGCACGAAGGGCCAGAAGACCCAGCGGCCGAACACCACGAGCAGCACGGGGAGGAGGACGAGCATGACGACGAGGGAGACGACGATGCCCGCGGCGGCGACCGGTCCCAGCCCGGACGTCGAGCTCATCTGGGCGAGCAGCAGGCACAGCAGGCCGACGACCACGGTGCTGCCGCTCGCGAGGATGGCCGGGGCGGCGCGGTGCAGGGCATGCGCCATGGCCTCGTGACGGTCCTCGGTGTTGCGCAGCTCCTCGCGGTAGCGGGCCACGAGCAGCAGCGCGTAGTCGATCCCGGCGCCGAGCACGAGCACGGACAGGATGCCCGCGCTCTGGCCGTTGACCGTGAGGTCCGCGTACCTCGCCAGCAGGTACACGACGCCCTGGGCGGCGAACACGCTGAGCACGCCGCACACGAGCGGGATGATCCACAGGATCGGGCTGCGGTAGGTCAGCAGCAGCATGACGACCACGACCGAGATCGCCGCGAGGAGGAGGATGCCGTCGATCCCGGCGAAGGCCTTCGCCTGGTCCGCGCCGAGCGCCGCAGGGCCGGCCACGTAGACGTCGGCCCCGCCGGCGCCGTCCTCCGCGGCGGTGCGCAGCTCGTCGACGACGTCGGGCAGGCGCTCCCAGCCGGTGTCGGGGTCGATCCTGAGGCTGACCACCAGCTGCGCGGCGACACCGTCCTCGGACGGGATCGGGCCCACGATGTCGCCGGTCACCTCGGGGATCGCCGCGATATCGGTCTTCAGGGTCTCGAGCCGCGCGAGGTCGTCGGGCTGGGGGCCGTCCTCCCGCACGAGCAGGACGATGGCCGGGATCACGTCGGGGTCGGCGAACTGGGTCGCCTTCGCGATGACCTGCGTCGACTCCGCCTCCGCGGGCAGGAAGGAGGCGACGTCGTTCTCCTGCACGTCGGCGAGCTTCGAGCCGAACGAGCCCAGACCGCCCAGGGCGACGAGCATGACGACCAGCACGAGCCACTTGGCTCGACGGTGGGCGATCCAACCACTGATCCGGTGGTTCATGCGCATGCTCCTGGGGGGTGGGGTGCACGACCGGCGCCGCAGCCCTCTCATCATGGCGGACAGAGGGGGGCGCGTGGAATCAGGGAGATCCCCGATCCGCTCACCCGGGCCGACTGGGTCCACGCGGTCGGCACGCGCGGCACGGCCTGGGATACTGGCGGGGATGAACCCCACCTACGCCGAGGTCGAGGCCGCCCTGCTGGGCCGCTGGCCCGAGACCAGGCTCGAGCCGTCGCTCGAGCGCATCACCGCCCTGTGCCGTCTGCTCGGCGACCCGCAGGACGCCTACCCCGTCGTCCACCTCACCGGCACGAACGGCAAGTCGTCGACGGCGCGGATGATCGACGCGCTGCTGCGGGCGCTCGACCTGCGCACCGGGCGGTTCACCAGCCCGCACCTGCAGAGCATGACCGAGCGGATCAGCCTCGACGGCGAGCCGCTCACCGAGGAGCAGTTCGTCGAGGCCTTCGCCGACGTGGCCGCCTACGCCCAGGTCGTCGACGACAGCCAGCCGCACCCGATCTCGTTCTTCGAGCTCACCGTCGCCATGGCGTACGCGGCCTTCGCCGACGCGCCGGTCGACGCCGCGGTGGTGGAGGTCGGCATGGGGGGTGCGTGGGACGCCACCAACGTGGCGACCGGCCGCGTCGCCGTGGTCACGCCCGTGGCCGTCGACCACACCGCCTACCTCGGCGACCGCGCGGTCGACATCGCGCTGGAGAAGTCCGGCATCATCAAGCCGGGCGCCCACGCCGTGCTCGCCGCCCAGGAGCCCGAGGTGCTCGACGTCCTCATGCGCCGCAGCATGGAGGTCGGGGCCACGGCGCTGCGCGAGGGCGTCGACTTCGGGGTCGCCGACCGGCTCAACGCCGTCGGCGGGCAGCAGATCAGCCTGCAGGGCCTCAACGCCCGCTACGACGACGTCCTCCTGCAGCTGCACGGTGCGCACCAGGCGCAGAACGCCGCCGTGGCGCTGGCCTCGGTCGAGGCGTTCGTCGGTGCCGAGCTCGACGGCGACCTGGTGCGGTCGGCGTTCGGCGAGGTCACCTCGCCCGGTCGGCTGGAGGTCGTGCGGCGCAGCCCGACCGTGCTGGTCGACTCCGCGCACAACCCGCACGGCGTCCGCGCTGCGCTCGAGGCGGTCCAGGACTCCTTCACCTTCAGCCCGCTCGTCGGTGTCGTCAGCGTCATGGCCGACAAGGACGTCGAGGAGATGCTCCGTGAGCTCGAGCCCGTGCTGGCCCACGTGGTGTGCACCCAGAACAGCCTGCCGCGTGCCATGCGGGCCGACGAGCTCGGCGAGCTGGCCGAGGAGGTCTTCGGCGAGGACCGGGTGACCGTGGAGCGGGGCCTGGACGACGCCCTCGTCCGCGCGATCTCGATGGCCGAGACCGGTGCGGGCATGGAGGAGGCGATCGGCAGCGGCGGCGTCATCGTGATCGGGTCGGTCGTCACCGCCGGCGAGGCGCGGGTGCTGCTGGGTGCCGGGGCAGTCGGAGGTGGGGCATGAGGGGCATGTGTGCGGCGATGCTGACGTTCGAGGCGATCCTCCTCGGACTCAGCGTCCCGGTGATGATCTCCGTGGAGGACGTGCCGGCCGGACTGGCGCTCACGCTCGGCCTGGGGCTCGCGGTGCTGTGCATCCTGACGGCCGGCATGCTGCGCAAGCCGTCGGGCTACGTCGTCGGCCACGTCCTGCAGGTGGCGGTCGTCGCCCTGGGCTTCCTCGTGCCGGTCATGTTCTTCGTCGGCGGCATGTTCGCCCTGCTCTGGGCCAGCGCCTTCCTGCTCGGCCGACGCATCGAGGCCGACAAGGCCCGGTGGGCCGCCGAGGGTCCCGACCCCGACTGACCCTCGCGTCCCGGGGGAGCGCGGCCTACGGTGGACCCATGGTCAAGGTGCTCGCGGTCGCGGACGAGGTGGTGGAGTCGATCCACCACCCGCAGGTGCGACGGCTGCGGCCGGACCTCGTGCTGGCCGCCGGGGACCTGCCGTGGGACTACCTCGAGTTCCTCTCCTCCTGCCTCGACGTCCCGGTCGTGTTCGTGCCGGGCAACCACGACCCGCAGGTCGTGACCCAGCGCAGCGGTCTCATGGGCGTCCTGACCGGCGACGGCATGCCGTCGGCCGACCCCCGGCCCCTCGGCTGCACCAGCGCCGACGGCGCGGTGGTCGAGGCGGCGGGTCTGCGCATCGCGGGTCTGGGCGGCAGCATCCGCTACAACGCGGGGGCCAACCAGTACACCCAGCGCCAGCTGGCGCGTCGGGCCCGACGACTGGTGCGACGGGCCGGTGACCGGCCGGTCGACGTCCTGCTCACGCACTCCCCGCCGTTCGGCCTCGGCGACGAGGACGACCCGCCGCACCGGGGCTTCGAGGCGCTGCACGACGTGATCGGCCGGCTGCAGCCCACCTGGCACCTGCACGGCCACATCCACCCCTACGGTCTGCAGAAGAGCGACCGCCACGTCGGCCGCACCACGCTGCGCAACGTGATCCCGTGGCAGGTCATCGACGTCGAGCCGCTCGACGCACCCGTCGCCGCGGTCGCCGGGGGTGGGCGCCGTGGTCGGTGACTCCGGATCGCCCCGCGTGGACGCCGAGAGCGACTTCATGCGTGCGCGGCGGCACCAGGTGCTGTCGGCGCTGGCGGCACGGCTGCGCAACGACCACGACGACGTCGCGCAGTCGATGTCGTTCGACGAGGTCGTGGAGGCGCTCGGTCGGCGCGGGGAGCACTACGCGGGCACGCGGGTGATCCCGCTGGACTGCATCGTCGGCTCCGTCGACAAGGTGCGCGACTTCGACCGCCGGTTCCGGCCGACGTCGGCGCGCAGCCGTGAGCGCTGGGAGCGTCTGGCCCGCGCGAGCCGCACCGGCGAGGTGATCCCGCCGATCGAGGTCTACCAGGTGGGCGACCAGTACTACGTGCGCGACGGCCACCACCGCGTCTCGGTGGCCCGCAGCCTCGGCCTGAAGCTGATCGAGGCGCGGGTGACCGTCGTCGACACGTTCCTGAGGCCGGTGGGGGTCGAGGGACGCAGCGACCTCGAGCTCAAGCACTGGCGCCGACTGATGCTGGAGCGGGTGCCGTTCACCGGCGAGGCGCGCGCCGCGGTGGCCTTCGACGACCCCTTCGACTACGGCTACCTGGCCGAGACCGTGGAGGCCTGGGCCACCCGCACCATGCACGCCGAGGGTGCCTACATGGACAAGGCGACCATGGCGAGCCGCTGGTACGCCGAGGAGTTCGAGCCGGTCGTGGCCATGATCGAGGAGGCCGGGGTGCGCGGCGACGACGAGCGACCTGCCGCGGCCTACCTGCGGGTCGCGGGGGAGCGGTACCGGCTCATCCGCGAGCACGAGTGGAACGCCGAGGTGCTCGAGGCCGTGCGTAAGCGCCGCCGGAAGGCCCAGCCTCCCCGCCCGTCCGACCGGTCGTGACCGGCCGGACGCGGCACGGGGCTAGAGACCGACGGTGAGGTTCTCCCCGCTCGTCGGGTCGAACAGGTGCAGCTTGTCGGTGTCGATGAACAGCACCGTGTTGTCGTCGTCGGTGATCTTGCTGGCGGCGTCGAGCGAGACGACCAGCTGCGTGCGCAGCGACTCGCTGTCGGCCTCGCGGGCGAGCTCGCGCAGCTGGTCCTGCGTGGTGGCGTCGGCGTCGTAGGGCACGTAGGCGTACTGCTGGTCGCCGAGCCACTCCCGCACGTCGATGTGCGCCTCGAACGTGCGCGAGGAGTCGGCCTCGTCCTTCAGCACTGACACGTCCTCGAAGTGCTCGGGGCGGATGCCGGCCAGCATGAGGCCCTTGCCCTCGGCGCGCGCGGCCTTGTCGGCGGGCAGCGGGAAGGTGCCGAACGGCAAGGTGATCTTCCCGTCCTCCACGGTGGCCGGCAGGAAGTTCATCGGCGGCGAGCCGATGAAGCCGGCGACGAAGAGGTTGACCGGCTGCTCGTACAGCTCACGCGGGGAGGCGAGCTGCTGCAGGATCCCGCGCTTCATGACCGCGACGCGGTCGCCGAGCGTCATCGCCTCGGTCTGGTCGTGCGTCACGTACACGGTCGTGATGCCGAGCTGCTTCTGCAGGCGCGCGATCTCGGTGCGCATCTGGCCACGCAGCTTGGCGTCCAGGTTCGACAGCGGCTCGTCGAACAGGAACGCCTTGGCGTCGCGCACGATGGCGCGGCCCATGGCCACGCGCTGGCGCTGACCGCCGGAGAGGTTGCCGGGCTTGCGCTCGAGGTGCTCGTCGAGGTCGAGCGTCTTGCTGGCCTGGCGGACCTTCTCGTCGATCTCCTTCTCCGGCACCTTCTTCAGGCGCAGCGGGAAGGCGATGTTCTCGTAGACCGTCAGGTGCGGGTAGAGCGCGTAGTTCTGGAAGACCATGGCCAGGTTGCGGTCGCGCGGTGCCAGGTCGTTGACCCGGTCGCCGTCGATGATCATGTCGCCGGAGCTGATGTCCTCCAGACCCACGATCATGCGCAGCAGGGTCGACTTCCCGCAGCCCGACGGGCCGACCAGGATCAGGAACTCCCCGTCCTCGACGTCGATGCTGATGTCGTTCACGGCGGGGAAGCCGTCCCCGTACTTCTTGACGATGTTCTTCATCTCGATGGTGGCCATGGGATCA
>NZ_LMMY01000013.1:331054-422426 GCF_001422865.1 Aeromicrobium sp. Leaf272
ATGACCGGGATCGTCGCGACCACGGCACCCGCGGCCAGCAGGGACGCCGGCCGGTTGAACGGGTCGGCACCGACGAAGAACGACAGTGCCGCGGGGATGGGTCGTGCGTTCTCGGTGGACGTCAGCGAGATGCCGAACACGAAGTCGTTCCACGCGAAGAAGAACGTCAGGATCGCGGCGGTGAACACACCGGGTGCCGCGAGCGGGACGATGACCTTGCGGAAGGCCTGCCACGAGGTCGCCCCGTCGACCTGCGCGGCCTGCTCCATCTCCCACGGGATCTCGCGGAAGAACGCTGAGAGCGTCCAGATCGCGAGGGGGAGGGTGAAGCTCATGTAGGGGATGATGAGGCCGGGCCACGTGTCGTAGATCCCGAGCGTGCGCCACATGTCGAACAGCGGCCCGACGAGCGAGACCACGGGGAACATGGCGATGACGAGGGCGGTGGTGAGCACGAACCGCTTGCCCTTGAACTCCAGCCGCGCGACCGCGTAGGCGGTGAGCGTGGCCAGGGCGACGGAGAGCAGGGTCGCGATGAGCGAGATGCCGATCGAGTTGAAGATCGCCCGACGGAACTGCTCGTCGGCGATGACGTCGGCGTAGTTCTGCCAGCCTGCGCCACCTCCGCTGGAGGGGAAGAAGCCGGGGCTGCCGTTGGTGACCGCCTCCTGGCTCTTGAAGGACAGCGAGATGATCCAGGCCACCGGGAGGAGGCACCAGATCATGATGGCGACGAAGCCGACGAGCGTGCCGATGCGGGTCGCAGCGTTCTTGTTCATGTCAGCCCTCCTGCCGTGCGTCCGCGAGGTTGACCCGGAACACCTTGACGATCACGAACGCCACCACGAGCACCGACAGGAACAGCAGCACCGAGAGGGCCGAGCCGATGCCGAGCTGGAACTGCTCGATCACCTGCCGGTAGGTGAGGAACGAGATCGACTCGGTGTTGTTGGCACCGGCGGTCATGACGAAGATGTTGTCGAAGATGCGGTAGGCGTCGAGCGCGCGGAACAGCACGGCCACCATGATCGCCGCCCGCATGTTCGGCAGGATCACCTTCCAGAGCCGCTGCCACCACGTGGCCCCGTCGACCTTGGCCGCCTCCAGCATGTCCTCGGGGACCTGCGCGAGGCCGGCGAGCAGGAGCAGCGCCATGAACGGCGTCGTCTTCCAGATCTCCGAGACCATGATCGCCACCATCGACGTCTGGTACTCCGCGAACCACGTGAAGTCGTCGCCGAGGAAGGGGATCCAGCCGTTCACGAAGCCGTTCGTGTTGGAGAACGCGAACTGCCACGCGAAGCCCGAGACGACGGTGATGATGCCGTAGGGGATGAGGATCGACGTGCGGACGAGGCCGCGGGCGAAGATCAGCCGGTGCATCACCATGGCGAAGACGAAGCCGATGACGAGCTCGAACGCCACGGTGATGATCATGATGCCGACCGTGTTGGCCGTGTCGATCCAGAACAGCCGGTCGGTCAGGGCGGTCCCGTAGTTGGCCAGGCCCACGAACTCACGGTCATCGGGAGCGGTGAGCGAGTAGCTGAACAGCGACAGGTAGAGCGCGCGCAGCATCGGGAACGCGGTGACCAGCAGCATCAGTGCGACGGCCGGGGCCACGAGGTACAACGCGAGGCGGCTCTCCGCCTTGGCGCGGTCCGACGCGACGGGCTTGCTCGCGGACTTCTTCGGGGCCTTCTTGGGGGCGGTGGCGGTGCTCACAGGAGTGCCTCCCCTCGGAGGATCGCGGTCAGGAAGTCGGCCGACTGCTTCGGCGTCGAGTCCGGGCTCACCGAGCGGGGCGAGTGCCAGCGGGACTGGATGGCGCTCGAGACCTGGCTGTAGAAGGCGCTCTTGGGGCGCGGGCCGCCGGTGTCGACGCTCTCGCTGTAGAGCTGCAGCAGGTCGGCCGGGTAGGCCTCCTTGAGCTCGGCGGAGTCGTAGACCGACTGGCGCGACGGCATGAGGCCCTCGTTGACGGCCAGGGCCGACTGCGCCTCGGCGTTCGTGACGCAGACGGCAGCCTCCTGCGCGAAGTCGGGGTGCTTGGAGAACGCGCCGACGCCGATGTCGATGCCGCCGATCGGGGGCCGGGACTCCTCGCCCTCGACGGTCTGCGGGTACCGGGCCCAGCCGAGGTCCTCGAACGCCTGCTCGTCCGCCGGGCCACCGGGCTTGCCGATGAGTCCCTCGTAGTTCTTGTAGACGAAGGTCCAGTTGGTCATGAACTCACCGGGACCGTTCTCGGGGAACATCTGGCCGAGGCTCGTGCCCTCGTTCGAGGTGGTGAGGTCGGGCTGGGCTGCGGGGGAGTCGGCGAGCTTCTCGATGACCGCAGCGGCGTCCTTGCCGGCCGCCGAGTCGATCGTGACCTTCGCGTCGCGGCCGTCCTCGACGGTGTCGGGGTCGAGGATGTTGCCTCCGGCGCCCTGGATGAGCGAGTTGATCCACACGACGTACGCCTCGTAGCGGTTGGCCTGCACGCCGACGGTGCCGCCCTCCTCGGAGGCCGCGTCGATGACCTGGTCCCAGGTGACGGGCTGGCTCATGTCGAGCCCGGCGGCCTCGGCGAGGGACTTGCGGAACCACACGACCTGCGTGTTGGCCCACTGCGGCGCGGCGACGACCTGGTCGTTCCAGGTGACGGTCTCGGCCGCGCCCTTGAGGACGTCGTCGTCGAGCACCTGGTCCGCGAGGTCGCCCTCGAACGGCTTCAGCCACTTGGCGTTGGCGAACTCGGGGACGAACACCGGGTCGAGACTCATGAGGTCGGTGGAGCTGTCACCCGCGGCGAGCCGGCGCGCGAGCTGGGTGCGCTGGTCGGTGGCGCTGGCCGGGAGCAGCTGGATGGCGATGTCGTACTCGTCGGTGCTGCAGTCCTCGGCCAGCTTGTTCAGGGTGTCCTGGCCGTCCGGGTTGATGTACCAGTTGAGCGTGGGCTTGCCCTCGGATCCGCCACAGGCGGCGAGGAGCGAGGAGCCGAGGGCGAGACTCGCGACCATCACCGCCGTCCGACGTCGCGTGGTCGCCATGGGTCGGGTCCCCTTTCCCTCCGTCCCCGACGTGACCGGTGCCACACGGGAGTCATCAACGTAGGACGGTGCCGTCGGGGGCGCAACCCCGGGGTCGCCCCGGTCGCGATCAGGCCGGGTGGGGGCGGAGCCAGACCGTGGTGTCGGCGGGCAGGTGGTCGTCGGCGACCTCGCCGCTGGAGACGAGCAGCTCACCCGGAGGCCGTGGGACCGGCACCGACGACACGTTGGTGTGGACGGTCGCCACCACGTCGCCGCCGCTGGCGACGAGCGCGAACGACAGCAGTCCGTCGACGTGCTCCACGCCGTGGACGTCACCGTCCTCGATCCACGCGAGCGACCGCGTGCCCAGCTCGAGCTCGCGTCGCAGTCGCAGCAGCGTGCGGTACAGCTCGAGCGTCGAGCCCTCGACGCCGCGCTGGCGGGCGGGCACCAGGTCCGCGTAGGCCGACGGCTGCGGCAGCCACGGCTCGCCCTCGGGGCCGAAGCCGAGCGACGTGCCGGTGGACTCCCACGGGACGGGCACGCGGCAGCCGTCGCGCCCGCGGCGCTCGTGGCCCGAGAGCTCCCAGGTGGGGTCCTGCAGCACGTCGGTGGGGAGCTCGGTGGCGTCGGGCAGGCCCAGCTCCTCGCCCTGGTACAGGTAGGCCGACCCCGGGAGGGCGAGCATGAGGGTGGTCGCCGCACGGGCCCGGCGCAGGCCCAGCTCCGCGTCGGGCTGCTCGTCGTCGGGGCCGATGCCCTCCGTGTCGACGACACGGGTGGCGTCGGAGCGACCCAGCCGCGTGGCGTGCCGCACGACGTCGTGGTTCGAGAGCACCCAGGTCTGCGGAGCGCCGACGTCGGCGGCGCTCTCGAGGGACCGGCCGATCGCGTCGCGCAGGGCGGGGGCGTCCCACGGCGTCAGCAGGAACGAGAAGTTGAACGTCTGGTGCAGCTCGTCGGGACGCACGTACTGCGCGAGCGCGTGCGCGGGTTCCACCCACGCCTCGCCGCAGAGCATCCGGTCGTCGTCCTGGCCCCACAGGTCGGCGAGCGACCCGGCGTAGCCCTCGACGAGGGTGCGCCAGCTGCGGTAGACGTCGTGCACTCCCGGCTGGTCCCACATCGGCAGCAGGCGCGTGTGGCTGCCGACCGTGTCGAGCAGGAGGTCGGCGTCGGGAAGGCCGTCGGCCTTGATCAGCCCGTGCGCGACGTCGATGCGGAAGCCGTCGACACCGCGGTCGAGCCAGAAGCGCAGCACCGAGAGCAGCTCCTCGCGGACCCCGGGGTTGGTCCAGTCGAAGTCGGGCTGCGTGACGTCGAACAGGTGCAGGTACCACTCGCCGGGGGTGCCGTCGGCCTCGGTGACGCGTGTCCAGGCCGGACCTCCGAAGTTCGAGGTCCAGTTGTTGGGCGGCTCGGCGCCGTCGGTGCCCTTCCCGGGCCGGAAGACGTACCGCGCCCGCTCGGGGCTGCCGGGACCGGCGGCGAGCGCCGCCTGGAACCAGGGGTGCTCGCTCGAGGAGTGGTTCGGCACGACGTCGACGATCACCCGAAGACCGAGTCCGTGGGCCCGCTCGACGAGGGCGTCGAAGTCGTCGAGGGTGCCGAACAGCGGGTCGACGTCGCGGAAGTCGGCGACGTCGTAGCCGGCGTCGTTCTGCGGGGACACGTAGAACGGCGACAGCCACAGGGCGTCGACGCCGAGGTCGGCGAGGTGCTCGAGCCGGGAGGTGATGCCGGGCAGGTCGCCGATGCCGTCGCCGTCGGCGTCGGCCCACGACCGGGGGTACACCTGGTAGATGACGGCGTGGCGCCACCAGGGCTGGTTGCTCATGGATTCCTCGGGGTCGGGCTCGCTGGGGGTCGGCACGGACCACGCTACCGACGGGCGCACCACCGGACGGACGA
Source organism: Aeromicrobium sp. Leaf272 (assembly GCF_001422865.1). Classification (NCBI taxonomy): domain Bacteria; kingdom Bacillati; phylum Actinomycetota; class Actinomycetes; order Propionibacteriales; family Nocardioidaceae; genus Aeromicrobium; species Aeromicrobium sp. Leaf272. The sequence continues at coordinate 335,983 of NZ_LMMY01000013.1, forward strand.
GCGGGGGCCTTCGCTAGGTTGAGGCCATGTCCCAGCGCACGCTCGTCCTGCTCAAGCCCGACGCCGTCCGTCGTGGTCTCGTCGGAGAGGTCCTCGGCCGCTACGAGGCGAAGGGCCTCACGATCGTGGCCATGGAGCACCGCGCCATCGACGCCGCCCAGGCCGACGCGCACTACGCCGAGCACGTCGAGCAGCCCTGGTACCCGCCGCTGCGCGACTTCGCGACGTCGGGCCCGCTCGTGGCACTCGTGCTCGAGGGCGACGAGGCGATCGCGGTCGTCCGCGCCCTGAACGGCGCCACCGACGGCCGGGCCGCCGCCCCCGGCACCGTCCGCGGTGACCTCTCCCTGTCCAACCGCGAGAACCTCGTCCACGCCTCCGACTCCGAGGAGTCCGCGGCCCGCGAGATCGCCCTCTGGTTCCCCTCCCTCGCCTGACGCCTCCGGCGGACGCAAGATTCTGCGTTCATGAGTGGAAGGCCGAAGGGTTCTGCCTTCGTGTCCGAATCCCGTCACGAACGCAGAACGCTTGAGCTCCTCGCACCCGAACGCAGAATCTTGCGCTGTTCTGGGTCCCAGGATGGTGACCGGGGAAGGAGCTCGGGGGCCAGGGCGCCTTCCCACCCGTGGGCCCGTGCCATCCGGTCGAGCTGGTCCATCACGGTGTGGGGGTGGTGGCGAACCGAGTACGACGAGAAGGTCAGCCCGTGTCGGCCGGTGATCACGATCTCGTTGGCTCGGACCAGGTCCTCGTCCCACTGCTCGATGGCGAGGTGCGGGATCCCGTGCACCTCGACGCCGAACCCGAGGCGCTCGCTCCATACGTCGAGGTAGAAGCGACCAGCCGGACCACGCACCGCCTCTTGCCGTGTGGCGACGGGGAGCCCGGTGGCTCGCCAGATGGCCGCGAAGTCTCGCTCGGGGACCGACTGGATCCCGCCGGCCGCGTCGAGGATCGACGAGACGATCACGCTGCGATGCCGACACCGACCGCGGCGGGTCAGGGCCTCACGCAGGTGCCGGGTGGTGACGAGACCGGCCTGCAGGGCGCTGATCACGATCCAGCGTGCGTAGCGTTCGTTGCTGCTCCACGAGGCGGTGTCGAGGATCGACCGCGCTGGCCTGGTCCGTCTCGGCCGGTGCGTGGGATGCACGTCGACATCGGTCAGCTCGTGCGACCAGTGCGCGGTGGCGCGGTCCCACGACGGCGCCCGTGCTCCCGCCGGCAGGACGACGAGATGGCGGGGGTCGCGCGTGTCGAAGCCGTCCTGTCGGAGCGCCGAGGAGCCGGCGAGGGCCGCACGCGGGGGAGAGGAGGCGAGCGCGACCAGGTCTCGTTCGTGCAGGGTCAGGACACCGTTGTGCGTGACGACGACACCTCGGCACGGGCGCTGCCAGACACCGGCGCGGAGGCGCTGACGCACAGGCCAGGCCCCGAACACCTCGACGGCCTGGCGGACGGACATGACGGTCTGCATGCCTCCACCGTGTCGGCCGTCCGGCCCCGGACGAAGGGCGCGGCCGAAGGCTGTGGACGGAGGCACGCGGGCGCGAGAGCCCTGTGGACGGGGCGACGCAAGATTCTGCGTTCAGTACCGGCGTCCCGATCGATGCTGCGTTCGCGTCCGGATCCCGTCGTCAACGCAGCATCGTTCGGACTCTCGCTCACGAAGGCAGAATCTTGCGTCCTCTAGAGGGGTCAGGCGGGGTCGAGGGGAGGGGGCTCGGTGGGGCCGGTCCAGGGGACGACGACGTGGGCGAGGACGCCGTGGAAGCGGCCGCGGACCTCCTCGGGGAGCCAGACGACCTCGTGGGACTGCGAGGCGAGGTCGACGGTGCCGTCGAGGGTCACGGCGTCGACGGCCTGGCGGGGGGCGTCGCCCACCCGATCCTCGTACTCCACGAGCGTCACGCCGACGCTGATCGGCACCTCGTTGCGATTGACCAGGCCGATGCCCCAGAAGTCCTGCGGGTCGAGGGTGGCGTGCTCCTCGAGGTCGACCATGAGCGCCTCGACCGGGGCCACGATGCCGTCGAGGTCCACCTGCTCCATGCCCTCGACGTGCACCTCGACGCCGCGCACGTTGCGAGCGCCCTGGCCGTGGAAGTGCAGCACGTCGGTGGCGGCGGAACCGGGGGGCGCCACCACGGCGCCACGGTCGATGCCCAGCACCGTGCCGACCTCGACGTTCGGCAGCTCGCGACCGTACTGGTCGCGGGGCACGAACCGCAGGATCGGGCGCAGGCCCACCTCGGAGCCGTTGCTCAGCGTGACCGTCTGGTCGGGCGCGTCCGGATCGGACGCCTTCGGCACGTAGGAGACCGAGATCGGCGGCTTGCGTCGATTGAACAGACCCATGGCAGGCAAGCGTACGGAGTCGCGCTCAGTACCAGCCGGCGCCCTTCTTGAAGTCCCACGCCGCGCACGGTGATCCGTAGCGACCCTCGATGTAGCCGAGGCCCCACTCGATCTGGGTCGCCGGGTTGGTGCGCCAGTCGCTGCCGGCGCTGGCCATCTTGGTGCCCGGCAGGGACTGCGGGATGCCGTAGGCGCCCGAGGACGGGTTCTCGGCGTCCACGCGCCAGCCGCTCTCCTGGCTCCAGATGTTGTCGAGGCAGGAGAACTGGCCCTCGTCCCAGCCGTAGTCGGCGAGCATGGCGCGTGCGACGACCTTGGGGTCGGCGGCCTCCAGCGCCGCCTGCCGCTCCTTCTCGCGCTTCGCCTTCGCGGCGGCCTCCTTGCGCTCGGCGGCCTCCTTCTTCGCCTGCGCGGTGGCACGCTGCTGTCCGTCGGCCTTGGCCTGGACCTCCTCGACCCGGCGCTGGGCGCCCTGGTCGACGATCACGGCGTCGGACACGCGCTGGGCCTGGACGAGCGGCGTCGCGATGGCCGACACGGGGCGCAGCCCGGTCGCGGCGGCGGCGCTGTCACCGGCTCCCACGGCCTGGGCGCCGGCGGTCAGACCGGCGGCCACGACGACCCCGCCGACGGCGAAGGTCGTGAGCGTGCGGCCGCTCGGCAGGGCGTCGGCGACGTCGGCCAGCAGGTCGAGGGTGCGGTCGCGCCGGCGTTCGAAGGCCGATGGTGCGCGGTGGCGTGCCATCCGGTGCCGACCGCCCGACCGGTCGACGAGGTCGTCGTGACGCACACGCACTCCTGTCCAGCTCGACGGAAAGAGGGCGGGGAAGGGCCCAGGACGAAGCCACCATCCTAGGCAACGTTGCTGAGACGGCGCAGGCGTTCTCTCAGGTCCCGGACGCCGCGTAGCCTGGGGCCATGTCCGTCGAGTCCGTCTTCCCCCGTCTCGAGCCGCTCCTGCCGACGGTGGGCAAGCCCATCCAGTACGTCGGCGGCGAGCTCAACGCCACCGTCAAGGAGTGGGACGACGTCAGCGTGCGCTGGGCGCTCATGTACCCCGACGCCTACGAGGTCGGGCTGCCGAACCAGGGCGTCCAGATCCTCTACGAGGTGCTGAACGATCGTGACTGGCTGCTGGCCGAGCGCACGTACGCGGTGCAGGCCGACATGGAGGCCGTCATGCGGGAGCACGGCATCCCGCAGTTCACGGTCGACGCGCACCGTCCCGTGCGCGCGTTCGACGTGTTGGGCATCTCCTTCGCCACCGAGCTCGGCTACACCAACATGCTCACGGCGCTCGACCTGGCCGGCATCCCGCTGCACGCCGTCGACCGCACCGACGACGACCCGATCGTGCTCGCGGGCGGCCACAGCGCCTTCAACCCCGAGCCGGTCGCCGACTTCCTCGACGCCGCCGTGCTCGGCGACGGCGAGGAGATCGCGCTCGCCATCAGCGAGGTCGTGCGCGAGTGGAAGGACGAGGGGCGTCCCGGCGGCCGCGACGAGCTGCTGCTGCGGCTCGCGGCCTCAGGGGGCGTGTACGTGCCGAAGTTCTACGACGTCGACTACCGCGACGACGGCCGCATCGCGTCGGTCCGGCCCAACCGCGACGGCGTGCCGTGGCGCGTGGCCAAGCACACCGTCATGGACCTCGACCAGTGGCCGTACCCGCGCAAGCCGCTGGTGCCGCTGGCCGAGACGGTGCACGAGCGGTACTCCGTCGAGATCTTCCGTGGCTGCACGCGTGGCTGCCGGTTCTGCCAGGCGGGCATGATCACGCGCCCCGTGCGCGAGCGCTCGCTGCAGACCATCGGCGACATGATCGACACCGGTCTGAAGGAGTCGGGCTACCAGGAGGTCGGCCTCCTCAGCCTCTCCAGCGCCGACCACACCGAGATCGGCGACCTCGCCAAGCAGCTCGGCGACCGCTACGAGGGCACCAACACGTCGTTGTCGCTGCCGTCGACCCGCGTCGACGCCTTCAACATCACGCTGGCCAACGAGTTCAGCCGCAACGGCCGACGCTCGGGGCTCACGTTCGCGCCCGAGGGCGGCAGCGAGCGTCTGCGCAAGGTCATCAACAAGGCGGTCACCGAGGACGACCTCATCCGCACCGTCACCGCCGCCTACTCGCACGGCTGGCGCCAGGTGAAGCTCTACTTCATGTGCGGCCTGCCGACCGAGACCGACGAGGACGTCCTGCAGATCGGAGAGCTCGCCAAGCGGGTCATCGAGGCCGGACGCGAGGCGTCGGGTCGTCGCGACATCCGCTGCACCGTGAGCATCGGCGGCTTCGTGCCCAAGCCGCAGACCCCGTTCCAGTGGGCCGCGCAGCTCGACCACGAGACCACCGACGAGCGCCTGCGCAAGCTGCGTGAGTCCGTGCAGTCGGACAAGCGCTTCGGTCGTGCCATCGGCTTCCGGTACCACGACGGACGGCCCGGGATCGTCGAGGGACTGCTGTCGCGCGGTGACCGACGGGTCGGGCGGATCGTCGAGGCGGTGTGGCGTGACGGCGGTCGGTTCGACGGCTGGAGCGAGCACTTCTCGTTCGAGCGCTGGGAGTCCGCGACCGCCGAGGTCCTGGCCGACGAGCCGGTCGACCTCGACTGGTACACGACCCGTGAGCGCGACCACGACGAGGTGCTCCCGTGGGACCACCTCGACGCCGGTCTCGACAAGGAGTGGCTCTGGGAGGACTGGCAGGACGCGCTCGACCCCGACGCCCTCGAGATCGAGGACTGCCGCTGGACGCCCTGCTACGACTGCGGCGTGTGCCCGCAGATGGGCACCGACATCCAGATCGGCCCGACGGGCCAGAAGCTGCTGCCGCTCTCGGTGGTCTGAGCGGACTCAGGCGGCGGGGCGCTCGAGCTCGTCCTCGATCGTCCCGCCGCGGTCCACGAGGGTGCCGAACACCCCGATGAGCACGGCGCCCAGCATGAGCACCGTGACCGGTGCGGTCCACGAGCCGGTCACGTCGTGCAGCAGGCCGGTGCCGAACGGGCCGAGCCCGGCCACGAGATAGCCGACGGACTGTGCGAACGCCGACAGCGAGGCCGTGCCCTCCGTCGTCGAGGCGCGACGGCCGAACATGATCAGCACCCAGGTGAACGCGCACCCCCCGAGCCCGAGCAGGATCGCCCAGAGCCACGGAGCCGCGGTCGGGGCCCACAGGACCCCGGCCCAGCCGCTCGCGGTGAGGGCGGCGAAGACCCACGGGAGGATGCCGCGGCCTCCGAGGCGTGCCACCAACGGCGGCAGGAGGAGGGTCATCGGGATGCCGACGGCCCCGAGGAGTCCCTGCATCGCACCCGCGGTGCCCTGCGCGAGCCCGGCGTCGGCCAGGATCGTCGGGAACCAGCCGAACTGGGCGTAGGCCTGGGCCGACTGCGCGCCGAAGCAGAGGGCGCAGGCCCAGGCGAGTCGGCTGCGGGCGAGCCGGGCCAGCGACGGTCCGACCGGTCGGACGTCGCGCCCCGCGCGCCCGGCACGGGCCGCGATCGGCAGCCACGGCAGCAGGGCGGCCACGCTCAGCACGGCCCACACCGCGATGCCGGGCCGCCAGCCACCGAGCGCGTCCGCGGCCGGCACCGTGACGACCGAGCTCACGGCGCCGCCGGCCATGAGCGCGGCGCCGTAGAGCGAGCCGACGAGGGGGAGCCGGTCGGGGAAGTGCTCCTTCGCGAGGGCGGGCAGCACCACGTTGCCCACCGCGCACGCGGCGAGCGCCACGACCGACAGCACGAGGAAGAGCGCGGTGGAGTCGACGACCGACCGGGCGAGGAGCCCGAGGGCCAGCACGGCCAGCAGTGCGGCGGCGGTGCGGTCGAGACCGAGCAGACGGACCACGCGCGCTGCCGTCGTCCCGAAGACGGCGAAGCACAGCACGGGCAGCGTGGTCAGGACGCCCGCGACCGTGGCGCTCATGCCGAGGTCGTCGCGCAGGGGGTCGATGACCACCCCGACGCTGCCGATCGCCACGCGCAGGTTGAGCGCGAGCAGCACGATCGCGGCTCCCACGAGCCAGGCGGGACCCCCGCGACGGACCGACGACGAGGAGCTCACCGAGACATCCAACGCCACCGTCGGGAGGCGTCCGCACGCGGCCCTCGGCGAGAGCCTGCGGACGCCGACCTCGGTAGGGTCGGACCCATGTCCGACGGCAGCACGACCCTGCGTGGCACCCCCAACCCGGAGGCGCCCAACCCGCAGCTGCCCATCGTCCAGCGGCTGCGCATCCGCTACGCCAAGCGTGGCCGGCTGCGGTTCACCAGCCACCGCGACTTCGGTCGTGCCTTCGAGCGCGCGGTCCGCCGCGCCCAGGTGCCGATCGCGTTCTCGTCGGGCTACACGCCCCACCCGAAGATCTCCTACGCCGGAGCAGCTCCCACCGGCGCGGCGAGCGAGGCCGAGTTCCTCGAGATCGGGCTCACGCAGCAGCGTGATCCCGAGTCCGTCCGCGTGGCGCTGGACGACGCCCTGCCGCCCGGCATCGACGTGCTGGAGGTGGTTCCTGCACGCGAGGGCGGGGGCTCGCTGGCGGACCGGCTCGAGGCGAGCGAGTGGGTGATCGAGCTGCGCGGAACCGCGCCGGAGCAGGTCCGGGAGGCGGCCGACGCGTTCCTCGCGGCCGAGCAGGTCGACGTCGAGCGGATGACCAAACGAGGTCTGCGGACGTTCGACGCCCGTGCCGCCGTCCAGTCACTCTCCGTTGGTTCGTCCGACACCTCGGGTGTGGCGTATGCGATACTGACGGTGGTCGTCCGACACCAGAACCCGTCGGTCCGACCGGACGACGTACTCACCGGACTCCGCAACCGCGGGGGCCTCGAGCTCGAGCAGACGCCCCTGGCGACACGCTCGGCCCAGGGTCCTCTGGACGTGGAGAACGGGACGGTCGGCGATCCACTCGCCCTCGACCGCGACGCATCCTGACAGGTGCTGACCGCGGCGGGACGGACGGGGAGCCGTGTGACAGGCCGGACGTCGACCACCCGGGACGCCCCAGCGCCCCGGCGCCGCCAGAAGACTTTCGGTGACCAAGCCCTCGGGCGAGGAGCCGCAGACGCAGAACCCCGGCCTCACGTAGGCGCTCACGGGGCCTGAGGAGAGCACATGCTCGACGACGACAAGAACACACCCACCACCGAGACCAGCACCACCTCGCGCACGAGACGACGGGCCGCCGCCCGACCGGCGGGACCCCCCGCGGCCGTGAGCACCGACATCTTCGCCCCGCCCGAGGCCCCGGCCAAGAAGGCTCCGGCGCGTGCCGCGTCCGGCAAGGACCCCGCCACGAAGGACTCCGACGCGTCCGACGCCGGCTCGACGCAGGAGGCCCCGGCCAGACGGACCGCCAAGAAGGCGGCCCCCTCGGGCGGGTCCGACGGCGACACCGGGTCCCCCGACGCCCCGGCGAAGAAGGCAGCGGCCAAGAAGTCGGCCAAGAAGAGCACCTCCGCGGGCTCGGCCACCAAGAAGACCGCGGCGAAGAAGACCGCGGTCAAGGACGACGCTGCTCCTGAGGAGGCCGACGCGACCGCGTCCGGCCAGGAGGCGTCGACGGCGAGCGACGACCGCGCGAGCAGCGGTGACCGGCCCGCCAGGAAGCGCAGCGGTCGCAAGCCCGCGGCATCCGGTGACGATGCCGGGACCGCAGCCGTGGCCTTCCAGGCTCCCGAGCCCGTGACGGCGCCCGCCCGCGACGACCGGTCCTCCGAGGGGCGTTCCTCCGACGGCACGGACTCCGACGAGCAGGGCGACGACTCCGGTGACGGATCCGGTGGCGGTCCCAAGCGTCGCCGCCGCAGCCGCGGCGGACGTCGCCGCAACAAGAGTGACGACACCCGCGACGGCTCGGACTCCTCCGACGGTGCCGAGTCCGGCGAGGCCAAGGGCCAGGACGACGGAGCCGGCGGCTCGTCGAACCAGGACGACTCCGGTGACGGGGGAGACGGCGAGGGCCAGAGCACCAACACCCGCCGCCGCCGGCGTCGCGCCCGCTCGGGCGAGCGTGCGTCCGCCTCGCCCGACGATCCGGAGAACACCGTCGTGCGGGTCCGCGAGGGTCGAAACCCCGAGGACGAGATCACCGGCGTGGCCGGCTCCACGCGCCTGGAGGCCAAGAAGCAGCGCCGCCGCGAGGGCCGTGAGGCCGGACGGCGCCGCGCGCCGATCGTGTCCGAGGCCGAGTTCCTGGCCCGGCGCGAGGCCGTCGACCGTCAGATGGTCGTCCGCCAGCACGTGTCGAAGGGCTCCGGCGCCGAGAGCGACGCCTACACCCAGATCGCCGTGCTCGAGGACTCCGTGCTCGTCGAGCACTACGTGGCCCGCGAGTCCCAGACGTCGCTCATCGGCAACGTCTACCTCGGCAAGGTCCAGAACGTCCTGCCCAGCATGGAGGCCGCCTTCGTCGACATCGGTGCCGGTCGCAACGCCGTCATCTACGCCGGCGAGGTCGACTGGAGCGGTGTGCAGAACGGCAAGGCCCGCAAGATCGAGGAGGCGTTGACCCCCGGCCAGCAGATCCTCGTGCAGGTCTCGAAGGACCCGATCGGCCAGAAGGGCGCGCGGCTCACGAGCCAGATCAGCCTGCCGGGCCGCTTCCTGGTCTACGTCCCGGGAGGCCAGTCCAACGGCATCTCCCGCAAGCTGCCCGACACCGAGCGCGCCCGGCTCAAGGCCCTCCTCAAGGAGGTGCTCCCCGAGGACGCCGGCGTCATCGTGCGCACGGCCGCCGAGGGCGCCAGCGAGGACCAGCTGACCCGCGACGTCACCGCGCTCACGGCGCGCTGGGACGACATCAAGGCCAAGGCCGGCATCGGCGAGGACGGGACGCCCTCCGCGAAGGGCCCCCAGCTCCTGTACGCCGAGCCCGACCTCGTGATCAAGGTCGTGCGCGACCTGTTCAACGAGGACTTCGCCTCGCTCGTCGTCGAGGGCTCCGACGCCTGGGACAACATCTCCGGCTACCTGCGTCACGTCGCACCCGACCTCGCCGAGCGACTGCAGGAGTGGTCGCCCGCCGAGCACGACGGCCGCGACTCCTTCGACGTGCTGCGCATCGACGAGCAGATCCACAAGGCGCTGGACCGCAAGGTCTGGCTGCCCTCGGGCGGCTCGCTCGTGATCGACCGGACCGAGGCCATGACCGTGGTCGACGTCAACACCGGCAAGTTCACCGGCTCCGGGGGCAACCTCGAGGAGACGGTCACCAAGAACAACCTCGAGGCCGCCGAGGAGATCGTCCGCCAGCTCCGGCTGCGCGACATCGGCGGCATCATCGTCATCGACTTCATCGACATGGTGCTCGAGAGCAACCGTGACCTGGTGCTGCGTCGCCTGGTCGAGTGCCTGGGCCGCGACCGCACCCGCCACCAGGTGGCCGAGGTGACGTCGCTCGGGCTCGTGCAGATGACCCGCAAGCGGATCGGCACCGGCCTGCTCGAGTCGTTCAGCACCGACTGCGACCACTGCAACGGGCGCGGTGTGGTCATCACGGCCGAGCCGGTCGAGCCGAAGAAGGACGAGCCGCGAGGCGGCGGACGCCAGCGTCGTGGTCGTGGCGGCAACGGTGGCAACGACAACGGTGGATCGAACGGCGGCGGCAACGGCGGCGGCGGCAACAACGGCGGCGGCGGCAACAACGGCGGCGGCGGCAACAACGGCGGCGGCAACGGGTCGAGCAACGGGTCGAGCAACGGCAACGGTGGCTCGCGTCGTGGGCAGCAGAAGCCGGCGACGGAGGAGGCCGACTCCTCGGAGTCGACGACGTCGAGGACGACCTCGTCGTCCTCGGGCCGGTCCTCCCGCCGTTCGGGGCCCCCGAAGGACGTGCCGACGCCCGAGGACGGCGCTTCGGCGCCTGCCGAGCAGCCTGCCGAGCCGGCGGAGCCGTCGGAGCAGGAGACTCCTGCACCCGCCGTCGACGCCGCGCTCGAGCCCGAGAGCTCGGCACCCGAGACGGGCGACCAGCCTGTCGAGGACGCCGTCGCGCCGGAGGCCGAGACCGCTGCCGAGCCCGTGCAGGACCCTCTGCCCGAGGCCGAGCAGGAGTCCGCTCCCGAGGTGTCGGAGACGGACGGCGACCGGGCCTCCACCAGCGAGGACGCCCCCGTTTTGACCGAGCCGGGTGACGGTCCGTAGAATGATGTGTCGGCGTGCCCTGCGCGCCGATCCGCATGCCCGGGCGAGAGCCCGGCACCGGTCGCCGAACCAGCCCGCTGCGTTCGCCCGGCCCCGCACAGCCCCAAGCCTTGGCAAGCACAGCTTCCAGCAAGAACCGAGTGAGGAATCCCGTGGTCTACGCAATCGTGCGCAGTGGCGGCACGCAGCAGAAGGTCGCCGTCGGCGACGTCATCGAGATCGACCAGCTCGGCCTGGCCCAGGGCGAGGCGGTCTCGCTGCCGGCCGTCCTGTACGTCGACGGTGACACCGTCACGGCCGACGCCGACTCGCTCTCCCAGGTCTCCGTGACCGCCGAGGCCATCGGTGGCACCAAGGGCCCCAAGATCACCATCCAGAAGTACAAGAACAAGACCGGCTACAAGAAGCGCCAGGGGCACCGTCAGAAGTACACCCAGGTCAAGATCACCGGCATCGCGAAGTAGAGGACTGAACTCATGGCACACAAGAAGGGCGCAGCCTCCACCAAGAACGGCCGCGACTCCAACAGCCAGCGCCTCGGCGTCAAGCGCTTCGGCGGCCAGCTGGTCAACGCGGGCGAGATCATCGTCCGCCAGCGCGGCACCCACTTCCACCCCGGCACCAACGTCGGCCGTGGCGGCGACGACACGCTCTTCGCGCTGTCGGCCGGCTCGGTCGAGTTCGGGACGCGTCGCGGCCGCAAGGTCGTGAACATCGTTCCGGGCGAGTAGCCGGCAGAACATCCGTCGAAGGGGTGGTCCGCGCATGCGGGCCACCCCTTCGACGTCCCTGCACCTTCCTCCCACCCCCGTTCCCAGGAGCACCCGATGGCCGTCCCCACCTTCGTCGACCGCGTGACGCTGCACGTCGTCGGCGGCAACGGCGGGCACGGCATCGCGTCGGTGCACCGCGAGAAGTTCAAGCCGCTCGGCGGGCCCGACGGCGGCAACGGCGGCCACGGTGGCGACGTCATCCTGCGGGTCTCGGCCGACGTGACCACGCTCGTGGACTACCACCACGAGCCGAAGCGCAAGGCCGGCAACGGTGCGCCGGGCGAGGGCGGCAACCGCAGTGGTGGTCATGGTGGCGACCTCGTGCTGAAGGTCCCCGACGGAACGGTGGTGCGCTCCGGCGGTGAGCACGGCACCGGCGAGGTGCTCGCCGACCTCGTGGGCCCCGGCACCGAGCTCGTCATCGCCGCGGGCGGCCGAGGTGGTCTGGGCAACGCGGCCCTGGCGTCGGCCAAGCGCAAGGCGCCCGGCTTCGCCCTCAAGGGAGAGCCGGGCCAGGAGCGCACGATCGTGCTGGAGCTCAAGGTCGTGGCCGACATCGGTCTCGTCGGGTTCCCCAGCGCCGGCAAGTCCAGCCTCATCGCCGCCCTGTCACGCGCCCGGCCCAAGATCGCCGACTACCCGTTCACCACCCTGGTCCCGAACCTGGGCGTCGTCACCGCGGGGTCGACCACGTTCACCGTGGCCGACGTGCCCGGCCTCATCGAGGGTGCCAGCGAGGGACGCGGCCTCGGTCACGACTTCCTGCGCCACGTCGAGCGGTGCGCGGCCCTCGTGCACGTCGTCGACTGCGCGACGGTGGAGCCCGGCCGCGACCCGTTGAGCGACCTCGACGTCATCGAGGCCGAGCTGCGTGCCTACGCCGACGGCCTGGCCGAGGGTGCCACCGGCAAGGACCTGCTCGAGCGCCCGCGGCTGGTGGCGCTCAACAAGACCGACGTCCCCGACGCCGCCCAGATCGCCGAGTTCGTGCGCGCCGACCTCGAGGAGCGCGGCTACGACGTGTTCGACGTCTCCGCCGCCAGCCACGCCGGGCTGCGCGAGCTGTCGTTCGCCATGGCCGAGATCGTCGCGCGCCGTCGCGCCGACGCGCCCTCGCAGGAGATCACCCGCATCGTCCTGCGCCCCCAGGCCGAGGCCGGCGTGGGCCAGGAGTTCACCGTCGACCAGCGCCGCGGCCCCGAGGGCCAGCAGCAGTGGATCGTGCGTGGCGCCAAGCTCACCCGCTGGGTGGGCCAGACCGACTTCAGCAACGACGAGGCGGTGGGCTACCTCGCCGACCGCCTCGCTCGCCTCGGAGTGGAGGCCAGCCTCGCGAAGCTCGGTGCCGAGCCCGGCGACGACGTCGTCATCGGCGGCACGGCCGACCTGGGCTGGGAGGACGCGGTCGTCTTCGACTTCGACCCCACGATCGAGGCCGGTGCCGAGATGCTGGGTCGTCGTGGTGAGGACCAGCGCCTGGACCGCGACGACCGGCGGACGAACGTCGAGCGTCGCGAGGCGCTGGCCGCCAAGCGGGCGCAGGAGGCCGAGTTCCGCGAGCTGCGCGAGCGCGGCGAGGAGCCCGACTGGACCTCCGAGGACGAGGACGCGGACACCGAGGGCACGGGGGCATGACCCGGAGGGTCGTCGTCAAGGTCGGCTCGTCGTCGCTGACGTCGTCGACCGGCCACCTCGACCCGGCCAAGATCGACGTCGTGGTGGAGGCCCTCGCCGCAGCCCGGCGAGCGGGCGACGAGGTGGTGCTGGTCAGCTCCGGTGCCATCGCGGCCGGCCTGGGGCCTCTGGGGCTCACGACCCGTCCCAGGGACCTGCCGACGCAGCAGGCCGCGGCCAGCGTCGGCCAGGGTGCCCTCGTGGCGCACTACTCCGAGCGGTTCGCCGCCCACGGCATCACGGTGGGCCAGGTCCTGCTGACCGTCGACGACGTGACCCGCCGCAGCCACTACCGAAACGCGCACCAGACGTTCGCCAAGCTGCACGAGCTGGGTGTGCTGCCGGTCGTCAACGAGAACGACACGGTGGCCACGAGCGAGATCCGCTTCGGTGACAACGACCGGCTGGCGGCCCTGGTGGCGCACCTCGTGCACGCCGACCTGCTGGTGCTGCTCTCCGACGTCGACGGTCTCTTCACCGGCCACCCGTCGCTGCCCACGTCACGGCCGATCCCCGACGTGCACGGACCCGAGGACCTCCTCGAGGTCGACGTCGCGCGCGTCGGGTCGAAGGTCGGTACCGGCGGCATGGTCACCAAGATCGAGGCCGCGCGGATCGCCACGGGTGCGGGCATCCCGGTGGTGCTGGCCCGGGCCGACCGGGCCGGTGCGGCCGTCGCGGGCGAGGCGGTGGGCACGCGCTTCCACCCCACGGGCCGACGTCGGCCCACTCGGCTGCTGTGGCTCGCGCACGCGAGCGAGACCAAGGGCCAGCTGCACGTCGACGCCGGAGCGGTCGCCGCCCTGACCTCGCGCAAGGCCTCCCTGCTGCCGGCCGGCATCGTCGGGGTCAGTGGCGAGTTCGGCGCCGGGGAGCCGGTCGACGTCGTGGGGCCCGACGGCCAGGCGGTGGCCCGCGGGCTCGTGAACTACGACAGCGGGGAGCTGCCCAGCCTCATCGGCCGGTCGACGCACGCGCTGGCCGCCGAGCTGGGCGCCGACTACGAGCGCGAGGTCGTGCACCGTGACGACCTCGTCGTCCTCTGACCCGACCTGCTGGGCACGCAGGATCCTGCGTCCCCGGGAGTCAGGGCCGGTCGACGTCGACCCAGACGAGCCGGTGGTCCGAGGCCGGGAACGGGAACGTGCCGGTGAGCCGTGACAGGGGGTCGGCCTGCGTGGGCCAGAAGACGCGGGCGTCGCGGATGCGCAGGTCCCGGCTCGGCAGCACGTAGTCGGCTCGGATGTTGCCCGGCGGCTCCGCGAAGTCGGCGGTGTCGAACCTCGGGTCGCCCCGGTGTGCGTCGTTCGCCCCGCCCTGCAGTCGGGCCGCCTCCACGGCACCCTCGCTGGACGGCGTCACCGACGTGTTCACGCGGGGCAGGTCGAGCAGCTGGTTCGCGGCACCGGGGAGGGAGTCGCCGTCGACGGGGTCGGAGTTCAGGTCGCCGGCGACGACGAACGGGGCGGCGGGGGAGAGGCCCCCGCGCCGGCCGCTGTCGTCCCTGATCCAGCGCGCCTGGCGAGGGGAGCCGACGTAGTCCGCCCAGAACCGGATCTCGTCGGCGTTGCGACGGCCGTTGCGGTCCTCGGGGCCGTCGAAGACCGGCGGCGTCGGGTGGCTGACGAGCAGGTGGACCGACCGACGGCCGACCTTCACGGGCACGTCCCAGTGGGACTTGCTCGACAGGCGCAGGACGTCGACGGCCTCGGGGGAGTAGTAGCCGGACGGCATGCGGTTGCCCGGCATGTCCTTCCACAGCTGCTTCTGGAACGTGCGGATCCGCTTCGCGTCGATCGGGTAGCGGCTCAGCACCGCCATGCCGTACTGGCCGGGGAACGCGCCGAAGCCGTACGCGTCGTCGGGACCGTCCGTGGTCCCGTCGCCGTTCAGGTCGAGACCGGTCGGGACGCCCGTGTTGACCGGCGCCGTGAACGTGTACCGGTAGCGGATCGGCTCCGCCCCGTTCCAGCCCCGCGCCAGGTAGTTCCGCGCGAGCAGACGCAGCGCCTCCGGGTCGTGGTCGACCTCCTGCAGCACGAGCACGTCGGGCCGGGCGCGCTGGATCGTCTCGGCGACCGCCCGCGCCTGGGCGTTCGCGTCGGTGGTCAGGTCGCGCCGCAGGTCGCCCTCGGCCGGCCGGTTGAGCGAGGCGTTGAACGTCGCGAACCGCACCGACGGCTCGTGGCCGGGACCGTGGTGGCCACCGCCGTGGGCCTCGGCGGGCGACGACGTGGAGGGCACGGCCAGGACGGTACCGCCCAGGACGAGGGCGAGTGCGAGGGCGAGGCGTCGTGCCGGTGCGCGCCCGCCGCGCGTGGTGAAGGGTCCCCGAGTCATGCGCGGCACTGTTCCAGGCGCGGGTGAACGACGGGTGACGTCCCCCGCCCTCGCTACGATCGGGGCGTGAAGGAACAGGTGCACGAGCTCGCCCGACGGTCGCGGACCGCCGCCCGGACCCTCGCTCTCGCGTCGCGGGCGCAGAAGGACGCTGCCCTGCTCGCGATGGCCGATGCGCTCGTCGCCGCCAACGAGCGGATCGTGGCCGAGAACGCGGCCGACGTCGAGACCGCCCGCGCCGACGGCACCCCCGAGAACGTGATCGACCGCCTGCTCCTGGACGCCGACCGGGTGGCGGCCTTCGCACAGGGCGTGCGCGACGTCGCCGCCCTTCCCGACCCCGTCGGCGAGGTCGTCCGCGGGTCCACGCTGCCCAACGGCCTGCGGCTCGAGCAGCTGCGTGTGCCCATGGGCGTCATCGCGATGATCTACGAGGGCCGACCCAACGTCACCGCCGACGCCGCTGCCATCTGTCTCAAGGCCGGCAGCGCGTCGTTGCTGCGGGGGTCCCGGTCCGCGGCCCGGTCCAACGCCGCGATCGTCGACGTCATGCGCGACGCGATCGCCGCCGCCGGTCTGCCCGCCGACGTGGTCCAGGCCGTTCCCGCCCACGACCGCTCCAGCGCCACGGAGCTGATGCAGGCACGTGGGCTCGTCGACCTGGTGATCCCGCGCGGGGGAGCCGGGCTGATCCGTACCGTCGTCGAGCAGTCGACCGTACCGGTCATCGAGACCGGGACCGGGAACGTGCACGTCTACGTGGACGCCGACGCCGACCTCGACATGGCGCTCGACATCGTGCTCAACGCCAAGACCCACCGCACCAGCGTGTGCAACGCCGCGGAGTCGCTGCTCGTGCACCGCGACGTGGCCGAGGAGTTCCTGCCGCGCGTCACCGAGGCGCTGCAGACCGCGGGCGTGACCGTCCACGGCGACGCAGCCTTCGCCGCCGTCCCGGGCGTGCTGGCGGCGTCCGACCACGACTGGGCCACCGAGTACCTGTCGCTCGACATCGCCGCCGCGGTGGTCGACTCGCTCGACGACGCGGTGGAGCACATCCGCACCTGGTCGTCGGGGCACACCGAGGCGATCGTCACGCGGTCGATCGACGCGGCGCGACGGTTCACCCTGGGGGTCGACTCGGCCGCCGTGATGGTCAACGCGTCGACCCGGTTCACCGACGGAGGCGAGTTCGGCTTCGGGGCCGAGATCGGGATCTCCACCCAGAAGCTGCACGCACGCGGTCCGATGGGCCTGCAGGAGATGACGACCACGACGTACGTGGTGACCGGCGACGGCCACGTGCGCTGAGCATCACGGGGTCGAGCACCACCACGTCGGCCCGCCCTGCCCGCGCTGGTAGATTGCGACCATGCTCGAGTTCCTGGTCGCAGCCGAAGAGTCCGCCGAGGGCGGCCACATCAACCCGTACATCATCGGCGGTGTCGCCCTCGCGATCCTGCTGATCCTGCTGTTCGCGCTGCTGGCCTTCGGCAAGGGTCGCGAGCACTCCTGAGCACGTCAGGGTCCGTGGTCGCCGAGCCCCTGCCCACGCGACGACGTCGCGTCGGCGTCATGGGTGGCACGTTCGACCCGATCCACCACGGCCACCTCGTGGCGGCGAGCGAGGTGCAGTCGTGGTTCGACCTCGACGAGGTCGTCTTCGTGCCGACCGGTCGCCCCTGGCAGAAGGCCGACCGGGAGGTCTCGACCGCCGAGCACCGCTACCTCATGACGGTGATCGCCACGGCGGCGAACCCCCGCTTCGAGGTCAGCCGGGTCGACATCGACCGCGACGGGCCCACCTACACCATCGACACCCTCCGCGACCTGGCCGCGGACATGCCCGACGCCGACCTGTACTTCATCACCGGCGCCGACGCGATGGCGGCGATCCTCACCTGGCGCGACCACGAGGAGCTCTTCGAGCTGGCCCACTTCGTCGGCTGCACGCGCCCCGGGCACGAGATGGACGAGCAGACGCTGGAGGGACTCCCCGTCGAGCGCATCACGCTCGTCGAGATCCCGGCCCTGGCCATCTCGTCGACCGACTGCCGTGTGCGCGTCACGTCGGGCGAGCCGGTCTGGTACCTCGTCCCCGACGGCGTGGTCCAGTACATCGGCAAGCACCGTCTCTACTCCCCGCCCCCCGAGGCGCCCCCAGGGGCCGTCCCGGGAACCGACCCCGACTCCGAGGACTCCCCATGACCGCGTCCGACCGGGCGATCGAGCTCGCCCGCGCCGCCGCCGCCGCCGCCGACGAGAAGCTCGCCACCGAGATCCTCGCCTTCGACGTCTCCGAGCAGCTCTACATCACCGACGTCTTCCTGCTGTGCAGCGCGAGCAACCAGCCGCAGGTGCGAGCCGTGAAGGACGCCATCGAGGAGAAGCTGCTGGAGCTCGGCGCCAAGCCCGTGCGGCGCGAGGGCGAGCGCGACGGCCGGTGGGTGCTCATCGACTTCGCCGAGCTCGTGGTGCACGTGCAGCACAGCGAGGAGCGGGCCTTCTACGCCCTCGAGCGTCTGTGGAGCGACTGCCCGACCATCAGCCTCACGTCGGCATGACGCGTCGGGTCGTGCTCTGGCGCCACGGGCGCACGGAGTGGAACGTCGCGGGCCGGGTGCAGGGACAGACCGACACGTCGCTCGACGACGTCGGACGCGAGCAGGCGCGCGCGGCCGCCGCACGCCTCGCGTCGCTCCGGCCGGTGCGGATCCTCAGCTCCGACCTCGAACGGGCGCGCGACACCGCCGAGGAGCTGTCGCGGGTGACCGGCGTGCCCGTCGAGCTCGACGAGCGCCTGCGCGAGATGAACTTCGGTGAGCGCGAGGGCCTCACGTGGCGCGAGTCGTGGGACCGCTTCCCCGAGCTCATGAAGGCGATGCTGGAGGACCGCGAGGAGCGGTTCCCGCAGGCGGAGCTGCACGCCGAGGCCGGCGCGCGCCTGTCGGAGGCGCTCACCGAGGCGCTCGAGTCGCTGAAGGACGAGCAGACGCTCGTGGTCGTGGCGCACGGCGCGGTGCTGCGGGTCGGGGCCTGCACGTTCCTGGGCTTCCCTGAGGCCACGTGGCGGACGTTCGCCGGGCTCTCGAACTGCTCCTGGATCGCGCTCGAGCAGATCTCGCCGGCGCACGGGACGCGCTGGCGGCTCACGGAGTGGAACGCCGGCACGCTGCCCGAGCCGGTCATGTCCGACGACGAGTGACCCCGGTTTGAGTCGCTCCGCGGCAGGGTCTAGAGTGTTCACTCGGTGCTCGACCCGGTCGGGTACCACCCGCGAGGGGCATTGGCGCAGTTGGTAGCGCGCTTCCATGGCATGGAAGAGGTCAGGAGTTCGAATCTCCTATGCTCCACTCGAACGAGCGAAGGCCCCCAGTCCTCGAGACTGGGGGTCTTCTTCGTTCCGGCAGGGGCCTTCTCTCGTTCGAATCGGAACCGGTGATTCGGGGAGGAGCGAGCTCTGCGAGCGACGGAGTCTCCTATGCTCCACTCGAACGAGCGAAGGCCCCCAGTCCTCGAGACTGGGGGTCTCCTTCGTTGCCGCGGCGGCTGACTCGGACATGACCTGCGGCTGCGCTTCCTCGGCTCCTCGTGGACCTGCTCCCCGAGAGGGCCTCGACCGGGCAGCCGGTAGGGGGACCGGTCGGGCTCTCGGGTCGCGGCTTGGGCGGTCAGAGGTAGGTGTCGCACGTTTCGTGGGTGTCGGAGGTAGGTGTCGCACCTTTCGACGGTCGCGACAGGTGCGTCACCTACCTCTGACTGCGTCGTTCGGTGCGCCACCTACCGCTGGCGGCCCGGGATCAGGATCGAGCCGAGGACGCACCTGTGTCCCCGGTCGGGGCCGTGGGGGGGGTAGGTAGGCCGCGCTACCCGCGGGGGCGGCGGTAGATGTGCCGCGGATACGCACGGTGTATCCGCGGCGGGCCTACCTGGACGGGCCGGGATACGCGGGCCACCTACCTCTGACGGCCCATCGCCGCGCCGGGCAGGCGGGACGGGCGGGGGCCGGACCGGTCCTGTGGCGCGGGACGCGTGCCCTGGCCGATGATGGCCCCATGACGCTGACCGACACGGACCTCATCCACCTGCGCCGCTGCGTCGTGCTCGCCCGCGAGGCGCTCGAGCGCGGCGACATGCCCTTCGGATCGTTGCTGGTCGGCGCCGATGGCACCGTGCTGCTGGAGGAGCGCAACCAGGAGGGTGGCGGGGACGCGACACGCCATCCGGAGCTCGCGCTCGCCACATGGGCCGGGGCGCACCTGGCGCCGGCTGAGCGAGCCGGCGCGACCGCGTACACGACGGGGGAGCACTGTGCCATGTGCTCCGCGGCTCACGGCTGGGTCGGGCTGGGACGCATCGTCGTCGCGGTGCGAGCCACGCAGCTCACCGAGTGGCTCGACGGATGGGGGGAGCCCGCCCCGCCTGTGGCCACCTTGCCCATCGAGCAGGTGGTGCCGGGAGTCGTGGTCGACGGTCCCGCCCCCGAGCTCGCCGACGAGATGCAGGCGCTGCACCGGGCCCGCGTCGAACGTGACCGCGCGCGGCGGTGAGCACCGCACCGCGCACCTGATGTTCGCGTGTCGTTTCTTGACTCGTTCAAGAAAGTGGCTACAGTCGGGGGCATGACGTCGATCGAGGCACCCGAGCTCCTGAGGGAGGCGGGACTGCGCGTCACGCGCCCCCGGGTGGCCGTCCTCGACGCGCTCGAACGGACGCCGCACGCCGACACCGCCACCGTCATCGACGCCGCCCGGACCCTCGTCCCCGACGTCTCGCACCAGGCGGTCTACGACACGCTGGCCGCCCTCACCCAGGTGGGGATCGTCCGGCGCATCCAGCCGCACGGCCACACCGCACGCTACGAGCGACGCGTGGGGGACAACCACCACCACGTGGTGTGCCGCGGCTGCGGCGACATCGCCGACGTCGACTGCGCCACGGGCGAGGCCCCCTGCCTCGTCCCCTCGTCCGACCACGGCTTCGTCATCGACGAGGCCGAGGTCATCTTCTGGGGCACCTGCCCCTCCTGCGCCGCCTGACTCCCGCGTCATCGACGCGGACCGCCCGACCTGTCCAACCCCGTGAGAGGAACCCACGTGAGCGAGCACGACAAGCCCGACGCCGAAGTCGGCGAGATGAACGAGCCGGACCACGCCAAGGGCGCTGCCGGAGGCGGCTGCCCCGTCGCGCACGAGTCACTGCCCCACCCCACCCGCCAGGACGCGAACAAGGTCTGGTGGCCCGAGGGCGTCAACCTCAAGGTCCTGGCGAAGAACCCCGCCGTCGCGAACCCGCACGGCGAGGACTTCGACTACGCCGCCGCCTTCGAGTCCCTCGACCTCGCCGAGGTCAAGCGCGACATCGAGCAGGTGCTCACCACCTCGCAGGACTGGTGGCCGGCCGACTTCGGCCACTACGGCGGCCTCATGATCCGCATGGCCTGGCACAGTGCCGGCACGTACCGCGTGCACGACGGCCGCGGCGGCGCCGGTGCCGGTCAGCAGCGCTTCGCCCCGCTCAACAGCTGGCCCGACAACGGCAACCTCGACAAGGCCCGCCGCCTGCTCTGGCCGGTCAAGAAGAAGTACGGCAAGAACCTCTCCTGGGCGGACCTCATGGTCCTCACCGGCAACGTGGCGCTGGAGTCCATGGGCTTCGAGACCTTCGGCTTCGCCGGTGGTCGCGAGGACGTGTGGGAGCCCGACGCCGACGTGTACTGGGGCCCGGAGACCACGTGGCTCGGTGACGAGCGCTACTCCGGCGACCGCGACCTCGAGAAGCCGCTGGCCGCCGTCCAGATGGGCCTCATCTACGTCAACCCCGAGGGCCCCAACGGCAACCCCGACCCGATGGCGTCGGCCCGCGACATCCGCGAGACGTTCGGTCGCATGGCGATGAACGACGAGGAGACCGTCGCCCTGATCGCGGGAGGTCACACCTTCGGCAAGACCCACGGTGCTGCCGACCCCGACGCCCACGTCGGTGCGGAGCCCGAGGGCGCTCCCATCGAGCAGCAGGGCCTGGGCTGGAAGAACTCCTTCGGCACCGGCCACGGCAACGACACCATCACGTCGGGCCTGGAGGTCACCTGGACCACCAAGCCGACGCAGTGGACGAACGACTACCTGGAGATCCTGTTCGGCTACGAGTGGGAGCTCTCCGAGAGCCCGGCCGGCGCGGCGCAGTGGGTCGCCAAGGACGCCGAGGCGATCATCCCCGACGCCCACGGTGGTCCGAACCGCAAGCCCACGATGCTGACCACCGACCTGGCGCTGCGTGTCGACCCGGCGTACGAGAAGATCTCGCGCCGCTTCAAGGACGACCCGGCCGCGTTCGCCGACGCCTTCGCGCGGGCCTGGTTCAAGCTGACGCACCGTGACATGGGTCCGATCCAGCGCTACCTCGGCCCGGAGGTCCCCTCCGAGACGCTCATCTGGCAGGACCCGCTGCCCGAGGCCACCGGTGCGCCGCTCGACGAGGCCGCGGTCGCGGACCTCAAGCAGCGCATCGCCGACTCCGGCCTGAGCGTGACCGACCTCGTGAGCACGGCGTGGGCCTCGGCCTCGACGTTCCGCAGCAGCGACAAGCGCGGCGGCGCCAACGGCGCTCGCGTGCGCCTCGAGCCGCAGATCGGCTGGGAGGTCAACAACCCCGGCGAGCTGCGTCGGGTGCTCGGCGTCCTCGAGGGCATCCAGGCGGACTCCGGCACCTCGGTGTCGCTGGCCGACCTGATCGTCCTCGCCGGTGGCGTCGGCATCGAGCAGGCCGCCAAGGCGGCCGGCCGTGAGATCGCGGTCCCGTTCACCCCGGGCCGCGTCGACGCCACGCTCGAGCACACCGACGTCGAGTCCTTCGAGTGGCTGGAGCCGCGTGCCGACGGGTTCCGCAACTACCTCGGCAAGGGCAACCGGCTGCCGGCGGAGCACCTGCTCGTCGACCGCGCGAACCTGCTCGGCGTCAGCGCCCCGCAGATGACGGCCCTCGTCGGCGGTCTGCGCGCCCTCGGCGCCACCTACGACCGGTCCACGCTGGGCGTCCTGACGGACCGCCCGGGCACGCTCACGAACGACTTCTTCGTGAACCTGCTCGACATGGACGTCACCTGGACGTCGGTCGATCCCGAGGCCGGCATCTACGAGGGTCGCGACGCCTCCGGCGAGGTGCGCTGGACCGGGAGCCGCGCCGACCTCGTGTTCGGCTCGAACTCCGAGCTGCGCGCCGTGGCCGAGGTCTACGCGAGCGACGACGGTGCCGACGCGTTCGTCGACGAGTTCGTCGGGGCCTGGGTCAAGGTCATGGAGGCCGACCGCTTCGACGTGCAGCGCTGAGCGAGGAGCACGACCCGCGAGGGGCTCGGACCACCACGGTCCGGGCCCCTCGTCGTGTCGATCCGGCCTGTCGGAGCTCGCGCCTACGCTCACCGCATGGGACGCATCGTCTACGACACGGCCACGAGCCTCGACGGCTGGATCGCCGACGAGCAGCACTCCCTCGACTGGCTGTTCGCCGTCGACGGCGGCGAGCAGCCCGAGGAGGGGCTCCTGCCGGCCGACGCGGCGGTGCTGGTGGAGGGGTCCAGCACCTACGAGTGGCTCCTGCGCACCGAGGACGTGCTGGAGCACCCGGAGAAGTGGCAGGGCTTCCACGGCGACCGCCCCACCTTCGTGTTCACCACCCGCGACCTCCCCGTGCCCGCCGGCGCCGACGTGCGTCTGGTGCGTGGTCCCGTCGCCGACGTGCTGCCGCGGATCCGCGAGGCCGCGGCTGGCCGCGACGTGTGGGTCGTCGGGGGAGGGGACCTCGCCGCCCAGTTCCTCGAGGCCGACGCGCTCGACGAGATCGCGGTCTCCGTCGCCCCGGTCACGCTCGGCAGCGGCGCCCCGCTGCTCCCGCGCCGTGTGGAGTCGTCCCGCCTGCGGCTGCGCAGCGCCACGGCCGTGGGGCAGTTCGCGCGGCTGGTGTACTCCGTCGAGGCGTCAGGCCAGGCCCACGGCCAGGGCGACGACGCCGAGCAGAGGTAGCGCTCCCTGGGTGACCGCGGCGCGGGCCTTGTCCGGGCTCGAGAGCAGCAGCACCGCAGCGGCGGCCAGCATCGAGCCCGCGCCGACGAACGCCATCGTGGCCCCGACGACGGTCTCGTCGACGGCCACGAGGATCACGCCTGCGCCCGCCACGAGAGCCAGGAACAGGTTGTAGAAGCCCTGGTTGTAGGCCAGCTCCCGCGTCGCCTGAGCCTCCTCGACGGTCGTGCCGAAGGTCGCCCGCCCGCGGGCCGAGGTCCACGCGAACGACTCGAGCCAGAAGATGTAGACGTGCAGCAGGGCGGCGAGCCCCACGAGGACCAGACCGACGATGAGCATGGCGACATCATCGCCGATCGAGGTGTCGGTCGGGGGTCTGGCACCGCGCACCCCTGCGGGCGTACGGTCCACCGAGAGCAGGAGGTGCCGTGAAGGTCGTCGTCGCAGGCGGTACGGGGGTCATCGGACGGGTGGTCGTCGAGCGTGCTCGCCGGCGGGGCCACGACGTGACGGTGCTGTCCCGAGGCAGCGGTCACGACCTCCGGCGGAGCAGGGCCGGTCTCGACGACGCCCTCGCAGGAGCCCACGCCGTGCTGGACCTCACCAACGTCGTCACCCTCTCGGCGGGTGCGGCGGTGCGCTTCACGACCACCGTGACGCGCCGGCTGCTCACCGCGGGGGCCCGGGCCGGCGTGGGGCACCACGTGGCGCTCTCGGTGGTCGGCATCGACGACATCGACGCGGGTTACTACGCAGGCAAGCTCGCGCAGGAGCGGATGGTGGCCACCGGCCCTGTTCCGTGGACGATCCAGAGGGCGACGCAGGTGCACGAGTTCGCCGAGCAGGCCCTGGGCTTCGCCTCCGTCGGCAGCGTCTCCCTCGTGCCGCGGATCCTCGCCCGGCCCGTGGCGGGGGACACCGTGGCCGAGCGCCTGGTCGACCTCGTAGAAGCCGGGCCGCAGGGTCGGGTGCCGGACCTGGTCGGACCGCGCGACGAGGTGGTCGCCGATCTCGCCCGGCAGTGGTTGGCGGCGACCGGGCGCCGCGGCCGGGTCGTGCAGGTCTCGCTGCCCGGCGCCTACGGCACGGGGATCGCCTCCGGTGCGCTGCGCGGCCGCCCGGGCGCGACGGGGGAGGGGCCGGAGTTCGGGGAGCGGCTGGCCCGGCGGTGAGCCACCTCACGTCGACCATTGGTTGCGCTGATCAACCATCTCGCTATAGTTGACGGAGTCAACCAATCCGTCCTCCCGTGAAGCGAGCCCCCGTGTCCGAACCCAGTGCCACCACCCAGGCGCCCGCAGCCGAGGCCGCGGGCCAGATGACCCACCGCCAGGTGCTCGAGGCCCTCAGTGGCCTGCTGCTCGCGATGTTCGTCGCGATGCTGTCGAGCACCGTGGTCACCAACGCGCTGCCGCGCATCGTCACCGACCTCGAGGGCAGCCAGACCGGCTACACGTGGGTCGTCGTCGCCACGTTGCTGGCCATGACCGCCACCACCCCGATCTGGGGCAAGCTGGCCGACCTGTTCAGCAAGAAGATGCTCGTGCAGATCGCCCTGGTGATCTTCTCGGCCGGCTCGCTCGTGGCGGCGTTCGCGCCCAGCATGGGCGTCCTCATCGGTGCGCGCGCCCTGCAGGGGCTCGGCGTCGGCGGCCTGACCGCACTCGTGCAGGTCGTCATCGCCTCGATGGTCACCCCGCGTGAGCGGGGCCGCTACTCCGGCTACATCGGCGCCGTCTTCGCGCTGGCCACGGTCAGTGGCCCGCTCATCGGCGGACTGATCGTCGACAGCCCGCTCGGCTGGCGCGGCTGCTTCTTCGTCGGCCTGCCCTTCGCCCTCGCCGCCTTCGTGCTGCTGCAGCGCACCCTGCACCTGCCCGTGGTCCGCCGCGAGGTCTCGATCGACTACGCGGGAGCGACCCTCATCATGGGCGGCGTGAGCCTGCTGCTGGTGTGGGTCTCGCTCGCCGGCTCCAGCTTCGCGTGGGCGTCGGCCACGTCGGCCGGTCTGGTGGTCGGTGGCGCGGTGCTCATCGCCGCCGCGCTCGTCGTCGAGGCGCGGTTCGCCACCGAGCCGATCATCCCACTGCGTCTCTTCCGCGACCGGACCACGTCGTTGGCCACCCTCGCCTCCGTGATGATCGGCATCGCGATGTTCGGCGCCACCGTGTACCTGAGCCAGTACTTCCAGTTCTCGCGCGGCATGTCGCCGACCGAGGCCGGGCTGATGTCGATCGCCATGGTCGGCGGCCTGCTCGTCTCGAGCATCACCTCCGGGCGCATCATCAGCCGCACCGGTGTGTGGAAGCGCTGGCTCGTCGGCGGCATGGTCCTCGTGACGGCCGGCTTCGCCCTGCTCGGCACGATCGACGGCTCGACGCCGTTGTGGACCGTCGGCCTGTACATGGCCCTCGTGGGCCTCGGCCTCGGCGCCACCATGCAGAACCTGGTCCTGGCCGTGCAGAACAACACGCGTCTCGAGGACATGGGGGCCGCCAGCTCGGTCGTCGCCTTCTTCCGCTCGATGGGCGGATCGGTGGGCGTCGCGGTGCTCGGGACGATCCTCAGCCACGACGTCAAGCGCAACGTCAGCGACGGTGTCCAGCAGCTGACGGCATCCGGTCAGCTCGACCGTGCAGATCTCGAGGCCGCTCAGCAGTCGACCGGCCACATCCCGGACATCTCGGCGCTGCCGGGCCCGTTCCGCACCCTCTACGAAGCCTCGTTCGGGGAAGCCTTCGGCCACATCTTCATGGTGGCGACGCCCTTCGCGGTCGCGGCCCTGGTCTGCATCCTGTTCATCAAGGAGGTGCCGCTGCGCACCACCATCGAGAAGGACGTGGACGAGCTCGAGTCCGAGGGGCAGCCCGCCGACACCGTGGCGAGCCTCTGATGACCGCCGCGCCCACCTCGACGCACGACGACAGCGGCACCCAGCCGGGCGCGCTGGGCGCGCTGCGGCTGGTCGAGCTCGAGGTGGGTGTGCTGCTGAGGCGGGCGCGCCGTGCGGTCGTGGAGCGGGCCCACTCGGTGCACCCGGACCTGCAGCCCGTCGGCTACCTGGTCCTGGCGCAGGTCGAGGCGGACGGACCGGTGCGGGGGAGCTCGCTCTGCGGGGTCCTGGAGCTCGACAAGGCCGCCGTCAGTCGGTCCGTCCAGCACCTGCTGGAGCTCGGTCTGGTCGATCGCACCCCCGACCCGGAGGACGGGCGGGCCACGCTGCTGTCGGCCAGCGACGAGGGTCGACGGCGGATCCGTGACGTCGACGTCGACCGGCGGACGGCGCTCGGTGAGCGCTTCGCGGGGTGGCAGGAGGGCGACCTGCTGGCCGTGGCGGACTCGCTGCACCGCTACAACGCGACGTTCGACGTGGAGCCCGACGCGTCCTGACTCAGTCGAGCGAGAGCGTCATGAAGACGCTGTGCGGGTCGAGGACGTACGACGCGAAGGGACCGCACTCGACGAACCCGCGCCGGGCGTAGAGCCGGCGGGCCGGCTCGAACGCGGGCTGGGTCCCGGTCTCGAGACTCACGCGGGTCAACCCCCGTGCACGCGCGACCCGGACCAGATGGTCCAGGACGGCGGCGCCCACACCGGCGCCGCGTGCATCCTCGGTGGTGCGCATGGCCTTCAGCTCCCCGAGGCCGCCAGCGTGCCGCTTGAGGGCCCCGATGCCCAGCAACCGGTCCCCGTCGTGCCCCGGCCCGGCACGCCTGGCCGCGACGAGCACGACGTCGTCCCTCGCCAGAGCGTCGTGCGGAAGCGCGTGGACGCTGCCGGGAGGCGAGGTGGCGCGCATCTGCGCGAGGTGCTCGTCGAGGAGGACGGCGACGTCGGGGTCGTGGGGCGAGGCCGTCTCGATGCGCACGAGTCCATCATCCACACCGGGGTCCGAGTACCGTGTGCAGGTGCAGCGAGAGGAGCCGACCGCGCGAC
Source organism: Aeromicrobium sp. Leaf272 (assembly GCF_001422865.1). Lineage (NCBI taxonomy): Bacteria > Bacillati > Actinomycetota > Actinomycetes > Propionibacteriales > Nocardioidaceae > Aeromicrobium > Aeromicrobium sp. Leaf272. The sequence continues at coordinate 363,233 of NZ_LMMY01000013.1, forward strand.
CGCGCCCGCCGTGGTGGCGTCTGGTGGTCGTCGGCCTGGTCGCCGTCGCAGCAGCCGGCCACCTCGTCGTGGTGACGCTCGCCGCGCTGCCGCCCAACACGTACTCCGAGGCCGCGCGTCCGGCCACCTCCTACCTGGGCGCCTACTTCGCCCAGAACTGGCGGCTCTTCGCGCCCAACCCGGTCTCGGCCGACCGCACCGTCCGGTTCCAGGGCGCCTACGAGCAGGACGGCGAGCTCGTGGTCACCGACTGGCTCGACTGGACCGACGTCGAGCTCGACCTGGTGCGCCACCGGCTCGTCGGCGGGCGGGCGGGCTACGTCACGAACAAGCTCTACGGTCCGCTCGGCTCGAGGTACGGCACCCTCGACACCGACCAGCGCGAGGTCGCGGACGTGGCGGACCCGGAGGACGTCGTGTCCTGGCAGCGCCTCGCCCAGGACCTGCGTGCCGGCTCCGACGACGCGCTCGACGACAGCCAGGTGGATCTCTACCTCGTGTACGACCGTGCTACCACCCGGCTCGCCACCGAGGCACTCGAGGCACAGCGACCGGACAGCCGGCTGGTCGCCGTCCGCTACGCGACGCGCAGCCAGGGGGTCACGCCCTGGGAGGCTCGCGGCGAGGATGCGGACGGCCGCGAGCGGGCGCGGCCCGCCGTGCGTCAGCGGATCAACGGGTGGCGCGAGCCCCTCCGTGGCGACGAGGCCGAGCGGGCCTCGATCCGCGACTTCTGGGCGTCGCACCGATGAGGGCGGCCGGGGTGGGGGGCGGGCTCGACCGGGCCTGGGACTGGCTCACGGCCCGTCCGCACGCGACTCGGGGACTCGCGGTGACGCGCATCGTGCTGGGCCTCATCGTCTGGACGCAGATGCTCGTCAACTGGCCCGATCGGCACTACACGTGGGGCGACGGCGCGGCGTGGACGTCGTCGGTGCGCGACGCGAAGCCGTGGCCGGGAGTCCTCGGCATCTTCCAGCAGGCCGACGGACTGACGTTCGACCTCCTCTACCTGCTCACCGTGGTGGCAGGCCTCCTCCTCATGGTCGGTCTGTGGACCCGCGGTGCGGCCGTCCTCACCCTGTTCCTGTGGATGTCGCTGTACGTGAGCAACCCCTTCGTCGGCTCCGGGGGTGACGCCATCCTGCGCATGGTCCTCCTGTACGCGTGCTTCACCGACTCGGGCCGGCACTTCTCCGTCGACGCCTGGCTGCGTGGGCGCAGGGGGGCGGTCCGACCGATCGTGCCGCCGTGGCTCTCGACGACGCTGCACAACCTGGCGGTCGTCCTGATCATCCACCAGGTGGTGATGGTCTACGTCGGCTCGGCGCTGTGGAAGGTGCAGAGCGACGTGTGGATGAGCGGGCGAGCGGTCTACTTCCCGTTGCAGACCGAGGCCTACTCGCCGTGGCGCGACCTCATCCATCCGTTCTCCAGCGCGGAGCCGATCGTCCTGCTGGCCACCTGGACCGCGATCGTCGTGCAGCTGCTCTTCCCGGTGCTGCTGCTCTACCGCAGCACGCGAGCCCTGGCCCTCGTGGTGGTCACCGGCATGCACCTCGGGATCGGGGTGTTCATGGGGATCATGTACTTCTCGCTCGTCATGATCGCGGTCGACATGATGCTCGTGAGCGACGCTTCCTGGCGGCGTGCTGGACGCTGGTGGCGAGCCCGAACGGCCCGGAACCGCAGGGGCCGAGAGGTTCGCGGGCAGGACGAGTCCATCGGTGTGTGATGCGTCTCAGCGTCCGCCCGATGGGACCGAAGACCCACGATTGCCTGAGATCTGCGTAAGATGTTGCCCGCGGCCGCCTGTGGTGGTCGTCACTGGCACGCGGCACACGTCGAGGGAATAATCTTCTCGCGCCGCAACAACAGCGACACGGGAGTCTTTCCACATGAACAAGCTCGGCAGAAACACCCTCGCGCTCGGGTTGGGCACCCTGCTCATCACGACCGCGGTCTCTTTCTCCGCCAGCGGCGCCGACGAGACCGTGGCGCAGTCCAACGCCAGCGCCGTCACCGCCTCCGGCATCACCGGCATCGTCGACTCGCAGGAGTGCGCTGCGGTCTCGACCGGTGAGGGTGCTCCCAGCAACGGCACGGGCCTGTGCGGCACCGGCCTCTCGACGCAGGGCGTCAGCGCCTTCGACCAGACGGCTTCCACCGGTCTGGACGGCGACCGGGGCACCTCCGAGGCTGCGGCCGCCGTCGCGCCCATCGCCATCCCGACGCTCGCGTCGATCGACCTCTCGACCATCGGCGCCGACATCGCGCCCGGTGCCGTGAACACCGGCACGATCCTCGACGGGATCCTCGACGGGCTCGACCCGGTCACCGGCCCGCTCTTCGAGGCCGCCCTGACGCCGCTGCTGACCGCGATCCAGGAGGCCGCGCTCGACCCCGTCCTCGACGCCGTCACCGGCGTCATCGACGTCCGCGCCGAGATCGGTGCCGTCACCAGCCAGTGCACCGCCGAGGCCGGCGCCGACGCCACCGGCACCTCGCAGGTCGCCAGCATCAACCTGATCGTCGACCTGCCCGAGGGCAACGACGTGATCATCCCGGTCGAGCTCGGCGCGGGCGAGCCCAACACCGCGCTCGTCGGTCCCGGTGTCCAGGACCTGGTCAACGGTGTGGTCGACGGCATCATCGCCACGCTCGAGCAGTCGCTCAACGACAGCCTCGGCGCCGTTCTCGGCCCGCTGGCCGCTCTCGTCGCCACGGTCCAGCAGCAGCTGGTCACGCCGATCCTCGACGCCGTCGAGACCAGCCTGCTGAACCAGCTGGGCGAGGCCCTGAAGCCCGTCGTGAACGGCACGATCAACAAGCAGGTCGTCGACGCCGACGGCGAGGCGATCGAGGTCACCGCGCTGAGCCTGACCGCGCTCGGCATCGGCGACAACCCGGCCGTGGCCCTGGACCTGGCTCGCACGAGCTGTGGCCCGAACGCCCTGGCCACGCAGGCCGACGACGCCGACACGCAGGCCGACGTCGACGCCGACGCCGATGCCGACGCTGACGCCGACGCCGACGCTGACGCTGACGCCGACGCGGTGGCCGACGCCGACTCCGACGCCCAGGCCGACGCTGCTGCGGACGCTGACGCGCAGGCCGACGCCGACGTCACGACCACGCTGCCGGCCACCGGTGCCCCGAACCTGCTGCCGTTCTGGCTGCTGGGTCTCGGCCTGGTGCTCTTCGGAGCCGCGGTGCTCATCAACGAGCGTCGTCGTCTGAAGATCTGACGACGTAGCACGACGCCTGCCCGGTGACCGGTCTCGGTCACCGGGCAGGCGTCTGTCACGACCTACGATGGAAGGCATGTCGGTGGAGGGAGGTGGCAGTGGCGGATCGCGGCGGGCCGACGTCCCTCGGCACGACTGGCGCACGACCCTCGTCCTGGTGCTCGCCTCGCTCGCTCTCGTCCACTCGGTGCTGCTCGCCCTGTGGCTCGCCCCGTCGGGCCCGGTCCGCGAGGTGGCTGGAGGATCCTTGCTCGCCAGGTACGTCGACCCGTACTTCCGGCAGTCGTGGGACCTGCTCGAGCCCAGCTCCCAGCGGGTCGACGAGTCGCTCTGGGTCCGGGCCCGTGTGCGTGTGGGGAAGGACGAGGTGAGACAGACCCCCTGGCTCGACGTCACCCGTGCCGACCTGACCCGGACGCGCAACGACGTCGCCCCCGCGCGCGTGCACCTCGCCGGCCGCCGGCTCGCCACCAACCTGAACAACGCGATGTTCGGTCTGGGATCGTCCGGTCGTCGCGTCGTCCTCGGTTCCTACGCCGGCCGCCCCGTCGCGGAGCTGCGCGGGGCCCTGCAGGGTGCGGGAGTGCCGGCCGACGCCGTGCGCGGCTACCTGGACCTCGACACGATGGTGACCCGCTTCGCCTCGCTCTACACCCAGGCCTACTCCGACCAGAGGGTCGTCCAGGTCCAGTACCGGGTGGGCCGCCGGATCGTGCCGCCGCACGAGCAGCGCGACGCCGAACGGATCACCGCCGTGGACTTCGAGTGGTTCGACGCCGGGTGGCGACGTGCGGTGCGCGGTTCCGCCGAGGCACAGTCCGCCTTCGACTCCTACCTGGCGGACGCATGAGCACGATCTGGCGCGTCAGGGACGCGATCGGCAGCACGCGCAGGTCGGCGGAGCGGTGGCTCACGTCGGAACGCCACGCCCTGCACGCCGTGGCGGCAGCACGGATCCTCATCGGCCTGTGCGTGCTGGGGCTGCTGCTGACGAACTTCTCCACCCGACAGGTGTGGGTCGGCGACGCCTCCGCGTGGGCCGAGCCCGCCCGCGCCGTGAGTCGGTTCCCCGAGATCGCGCTGCTCGACGGGGTGAGCGGTGACCTGCTCACCGCCATCTACGTGGCGGTGATCCTGGGGGCCGTGGGACTCGTGCTGGGATGGCACGCCAAGGCGATGACCATCGTGGTGCTCGTCGGGTTCATCGCCGTCACCGCGCAGAACCCGGTGCTGGGGTCGATCGGCGACAACCTCGTCCGGCTCGCGCTGCTGTGGATGCTGCTCATGCGAACCTCCGAGGTCTGGTCGCTCGACGCGAACCGGGTCGAGCCGCGCGACAGCGACGACGTCGCGCCTGAGTGGCTGCGCACCGGGATGCACAACGTCGGCCTGGTGGGCCTGGGCACCCAGACGATCCTCGCGTACTTCGCCGGCGGCCTCGACAAGGTCTCCCAGCCCGCCTGGCAGGACGGCACCGCCCTCTACACGACGCTGCAGCTGCCGGAGTTCCGACCGTTCCCGTGGCTCTCGGACCTCATCTCCAACGGTGACGTCCTCCTGGCGGTCCTCACGTGGACCGTGCTCGGCGTGCAGCTGTTCTTCGCACCGATGCTGCTGCGGCGGGGGAGCCGCGACCTGGTGGCGATTGTCGCGATCGTCGTCAACCTGCTCTTCGCCGTGGTGCTCGGCACGCCGTGGTCGTCGCTGGCGGTCATCGCGGTGACGGGGCTGTTCGTGAGCGACGACCGGTGGGCCGAGCTGGGGGAGCGCGTGGCGGACCTGTTCTGGCCCGTCCTGGACCGGACGGCGGACGCCCGCTACGCGGTGGCCGACCGCGTGGCCGACTGGTGGTACGACCGCGTCCTGAGCGTCGTCGACCGGATCCGCTTCAGCGTGTTCCGACGCTGACCTGCTGGGCGGCCCGCCGTCCGGCGACCACCAGCAGCACGACGGGCACCACGAGCGTGCCGGCGACCGCGTTGAGCGTGCCGAAGCCCTGCCACGCCACGAGCACGCCCGCCAGGAGGCCTCCCGCGGCCCCGGCCAAGTTCATCGTCAGGTCGCCGAGCCCCTGCACCAGCGGGCGCACCGCGGGATCGGTGGACCGGGTGAGCAGCGCCGCCCCGGCGATGGTGGCGGCCGACCAGCCCAGGCCCAGGAGCACCAGGCCGACCGTGATCCGCACCTCCGAGGTACCGGACGTCCCGGCGACCACGACGGCGGCGACCAGCACGAGCTGACCGGCGAGGATGGTGCGAGCCGGACCCCAGCGGTCCGCCAGCCACCCCATGACCGGTGACAGTGCGTACATGCCGGCGATGTGCAGGCTGATGGTCAATCCGATCACCTCCACCCCGGCACCGTGGTCCTGCATGTGGACCGGGGTGAGGGCCATGACGGACACCATCACGGCGTGGGCGAGCGCGATGGTGACCACGGCCGTGCGCGTCTCGCCCCGCACGTGCGGCAGGGCGGCGCGGACCCGGGGCACCGGGACGTCGATCCCGTCGCGCCGGGCCGGCGGCAGCGGGTCGGGCCGCAGGAGCACGAGGACCACGGTGCCGGCCACCGCGAAGGCCACGCACGAGAAGACGAGGGGACCGGCGAGGTCGGGCACGCCGAGGGCCCGAGCCGTGGTGGTGCCCGGCCCGATCAGGTTGGGCCCGAGCACGGCGCCGACGGTCGTGGCCCACGTGACGAGCGCGAGGGACCGTCCGACGTGCCGCGGCTCGGCGCGGTCGACCGCCGCGAAGCGCGACTGCAGGTTGGAGGCCGTGCTGACACCGCAGAGGAACAGTCCGACCAGGACGAGCGGCAGGCTGTCGGCGTCGGCACCGAGCACCACCACGGCGGCCCCGACCGCGCCGAGGAACCAGCCGGTGGCCAGGGCCGGCCTGCGCCCGGCACGGACCGCCAGCGTCGCGAGCGGGACGGTCGCGAGCGCCGCACCCAGGGTGAGCATGACCGTCGACATCCCGGCCCAGCCCGACGAGCCCGAGACCTCCCGCAGGAGCAGCACGCCCACGGCCAGACCGGCTCCGTTGCCGACGCCGCCGACCACCTGCACGGCCACGAGGGTCCGCAGGATCCGGCGCTGCAGGCGCGCCTGCTCGGTCACGACGCCCAGATGGTCACACGGTCCTCGGGCGCGAGCCACAGCTCGTCGTCGGGCGTGACGCCGAACGCCTCGTGGAAGGCGTCGATGTTGCGCACGACCTGGTTGCAGCGGAACTCCGGCGGCGAGTGCGGGTCGACGGTGAGGCGGCGGACCGTCTCGGCCGGTCGCACCTTGGCCTGCCAGGCCTGGGCCCACGAGATGAAGAACCGCTGGTCACCTGTCAGCCCGTCGATCGTGGGTGCCTCACCGCCGGTGGCGATCCGGTACGCCTGGTAGGCGATGCCGAGCCCACCCAGGTCGCCGATGTTCTCGCCGATCGTGAGCTCGCCGTTGACGGTGTGCCCGTCGGCACCCTCGGGCGACAGCGCCGCGTACTGCTCGACGAGGGCGGCCGTGAGCTTCTCGAAGGCCACCCGGTCGTCGTCGGTCCACCAGTTGCGCAGGGCCCCCGTGCCGTCGAAGTGGCTGCCCTGGTCGTCGAACCCGTGCCCGATCTCGTGCCCGATCACCGCGCCGATGGCGCCGTAGTTGACGGCGTCGTCGGCGTCGGCGTGGAAGAACGGCGGCTGCAGGATGGCCGCAGGGAAGACGATCTCGTTCATGGTGGGGTTGTAGTACGCGTTCACGGTCTGCGGCGTCATGTACCACTCGTCGCGGTCGATCGGTCGCCCGATCTTGGCCAGCTCGCGGTCCATCGCCACCGACAGCCCACGTCGGGCGTTGCCCAGCAGGTCGGTCGGGTCGGTCTCGAGCGCCGAGTAGTCCTTGAAGGCGTCGGGGTGGCCGACCTTCGGGGTGAAGGCCGCGAGCTTCTCGAGAGCCTCGGCCTTCGTGGTGTCACTCATCCAGGGCAGGGCGGTGATGCTGCGCCGGTACGCCTCGACGAGGTGCTCGATGAGGTCGTCCATGCGGTCCTTGGACGTCGGCGGGTACTCGGTGCGGACGTAGATCTTGCCGATCGCCTCACCCATGGCCGACTCGACGAAGCCGACGCCACGCTTCCAGCGCGGGCGCAGCTCGTCGGTCCCGCTCAGCGTGCGTCCGTAGAAGGAGAAGTTCTCCTCGACGAAGGCCGCGGGCAGGTACGGCGCGGCGGCGTGCAGGACCTGCCAGCGCAGCCAGTCGCGCCAGGCGGGCAGCCGGTCGGCCGTGACGAGCCCGGCGACGCCCTCGAGGAACGACGGCTGCGACACGACGACCTCCGCGAGCACGTCGCGTCCGATGCCGGCGGCCTGGGACCACGTGGCGAGGTCCAGGGGACCGACCAGCGTCTGCAGCGCGTCGAGGTCCATGAGGTTGTAGGTCTTCTGCGCGTCGCGGCAGGCCACCCGGTCCCAGTGGTGGGACGCGATGGCGGTCTCGAGGTCGAGCACCCGCGCCGCGCGCTCCGCCGGCGACTCGAACCCGCCGAGCGTGAACATCGTCTCGAGGTGGGAGAGGTAGGCCTCGCGCACCCCGGCGAAGTCGTCGTCGGAGTAGTAGGACTCGTCGGGCAGGCCGATGCCGCTCTGCACCAGGTGCGTGACGTAGCGGTCGGGGTTGCCGCGGTCGGGAGCGATGTACATGCCCAGCACGCTCCCGACGCCGGACCGTTCGAGCCGCCCGAGCACGTGGACGAAGGTCGGGACGTCGGCGATCCCGTCGACCAGGGCGAAGTCCTCCTGCAGCGGCTCGGTGCCGAGGGCGTCGATCCGGTCGGTGTCCATGAAGCTGGCGTAGAGCTCGCCGATCTTGCGGGAGTCCCCATCGTGGTCGACGCCGTCCTGGCCGGCGCCGTCGAGAGCGTCGCGACAGCCCTCGACGATGCCCCGGACGGTCTTCTCGGCCTCGTCGACGAGGGTCACGAACGCTCCGGCGGTGGCGCGGTCCGGCTCGATCGCCGCGTCCCGGAGCCACGGACCGTTCACGTGCCGGAAGAGGTCGTCCTGAGGGCGGACGCCTGGGTCGAAGGCGGCGGTGTCGATGGCAGGCCCTGTGCCATGGGGAGTGGGGCCATCGGAGGAGGGGGTGGCTGCGGTCGTCGGGGTCTCGTGGCTCACCTGGTTAGGCTACCCATCGTGTCGACGTCGCGCCCCGCTCACCTGACCGTGCTCGACGTCCGGGAGGTCACGCCCCACCTGAAGCGGCTGGTGCTCGGTGACGGTGAGGTCGCCCGGGGCTTCGACGAGCTCGCCGGACGCTGGTCCGGCTGGGCCGACTCCTACGTCAAGCTGGTGTTCCTGGCCGACGGCGTCGACTATCCCGATCCGCTCGACCTCGACGACGTCAGGGCGACGTTGCCGAACGAGGTGTGGCCGGTGCTGCGCACCTACACGGTGCGACGCCTGGACCTCGAGGCCCGCGAGCTCTGGATCGACGTCGTCGTGCACGGCGACGAGGGCGTGGCCGGGCCGTGGGCGGCGCAGGTGCGACCGGGGGCCACGATCCACGTGCGCGGACCCGGCGGTGCCTACTCGCCGCGCGAGGAGGTCGACCACCACCTGCTCGTGGGTGACGAGTCGGCCCTGCCTGCCCTGGCCGTGACGCTGGAGCACCTGCCCGAGGGTGCGCGGGCCACGCTGTTCTGCGAGGTCGACGACGCCCGCGACGAGATCGACCTGCCCACGGCGGGGGAGGTCACGGTGCACTGGCTGCACCGCGGCGATGCCCCGGCCGGCAGCACCTCGCTCCTCGACGACGCGGTCCGCGCGTGGGACTGGCCCGAGGGCCGTGTCCAGGCCTTCGTCCACGGCGAGTCAGGTCTGCTCAAGACCGTGCGCCCCTACGTGCGCGAGCGGGTGGAGCGGGCCGACCTCTCGGTCTCCGCGTACTGGCGTCGGGGCGAGACCGAGGAGGGCTTCCGGCGCTGGAAGAGCAGCCAGAACGAGGCGATCATCCGGCCCGGCGGCTGAGGGGGCCGTCGCGGCCTGCTGGTGCGCTGCAGCTGGGGGCGCGCGACCTTGCCGGTGCGATGCTGCGGCTCGCGCTGGGTGTGGCCTCCGAAAGGGCCTTCGACCGAGCGGCGGCGACGTCGCTGGCTCGGCTCTCGGGCTGCGGCCTGGGTGGGCGGTAGGTGGCGCGCGTATCCCGGAACTCGGAGGTAGGCGGCGCGCGGAAAGCGGGCTCGTATCCGCGTGCCACCTACCGCTCCTCCGCGGGAAGCGCGCGCCACCTACCTCCCGCCACCCTCGCGGCCCCCCAAAGCCACTCAGCGCAGGTGCAGCACGGCGCGGTTGAGCCGGCGGGCCGCGGCCAGGAGCAGGCGCTCGAGCGGCTCGAGCGCCGTGCCGCGCCACGGCGCGAGGGCGTCCAGCCGGTAGTAGACGCCCCGCACCCGGTTGCCGAGCGTGGTGGGCACGCGGGCGGGCGCAGGGAGCCCGTGCCGGGCCCGCTCGGCCAGGAGGTGCTCGACCTGGGTCTGCCAGTCGTCGGCAGCGGGGTCGTGGAAGTAGTTGTCGTGCGCCCAGCCGCGGTCCACGCTCCGGAAGCGACCGTGCGCGACGTCGGCGAGCGTGCCCAGCAGCCCGCTCCCCACGAACACGCTGTTGAGGTGAGCGTCGTCCACGCCCAGGTCGGTGAGCACGACGGCGGGGACGCCTGCGGCCACGGCCTCGAGCGCCGCCGAGGAGCCGACCGTGACGAAGCCCGAGGCGCCGCGCAGGTGCTGGCTCATGGGGCCGTCGACCACGCGCAGTCCCTCAGGCGTGGCGCCGTCGGCGTGCAGGCGTGCGAGCAGTGCGGCGTAGTCGCCGGCTCCGCGGTGCGCCTCGACCTCGCCGGCCCGCGAGCGCACCTTCACGTGCACCTCGCGCCCCGGCCTCACGGCGGTGGCGAGCCCGCGCAGGACCCTCTCGCGCCCGGCGTCGTCGTGCGGCACGAGCGACTGAGGTGCGAAGACCACCGGCCCGTCGGGTGCGGGCGGCGCGGCCACGGCGCCACGACCGGCCCCGACCTCGACCGGACGGCGCGCGGCCACGCGCAGGAACGGCAGCGTCGCCAGCGCCACCCGGTGCGGCACGTCGTGCCGGGCGGCGACCGCCACCAGGTCGCGTCGTTCGCGGCGCGAGTGCACGACGAAGACGTCGGCGCCGCGGCGCAGGTTCACGTCGTACCACTGCACCGGGACGCAGACGCCGGCCACGCCCGTGAGCACGACGGGCCGGCCGGGGGCGTCGTCGAGCAGACGGAGCACCGGTGGCACGGCATGGGCTCGGACGGCGAGGACCAGCACGTCCGGGCGCCACGCCGTGAGCAGCTCGCGCAGGGCGTCGGCATCGGTCCAGGTGACCTGCTCGACGTCGAACCCCGAGCCGTCGACGGCGTCAGCGACCTGGCGTCGGCTCGGTGCGGCGTGGCCGTCGAGCACGGCGAGGCGCGACGTCCACGGCGCGGTCGCGGCGAGCGTCGCACCCCACTTCACGTAGGAGTCGGTGTCCGCCAGGACGAGGGCACGCACGCTCATGGCGGCCAGCCTGGCGCAGCGGAGCGAGCGGCAGGAGGACGGTGGGCGACGCCGACATGAACGCAGGTACCCTTCCTCGGGTGACCGAACTGCGCAACGTGGCCGTGATCCTCGCCGGTGGAACCGGGACCCGGGTGGGGCTCTCCATCCCCAAGCAGCTCATCAAGATCGCCGGGAAGACGATCCTCGAGCACACCGTCGCCGCCTTCCAGGCGTCGAGGAACATCGACGAGATCGTCATCCTCATGACGCCCGGCCACCTCGACCCGGTGCGCGCCATCGTCGACGCGGGCGGCTACGACAAGGTGACCCAGATCCTCGAGGGCGGCGAGACCCGCAACGAGACCACCAGCCGCGCGCTGGCCGCGCTGGGCGACGACGAGTGCAACGTGCTGTTCCACGACGCGGTCCGCCCGCTCGTCTCCCAGACGATCATCGACGACTGCGTGGCAGCCCTGCAGGAGTACGAGGCGGTCGACACCGCCATCCCGTCGGCCGACACCGTGGTGCAGGTCGACGCGACCTCGGGCTGCATCGAGGACGTCCTCCCGCGCCACCTGCTGCGCCGCGGCCAGACGCCCCAGGCCTTCCGGTCCTCCGTCATCCGCCGCGCCTACGACCGTGCCTGGCAGGACCCCGACTTCACGGCCACCGACGACTGCACCGTGGTGCTGCGCTACCTGCCGGAGGTGCCGATCACCGTCGTCGCCGGGCACGAGCGCAACATGAAGGTCACCGAGCCGATCGACGTCTACATCGCCGACAAGCTGTTCCAGCTGGCCTCGGCCGACGCGCCCGACGAGCTCGACGAGAACCAGTACCGCGAGGCGCTGGCGGGGAAGGTCATGGTCGTCTTCGGCGGCTCCTACGGCATCGGTGGCGACATCGCCGCGCTGGCGCGTGCGCACGGCGCCACGGTGCACACGTTCTCCCGGTCCTCGACGAACACCCACGTCGACCGTCGTGAGGACGTCGCCGCGGCCGCGAAGAAGGTGCTGGCCGAGTCGGGCCGGATCGACCTCGTGGTCAACACCGCCGGCGTCCTGCCGATCGGCGACCTCGCCGAGACGTCGGAGGAGACCATCTGGGCCGCCACCGAGATCAACTACCTCGCCCCGATCTTCATCGCCCAGGAGTTCTACCCGCACCTGGCCAAGCACCACGGCTCGCTGCTGCTGTTCACGTCGTCGTCGTACACGCGCGGCCGCAAGGGCTACTCCCTGTACTCCTCGGCCAAGGCCGCCACGGTGAACCTCACCCAGGCCCTCGCGGACGAGTGGGCCGGTGAGGTGCGGGTGAACTGCGTGAACCCCGAGCGCACCGGCACGCCCATGCGCACCAAGGCCTTCGGGGCCGAGCCCGAGGGCACCCTGCTGGAGTCCGAGGTCGTCGCCCTGCGGTCGCTCGACGTGCTCCTGTCGCCGCAGACCGGGCACATCATCGACATCCGTCGCGAGGACGGTCCGGCCGCCATCGGCGGCGGCAGCTGAGGCTCAGACCCGACCCAGGGCGCGCCGGTAGAGGTGCCGCACGGGCCGCATGAGGGCCGGCGGGAGCAGCTGGGTGCCGGCGTGCACCACGGTGCCTCGGACGACGCCGTACCGGTGGCGACGCCGTGCCCACGGGCCCGGTGCCCGGGTGAGCGACCCGGCGGCACGTGCCGTCTCGAGCTCGACGGCCGCGCGGAAGTACGGTGACGAGCGGACCAGGCGCGAGGGCCGCTCGCCACTGGCCAGCAGCTTCTCGACCCGGTCCACGATCGTGCCGGCCGAGGACGAGGTGCGGCCACCGAAGTAGCTGTCGACCCAGGCCGCGGCGGGCGTGCCGAGGTCGTCGTCGTCAATCTGGTCGAACGTGCGCAGCAGGTCGCTGTCGAGGAAGACGTGGTTGCCCAGCCGCTCGTGCACGCCCAGGTCCAGCACCAGGGCGACGCGACACCCCGCGTCGACCGCCTCGAGGCACGCGGTCGAGGAGACCGTGAGCAGCAGGTCGGTGCGGGGGAGCAGCTCGGGGATGGAGGTGTAGACGATCCGGAAGTTCGGCGGCAGGTCGACGCCGGCCAGCAGCTGCTCCGGGTGGTGGTGCATCCGGTGGAAGGTGTCCTCGCCGAGGCGGTGTCGCGGCTTGAGCAGGACCTCGCGGTCCGGGTGTCGACGGGCGTGCTCGACGAGCCGGCGGTACAGGTAGCTGCGGTCCCCGGCGCCGGACGGCACCGTGGGCTGGTCGGCGAACAGCACCGTCCGCACCGGCGTGTCCCGCTGGGGCCGAGGCCGCGACGAGAGGAAGGGCAGGCCGCTCAGCACGAGGTTCTCGTCCGGGACGGCGAGCCGCTGGGCGGTGAAGCGGAACTGGTCGAGCTCGTGCCGAGCGTTCACCGCCACGACGTCCGCGCCGCAGCGGTCGAGGTAGCCGGCCGTGATCTTCTCGATGATGATCCCGACCCAGCCGGCGACGACGACCGGACCGGGCTGCAGGGGGCGCTCGGCCAACGCGATGGTGAGCCGCCGGACCAGCGGTCCCGCCAGCGCACAGACCACCACGTCCGCGGCGGCGGCCGCCTCGACGACGTCGTCCCAGTCGACCGTGCGCACCGCGCTGAAGCCGACGTCGCGGACCTGCTGGTCCGAGAGCGCGCTGCGACCTCGCGGCGCCAGCACCTCGACCTGCGCGCCGCGGCTCTCCAGCTCGCGGCAGATGCCCACGGACCACTTGAGCTGCGAGTCGAACCCGGCGATCGCCACCACGCGCACCGGCGCCTCCGCACGGGCGGTCGTGGCGGCGGCCGGGCTCGTCCGGCGGGTCTGCTCCATGGCGTTCACGGCGCCACGGTAGCCACGATCCTCGCGCGATCCAGCCGTGGCGCGGGGTGGTTCACCCACTGTTGGTCCACGGTTCGACTCGTGGCCCACGGACCCCTCGAGGTGGTCGATCGACGTTCGTCGGCGGGTGCCGTGGCGTTCACCTGACGGACGGACGGCCTCCCTAGCGTCACCGACATGACCGAGCTCCTCGAGCGCAACCTCGACCCGACGTCCGTCGGCGTCGGGACGCTCCCCACCCCGTCCTCGTCGCGTCCCGCCGTGCGCCGCGGCGGCGTGGTGGCCGTGATCCCCGCACGCGGTGGCTCCAAGGGCGTGCCGCGCAAGAACCTGCGGCCCCTCGGTGGCGAGCCGCTGGTCGTGCGTGCCGTCCGGTCGCTGCGTGCCGTGTCGTCGGTCGACCAGGTGGTCGTCTCCACCGACGACCACGAGATCGCCTACGCCGCCCGCGCGGCCGGCGCGCTCGTGATCGACCGTCCGGCGCGGCTGGCCGGCGACGAGGCGTCCTCGGAGTCGGCCCTGCGCCACGCCCTCGCTGCTCTCGGCACCCGTGGCGCCGTCCCCGAGGTCACGGTCTTCGTCCAGGCGACCAGCCCCTTCATCGACCCCGACGACGTCGACCGCGCCGTGGCCTGCGTGACGACCGGTGGCTCGGACGTGGCCTTCAGCGTGGTCCGCACCGAGCAGCACGTGTGGCGGCTCGGGCCCGACGGCCCCGAGGGCGTGAACCACGACAAGCGTCGCCGCCAGCGTCGCCAGGACCGGGCCCCGGAGTTCACCGAGACGGGTGCCTTCTACGCCATGCGGACCCACGGGTTCCTCGAGCACGGGCACCGGTTCTTCGGCCGCCTCGAGATGGTGGAGGTCTCCCCGCGCGACGCGCTCGAGATCGACACCGAGCACGACCTGCGACTGGCCGAGGAGCTGTTCACGAGGCGCGAGGCCGAGAACAGCGACCCGGCGTCGTGCCCGCTGCGTGCGCGCGCCGTCGTGACGGACTTCGACGGCGTGCACACCGACGACAGCCTCCGTCTGGACTCCCACGGCGTCGAGTCCGTGGTGGTCAGCCGTTCGGACGGCCTGGGCATCGGACGCCTGCGCGAGGCCGGGATCCCGGTGCTGGTGCTGTCCACCGAGACCAACCCGGTCGTCCGCGCCCGGGCCGAGAAGCTCGGTGTCGACGCGGTGACCGGGTGCACCGACAAGATCGCCGCCCTCACCGCCTGGGCGCGCGACCTGGACATCCCGCTCGCCGACGTCGCCTACCTCGGCAACGACGTCAACGACGTCGAGTGCCTGCGCGCCGTCGGCTGGCCGGTCGTGCCCGCCGGCGCCCACTCCGCCGCCCGCGTGGCGGCCCCCTACGTGCTCCGCCGCCGAGGTGGCGACGGAGCCGTCCGCGAGCTCGCCGACCGCGTGCTCGCCGACCCGCACGATCGCATCACGCAGGACCATCCGAACATCCACGGAGAAGAAGGGCCCGACCATGAGTGAATGGGTACAGATCGGTGAGGAGATCGTGGGGCGTCACCGCCCGACGTACGTCATCGGAGAGATCGGCATCAACCACAACGGCGACGTCGCCGTCGCCAAGAAGCTCATCGACGTGGCTGCCCTCGCGGGTGCGCAGGCGGTCAAGTTCCAGAAGCGCACCCCCGACATCGCGACGCCCGAGGACATGAAGCACACGCGTCGCGAGACGCCGTGGGGCGAGATGAGCTACCTCGAGTACCGCTACAAGGTCGAGTTCGAGACCGAGCAGTACACCGAGATCGCGGCCCACGCCGCGGCGCAGGGCGTCGACTGGTTCGCCTCGCCGTGGGACGTCCCCTCGGTGCAGTTCCTCGAGGACATGGGCGTCTCGACGCACAAGGTCGCCTCGGCCTCGGTGACCGACCACGAGCTGCTGCGCGAGCTGGCCTCGACCGGCAAGCCGATCATCCTGTCGACCGGCATGAGCACGCTGGAGCAGATCGACGCGGCCGTGGAGATCCTCGGCACGGAGAAGCTGATCGTCCTGCACGCCACGTCGACCTACCCCCTCCCCCCGGAGGAGGCCAACCTGCGCACCATCCCGGTGCTCGCGGAGCGCTACGGCGTCCCGGTCGGCTACTCGGGCCACGAGCGCGGCCTGCAGATCTCGCTCGCCGCGGTGGCGCTCGGTGCCGTGGCGGTCGAGCGGCACATCACGCTCGACCGCACGATGTGGGGCTCGGACCAGGCCGCCAGCCTGGAGCCGCACGGCTTCATGAGCCTGACGCGCGACATCCGCGTGCTCGAGAAGGCCATGGGCGACGGCGTGAAGCGGGTCATGCCCGGCGAGCACAAGCCGATGCAGCGACTGCGTCGGGACACGTCGACGGTGGGTGCGTGACGGGGTCCCGCCCCCACACCGACGGCAGGGCCGCGGACGTCGATGACCGTCCGCGGCCCAGGGTCCTGGTCGTCACCGACTCGGACTCCTACGTCAAGTACGGCGCCGCCCTCGCAGGACGGCTGCCGAAGGACTGGGGGGCGCTGCTCGTCGTCGCGCGCAGCAGCGCCCTGCCCAGCCCGCGTCAGCTGACGGACGCGCTGGAGGGCACCCGGTTCGAGGACGACACCGTCGAGGTGGTCGGGCTGGGGGACCTGAAGCGGCTGCTCGAGCGGTGGCGCCCCGACGTGCTGCTGCTCGCCGCCCGCGGCTACACGGTGCAGGCCACCGTCTCCCTGGTCGCGAACACGCCCGATCGACCGGTGCTGGTGAGCGGGCTCGCCGGCATCGCCGTGCCCGTGCTGCCCTACGGGCTGGGGTTCCGGCGCTCGGTCGACGTGTTCGTCGTGCACAGCAGACGCGAGCTGCGCGAGTTCGCCATCGCGAGCCGACGTCTGGCCGTGCCGCTGGGCTTCGAGCTGGCGACCATGCCCTTCATCGACCGTGTCCCGGTCGTCGCGGGCGCGGACGCCATGCGCGCGGACCCGTCGGAGGTGCCGCGGGACCGCATCGTCTTCGCCGCCCAGGCCCAGGTCCCGTCGGGCCGCCGTGACCGTGCGCACCTGCTGGACCGGCTCGTGGAGACCGCTCGTGCCCATCCGCACCTCGAGGTGGTGGTGAAGGTCCGGGCGCAGGAGGGCGAGTCCCAGACCCACCACGAGCAGGACTCCTACCCCGACCTGATGGCCGAGCGGGTGGCCGCAGGTGACGACCTCCCGGGCAACCTGGTGGTGGAGAGCGGCTCCATGCGCGCCCAGCTCCGCCGGGCCGTAGGTCTGGTGACCGTGAGCTCCACCGCGGTGCTCGAGGCCGTCGCCGCGGACGTCCCGGTCATCGCCCTCGACGACTACGGGGTGGGCGCCGCGCAGATCAACGTCGTGCTGAAGGGCAGCGGCCTGCTGGTCGGCTCGGACGAGCTGGTGGCCGGACGCTTCCGCCACCCCGACCCGGCGTGGCTCGCGGACAACTACTTCCACGACCCCGACGACGACACGTGGGTCGCGCGGGTGGAGGAGCTGCTCGACCAGCGGTCGACGCTCGGCCTGCTGCCGTACCGGGAGGTCCCGGCCGGCTGGATGAACCGGCTGCGGCGGCTCATGTACCGCCACTTCGCGTTCAGCCCCGAGAACCCGGGGCGGCTGCGCGAGCTGGAGCGTCGCTTCCTCGTGGCCGCGCAGTGGGTGAACCGTCGCCGGTGGCACCTGACCCGCCTGCTGCGTCGCGTCGGCCTCGCCCGCTGAGCGCGCCCGCGCTACGGGCCGGTGGCGCCCAGGGCCTGCTTCTCTGCCCAGAGCCGGTCGCGTCGGGCCATGACCTGCTCGCACGCGTCGACGAACCTCTGCGTGGCAGCGCCCGGGGTGACGTCGGTCAGGTAGTGGGACACGAGGGCCGTCCGCGCCTGGCGGGTGGGGTCGTCCGCGAGGTGGTGCGCCACGAGGGCGGCGTGGTCGTCGCCGCGGCGGACGCGGGGTAGCAGCTCCAGCATGCGGCTCGCCGGCGTCGGCACCCCCGGCACGGTCACGAGCATCGGCTTGCCGGTGGGGAGCCAGTTGAGGGGCACCGCCGACACGTCGGTGACGAGCAGGTCGGCGTCGGCGAAGGACTGCTCGAGCGGGACGCGCAGGTCGACCCGGTCGGCCGCCTCGCGGACCGCCGCGTCGGCCGCGCCGTACTCGGCCCGCACCACGCCGTTGAGCGGGTGCGGACGGTAGACGACGCGGTAGGTCGGCTGCAGGGCCCGGACGAGCTCGAGGCCCAGGGCGTCGACCGATCCGTACGACACCGACGGCTGCGAGGCCTCCCACGTGGGGGCGTACAGCACCGTGGGTCGCCCGGCCGGGTCCGGCGCCGGCACCACGTCGGGGGAGCCGTCGAGCTGTGGCTGGCCGATGAGGATGCTGCGCTCCTCGGCGTCGTAGTCCATCACGTGCGTGGCCGTGCGCTCCAGCGCGGCTCGGCCGGCGAGGAAGCAGTGGTCGTAGGCCTTGACCTGGTTCGAGACCGACACGCCCTTGTCGCTGTCGCCGTGGCCGAGGTAGACGTGGGCGAGCGAGGTGAAGCGCAGGCACTCGAAGTTGATCGGGTCGTGGTTCACGTAGAGCGCGAGCCGCACCCGGCTGCGGCTCAGGATGGCGTCCAGCTGCCCGTAGGTGGCGAGCGTCAGGCACGTCACGCCGGCGTCGTCGCCGCTCTCGGCCAGCGCGGTGCGCACGGCTGCGGCCGTGCGGGAGTCGCGGAACACGATGGTGACCGGGTGCGTGGTGCCGAGGGCACGGAACGCCGGGAGCCACGGCAGCAGCTGGTACAGCGTGTCCTGGCCCGTGGGGTGGAAGACGATCACGTCTGCGGCGAGCGGCTGCTCGAGCGCGGCGACGTCGACCCGCTTGTCGGGCATGCCGGTGGGCAGGAACCGGGAGCGTCGGATCCGGCCGATCAGCCAGAGCCGCACGCGGACCGCGAGACCCGCCCGTGCGCCGCTCACCTGGGCCCCGGCGTTCGTGCGGGGGTCATCGGGTCAGCGCGTTGTCGACCATCGACAGCGCCGAGCCGATGGCCATGTGCATGTCGAGGTACTGGTAGGTGCCCAGGCGGCCACCGAAGTGCACGTCGGGCTCGTCGGCCATGAGGGCGCGGTAGGCGAGGAGACGTTCGCGGTCGGCCGGCGTGTTGACCGGGTAGTACGGCTCGTCGGTGGCGCCGTCGGCGAACCGCGAGAACTCCCGGACGATCACCGTGGCGTCGTCGGGGTAGTGCGTGCGCTCGGGGTGGAAGTGCCGGAACTCCAGGATGCGCGTGTACGGGACGTCGTCGTCGGCGTAGTTCATCACCGACGTGCCCTGGAAGTCCCCGACGCCGAGCACCTCGGTCTCGAAGTCGAGGGTGCGCCACGACAGCGGACCGTGCGCGTCGTCGAAGTAGCGGTCGACGGGGCCGGTGTAGACGACCGGCACCTGGCCGACCGTGGCGTCCTTGGAGACGACCGACGCGGGATCGAGGAAGTCGACGTCGAGGGTGACCGTGATGTTCGGGTGGTCGGCCATCCGCTCCAGCCAGGCCGTGTACCCGTCGACCGGCAGACCCTCGTGGGTGTCGTTGAAGTACCGGTTGTCGTAGGTGTACCGGACCGGCAGCCGGCTGATGATGTCGGCGCCCAGCTCGGTGGGGTCGGTCTGCCACTGCTTGGCCGTGTAGCCCTTGATGAACGCCTCGTACAGCGGCTCGCCGATCAGGCTGATCGCCTTCTCCTCGAGGTTCGCCGGGGTCCCGGTCTGCCGGGCGGCGTGCTCGACCACCCAGGCGCGCGCCTCGGAGGGGGTCATCGACGAGCGGGTGAACTGGTTGATGGTGCCCAGGTTGATGGGCAGCGGGAACACCTCGTCGCGGTACGTGGAGTACACGCGGTGCTGGTAGGGCGTGAACGCGGTGAACCGGTTGACGTACTCCCACACCCGCTCGTTGGAGGTGTGGAACAGGTGCGCCCCGTACCGGTGGACCTCGATGCCGGTCCGCGGCTCGGCCTCGGAGTACGCGTTGCCGCCGATGTGGTCGCGGCGGTCGATGACGTGCACCTGGCGACCCTGCTCGGCCATGCGCTCGGCGACCGTCAGTCCGAAGAAGCCCGCACCCACCACCACGAGGTCGGTCATCGTCGCACCTCCGGCTCGGTGGCCGGGGGGAGCGCCGGCGGGACGTCGGACGGGTCCATCGGCCGCCACGTGTCGTCGCGCCAGATCGCCCGGTTGGCGCGGAATCCCCGCACGAGATCGCCGACACCCTTGAGGGTGTGCTGCACGACGACGAGCCGGAACACCTCCTTGGCGAGGGTCAGCGCGGTGCCGAGGCCGAAGCCGAGGCGGTTGAGCTTGCCGTACTCGCGGAAGTACTTGCCGACGTAGGCGCGGTTGCGGATCA
This sequence comes from Aeromicrobium sp. Leaf272, assembly GCF_001422865.1. Taxonomy (NCBI): domain Bacteria; kingdom Bacillati; phylum Actinomycetota; class Actinomycetes; order Propionibacteriales; family Nocardioidaceae; genus Aeromicrobium; species Aeromicrobium sp. Leaf272. Next base: position 383,244 of record NZ_LMMY01000013.1, read on the forward strand.
CGTGGAAGCGGAACAGGGGCGAGCCGTCGTTGAGGTGCCGGATGCCCAGGTTGACCTGCTGCTGCTCCCGCTTGCGCTTGAGCACGAACTCGTCGACGTACACGACCGTGGTGTGCTGGGCGGCCAGCCAGGCGTAGGCGGCGTCGTCCCAGGAGATGAAGAAGCGCGGGTCGGGCAGGCCGATGAGGCGCACGACGTCGGCGCTGACCAGCATCCCCTCGAAGGTGCCCGAGTTCGTGACGGCGTAGCCGCCGCGGTCGAAGTCCTTGACGCTGTAGGGGAGCGGGACGCCGAGGAACTGGTTGAACTTGGCCTGCCAGTAGAAGGGCGAGCCGTCGAAGTCGTAGCGCCGGCCGTGGATGCAGCCGAACCGCTCCATCCAGGGGGCGAAGCGCTCGAGCGCGTCGGGCAGGATCTCGACGTCGTCGTCCATGAGCCACACCCAGTCGGCCCCCAGCTCGAGCGCCACGCGGGTGCCTTCGCTGAACCCGCCCGAGCCGCCCGTGTTCGTGTCGAGCAGTCGGTTCACGAGCACGCCGTCGGGGAACCAGGCCTGGGCGTCGGCGAGCACCTGCTGGGTGTCGTCGGTGCTGGCGTTGTCGACGACGACGATGCGCCACGCCGGCGTCGTCATCGCCGCGGCGCTCTGCAGGAGCTCGGCGAGGAACGCGGACCGGTTGAACGTGACGATCGCGATCGCGATCTTGTCGGGTGCCTCGGTCACCGGGCCACCCTACCGTCCGGGACGCCCGCCACCGGGAGGCCCTGACGCTGCCTACTCGACGTCGCCGAGGCTGTCGTCGGAGTCGATCGGGTCATGTGACTGGGTCTGGCCGAAGTACTGCTCGCGCTCGCCCTCCGCGCGGGCGATGAACGCCTCGACGCTGGCGCGGAAGGACTCGAGGGTGCGCTTCTCCGGTGCCCCCAGGAGGTAGGTGGCGAGGCGGGTCCGCTCGGCCGCGCGCTCGTCGGGGACCTGGCCGGTGGCGACCTGCACGAGCTCCTCGATGCCCGAGCCGTCGGGGCCCACGATGGTGGCGGCCGACGCGGAGGGGTACTCGGCGCGGAACGTCGTCTCGTCGAGCGGGGTGCCGCCGTGCCCGGTGTGGTTGAACACGGCGATCGGCTTCTCGCTGGCCAGGAAGTCCGAGACCACGCTCGAGACGTCGGTGAACAGTGCCGTGGCGCGGTTGAACCAGGGCTCGATGGGACCGCTGCGCACCACCTTGTGGTCGATGCCGGAGGAGGCGGCGGCCTCGCGGACGCGTGCCGCGATCGCGGCGTTGACGGCGCGGTACTTGGCGTCGCGCTGGCCGGTGAAGGGGTGCGGCTTGTAGACGAGGCGTGCCGGGGTGGGGGAGCCGAGCACGGCCTCGACGATCCTCGCGCCGACGGCGGAGATCGACGAGTACTCCTGCAGGGTGTTCACGCCCTCCCAGGTGGGGGCGTACAGGATCGTCGGCACGTCCTCCTCGCCCACCCGCGGGCTCGAGGAGATGGAGTGCACCTGGGGGCGGCCGACGAACCGGAACTGGCTCTCGTGGATGCCGAGCCCGGACTTGCGGTAGCGGTCGGCACCGGCCTCCCCGGCCACCCACAGCTCGTCGTAGACCCGCGAGAACGGGTTGGCCGAGGCCGACTTGTCGCTGTCGCCGTGGCCCACGAAAGCACTCATGATGTGCGGCAGGCGCAGCAGGTGGATGTTGTTGCCCGTGTTCGACGGGTACAGGGCGACCTTGACGCTGGCGAAGTCGAGCATGAGCAGCTCGCCGGCGTTGGCCAGCTGCAGGGTCGGCAGGTCGGTGTGGCGGATGGTGTCGAAGAGCGGCGCGTCGCGCAGCACCACGAGCACCCGGCGGTCGAGGGCCTCGAGCGACTCGAGCCAGGTGTTGACCTGGTAGGCCGAGCCGAGCGGACCGCTGAGGTGCAGCACCACCTCGGGCTGGTACTCGTCGAGGAAGTCCTGCACCTGGCGCAGGGCAGGGGTGAACCCCGTCGCGCGCTTGGCCTGGCGCATCCGCCACGAGGTCCGGGCGTCGGGAACGGTGACGTAGGCCAGGGCGGCGACGGCGAGCACGCCGACGAGCAGGACCAGCCAGAAGGGCGCGCCGAGGGGTCCGACGACGAGCACCGCCGCCTGGGCGAGGCACACCTCGAGCACGCGTGCCGGGGGCTCGACCGCGATGGACGGGTCACCCGGGATGTTGCGGGTGCGCAGGGGGCGCAGCGAGCCGACCCGGCGGTACTCGTGGTGCAGGGCGCGTCCGCACAGGGCCACCAGCATCGCGAGACCGACGAAGGCCGTCGACGTGTGGGCCGTGCGGTCGTCGGGCAGGTTCAGGAGCGTGAGCACGGCGAGGAGCCGCACCACGAAGCGGACCGGGATGCCGAGCGACGCCTGGTGCAGGCCCGTCCGCACCGCCGGCGGGCCGGAGAGCAGCAGGTACTCGCCGACGAGCGAGACCGCCACGAGGGCGAGCGCGACCCGCTCGGTGCCCACGGAGTCGGCGACCAGCACGAGCAGGAGGGCGACGGCGGGGAGGGCGAGGCTCAGCAGGAGCGCCACGCCGGAGCGCGAGACGGCCACTCGGGCCAACCGGCCGACGACGGCAGAGGGGCTGGAAGGCATCAGGAGACCGTAGCAGCCACGTACGGCCCCCCGAAGCCTCCGGTAGGGGTACGGTCGTGGCGTGCCACGTCCGAGGATCCCGGCTGCCATCGCGCACCCAGTGCGGCTGCTGCCACTCACGTTCTTCGCCCTGATCCTCCTCGGCACCGCGCTCCTGCTGATGCCGGTCGCCCGCAGTGCACAGGGGCGTGCCGACGTCGTCGACGCCTTCTTCACGTCCGCGTCGGCCGTCACCGTCACGGGTCTGGCGAGCGTCGACACGTCGACCTACTGGAGCCCTGCCGGCCAGGCGATCATCCTCGTCCTCGTCGAGATCGGCGGCCTCGGCATCGTCGCCCTGGCCACGGTGCTCGGCCTGTTCATCGGCGGACGTCTGGGGCTGCGCACCCGTCTGGTCGCGCAGGCCGACATGCACGTCGTCAACATCGGCGAGGTCCGGCCCCTGTTCCGCCGCGTCGCGGTGATGATGCTCGGCTTCCAGGGTGCGATCGCGGCGTTCCTGACCGTTCGGTACCGCCTGACCTACTTCGACGACCTGCCGACGGCGCTGTGGCACGGCGTCTTCGACTCGGTCATGGCGTTCAACAACGCCGGCTTCTCCCTCAACAGCGACAGCCTGATCGGCTACGCGGGCGACGGCCTCGTCATCATCCCGATCTGCGTAGGCGTGTTCGTGGGGGCCATGGGGTTCCCGGTGCTCGCCGAGCTCTTCAAGGAGTGGCGGACGCCCGCCCGCTGGACCATCCACACGCGACTCACGGTCTGGGGGTCGATCGGTCTGCTGGCCTTCGGCGCCGCGGCCTTCCTGGCCCTCGAGTGGGCCAATCCGGACACCCTCGCTCCGATGTCGCTGCACGACAAGCTCGTGACGGGCATCGAGGGCGGCATCATGCCGAGGTCGGGTGGGCTCAACAGCTTCGACTGGGGTGCGGTGTCGGGGGAGACCCTGTCCATCGGCACCATCCTCATGTTCATCGGTGGCGGCAGTGCCAGCACCGCCGGCGGCATCAAGGTGACCACCTTCCTGCTGCTGGCCTTCGTGATCCTCGCCGAGCTGCGCGGCGACCCGGAGGTGACGGTCGGCAACCGCTCGGTGGGGCCCGCGGTCGTGCGCACCGCGCTGAGCATCGCGCTCATCTCGGTGATGCTCGTGATGTCGACGACCCTGCTCGTCATGATCCTCACGGACTTCTCGTTCGAGCAGGTCCTGTTCGAGTGCACGTCGGCGTTCGCCACGGTCGGACTCAGCACCGGACTCACTCCACAGCTGCCCGACAGTGCCAAGCTGGTACTCGCGGTCTTGATGTTCGTGGGCCGAGTGGGCACCATTGCGGCTGCGTCCGCCTTCATCCTGAGGCGGCGAGCGCCGCGCTACCACCTTCCCGAGGAGCAACCGATCATTGGCTAAGGCAAAGGACACCCCCGCCAACGCGCCCGTCATCGTCCTCGGGCTCGGTCGCTTCGGCTCCGCCGTGGCGCGATCGTTGGTGCAGCTCGGACACGACGTGCTGGCCGTCGACGAGCGTCCCGAGATCGTCCAGAGGTACGCGAGCGACTTCACCCACGTCGTGGCGGCCGACACCACCGACACCGAGGCGTTGCGCCAGATCGGCGCCGAGCAGTTCGGCGTCGCCGTCGTGGGCATCGGCACCGACATCGAGGCGAGCGTGCTCACGGTGCTCGGCCTGCTGGACCTCGGGGTCAAGGAGGTGTGGGCCAAGGCGATCAGCGGCAAGCACGCGGCGATCCTCGAGCGGGTCGGAGCCACGCACGTGATCCGTCCGGAGTCGCAGATGGGCAAGCGGGTGGCGCACCTGGTCACCGGCACCATGACCGACTTCATCGAGTTCGACGACGGCTTCGCGATCGCGCGCACGCGGGCCCCCGAGTGCACCGTCGACCGGACGCTCACGGACTCCAACGTCCGGCAGAAGTACGGCGTGACGGTCGTCGGACTCAAGACTCGTGGCGAGGACTTCACCTACGCCAAGGCCGACACCTTCGTCACCACCGGCGACGAGCTCATCGTCTCGGGCCCGACCCCCAAGGTCGAGGCCTACTGCGCCCTCAGCTAGCCCCCCGAGCGCTGACTTCTCCACCGAGCGACGACGTCCGGTGAGTTCTCCACCGTCTCGGCGCTGGGACGGTGGAACGTGCACCGCGCCACCCCAGGGGAGCGGTTCACGGTCGAGAGTCGTCGCCCGAGGTGGCTGGCCCCGACGCGCGCGCAAGCCCGGGCGGGCGTACGGTGCTGCTGGTCCATCTCGTTGCAGGGATGAACCATGAAAGGGGGAGTGGTGCACGCACTCGCAGGACCATCCTTGGCGGCCGCGGACGGTTCGTTCCGGCTCGACGCGGACTTCTTCGACTACACGATCGTGGCGATCTACTTCGCCGTCGTGCTCGGCATCGGGGTGCTGGCGCGGCGCCAGGTCTCGACGAGCATCGACTTCTTCCTCTCCGGCAGGTCGCTTCCCGCCTGGGTGACGGGGCTGGCGTTCATCGCGGCCAACCTCGGCGCGGTCGAGATCATGGGCATGAGCGCCAACGGCGCCGAGTACGGCATGGCGACCGTGCACTACTTCTGGATCGGCGCCGTGCCCGCGATGCTCTTCCTTGGCGTCGTGATGATGCCGTTCTACTACGGCTCCGGCGTGCGCAGCGTCCCCGAGTTCATGCGCCGCCGCTTCGGCACGGGCGCCCACCTGGTCAACGCGCTCAGCTTCTCGATCGCCCAGCTGCTGATCGCCGGCATCAACCTCTACCTCCTGGCGACGATCGTGAACCGGCTGCTCGGCTGGCCGCTGTGGGTCTCGCTCGTCGCGGCAGCCGCCGTCGTGCTCAGCTACACCGCGCTCGGCGGCCTCTCGGCGGCGATCTACAACGAGGTCCTGCAGTTCTTCGTCATCGTCGCGGCGCTCGTTCCGCTGACGGTCATCGCGCTGCACAAGGTGGGCGGCTGGCAGGGCATCGTCGACCAGGTGCAGCCCGGCCCGGAGCAGCTGTCGTCGTGGCCCGGCACCGACCTCACCGGCATCGACGACCCGTTCTGGTCGGTCGTCGGCCTGGTGCTCGGGCTCGGCTTCGTGCTGTCGTTCGGCTACTGGACGACGAACTTCGTGGAGGTCCAGCGCGCGATGGCCTCGTCGTCGATGTCGGCCGCACGGCGGGCACCGATCATCGGCGCCTTCCCGAAGATGTTCATCCCGTTCATCGTCATCATCCCGGGCATCATCGCGGCGATCGTGGTGCCCGAGCTGGCCTCGCTCAAGGCCGGGGGAGACGCCCAGGGCGCCACCTACAACGACGCGATCCTCCTGCTGATGCGCGACCTGCTGCCCAACGGCATGCTCGGCGTCGCGCTGGCCGGTCTGCTCGCGTCGTTCATGGCGGGCATGGCGGCCAACATCTCGGCGTTCAACACGGTCTTCAGCTACGACCTGTGGCAGCAGTACGTGGTCAAGGACCGCGAGGACGGCTACTACCTCCGGGTCGGCCGACTGGCGACCGTCGGCGCGACGGTGACCGCCATCGGCACCGCGCTGATCGCGTCCAACTACGACAACCTGATGGACTACCTGCAGACCCTCTTCGGGTTCTTCAACGCCCCGCTGTTCGCCACGTTCATCCTCGGCATGTTCTGGAAGCGGATGTCGGCCGCGGCCGGCTGGTCCGGACTGGTGGCCGGCACGGGCGCAGCGGTGCTGGTGGCCGTCCTCAGCGAGGACGCCCTCGGGCCTATGAGCCTCGGGGTGATCGGGCTCTCGGGCCAGGGCGCGTCCTTCGTGGCGGCCGGAGCGGCCTTCGCCGTCGACATCGTGGTCAGCGTGGCCGTGACGATGGCCACCGCGGCCAAGCCCGAGAAGGAGCTGGTGGGCCTCGTCTACTCCCTGACGCCCAAGGAGGACCTCGTCGATCCCGACGAGGGCGTGCTTCCCTGGTACCAGTCGCCGGTGAAGCTGGCGGGCATCGGGCTCGCCATCGTCGTCGTCCTCAACGTGGTCTTCCGGTAGGAGCGAAGCATGAGCGAGAAGCACACCGCGGGCGCGTTCGACGTCCGCACCCTCATCGGCGGCCTGCTCGGCCTGTACGGGCTGATCCTCACCTGTCTCGGTCTGTTCCGGGCGACGGAGGAGGAGCTGGCCAAGGGCGACGGGCTCAACATCAACCTCTGGGCCGGGATCGGCATGCTCGTGGTCGCGGCGATCTTCCTCGCCTGGGTGCGCCTCAAGCCACTCGTGGTCCCGACGCCCGCCGACGAGTCCGCCGGCACCTCCGACGGGTCGTAGAGACTACTCCTCGCGCAGGCGCGGGACGGTGGCGTCGGCGGGCTTGATGCCGAGCTTGTCGGCGTAGAAGGCACGCACGAGGTCCATGTCGGCCTTGACGTCGCCGCTTGGGCTGAACGTCGGGCCGTAGCCCATCGTCTTCGTCGGCGGGTCGAAGAACGCGAGCGTGATCGGCAGGCCGGTCTGCTGCGAGAGCCGGTAGAACCCCGACTTCCAGTACTCGCTCCTGGAGCGGGTTCCCTCGGCCGCGATCACGAGCCGGAAGGGTTCGCCGGAACTGGCCTCGGCAGCCAGGTCGGAGACGACCGTGGCCGCGTTGTCGCGATCGAGCGGCACCCCACCCAGGCGCTTGAGCAGCCAGCCGAGCGGGCCCTTGAACAGCTCCTTCTTGACCAGGACGCGCGGGTGCGCGCCGTCGTGCCACATGACGAGCAGCATCGTGACGAAGTCCCAGTTCGAGGTGTGCGGGGCACCGACCAGGATCCCCGAGGGCGGTGTCTTCCCCTTCATCGTGTAACCCATGCGACGGATCACGAAGCGGGCGAGGCGTTGACGCATGCGGTGAGCGTAGCGACCGGGCCGGGCAGGGCCGCGACGAGGAAGGCCGCGGGTGCCCACCCCTGGTGGTGGCACCCGCGGCCTCGCCGACGTCCTTCGCGCTCGATGCTCAGTAGCCCGAGCGCCGCCAGTCCGAGATCGCCGTGCTCGTCCCCGGACCCGGGGCGATGAACTGCGTGTAGCGCGTGTCGTCGTCGACCCAGCGCTTCAGCCAGGCGAGGGAGTACTTCGCGATGGTGGTGTTGCTGGTGTTCGGCGCGAAGTGACTCGCCCCCCGCAGCTCGAGGTATGCCTTCGGCGTGCTCGACGGGATCCCGGAGTAGAGCGGGACGGCGTGCGACCGGGTGGAGGCCACGCTGTCGTTCTCGGCTCCGACGACCATCGTCGGTGTGCTCACGCGCGACCAGGTCTTGGTCAGGTGCCAGGGCGTCAGCGCGACGGCGGCCTTGAGGCTCGGGTCGTCGCTGGCGGCCTCGATCGCTCCACCGCCGCCCATCGAGTGGCCCATGACGGCGAGCCGCGACGCGTCGACGCGGGAACGGACGGTGCTGCTCTCGGTCAGGTAGTCCAGGGCGGCCGCCAGCTGGTCGGCCCGGCTGCCGGGCTGGTCGTAGCGGCTGTTGGTGTCGATGGTGAAGACGACGAAGCCCTGGGACGCCAGTCGTGGGCCGAGCCACGAGATCGAGCTCTGCGCTGCGGTGTAGCCGGGTGAGACGGCCACGGCGCCGAACGTGCCGTCCGCCGTCGAGGTCGGGTAGTAGATCGTCCCGCCGCCGAAGCCGCGGGCGGCGAACGACGAGACGGTCGTGCTGGACGTCGCGTACGGACCGCGAGCGGCCTCGATGGACGCGGTGGTCGGCGCAGGCCCCCGCTCGTACGGGTTCTCGGCCGCGGTGGCGGTCGTCGGCGTGGCCAGCAGGCCTGCCAGGACGGCGAGGAGTGCGACGACGGTCGCGACCGCACCCCTGCGTGGACGGACGTGCTCCATGGTGGTTTCCTTCCCCCGACGAGCGCCTAGTTGCACTCTGTGTGCAGAAAGAATGCCCACCCCCCGACCGCGGCGTCAAGAGGTCCGACTCGGCCGGGACCGTCGAGGAGTCGACGTGGCCCGGGCGACGGCGGGCTCGGGTGCCGGGCCGTGGGCGGTGCGTCGGTAGCATCGTCCGGTGAGCACCACCGACCGCCCATCGACGTCCAGTCCCGTGACGTCGCACCGCTACACCGCCGAGCTGGCCGCCGAGATCGAGGCACGCTGGCAGGAGCGGTGGGCCGACGACGGCACCTTCGACGCGCCCAACCCGGTCGGCGACCTGGCCGGGGAGACGACGGTCTCGGAGTCCACCTACTACCTGATGGACATGTTCCCGTACCCCTCCGGCGCGGGCCTGCACGTGGGACACCCGCTCGGCTACATCGCCACCGACGTCGTGGGCCGGCACCAGCGGATGAAGGGCCGCAACGTGCTGCACACGCTCGGCTACGACGCCTTCGGCCTGCCGGCCGAGCTGCACGCGATCCAGACCGGTGAGCACCCGAGGGCCAACACGCTCGCGAACATCGCGAACATGCGACGTCAGCTGCGTCGGCTCGGGCTCGCCCACGACTCCCGCCGGTCGTTCGCCACGATCGACCCGGACTTCGTGCGCTGGACGCAGTGGATCTTCCTGCAGATCTTCGACTCCTGGTACGACGAGGAGGCCGGGCGGGCGCGGCCGATCTCCGAGCTGCGCGAGAAGCTGGGAACCGACGACCCGGCCGTCATCGATCCCCACCGTCTGGCGTACGTCAGCGAGTCGCCGGTCAACTGGTGCCCGGCGCTCGGGACCGTGCTCTCCAACGAGGAGGTCACGGCCGAGGGCCGCAGCGAGCGCGGCAACTTCCCGGTCTTCCAGCGCAACCTGCGCCAGTGGCAGATGCGCATCACGGCGTACGCCGACCGGCTCGTCGACGACCTCGAGCGCGTCGACTGGCCGGAGCCGGTCAAGCTCATGCAGCGCAACTGGATCGGTCGTTCGCACGGCGCCGAGGTCGACTTCGACGTCCCCGCGGTCGAGAACGCCACGATCCGCGTGTTCACGACCCGGCCGGACACCCTGTTCGGCGCCACCTACATGGTGCTGGCGCCGGAGCACGAGCTGGTCGACGCGATCCTGACCGACGAGTGGCCCGACGGCACCGACTCCCGGTGGACCGCCGGCGCGGCGTCCCCGTCGGAGGCCGTGGCGGCGTACCGCCACGCGGCGGCCCGCAAGACCGACGTCGAGCGCCAGGAGAACAAGGACAAGACGGGCGTCTTCACCGGCGCCTTCGCGGTCAACCCGGTGAACGGCGAGCCTGTGCCGGTCTTCGTGGCCGACTACGTGCTCGTGGGCTACGGCACGGGCGCCATCATGGCCGTCCCGGCGCACGACGAGCGCGACTTCGAGTTCGCGACGGCGTTCGGCCTGCCGACCCCTCGGGTCGTCACCGGCGGGGACGACCTGCCCTGGACCGGCGACGGAGTCGCCACGGCCTCGGCCAACGACGAGGTCAGCCTCGACGGGCTGGGCGTCGCGGAGGCGAAGTCGCGCATCATCGCCTGGCTCGAGGAGAAGGGGCGAGGCACCGGCACCACCACCTACCGGCTGCGCGACTGGCTGTTCTCGCGCCAGCGCTACTGGGGCGAGCCCTTCCCGATCGTCTTCGACGAGGACGGACACCCGCACGCCGTGCCCGACCACCTCCTGCCCGTCGAGCTGCCCGACGTGCCCGACTACTCGCCGCGCACGTTCGAGCCCGACGACGTCACGAGCGAGCCCGAGCCCCCGCTCGGCCGCGCGCACGACTGGCTCGACGTCGAGCTCGACCTGGGCGACGGACCGCGCCGGTACCGCCGCGACACCAACACCATGCCCAACTGGGCCGGCTCCAGCTGGTACCAGCTGCGCTACCTCGACCCGCACAACGCCGACGCCCTCGTCGACCCGGCCAACGAGGCCTACTGGATGGGTCCCACGGACGCCAAGTCCACGGGCGGTGTCGACCTCTACGTCGGCGGGGTGGAGCACGCGGTGCTGCACCTGCTCTACGCCCGGTTCTGGCACAAGGTGCTGTTCGACCTGGGACACGTGAGCAGCGAGGAGCCGTTCCACCGGCTGTTCAACCAGGGCTACATCCAGGCGTACGCCTTCACCGACGCGCGCGGGACCTACGTGCCGGCCGACGCGGTGGTCGAGCAGGTGGCCGACGACGGCACCACCACCTACACGTACGAGGGCAGCCCGGTCTCCCGCGAGTACGGGAAGATGGGCAAGAGCCTGAAGAACGTCGTCACGCCCGACGAGATGTACGACGAGTTCGGCGCCGACACGTTCCGGGTCTACGAGATGAGCATGGGCCCGCTCGACCAGTCGCGACCGTGGGAGACGCGCGCCGTCGTCGGCTCGCAGCGGTTCCTCCAGCGGGTGTGGCGCCTGGTCGTCGACGAGGAGTCCGGTGACGTCAAGGCCGACGACGTCGAGCCGGACCGCGACACCCTGCGCGTGCTGCACCGCACCATCGACGGCGTCTCGGCCGACATGGACGCGCTGCGCTTCAACACGGGGATCGCCAAGCTGATCGAGCTGACCAACCACCTGACCAAGGCCTCGGTGACGAGCCGGTCGGCGCTGGAGCCGCTCGTGCTCATGCTGGCCCCGTTCGCACCGCACGTGGCCGAGGAGCTGTGGTCGTTGCTGGGCCACGACACCTCGCTCACGCGTGCCGCCTTCCCCCAGGCCGACCCCGCGCTCCTCGTCGCGGACACCGTCACGTGCGTCGTGCAGGTGCAGGGCAAGGTGCGGGCCAAGCTCGACGTCTCGCCCGACGTCACCGACGACGAGCTCACCGCACTGGCGCTGGCCGAGGAGAACGTGCAGCGCTCGATCGACGGGCGCGAGGTGCGCAAGGTCATCGTGCGGGCCCCCAAGCTCGTGAACGTGGTCGTATGAGCGGCGCTGCCGGGAGCCGGCGTCGCATCGCGGTGGTGACCGACTCCACCGCCTCGCTGGACCCCGTCGACGCGGAGCGCGAGGGCATCACGGTGGTGCCGCTCAAGCTGGTCATCGGCGCGTCCACGTTCACCGAGGGTGTCGACGCGACGTCCGACGACGTCGCCTCCGCGCTCAAGGAGTTCGTGCCGGTCAGCACCTCGCGGCCCACGCCCGACGAGTTCGGCGCCGTGTACGAGCGGCTCGCGGCGGAGGGCTTCGACGCCGTCGTGTCGGTGCACCTCAGCGCGGAGATCTCCGGCACGTTCGACTCGGCGCAGCTCGCCGCGCGCGAGGCGTCGATACCGGTCATGTGCGTCGACAGCCGCCAGGTGGGGATCGCCACGGGCTTCGCCGCCGGTCGGGCGGCGCGCGTCGTCCGGGAGGGCGGTGACGAGGCCGCGGCCGTCGGTGCTGCGCTGGCTGCGGGGGAGAGCTCGACCGTGCTCATGTACGTCGACACCCTGGAGTACCTGCGTCGCGGCGGTCGGGTCGGGGCGGCGGCCGCCCTCATCGGGTCGGCGCTCGCGGTCAAGCCGCTGCTCACCCTGCGCGACGGCATGGTCGAGCCGCTCGAGCGGGTCCGGACCACCAGCAAGGCGGTGGCTCGGCTCGAGGTGCTCACCGTCCAGGCCGCCGAGAAGGCGCAGGACGGGTTCGACATCGGCGTGCAGCACCTGGCCAACCCCGAGCTCGCGCAGCAGGTGGCCGACCGCCTGGCTGCCTCGCTCGGTCGGGAGCAGGTCCCGGTCAACGAGGTCGGCGCGGTCATCGGAGCCCACGTCGGCCCCGGGATGCTCGCCGTCACCGTCACGCCCCGCTGAGACCACCGGTCCCCTCGCGGCGCCGGGTGCCCGTCCACAGGGTCTCTCGACCCACGTGACGGCTTGTCCACAGTGCTGTGCCGACGGGTGCCGGGCGGCCGGGACGCTGCTTACCGTCGAGGAGTGAGCACACCACGTCCAGCACCGCCCCAGGAGACCCGGGCCGAGGTCGCCCGACGTCGGCTCGCCCAGCTCACCGCGTCGTTCGAGGCCACCCACCCGGACGACCCGTTCGACCGACTCGTGGGTGGCTCGGCCCCGGTGGACCACGACGAGCAGCCCGAGCCGGCGGCAGCGTCCCCAGGCGGCGGCCGGAGACGAGCCGCGCCGCGCCGTCCGCGCGGGCTGCACGGCAGCCACCTGCGGATGGCCACCACCGCCGCCGTGGCGGCCGGGGTGCTGCTGACCTGGTGGCTGGTGGCCGAACGCCCCCGCACGTCCGACGTCGATCGTCCGCTCCAGGTCTCGTCGCGCGCGGACGCGACCGGCGACGCCCCCGCCGAGGGAGCGGCGTCCCAAGCCTCGGCCGAGGTGGTCGTCGACGTCGCGGGCAAGGTCCGTGACCCCGGGATCGTCACCCTGCCCGCCGGGTCCAGGGTGTTCCAGGCGATCGAGAAGGCGGGCGGCATCGAGGGCACGCTGGAGGAGCCCACGATCAACCTGGCCCGACAGCTCGTCGACGGCGAGCAGATCCTCGTGGGCGTCGAGCCTGCCGAGCCGGGTGCCGCCGGTGCCACCGCAGGCGCGGGCGGGACCGGCGGGGGAGTGGTCGACCTCAACAGCGCCACCCTCGCGCAGCTCGACGCGCTGCCCGGGGTCGGCCCGGTGACCGCGCAGTCGATCCTCGACTGGCGGCAGGAGAACGGCCGGTTCACCTCCGTCGACGACCTTCTCGACGTGTCCGGCATCGGCGAGAAGACCCTCGAGGACCTGCGCGACCGCGTGACGGTGTGAGCGGCCGGGCCGGGCAGGACCACCGGGTCCGCTGATGGACCTGAGGCTGGTGCCGGCCGCCGTCGCCGTGTGGGCCGTGGCGGCCTGGGCCGTCGGTGCAGGACCGGGGGCCGTCCTGGTCGTCGCGGTCGTCTCGGTGGTCGTGGGCGGGGCAGCCGCAGGTCGGTTCCGCGCGCTCGCCCTGGTGGCGGTCGTGGTGGCGGCGGTGGCCGCGTCGACCGCGTGGCGCCTGGGTGACGTGCAGGCCACCCCGGTGGCCGAGCTCGCGGCGTCGCGCGAGCGGGTGACGGTGCAGGCCCAGGTGGTGCGCGACGGTCGGGTCTTCGAGTCGGTCGGGAGCCAGGGGACGGTCGTGGGGCTCCTGGTGCTGCGGGTCGAGGACCGACATGGTCGGGTGCACGGGGTCCGGGACCCGGTCACGGCGTTCCTGCGTGACGCGCACGAGGACCTCGTCGTCGGTCGTCGGCTCGTGCTGCAGGGCCGTCTCGGACCACCCGGCGACCACCGCGACACGGCCACGCTCCAGGTGACGCGGCGGTCGGCGGTCCAGGGCGCGGCGTGGTGGTGGTCGGCGTCGGAGCGGGTCCGCGCGGGCGTGCGGTCGTCGGTCGACCACGCGCCGCCGGCTCCGTCGGCGCTCGTCCCTGCGCTCGTCGTCGGCGACGACGCCGCACTGCCCGACCGGGTCGAGGAGGAGTTCCGCCGCACCGGCCTCACGCACCTGCTCGCCGTCTCCGGCACCAACCTGACGATCGTGCTCGCCATGGTGCTGGCCGTCGCTCGTGCCGGGCGTGCGCCACCACGGTTGCTCCTGGTGATCGGGCTGCTGGGCGTGGTGGGGTTCGTGCTGCTGGCCCGGCCGGAGCCCAGCGTGCTGCGGGCGGCGGGGATGGGCGTCGTCGGGCTCGCGGCGCTGGGCCTGGGGTCGCGAGGCGGGATCCGGGCGCTGTGCGTCGCGGTCGTCGCGCTGCTGTTCTGCGACCCGTGGCTGTCGAGGGCCGTCGGCTTCGTGCTCTCGGTGTGCGCGACCGCGGGCATCCTGCTGCTGGCGCCACCCTTCGTGCGCGCGCTGGAGCGCTGGCTGCCGCGGTGGGCGGCGATCGCCGTCGCCGTGCCGCTGGCGGCGCAAGCTGCCTGCACCCCGGTCATCGCGGCCATCTCGGCCGAGGTCTCGATCGTGGCCGTGGTGGCGAACGTGCTGGCGGCGCCCGTGGTCGCACCGGCGACGGTCCTCGGGCTGCTGGCCGGTCTCGTGGACCTGGTGTCACCGGCCGTCGCGTCGGTGCTGGGCACGGGTGCGGCGGCGTGCGCGGGATGGATCGTGCTGGTCGCGCACCACGCCGCGTCGCTCCCTGGGGCGAGCCTGGTCTGGTCACGCCCGTGGTGGTCGCTGCTCGTCCTGGTGCCGGTCGCGCTGTGGTGGGGGTGGCGTGCTGCGCCTCACCCGGTGCTGGTGGTCGGGCTGTGCCTCGGGCTCGTGGTGGCCATGGTCCGCCCACCGAGCCCTGGCTGGCCGCCGCCGGGCTGGGTGATGGTGGCGTGCGACGTGGGCCAGGGGGACGCGACGGTGATCCGGTCCGGTGACGACGAGGCGGTGGTGGTCGACGCCGGCATGGAGCCGGCCGACGTGGACCGGTGCCTGCGTGGCCTCGGGGTGCGGCGGGTGCCGGCGCTGGTGCTCACCCACGGGGACGCCGACCACGTGGGTGGTCGGTCCGGCGTCGCTGCGGGACGCGACGTCGGCGTGGTGCTCGTGGGACGTCCGGGGGTCGCGGTGGACGGGGTGCCGACGCGCACGCTCGCCCGCGGCGACCGGTTCGCGGTGGGGGACGTCACGGCCGATGTCCTGTGGCCGCAGGCCGCACCTGCCGGCAGCGCCCGCGCTCGGGGCGATCTCGACCGCAACGGGGCGAGCCTGGTGCTGCGGGTGCGGGTGCAGGGCGTGGTGCTCATGCTCACGGGCGACGTGGGAGAGGCCGAGCAGGACCGTCTCGCCCGGTCGGGCGCCGACCTGCGTGCCGACGTGCTCAAGGTCGCCCACCACGGGAGCGCCGACACGTCGGCCCGGTTCACCCAGGCGGTCGGTGCCTCGGTGGCGACGATCTCCGTCGGGGCCGACAACGACTACGGCCATCCCACCCCCACCGCCCTGCGGATGCTGCGCGACGTCGGCACGCAGGCCCATCGCACCGACGAGGAGGGCGACGTCGCGGTGGTCGTGCGCGACGGCAGGCTGTCGGTGGTCGCGCGGGGGAGCGGTCAGCGGTCGAGGTAGCGGGCCCGGGCCAGGCACCAGACGCCGTAGAGGCCGATCCCGATGGCGATGAGACCGAGCAGCCAGGGTCCGAACGGCTGCTGCAGGACCGTGCGCAGCGCCTCGTCGAGACCGCCGGAACGGTCGGCGTCGCGGGTGAGGGCGGCGAAGCAGAACAGGCCGCCGACGATCGCGATCGAGACGCCCTTGGCCAGGTGTCCGGCCGTGCCGAGGCGCACGAGCACGTCGCCCGAGGTTCCGCTGAGCCCCTCCGGCTTCAGGTGGTCGCGGTGCTGGTGGCTGAGCCCGCGCCAGGCGGTCCAGCCCCCGTAGCCGATGACCGCCAGGCCCACGATCCCGACGAGCACCGCGCCGGCGGGCAGCGAGAGCAGGCGAGCCGTCCACGTCTCGTTGCCCGAGCCACCGGAGCCGGAGCCGGACCCGGTGGCGACCTGCGCCGCGCTCCAGCCCACGACGCCGTAGATGACCGCCTTGAGCAGGTCGGCCGCACGGTGCGCCCAGAGCGTGGCTCCCTCGTCCTGACGGTGGTCGAGCGTCGCCTCGAGCACGCGCCACAGCACCAGCACCGCCATCCCTGCGACGACCAGCCACAGGATCGTGCGACCGAACGGCTGCTGCGCGAGCTCGGCCAGCGCCCCCTTGGTGTCGGCCTTGCCGCTCGGGTCGCCCAGGGCCAGCTGGAGGGCGAGGAAGGCCACGACGAGGTGCACGAGCCCGTAGGCCACGAAGCCGAAGCGGACCAGGTTGTCCACCCAGTCGTCGTCGACGTGGGAGGCGACGTCGTCGGCGTCGATCGGCATGGCCGGAGCCTACGCCCACGTCGGCTCCCCGGCCTGTCGGAGACGGACACTAGGGTGGTCCCATGGCGTCGCCGTTCGGGAAGATCCTGCTCATCACGGGCAGCGCGGAGTACCTGTCCGACCGCACCCGTGCGCGAGCCGTGGCCGCGATCAAGGCCGAGGACCCGCAGTGCGACGTCGCGACCGCCACGTCCGGCGGGTTGGCTGCGGGCGAGATCGCGGGGCTCACCAGCCCGTCGTTGTTCAGCAGCGTCAGCGGGCTCGTGCTCACCGAGCTGCAGGACCTGCCCGACGTCGCCCAGGGCGAGCTGCTCGCGTACGCCGCCGACCCGAGCCCCGACGTCGCGGTCGTCCTCGTCCACGGCGGTGGTCAGAAGGGCAAGGGCCTGCTCGACAAGCTGCGCGCCCAGTCGTCGGTGCACGAGGTCAAGCACGAGGCTCCCAAGTACGAGCGCGACCACGCCCGCTGGGTGGCCACCGAGCTGCGCGAGCTGGGCACCCGCATCGACGAGGAGGCGGCCACGCTCCTCGTCGCGGCCGTCGGGCAGGACCTGCGCGCCCTGGCCGGAGCGGCCGACCAGCTCGCCGCGACGCTCGACTCCGGCACCGAGGTCACCGTCGAGGTCGTGCGGCGCTACTTCGGCGGTCGGGCCGACGTCCGCGGCTACGAGATCGCCGACGCCGCCATCGACGGACGCATCAACGTGGCGCTCGAGCAGGCGCGGTGGGCCGAGACCGCCAAGGTCGCCCCGGTGCTGGTCACCAGTGCGCTCGCCACCGGGCTCCGCCAGCTCGCCCGCCTCGCCGACGCCCCGCCGCGTCTGGGCGAGGGAGAGCTCGCCCGCCACGTCGGCGCGCCCCCGTTCAAGATCCGCGTGCTCCGCCGCCAGCTGCAGGGGTGGGACCCGGCCGGCCTGGCCCGGGCTCTCGACGCGGTCGCCCAGGCCGACCTCGACGTCAAGGGTGGCGCGGCCGAGCCCGCGTACGCGGTCGAGCGCATGGTGCTGCAGGTCGCCGCGTCGCGTCGCCGCTGACCCGGGGGCGGTCGGTGGGTCGGGCCGGCGGGTCAGAGGCAGGTGACGCACCGAACGACCTGGCCAGCGGTCGGTGTGACACCTCTCGAGGACGTTGACGGGTGCCAGGCCCACCTCCGACGGCCGGCATCCGCAGGGTCGAGGTGCCGCAGGAACGACGAAGGCCCCCGGGTGACCGGGGGCCTTCGTGCGAGCTGTGGGGCTACGTCAGAGCGACGCGGCCTTCTTGGCGATCGACGACTTGCGGTTCGCCGCCTGGTTCTTGTGGATGACACCCTTGCTGGCGGCCTTGTCGAGCTTCT
This sequence comes from Aeromicrobium sp. Leaf272, assembly GCF_001422865.1. Taxonomy (NCBI): domain Bacteria; kingdom Bacillati; phylum Actinomycetota; class Actinomycetes; order Propionibacteriales; family Nocardioidaceae; genus Aeromicrobium; species Aeromicrobium sp. Leaf272. The sequence goes on from NZ_LMMY01000013.1 coordinate 400,916, forward strand.
TGCCGGCGTCGGCGGCGAGGACCTTGGCCTGCTCGGCGTCGCCGGACTCGACCGCAGCGTGGAAGCGGCGCACGGCCGTCTTGAGGGCGGAGCGGACCGACTTGTTGCGCTCGCGAGCGGCCTCGTTCTGACGGTTCCGCTTGATCTGCGACTTGATGTTCGCCACGTGGCTGACCTGTTCTCTCGTGCGTGAAGGGCGTGGTGCAAGTGTGAGGGCGCACCGGTAGGCACGCGACCGCTCACACTACCAGCGTCGGGCAGCCGCACCCAAATCGCCCGTGCGTGCTCGTGCCGAGGGGACGCACGCCGACGACCGAGCGACCGCGAACCCTTACGATCCGAGTCATGCAGACGCTCTACAACGTGCTCGTGGTGCTCCACATCATCAGCTGGGTCGTGGCCCTCGTCAGCTACGCGTCGGTCGCCCGTCGGCCGCAGATCACGCCCTGGATCGCCCACGGCGTCGGCGCTGCGTTCGTCCTCGGCATCGCCCTCACCGGCATCGCCTCGGCCAGCGACGCCGTCGCCGACCCGAACAACGCCAAGGTCGGCGTGAAGCTCCTGGTCGCCCTCGTCGCCGTCGGCCTGGCCCACGGCACGCGCCGGCGGCCCTCGCCGAACCCCGTCGCACACGTCGTCGCCGCGCTCATCGTCGTGAACGTCGCGATCGCCTACCTCTGGACGTGAGCCGCCTCGGTCGACCGAGCCGGGCGGCCGCTCCGACGGGTGTGGTCGGCGGTCTGGCCGCAGATGGGAGGATGGACCCATCATGACGAGCTCCACGACGCCGGGCACGGCGCCCAAGCCGGGATCGACCGACCCGGCCCTCCTGCGCAACTTCTGCATCATCGCGCACATCGACCACGGCAAGTCGACCCTGGCCGACCGCATGCTGCAGATCACGGGGGTCGTCGACGAGCGGGCAGCGCGCGCCCAGTACCTCGACCGCATGGACATCGAGCGCGAGCGTGGCATCACGATCAAGAGCCAGGCCGTGCGCATGCCGTTCACCAAGTCCGACGGCGACGACGCCGGTCGTCACTACGTGCTGAACATGATCGACACGCCGGGCCACGTGGACTTCACCTACGAGGTCAGCCGCTCGTTGGAGGCCTGCGAGGGTGCGATCCTCCTGGTCGACGCCGCCCAGGGCATCGAGGCGCAGACGCTGGCGAACCTCTACCTGGCCATGGACGCCGACCTGCACATCATCCCGGTCCTCAACAAGATCGACCTGCCCGGCGCGCAGCCGGAGAAGTACGCCGAGGAGATCGCCGGCATCATCGGCGGCGACCCCGACGACGTGCTCCGGGTCTCGGCCAAGACCGGGCAGGGCGTCGAGGCCCTCCTCAACCTCATCGTCGACGAGGTGCCGCCGCCCGTCGGTGACGCCGACGGCCCCCCGCGTGCCCTGATCTTCGACTCCGTCTACGACACGTACCGCGGCGTCATCACCTACGTCCGCGTGGTCGACGGCAAGCTCAGCCACCGCGACAAGATCAAGATGATGTCCACCGGCGCGGTGCACGAGATGCTCGAGGTGGGCGTCATCAGCCCCGAGGCCGTGAAGGCCGACCACCTCGGCGTCGGCGAGGTCGGCTACCTCATCACGGGCGTGAAGGAGGTCCGGCAGTCGCGGGTGGGCGACACCGTGACGTCGAACACCCACGGTGCCGAGGAGCCCCTCGGTGGCTACGCACACCCGAACCCCATGGTCTTCTCGGGTCTGTACCCGATCGACGGCGACGACTTCTCGACGCTGCGCGAGGCCCTCGAGAAGCTGCAGCTCAACGACGCCGCGCTCGTGTACGAGCCGGAGTCCTCGGGTGCGCTCGGCTTCGGGTTCCGCATCGGCTTCCTCGGCCTTCTGCACCTGGAGATCGTCCGCGAGCGCCTGGAGCGCGAGTTCGACCTCGACCTGATCTCGACGGCCCCCAACGTCGTCTACCGCGTGGTGATGGAGGACGGTCGCGAGATCGTGGTGACCAACCCGAGCGAGTACCCGGCGGACGGCAAGATCGCGTCGGTGCACGAGCCGGTGGTCTCGGCCACGATCCTGGCGCCGAGCGAGTACATCGGCGTCATCATGGAGCTGTGCCAGGCCCGTCGCGGCCAGCTCGGCGGCATGGACTACCTGTCCGAGGACCGCGTGGAGATCCGCTACACGCTGCCCATGGGCGAGATCATGTTCGACTTCTTCGACGCCCTCAAGAGCCGCACGAAGGGCTACGCGTCGCTGAACTACGAGGTGTCCGGCGAGCAGAAGGCCGACCTCGTGAAGGTCGACATCATGCTGCAGGGCGAGATCGTCGACGCCTTCAGCGCGATCGTCCACCGCGACTCCGCCTACGCGTACGGCGTGATGCTGGCCGGCAAGCTCAAGGAGCTCATCCCGCGCCAGCAGTTCGAGGTGCCCATCCAGGCCGCGATCGGCGCCCGCATCATCGCCCGCGAGAACATCCGCGCCATGCGCAAGGACGTGCTCGCCAAGTGCTACGGCGGCGACATCAGCCGCAAGCGCAAGCTGCTGGAGAAGCAGAAGGAGGGCAAGAAGCGGATGAAGAACATCGGCCGCGTCGAGGTCCCCCAGGAGGCGTTCATCGCCGCCCTCTCCACCGGTGACTCCACCCCGAAGTAGTCCGCCGCTCCCTTCGGATCAGCGCGCGCCGAGGGCCGCGGCCACCTCGTCGGCGGCTCGCGTGCCCGAGGTCAGCGCCCCTTGGATGGAGGGTGTCTCGCGGTGGTCGCCGCAGACGAAGACGCCGCCGCCGACGTCGGCGGGTCGCCGCAGCTGCAGGGGCGCGAGGGCCCTCGGCAGCGCCCGGCCGACGTCGTGGCGCACCAGCAGGTCCCACGCGCCGACGTCGGTGCGCCACAGGCGGGCCGCCTGCGTCAGCGCCGCTGCGTCGGAGAGACCGGCCCCGGCGAGCGCGGTCACCTGCACCAGGTCGCGACCCGGCGGGGCGTAGCCGGGAGCGGCCGCCGAGACGACGGCCGTGTTGACCACGGGCCCGCGGTCGCCGTCGACGACCAGCAGACGGTCCTGGGGCATGCCGGTGGGCGCACTGAACCACCACGTCACGAGCCCGCCCACGGGAGGTACCTCGGGCACCGCTTCCAGACCGGCCGCGTCGTGGACGTCGGTGGCGACGACGGCGGCGCGGGCCTCGATGGACCCGGACCCCGTGCGGACCGTGGTGCCCTGCGGGCTGCGGTCGACGCCCACCACCCGCACGCCCGTCTCGGCCGGACGTTGCAGTCCGGCGGCGAGTTGGGCGGGCAGGGCGCGCATGCCGTCGCCCGGAACGGCGGGGGTGCCGAGCAGGAACCACCGGACCAGCAGCCGTGCGTACCGGGACGAGGTGGCGCCGGTGTCGTCGGCCAGGACACCGGCCAGGAAGGGCTCCAGCACCTGTCGGCGCAGAGGCCCGCGCACCCCGGCGGAGTCGAGGGACTCCGCCAGGGTGTCGTCGGCCCGGCTCATGATGCGCTTCTCGCCGCCCAGGATCGGGGCCGCCCAGCGCGCGAGGGCCGCCAGCTCTCGCGGACGCAGCAGACCACTGCGCAGGGTGGAGGCGAGGAGGCCGGGCTCGCGACGCGGGTCGCCGATGGTCGCCACCGAGGCTCCGCGGCGTACTCGCACCCCGGCTGCGAACGGCTTCAGGTCCAGCGCCTCGAGGTCGACCAGGTCGCGCAGAGCAGGGTAGGCCGGGTTGAGCAGCTGGAAGCCGACGTCGCAGAGGTGGCCGTCGACGACGTCGGTGCGCACGCGGCCGCCCACGTCGTCCGCGGCCTCCAGCAGACGTGCATCGATGCCCATGCGCTGCAGCCGCGTCGCGCACGCCAGTCCGGCAAGTCCTGCTCCCACCACCACCACGTCGGTCCGTTCTGCCATGGACCCACGATCCCATCCCTGCTCGGGTCCGGCAGGGTTCGTCGCCTGGCCCGGCCTGCTGCTGGCCTTGATTCATGGCAGCACACCTCGGGCGGTCCACGAGCCGGCCGGATCGATCGGGCAGTCCGTCGTGACCAACTTTGCACCGTGCTGCCCAGAGTGCCCAGAAAGAACCGGACATTGTTCTAGGGTGCTGTGCACGACGACGGCGGAGGATCACGGTGAGCGAAGAGTCCTGGCATGAGGCGCGCTTGATTCCGACATCGGGGATCAATGGAGCGCAAGAGCAGGAGCGGCGTGCGACGTCAGCACTACTTGCCGTTCTCAGCATCGTTCCTGACTACAGCCGATCGCTGTTGGGAAAGCTCGGGGCCCCGGCGGGAGGACTCACGTCCTTCATCGAAGTTCCTTTCGAGCTCGACGGATCCCGGGTGTATCCGGACGGCTTGATCCGGATCAAGGGTCGCGCTGGACGGCAGTGGACCGCGCTCGTTGAAGTGAAGACGGGCAAGAACGTCCTGGAGACGACCCAGCTCGAGAACTACCTCGACGTTGCGCGTGCTGAGGGCTTCGATGCGCTCATCACCATCAGCAACGAGATTCCGCCGACGCCCGGGCAGCATCCGACTGCCGTGGACAAGAGGAAGCTTCGCAAGGTCGTGATGCACCACCTTCCGTGGTCTGTGGTCCTCTCCACCGCGATCATGCAGAAGGAGCACCGAGGCGTCTCGGATCCGGAGCAGGCCTGGATCCTTGGCGAGCTCATCCGATACCTCGAGCACGAACGCTCTGGAGCACTGGATCTCGATGACATGGGCTCCAACTGGGTGTCCGTCAGGGAGTCGGTCCTTGCCGGGACCCTGAAGGCGAACGACAAAGCGGCGCCCGAGGTGACCTCGCGCTTCGATGCCCTGCTGAGGTACGCCGGGCTTCGTCTGGGGCAGCAGCTCGGGACGGACGTCAACCAGGTACTGACGCGCGCAGAAATCGCAGATCCGTCGATCCGAACGACCGAACTGGTGAAGTCGCTTGCCTCCGAAGGAGTCATGGCCGGTGCCATCAGGATCCCGCACGTCGTCGGTGACATCGTGGTGACCGCTGATGTTCGAGCAGGGAAGCTCCAGTGCCACGTCGATGTCGACGCACCACGGGAGGGCCGGGCCCTCACTCGGGTCAATTGGTTGCTGCGGCAGCTCAAGCACGCTCCCGACGACACGCGGATCGAGGTGTTCGTCGCTCGATCTCGGGCGAGTACGGCTGCGGAGCTGCTGATCCACGCGCGTGAGAACCCCAAGATGCTCGTCCTGGATCCGCAGAAGGAGATCAAGTCCTTCCGAGTGGCCTGCTCTGCCAAAGCCGGCACGAAGCGAGGTCGAGGCCGGGGCGCATTCATCGACAGCGTCATCGATCTCGTGGACGACTTCTACGGAGAGGTGCTGCAGCACCTCAAGGCTTGGTCAGCGGCGCCACCGAAGTTGCGGCAGGTCGAGGAGCCTCCGGAGCTGCCGGCTTCGCTCTCGTCGACTGGTCTGTCGTCGCAGGATGGCCCGGAGCCACCCGATCCAGTGTGAGGTCGAGTGCGCTCGACACGATGAGGCCGCCTGACCGAGACGGTCCTCGAGCAGGCGAGGCGAGGATTCGTAGGATGCGCTCGTGAGTGCGCACGTCGTGTCCGTGAACGTCGGCAAGGTCGTCGACGTCCCGTGGGGGAAGCTCGGGCGGTCGGGGATCGACAAGCGTCCCGTCGCCGGGCCCGTCCAGGTCCACCGCCTCGGGCTCGAGGGTGACGAGATCGCCGACACCAAGCACCACGGCGGTCCGGACCAGGCGGTCTACGCCTACGCCGCCGAGGACCTCGAGCGCTGGTCCGAGCTGGCCGGTCGCACGTTCGTGGCCGGACAGTTCGGCGAGAACCTCACCACGCGCGGGCTCGACGTGCAGGACGCGCGGCTGGGGGAGCGGTGGGCGGTCGGCTCGACGCTCCTCGAGGTGTGCGACGTGCGCATCCCCTGTGCGGTCTTCCAGGGGTTCGTCGACGAGCCTCGTTGGGTGAGGCGCTTCGCCGAGCACGGGGTCGTCGGTGCGTACCTCAGGGTCGTGCAGGAGGGCGTCGTCCAGGCGGGCGACCCGGTGCGGGTCGTCGAACGTCGCGACCACGACCTCACCGTCGGGGCGGCCTTCCGTGCCCTCACGACGGATCGGGCGAGACTGCCGTCGTTCCAGGCCGAACCGAGGGTCTCGGCCAAGATCGCGCGGCAGATCGATGAGGTGCGCAACCACTCGTCCGGTGCCCCGAGAAGCGACCGACCAGTAGGTTAGGGTGAGCGGCACCACATTCCCCCGGAACGTCGTGTGAGGACATCCATGCCTGTGACCGCCACCCCCGAGCAGCTCAAGATCGTCGAGGACCGTGCGCCCAACGTGGCCCGCATGTTCTACGACCGTGTGGAGCAGACCCCGAACCGGGAGGCCTACCGCTACCCCGACGAGAACGAGGTCTGGCACTCGCTGACCTGGGCCCAGACCGGCGAGCAGGTGACGGCGCTCGCGGCCGGCCTGCTGGCACTCGGCATCGGCCCGGAGGAGCGCGTGGCCATCGCGTCCGGCACCCGTGTGGAGTGGATCTTCTCCGACCTCGCCGTGCTGGCTGCCGGTGCCGCCACCACCACCGTGTACCCGACCACGATGGCCAGCGACGTCGCCTACATCCTGGCCGACTCCGACAGCCGCATCGTCTTCGCCGAGGACGACGAGCAGGTCGCCAAGCTGCGCGAGAAGCACTCCGAGCTCCCCTCCGTCACGAAGGTCGTCGTCTACGACGGCACGCCCGACGGCGACTGGGTCATCGGCTTCGACGACCTCGAGCAGCTCGGCCGCGACCACCTCGCCGCCAACCCGGACGCCGTCAAGGACCGGGTCGCGGCCATCACGCCGCAGTCGCTCGCGACGCTCATCTACACGTCCGGCACGACCGGCCGTCCGAAGGGCGTGCGTCTCCTGCACGACGGCTGGACCTACGAGGGCGCGTGCATCGCCGCAGGCGGCTACCTGACCGCCGACGACCTGCAGTTCCTCTGGCTGCCGATGGCGCACTCCTTCGGCAAGGTGCTCCTCTCGACCCAGCTGCAGATCGGCTTCGCCACGGCCATCGACGGGCGCGTGCCGAAGATCGTCGACAACCTGGCGATCGTCAAGCCGACGTTCATGGGTGCGGCGCCCCGCATCTTCGAGAAGGCCTACGGCCGCATCGTCGGCATGACCGAGGCCGAGGGCGGCGCGAAGCTCAAGATCTTCAAGTGGGCCGAGAAGGTGGGCATCGAGCACTCGCGCGCGGTGCGCGCCGGCAAGCCGATCTCGCCGGTCCTCAAGGCCAAGCACGGTGTGGCCGACAAGCTCGTGTTCTCGAAGGTGCGCGACCGCTTCGGCGGCCGCGTGCGGTTCTTCATCTCCGGTGCCGCGGCGCTCTCGCCCGACATCGCCGAGTGGTTCCACGCCGCCGGCGTCCTCATCCTCGAGGGCTACGGGCTCACCGAGAACTCCGCCGGCGCCACGGTCAACCACCCGACCGACTTCAAGCTCGGCTCGGTCGGCATCCCGATGCCCGGCAGCGAGATCCGCATCGCCGAGGACGGCGAGGTCCTCGTCAAGGGCCCGCACGTCATGCAGGGCTACCACAACCTCGACTCCGAGAGCGCCTCGTCGCTCACCGAGGACGGGTGGCTGCACACCGGCGACGAGGGCCGTCTCGACGAGGACGGCTTCCTCTACATCACGGGCCGCAAGAAGGAGCTCTTCAAGACCTCCGGCGGCAAGTACGTGGCTCCGCCGCACATCGAGGGCATCTTCAAGGGCATCAGCTCGCTGACCAGCCAGATCGTGGTGCACGGCAACGAGCGCAACTTCTGCTCCGCTCTCATCACGCTCGATCCCGACGCGGTCGCCGAGTGGGCCACGGCGCACGGCATGGAGGGCAAGTCCTACTCCGAGGTCGTCTCCTCGCCGCAGATGCACGAGGTGATCTCCGGCCAGATCGACGAGCTCAACTCCAAGATCAACCGCTGGGAGACGATCAAGAAGTTCGCCATCCTGGACCACGACCTGTCGATCGAGTCCGGCGAGATCACGCCGAGCATGAAGGTCAAGCGCAACGTGGTGGAGTCGAACTACAAGCACATCCTGGACGGCTTCTACGCTTAGTCCATGACCTCGACCGAACGGCCCGCTCCCGACACCGGGGGCGGGCCGTCCGGCGTGCCCGCGACGGCAGCCGGATTCGGTGTGTACGTCCACGTCCCGTTCTGCTCGGTCCGCTGCGGCTACTGCGACTTCAACACCTACACCGCCGACGAGCTCGGCGAGGGTGCCACCCGCGCGACGTACGCCTCCTCGGCGCTGCAGGAGGTGCGGCGCATGGCCGAGGCCGTCGGGCCCCGGCCGGTCGAGACGGTCTTCTTCGGGGGAGGCACCCCCACCCAGCTCCCCGCCGACGACCTCGTCGGCGTGCTCCGGTCGATCGACGAGCACCTCGGGCTGCGCCCGGGTGCCGAGGTGACCACGGAGGCCAACCCCGACAGCGTCACGCCGGCGTCGCTGGCACGCCTGCGCGAGGGCGGCTTCACCCGCATCTCCTTCGGGGTGCAGTCCGCCGTGCCGCACGTGCTCGCCACGCTGGACCGGACGCACGACCCCGCCCGCGTCCCCGACGCGGTGCGCTGGGCCCGGGAGGCCGGGTTCGAGCAGGTGAGCCTCGACCTCATCTACGGCACCCCGGGCGAGTCGATGGACGACTGGCGGACCAGCCTGGACCAGGCGGTCTCCCTCGAGCCCGACCACGTCAGCGCCTACGCGCTCATCGTGGAGGACGGGACGGCCTTCGCGCGCAAGGTCCGGCGCGGCGAGGTGGTCATGCCCGACGACGACGAGACCGCCGACAAGTACCTGCTCGCCGACGCGACCCTCACCGCAGCGGGCCTGGGTTGGTACGAGCTGTCGAACTGGGCCCGCGACGAGGCCGCACAGTGCCGCCACAACCTGCTGTACTGGCACGGCGCCGAGTGGTGGGGCGTGGGTCCGGGCGCGCACTCCTACGTCGACCGACGGCGCTGGTGGAACGTCAAGCATCCTGCCGCCTACGCGCAGCGACTGGCTGCGGGCGACCCGGTCGAGGCCGACGGTGAGGACATCGACGACCCCACGGCCGCTCTCGAGCGGATCATGCTGGAGATCCGGCTGAGGTCCGGTCTGCCTGTGGCGGCGCTCGACCCCTCGGTGCGGGCGCAGGTGCCGGTGCTCGCCGCGCGCGGTCTGGTCGACGTCGTGGACGCGCGTCTCGTGCTCACCCTGGAGGGCCGCCTGCTCGCCGACGCCGTGGTCCGGGACCTCACGGACTAGGACGCCCGCCCCAGTCCAAGGGACTTTCGTCATTCGGATGGCGTGACCAAAGGCACGGTCCTACGGTGCTCCTGGGAGCAAGAAACGACTCGGGGGAGTTGGCGAGGGAGCAATGCGCATCGCGCATTGGCCAGCTCTGATCAGCATGCTGATCGGCATGGCCATCATCAGTGTGCCGACGTCTGCGGACGCGGCACCACGCACCGTGCTGTGCACGGGATACAAGCAGTGCGCCGCCAAGGGGTACACCCACGGCGGCTACGCGTCGGTCCGGTCGCGGTCGTACTGGAACATGACGCCCGGTCGCAGCTGCACGAACTACGTCGCGTACCGACTCACCAGGAACCGACTGGTCGCGCGACCGCCCGGCACCGACGCCGCCCTCACGTGGGGCGCGGCCGCTCGGGCCGCCGGACTGCGGGTGAGCGCTTCGGCACCACGCCGTGGCGACGTGGCCTGGTGGAAGGCCGACCGAGGACTGGCCGGCAAGAAGGGGCACGTCGCCGTCGTGGAGCGGGTCCGTGCGGACGGTTCCATCGTCGTCTCCGAGGACAACATGAACCGGACCTTCATGTGGCGCACCGTGCGACGAGGCACGGGGTGGCCGTCCGGCTTCATCCGCTACCCCACGTCGGACGGGTCGCCGTCGGGCGTCCTGGAGTCGCTCGAGGCGACGGACGGGATGGTGGCGGTGCGCGGCGCGGCGAGCGAGCCCGACCGGTGGGGGCGTCCGGTCGCCTACACGGTCGCGCTGGGCGCGCCGCTGGACCGGGCGCCGGCGGAGACCTTCACGTTCTCCTCCGCCTACTTCCGGTTCTCGTGGCGGCGCACCGTCCAGGTGCGCGGCGAGCTGCGCGCCTACCTCTATGCGCACAACGCCTCAGGCACCAGGGGCACGGACGTGCTGCTCGGCGTGGCCGACCTGGAAGTACGGGACGACGGCACCACTCGGGGCGTCGCCGTGCCACGAGCGGACTGGCTCGACGACGTGGTCGCCCCGGTGCTCGGGCCGGTGGTCGGGCCGGGCTGACGGTCCTCGTCGGTGGGCCTCGCGAGACGCCGTGCCGCTCAGGGAGCGGTGACGAAGTCGATGAGCTCCTCGACCCGGCCCAGGAACTCCGGCTCCAGGTCGGTCCACGACCGGACGCGCGAGAGGATGTGCTGCCACGCGCGAGCGATGTCGGCCTGCTCGGCGTGCGGCCAGCCGAAGGCCGCGCAGATCCCACGCTTCCACTCGATGCTGCGCGGGACCACGGGCCAGGCGTCCACGCCGAGACGACCCGGCTTCACGGCCTGCCACACGTCGACGTAGGGGTGCCCGACGACGAGCACGTGGTCGCGGTCCGAGAGCCTCGCAGCGATGCGCGACTCCTTGGACCCCGGGACGAGGTGGTCGACGAGGATGCCGAGGCGACGGTGGGGACCGGGGTCGAAGTCGTCGACAACCCCGACGAGGTCGTCCACGCCGTGCAGCATCTCCACGGCCACGCCCTCCACCCGCAGGTCGTCGCCCCACACCTTCTCGACGAGCTCGGCGTCGTGCTTGCCCTCGACGAGGATCCGGCTGGGCAGGGCGACCCGTGCACGCTGTCCGGCGACCGCACGCGACCCGGACGCGGTGCGGGCCGCGGCCTTCGGTGCCGCCGCGACCGGAGCGACGAGCACGACCGGCCGGCCCTCCAGGAGGAAGCCCGGTCCGAGCGGGAACGACTTGCGACGCAGGTGGCGGTCCTCCAGCATCACCATGCCGAGGTCGCGCTCCACGCGGACGACCTCGCCGACCCACCCCGAGGTGACCTCCTCGACCACGATGCCGAGGTCGGCAGGGGCCTCGGTGGAGCGACCGCGCGGGGGAGCCTTCCAGTCGCCGGCCAGCACGTCCTGGCCGTAGCGCCCCGGGTGCCTGGCCTCAGCCATGCAGCACCCCGAGCAGCGTCTGGTGGAAGTCCTCCAGGTCCTCGCGGGCGATGGGTCCGCTGCTGGTGAGGATGCGGGTCGAAGGGCGGGTGAGCCCGACGGCGAGGTCCACGGCGGCCGGCCAGCTGGGCGTGACGGTCGACGGGACCGTGTCGAGCGGGGGGACGAGGTCGCCGAGCGCGACCACGTCGCCGTCGGGGACGACGAGCACCAGCTCGCCGCCCAGGGGGCCGTGGCCCAGGTGCACCACCTCGACGAACAGGTCGCCGAGGTCGGCGGCCCAGACCGAGCTGAGGGTGCCGCCACGCGACTCGTGCATGAGGAAGGTGCCGTCGGAGAGGGTGACCCGACGAGGTCGGTAGGTGAGGGTACGCGTGGTGCCCGTGACCGAGACGACCTCTCCCTCGCTCCCGATTGCTCCCACCTCGTTAGACTGGCACTTGCCCTGGGTGAGTGCCAAAGCGCCACGCCGCGTCGTCGTGCCCCGTCTGCGCGCCCCGGGGCCGTCACGACCCAGCAGGCCCGATCAGCAGAGAGGAGACCGCCGTGCCGGAGGACCGAAGACTCGCCTCTGACGACCGTCGCCTCGAGGTGCTGCGCGCCATCGTCGAGGACTACGTCGAGACCCAGGAGCCCGTGGGCTCCCGGGCGCTCGTGGAGCGGCACCAGCTCGGTGTCTCGCCGGCGACCATCCGCAACGACATGGCGGCCCTGGAGGACGAGGGCTACATCGCGCAGCCGCACACGAGCGCGGGCCGGGTGCCCACCGACAAGGGCTACCGGCTGTTCGTCGACCGGCTGTCCCAGGTGAAGGCGCTCTCGACGCCCGAGCGACGCGCCATCGAGACCTTCCTCGGGGGAGCGGTCGACGTCGACGACGTCGTGCAGCGCAGCGTCAAGGTGCTGGCCCAGCTGACCAACCAGGTCGCGATCGTGCAGTACCCGTCGCTGACCCGCTCCACCGTGCGCCACGTCGAGGTCGTCGCGCTCGAGCACGCACGCGTGCTGCTCGTGGTGATCACCAGCAGCGGCCGGGTGGAGCAGCGCGTCGTCGAGCTCGAGTCCACGCCGGGCGACGTGCTGCTGTCCGACGTGCGCTCACGCATCATGACCGCCACCATCGGGCAGCGGCTGCCCGAGGCGTCGCTGCGCCTGGCCGAGGTGATCGGCACGTTCGCCGAGACCGACCGGCCTCTCGTCACGTCGGTGGTCACCACGCTCACGCACGTGTTCTCCGACGAGCGGTCCGACGAGCGCATCGCCGTCGGCGGCACCGCCAACCTGGCGCGCTTCGGCCGCGACTTCGACTCCTCGATCCGCCCCGTCCTCGAGGCGCTCGAGGAGCAGGTCGTGCTCCTGAAGCTCCTCGGCGAGGCGACCACCGACCCCACCGTGCGCATCGGCCTCGAGACCGGTAGCGAGGGACTGGCGGGCACCGCCGTCGTCTCCTCGGCGTACGGCACCCCCGAGCAGGCGCTCGCCACGTTGGGCACGCTCGGACCCACCCGCATGGACTATCCAGGAACCATGGCCGCCGTCGGCGCGGTCGCCCGCTACGTCGGGCGACAGCTGGCGGACGGCTGAACAGGACGAGGACCAATGGCACAGGACTACTACGAGCTGCTGGGCGTGTCCCGGTCGGCGACGCCCGAGGAGCTCAAGAAGGCGTACCGCCGGCTCGCGCGCCAGCTGCACCCCGACGTGAACGACGCACCCGACGCGGCCGACCGTTTCAAGGAGGTCACCACCGCCTACGAGGTGCTCTCCGACCCGCAGAAGAAGTCGGTCTACGACCGCGGCGGCAACCCGCTCGGCGGCGGGGGCGGCGCGGGCGGCTTCGCCGGCGGCGGCTTCAGCTTCGACGACATCATGGACGCGTTCTTCGGCGGCGGGGGCAACACCCGCGGGCCGCGATCGCGCGTCCAGCGCGGGCAGGACGCCCTGCTGCGCCTGCAGGTCGACCTCGCGGAGGCCGCGTTCGGCGTCACCCACGACATCAAGGTCGACACGGCGGTCGTGTGCACGCGCTGCGACGGCAGCGGGGCCGAGGACGACTCCGAGGCCGTCACCTGCGGCACGTGCCACGGGCACGGCGAGGTGCAGCACGTGCAGCGCACGCCGCTGGGCAGCGTCCGGACCGCCCGCCCGTGCCCGACCTGCCACGGCTTCGGCTCGGTCATCCCCGACCCGTGCCACGAGTGCAACGGCGACGGCCGGGTCCGGTCGCGTCGCTCGCTGACCGTCTCGATCCCTGCCGGCGTCGACCAGGGCACCCGCATCCAGCTGGCCGGCGAGGGCGAGGTCGGCCCCGGCGGAGGACCCCCCGGCGACCTCTACATCGAGGTCGAGGTGGCCCGTCACCCCGTCTTCACCCGCAAGGGCGACCAGCTGCGCTGCCAGGTCACCCTGCCGATGACCGCTGCGGCCCTCGGCACGCACGTCGACCTGCCGACGCTCGAGGCCGACCTGGCCGACCAGGACGGGCCCGACACCGTGGGCCTGGAGGTGCCGGCCGGAACGCAGTCCGGCGAGACCCTGACGCTGCGTGGCCAGGGCGTGCCGCGGCTGCGCGGCCCCGGTCGCGGCGACCTCGTGGTCGAGATGGTCGTCGAGACCCCGGACCGGCTCGACGACGAGCAGCGCGAGCTGCTCAAGCAGCTGGCCGAGCTGCGCGGCGAGGACCGTCCCGAGGCACAGATGGGCTCGACGCACCGGCACGGCATGTTCGGGCGCATCAAGGACGCCTTCCGCTGAGGTGCGGTAGGAAGGGACCATGAGCCAAGACGACTGCCTGTTCTGCGCGATCGTCGCCGGTCGGGTTCCCGCCGACGTGGTGGCCGAGGACGAGCACGCGCTCGCGTTCCGCGACATCAGCCCGCAGGCGCCCACCCACGTGCTGGTGATCCCGCGGGTCCACCAGCCCGACGTCGGCAGCCTCGCCGAGGCCGAGCCGGAGGCGGCGGTCGGGCTGCTGCGGCTCGCGCGTCGCGTGGCGCAGGAGGCGGGCGGCTCCTACCGACTCGTGTTCAACACCGGCGCCGACGCCCACCAGACCGTCTTCCACTGCCACGGTCACGTCCTCGCCGGGCGTGCGCTGGGCTGGCCCCCAGGCTGACGTCCCCGGGTTCCGGGTCCTCGTCGGCCACGGGACGAGCCCGCGACGCCGGTCGTGGGTTGCGCGCGTGTCGCCTGCCCCCCGTACGATGGTGGACAGACATGACTTCTGACTTGCCCGGGGACCAGCGACCCCACACCTTCACCGTCCCGACCAGCATCGACACCGTCGCCCTCTACGGTCCGGCCGACGCGTTCCTGCGCATCGTCGAGGACGCCTTCGACGCCACCGTGCACGCGCGCGGCAACGTCGTGACCGTCACCGGCGAGCCCGGCGAGGTGGCCCTCGTGGAGCGGCTGCTCGACGAGCTCGTCGCCATCGTGCGCACCGGCCAGGGCCTCACGGCCGAGACGGTCGAGCGCAGCATCTCGATGCTCCGCACCGAGACGCAGGAGCGCCCGGCCGAGGTGCTCAGCCTGAACATCCTGAGCAACCGTGGCCGCACCATCCGGCCCAAGACGCTCAACCAGAAGAAGTACGTCGACGCGATCGACAAGCACACGATCGTCTTCGGCATCGGCCCGGCCGGCACCGGCAAGACCTACCTCGCCATGGCCAAGGCCGTGCAGGCGCTGCAGGCCAAGGAGATCACCCGCATCATCCTCACGCGGCCCGCGGTCGAGGCGGGGGAGCGGCTGGGATACCTGCCCGGCACGCTCAGCGAGAAGATCGATCCGTACCTGCGTCCGCTCTACGACGCGCTGCACGACATGCTCGATCCCGAGACGATCCCCAAGCTGCTCACCAGCGGGACCATCGAGATCGCGCCGCTGGCGTACATGCGCGGCCGCACCCTGCAGGACGCGTTCATCATCCTCGACGAGGCGCAGAACACCACCCCCGAGCAGATGAAGATGTTCCTCACCCGGCTCGGCTTCGGCTCCCAGATCGTCGTCACCGGCGACGTCAGCCAGGTCGACCTGCCGTCGGGCCAGAAGAGCGGTCTGCGCGTCGTGCGCGACATCCTCGCCGACGTCAAGGACATCCACTTCTCCACGCTCACGTCGCAGGACGTCGTCCGCCACAAGCTGGTCGGTCGCATCGTCGCCGCCTACGACGCCTTCGAGTCGGCGTCGGGCCCGGGGCAGGTGGACCATGAACGTCGACGTCCTCGATGAGTCGGGGCAGGGCGTCGACGTCGTCGCCCTCACCCGGCTCTGCCGGTTCGTCATGCGCCGCATGCGGCTGCACCCGGCCACCGAGCTGACCGTCCGCCTGGTCGACACCGACACCATCGCCGTGCTCAACGAGCAGTGGATGGGCAAGAAGGGCCCCACCGACGTGCTCTCCTTCCCCATGGACGAGCTCTCGCCGGGCCGGCAGGACCGCGAGCCCGAGGAGGAGCCCGAGGGCTACCTCGGCGACATCGCGCTCTGCCCCCAGGTGGCGGCGCAGCAGGCCCCGGCGGCCGGGCACGATCCGTCCGACGAGATCGAGCTGCTCACCGTGCACGGCATCCTCCACCTGCTGGGCTACGACCACGCCACCGCCGAGGAGCACGCCGAGATGTTCGGCATCCAGGGACGTCTGCTCCTGGAGTGGCAGCGAGCGGCTGCCGGCACGGACGTCGAGGAGGGCTCCCTGGCCACCGGGTCCGGAGCCGTCGAGCCGAAGGACACGCCCCGATGACCGTGGCGATCGTCGCGTCGATCGTCCTGGCGATCCTCGCTGGTCTGTTCGCGAGCATCGACGCCGCTCTGTCCTCGTTCTCGCGCGCACGCGCGGCCGAGCTCGGCGACGAGGGTCGCGGTGGTGCGGCGGCGCTCAGCCGCATCCTCGAGGACCCCGCCCCGGCCCTGAACGCCGTGCTGCTGCTGCGGGTCGTGTGCGAGACGGCGGCCATCGTCCTGGTCGCCCTCGTGGTCGACGACTACGTCGACGGACTGTGGTGGCAGATCGGCGTGGCCGTGGCGATCATGGTCGTCGTCTCCTACGTCCTCATCGGCGTCGGGCCCCGCACTCTCGGGCGTCAGCACAGCGAGTCGGTCGCGCTCGCGTCCGCCGGGCCCGTGCGCCTCATCACGGCCCTCCTGGGGCCGGTTCCGCGCCTGCTGATCGTCGTCGGCAACGCCCTGACGCCCGGACGTGGCTTCCGCGAGGGCCCGTTCGCCTCGGAGGTCGAGGTCCGCGAGCTGGTCGACCTGGCGGCGGCCAGCAGCGTCATCGAGTCCGACGAGTCCAAGATGATCCAGTCGGTCTTCGAGCTGGGAGACACGATCGTGCGCGAGGTGATGGTGCCGCGCCCCGACCTCGTGTTCATCGAGCACTCCAAGACGCTGCGCCAGGCCATGTCCCTCAGCCTGCGCAGCGGGTACTCGAGGGTGCCCGTGATCGGCGAGAACCTCGACGACGTCCTGGGAATGGCCTACCTGAAGGACGTCACCAAGCGCGTCTTCGACAACCACGTGGCCGAGTCCACCGAGAAGGTCGACTCGATCATGCGACCGTGCCTGTTCGTCCCCGACACCAAGCCGGCCGACGACCTCCTGAAGGAGATGCAGGCGCAGCGCACCCACGTCGCGATCGTCGTCGACGAGTTCGGCGGCACGTCGGGCATGGTCACCATCGAGGACATCCTCGAGGAGATCGTCGGCGAGATCACCGACGAGTACGACACCGAGCCCGACGAGCTCGAGGCGTTGTCGGACGGGTCCTACCGGGTGAGCGCACGCTACGACGTCGACGACCTGGGCGAGCTGTTCGACATCGACCTCGACGACGAGGACGTCGACTCGGTCGGCGGCCTGGTCGCCAAGCACCTCGGCAAGGTGCCGATCCCCGGCAGCACGGTCGAGATCGATGGTCTGAAGCTCGTGGCCGAGGCACCCAGCGGACGCCGCAATCGCATCGGACGCGTGCACGTGTCGCGCCTGGAGCCCGAGCCCGTGTCCGAGCCGAGCAACGGAGGATCCCGTGACTGACCGACCCGACAGCGACCCGGTGACCCTCGCCCCGGAGGACGCCAAGCTGGTGACCCTCGCACGAGCCACGCGAGCACGCACGCAGGCTCCCGCGGGGGCCGCCGTGCGCGACCTCGACGGGCGCACCTACGCGGCCGCCCAGGTCGACCTCCCGTCGGTCCGGGTCGGGGCGCTCGAGCTGGCCGTGGCCATGGCGGTGTCGTCGGGCGCGCGAGGCCTCGAGGCCGCCCTGGTGGTCGCCGACGACCTGCCCGACGTCGCGCCCGTGCGCGACCTCGCCGGCGACGGGGTGCCGGTGCTCCTGGCCGACCCGGCCGGTCGGGTCGTCGACAGGACGACCACATGAGCTTCCGGTCCGGCTTCGCCTGCTTCGTCGGTCGCCCCAACGCCGGCAAGTCCACGCTCACGAACGCGCTGGTGGGTGAGAAGGTCGCCATCACGTCGTCCAAGCCGCAGACCACGCGGCACGCCATCCGTGGGCTCGTGCACCGCCCCGACGCCCAGCTCGTGCTGGTCGACACGCCCGGTCTGCACCGTCCGCGGAACACGCTGGGACAACGCCTCAACGACATCGTCCGCACCACCTGGGCCGAGGTCGACACGATCGCGATGTGCTTCCCCGCCGACCAGAAGATCGGCCCCGGGGACCGCTTCCTCGTCGCCGAGCTGGCCAGGATCCGGCGGGCGCCCGTGCTGGCCGTGGTCACCAAGACCGACCTGGTGGCACCCGAGCGGGTCGGGGAGCAGCTGATGGCGGTGCAGGAGGCCGGTCGTGCCGCTGGTCTGGAGTGGCGCGAGATCGTGCCCGTCTCGGCCGTCAACGGCGACCAGGTCGGCCTGTTGTCGGACCTGCTGGTGGCGACGCTGCCCGAGGGCCCGGCCCTGTACCCCGAGGGTCAGCTCACCGACGAGCCCGAGACGACGCTGGTCGCCGAGATCGTCCGCGAGGCCGCCCTGGAGGGTGTGCACGACGAGCTGCCGCACTCCATCGCCGTCGTGGTCGACGAGATGACCCCGCGCGAGGACCGTCCGGCCGACCGTCCGTTGCTCGATGTGCGGGTCAACGTGTACGTCGAGCGCGACAGCCAGAAGGGCATCGTGATCGGTCGCAAGGGTGCGCGGCTCAAGGAGATCGGCACGACCTCCCGCGGCCAGATCGAGCGCCTCCTCGGCACGCCGGTGCACCTCGACCTGCACGTGAAGGTGGCCAAGGACTGGCAGCGCGACCCCAAGCAGCTGCGCAAGCTCGGCTTCTGAGCCGGGTCGGGGTCAGACGGTCCTGAAGCCCGACTCGCCCTGCGGGACCTCGTCGGTGACGACCACCTCGGTCACCGACGCGCGCGGAGGCCCGCCACGGCACCAGGCGACCATCCGGTCGACGGCGGCCGGCTCACCCTCGAAGGCCGCCTCGACCGTGCCGTCGGGTCGGTTGGTGACCCAGCCGGCCAGGCCGAGGCGGCCCGCCTCCTGCTCGCACGAGGCGCGGAAGAAGACCCCCTGCACCCGACCGTGGACGACGACGCGACGGCGGACCATGGGAGGACCGTACCCGTGCACTGGCGGCGCCTCGGCGACCGCGACACGATGGCGTCATGGACCCCGTGTCGGCGCTCGACGAGATCGGCTTCTGGCTGGAGCGTTCCCGTGGGTCGACCTACCGGGTCGAGGCCTTCCGCAGGGCCGCCCGCACGCTCGCCTCGCGTGACGACGTCGAGCAGCTGGCCTCCGCGGGTCGGTTGCGGACGGTCGACGGCATCGGTGAGCGGACGGCCGGTGTCGTCGTCGAGGCGCTGCAGGGGAGGGTGCCCGCCTACCTCGTCGAGCTGCGGGAGCAGGGGGAGGGTCCGCTCGTCCCGGGCGGCGAGCAGGTGCGGGCGATGTTGCGTGGCGACCTGCACGCCCACACGGACTGGTCCGACGGCGGTTCACCGCTCGAGCTGATGGCTCGAACCGCGGCTCGGCTCGGGCACGAGTACCTCGCGATCACCGACCACTCGCCACGCCTGACGATCGCGAACGGGCTGACGGCCGACCGGCTCGAGGCGCAGCTGGAGCTCCTCGCCGAGGTGGACGCCGAGGTCGACGGCGTCAGGGTCCTCTCGGGCATCGAGGTCGACATCCACAAGGACGGGTCGCTGGACCAGGACGACGTCCTGCTCGACCGGCTCGACGTCGTGGTGGCCAGCGTGCACTCGGACCTCCGGGCCGACAGCATCGCGATGACCCGGCGCATGCTCGGCGCGGTGCGGCACCCGGCCACGGACGTGCTCGGCCACTGCACCGGCCGGCTCGTGGAGGGCTCGCGGGGGAAGCGGCCGCAGAGCAGGTTCGACGCGAAGAGGGTCTTCGCAGCGTGCGCCGAGCACGGCGTGGCCGTCGAGATCAACGCCCGACCCGAAAGGGCGGACCCACCGGACGACCTGGTGGCCCTGGCGCTCGACGCGGGCTGCCTGTTCAGCATCGACTCCGACGCGCACGCCCCCGGTCAGCTCGACTTCCTGGACCACGGGTGCGCCCGCGCCGCCGCTCTGGGCGTACCCACCGATCGCATCGTCAACACGTGGCCGGTCGACGACCTGCTCGCCTGGACGTCGCGCCGCGCCTGACCCCACCGCAGCCCGAGGGGCGAGCGGCACTAGGTCGCGGGGGAGCCCGCGGCCTCGCACACGTCGGCCGTGGCCGCCAGCGTCCTCAGGTAGTCGGTGTGCACGTCGGCGGCCTCGGTGCCGGTCGGGGTCGTCGCCACTGCGGCAGCCGCACGGGCCAGCGGTCGGAGCTCGGCGGCGTCGGACGTCGACAGGGTGTCGGCCTCCGCAGTGAGGGCGTCGGCGAACGTGCGCATCGCTGCGACGTCGTCCCGTGCGACGTCGCGGTCCACGTGCTCCGCGACGAGGTCGCACCCCGCTGCGAGGGGGTCGGCGCCACCGGCCGCATCCCTGTCAGCGCCCGCCGAGCACCCCGCCAGCAGCACGACGACCGCGAGGGTGGCCCACGTCCTGGACGTCATCGTCGTCGTGAGCCAGGGCTCACAGGTGGGCGGCGAGGGTGCGAGCGTCGCGTGGCGAGACGGGGTCGGGGACGCGGCCGGTGACCTCGTCGTAGACGTCGATCAGCTCGCCGAGGTCGCGGACCATGCGACGAGCACGGGCATGGCCGTCGGCGCAGTCGGCGCGGCACTCGCCGGCAGCCACGCGGTGCGCGACGGCGAGCGTCGCGAGGGACCACGCCTCGGGTGCGGTCAGGTCGGGGGCCGCGGCGAACGCCATGATCCGCGATGCGTTGCGGTGATGGTCGGCGTGGTCCTCGTCGAGGTCGCCCTCGCGACTCGGGGTCGTCCGCGCGACCTCCCAGGCCGCGGCCACCTGCTCGACGTCCGTGCTGTCGTGGAGGTCGTCATCGTGGGCGTCGAGCAGCGCGAGCGTGCGGTCCGCGTAGCCCTGGGCGCCGGCCCGTGCCGTGGGATCGACGAGACGCAGAACCTGGCGGGCCTGGGCCAGCCGCAGGCGGGTCCGCAGCTCAACCGAGTCCTCGCTCGTGCCGAAGAGGCGTCCGACGAGCGGGACCAGGCGGTGGCGGTCGGCGTCGCTGGAGAGGTCGTTCGCGACCCTCGCCTCGTGCGCGAGCAGCGGGTGGGTGCACTCCGGGCGGTCGCTCCACGGCTCGCCGGCCAGCACGGAGACGTACTCCATGACGCACGCCTCGCCGGCCTCGGCGTCGTGGGCGCCGGCCGTGAGCGTGGGCAGACCGGTGGGGAGCGTCATGCCTCCATGATCCCAGGAGAGGCAAGGGTCGGCGCGTCGTCCTTCTGCTGCGCTGCTCCGGCTGGTTCTCGACCTGCGGCTGCGTCGCTTCGGCTCGGTCTCGACCTGCTGCTGCGTCGCTCCGGGTAGGTCGTGCCTTGCCGCTGCGTCGCTGTGGTTCGTCGTCGACCTGCGCTCCGAAAGGGCCTCGACCGGCGGCGGGGTCCGGGCTCGGGTTGGGTTCTCGGAGCGCGGCTCGGGGGGACGCAAGGTTCTGCGTTCGTGCGTGAGGCGTCTACGGATGCTGCGTTCGTGTTCGGATCCCGTCACCAACGCAGCATCGTTCGGGCTTCAGCACGCGAAGGCAGAATCTTGCGTCCGCGGGGCCGGTTCGCGCGTCGGGTGGGCAGGGATTCTCCTTTTGCGTCGGACGGTCCACGAGAAGGGAGAATCCCTGCCCGTACGGGCACCTTTTCGTCGCCACGATGCTTCCTTCGCGTGGCACGGTCCACGCGAAGGAAGAACCGTGCGT
>NZ_LMMY01000013.1:422431-435796 GCF_001422865.1 Aeromicrobium sp. Leaf272
AGATCACGCGCAGAGGAAGAATCGTGGCCGCGCCCCGCAGACCCAACCGGGTCGAGACCCCCTGCTCCGGTCGAGGCCTTTCGGAGACCACGCCCACTCGCAGCCACAGCGACGCAGCAGCAAGGCCAGACCCCCTGCAGCGACGCAGCAGCGAGGACAGACCCAGCCGGGCGACGTCGCAGCACGGGGAGAGGTCAGCGAGCAGCGCAGCACCGAGCAGAGGCCCACGAAGGGGTCGGGATCGCGTCAGTCGCTGAGCAGGGCGGCGAGCGTCGCGCCCACCTCGTACGCGGCGGCCAGGTGGTCGTCGTCGACGTCGCCCAGGACCTGCAGGGGCTCGGCGGCCTGGCGCCAGGGGAGTGCCTCGGCGATGGAGCGCAGCGAGCGCACGGCACCCTCCGTGTCGTAGCGGCCGTGCACGACGAGGGCGTAGGGCAGGCGGCCCGAGGCGGGCGCGCCCCCACCGTCGTCGGAGAGTGCCCCGCCGATGTCGAGGAACGTCCGGTCGAACAGGTCCTTGACGAGCCCCGACATGTAGCCGAAGTTCGCCGGGCACAGCACCACGATGCCGTCGGCGGCGAGCACGTCCGCGGCCGACGTCTGGTCTGGAGGCAGCGCCCGCACCTCGACACCCTCGATCGCGTCGTCGTGCGCACCCGAGACGAGGGCGTCGCCGAGGGCCGCGGTGCCACGGGTGGGGGTGTGGCGCACCACCAGGAGCGTGGTCACGGCGTCACGTCCGTCCGGATCGAGGGTCGCAGCGCATCGCCCCAGTCTTGCCCGCTCGGCTGTCCTGCGCCACCGCCCGGCACGTGCACGCAGGACCGGTGACCCACGTCATAGCGCCCCGTGCGTGACGAATCAACCTTTCGACCCCACTCATCCATGTCCACCCAACCCCGCGACGACTGGAGACCTCCCATGGCTCGACCCAAGCGCAACGCCTTCGCCCTGCTCGGCTGGATCGTCTGGAAGCTGCTCGCGCTCGTCGGGCTGCCGATGGCCAAGCGCAGGCTCGAGGAGAGCAACCGCAACCGGAACCGGAGCCTGAGCCACCGACGTCGCGGCCGTCGCTGACAGCCCCACCACCGACGCACCAACGAGAGGAGCTGCCGTGAGCAGCACGACCCCGCCCACCACCGCCCAACGTCTCGCGGCCGAAGGTCTCGGCACCTTCTGGCTCGTCCTCGGCGGCTGCGGCACCGCCGTCCTCGCCGGCAAGGAGGTCGGGACCGTCGGCGTCGCGCTGGCGTTCGGCCTGACGGTCCTGACCGGCGCCTACGCCTTCGGCCCCGTCTCCGGCGGCCACTTCAACCCGGCGGTGTCCGTCGGGCTGGCGGCGGCGCGCCGGTTCGCGTGGAAGGACGTCCCCGCCTACGTCGCGGCCCAGGTCGTCGGTGCCACCGTGGCCGGTGCCGTCCTGCTGGCCATCGCGCACGGCAAGCCCGGCTTCGACGCCGTGGCGTCGGGCTTCGCGACCAACGGCTTCGGTGACCGCTCGCCCGGCGGCTACGGCCTGTGGGCCGTGGTGGCCACCGAGGTCGTGCTCACCGCCTTCTTCCTCTTCGTGATCCTCGGTGCGTCGGCCAAGCGGGCCGCGGTCGGCTTCTCCGGCGTGGCGATCGGCCTCGCGCTGACCCTCATCCACCTGGTGAGCATCCCGGTGAGCAACACGTCGGTGAACCCCGCCCGGTCCCTCGGCGTCGCCTGGTTCGCGGGTGGTGACGCCCTCACGCAGGTGTGGGTGTTCGTCCTGGCGCCCGTCGTGGGTGCCGTCGTCGCGGGCATCGCGCACGCCGCGCTGCTCGGCGACGAGGAGGCCTGACCGACGCGACGGGCGGCGGCCGCGCCTCGATCGACCCGGGCGGAAACTCTTCGCTGCTGTGCGCCGTTGAGCCTTGCAGGGGATGATGGTGCCGTCCCGAGAACCCGACCGAGGGAGTCCCATGGACGACGCCCGCGCCGCCGCCCGTCGCGTGCTGGCCAACATCGAGTCCGTCGTCGACGGCAAGCCCGACGCGGTCGAGGCCGCCCTCGTGGTGCTGCTCGCCGAGGGACACCTGCTGATCGAGGACGTCCCCGGCGTCGGCAAGACGGTCCTCGCCCGAGCCCTCGCACGCAGCGTCGACGGATCCGTCCGGCGCATCCAGTTCACCCCCGACCTGCTGCCCTCCGACATCACCGGCGTCTCGGCCTACAACCAGCAGCGCGGGGAGTTCGAGTTCAAGCCCGGTGCCGTCTTCGCGAACATCGTCATCGGCGACGAGATCAACCGGGCGTCGCCCAAGACCCAGTCG
The DNA here is from genome assembly GCF_001422865.1 of Aeromicrobium sp. Leaf272. Lineage (NCBI taxonomy): Bacteria > Bacillati > Actinomycetota > Actinomycetes > Propionibacteriales > Nocardioidaceae > Aeromicrobium > Aeromicrobium sp. Leaf272. The sequence goes on from NZ_LMMY01000013.1 coordinate 424,729, forward strand.
GCGCTGCTCGAGGCGATGGAGGAGCGTCAGGTCACGGTCGACGGCCACACCCACCCCCTCGCCACGCCGTTCAGCGTGATCGCCACGCAGAACCCGTACGAGATGGAGGGGACGTACGCCCTCCCCGAGGCCCAGCGCGACCGGTTCACCGCACGCATCTCCATGGGCTACCCCGACGCCGCCGCGGAGCTGGAGATGGTGCGCGACCGCGACGTCGACAACCCGCTCGACCGGCTGCGTCCCGTGGTCACGATCGACGAGGTGCGCGAGATGATCGTCCGCACCCGCGCGGTGTTCGTCTCCGAGGCCGTGGAGCGCTACTGCGTCGACCTGGCGCGGGCCACGCGCGACGACGCCGCCCTGCGGCTCGGCGCCAGCCCACGCGCCACGCTGCAGCTGGTCCGGGCGGCCAAGGCGCGCGCCTTCGTCCACGACCGCGAGTACGTGCTTCCCGACGACGTCGACGCGCTCACGGGCCTGGTGCTGCCGCACCGGCTCGTCCCGGCCCGTGGGTCGGCGCCCGCCGAGGAGACCGTGCAGCGGATCGTCGCCGCCACCCCGGTGCCGCAGGGGGCGGTCGAGCCCCGATGAGCCCGTGCCGCTCGAGGACGCCGTGAGGCGCACGTCGCTGCGCAGCTGGTCCTCCGTCCGCCTCACGCCGCGGGGGATCGGCTTCCTGGTGGCGGCCGGCGTGCTGCTGGTCGCCGCGCCCGCCCTGTCCCTTCCTGCCCTGCTCAGCGTCTCGGCCATGCTGCTGGGCCTGGTGGTCATGGCCGCCGTCTTCGTGGTCGCGGGGCAGTCGAAGGTCGCGATCGAGCGCACCTTCTCGCCCGAGGTCGTGTCGCCGGGGGCGATGACGACGGCGACCGTCCGGGTCTCGAACCTGTCGGTCCTCCCGGCGCTCGAGGCGCGCTGGGTCGACACGGTCCCGAACGGGCTGAGCGCCGAGGCCAGCGGTGTGCTCCCGGCTCTCGGCGGCAGCCGCACGCGTCGGTCCCAGGTCAGGTTCCGGTACTCCGTGCAGGGTCTGCGCCGTGGCCGGCACGCGATCGGCCCGCTGCGCGTCGAGGTGGTCGATCCGTTCGGCCTGGTGCTGCGGCGCCACTCCTTCGGTGGTGCGCAGGACCTCGTGGTGCTGCCGCGCCGGCACACGTTGTGGCCGTTGGCCCCGCACGGTGCCGACCACGACGGCGCCAGCCGCGCCGCGCCCCAGAACGCCGGCATCGGTGAGGACGACGTGGTCGCCCGCTCCTACATGCCCGGCGACGCCCTCAAGCGCATGCACTGGAAGGCCACCGCCCATCGAGGCGAGCTGATGGTGCGCCAGGAGGAGCAGCAGGTGAACCCGCGCGCCGGCCTGGTCCTCGAGACGCGTGCCGGGTCCCACGCGACCGGGCGGGACGGCGGTGACTGGGTGTACTCCCCGGAGCTGGAGTGGGCGGTGAGCGCCACCGCGTCCGTGCTCGGGCACCTGGTCCGGGTCGGCTACGCCGTCGCGGTCCGCGCCACGGGGAGCGCCGTCGACCGCGTGCTCGACGACGGGGACGTGCTCGACGACGCGCTCGTCGACCTCGCCGTGCTCGAGCCGTCCACCGCTCCGACCCTCGACGGGATCGACCCGGGGGAGCGGACCGTCTTCGCCGTGCTCGGTCGGCCCGACACCGATCGCGCGGCCGAGTGGGTCGACGCGCTCTCGCACGCCACCACGGTGCTGGCGCTCGTCGGAGCCGGCACGCGTGACGCCGCCCTCGACGTGCTGTCGGCCGCCGGGTGGCGCTACGTCACCTACACCGCCCAGGACGACGTCGCCGAGCTCTGGTCGGACCTGGGGGTGAGCCGGTCCCGTGCTGCGTCCTGAACCCTCGACCCGACGGGCCGTGACCGCGGCCCGTCGACGACCGTGGCTCGAGCACCTGCTGGTGCTCGGCGCGCTCGGCGCGCTGCTCCTCGGCTACACGACGGTCGTCGAGGGACGCGACTGGTGGGTCACCACCACGCTCGTCGCCGGGCTCGTCGCCCTGGTGTGCGGGGTGCTCGGGTCGGTGGCGCCACGGCTGGCTGTCCCGGTCGGAGCCGTCGTGCTCGTGCTGGTACTGGGGTGGGTGTTCGTGCCGGAGACCTTCGCCGGTCTCGTGCCCACCTGGTCGACCCTGACGGGGCTGTGGTCGTCGCTCGAGCGCGCCCAGGTCCTGGTCATGGAGGAGGCCGCCCCTGCCGCGGCCGCCCGGCCCATCGTCCTGCTGCTCGCCGTGGCGTTCGGCGGACTGGTCCTGCTGGTGGAGCTGCTGCTGCGACTGCGCCACGGTGCCCTGCTCGTCGGCGCGATCCTGGTCTCGGTGTACGCGGCACCCGCGCTGGTGTCGGGCGAGACGCCCTCGGTGTGGCTCTTCGTCGTCCCGGCCGCCCTGTGGCTCGTGCTGCTGCGGGTCCGCACGCAGAGCGCGGCCCGCGGCTGGTCCACGGTGGTCCCAGCCCTCGGGCTCGGAGGGTCGGCCCTGCTCGTCGGTGTGCTGCTCCCGCCGGTCATGCCCGACGTCACGGCCGTGGCCAAGCCCTGGGGCGAGCCGCCGCCGCAGGTGTTCGGGCGCGGCATCAACCCGATGCTCCAGCTCGGGCAGAACCTGCGCCGCAACAGCTCGGCGGTCGCCGCCACGTACACCACGACGCTCGACAGCCCTCCCTACCTGAAGGTCGCCGTGCTCCGCGACTTCGAGGGACGCACCTGGCGTCCTGCCCGGTCGCAGGCGGGCGATGCGTTCGAGAGCCGCATCGCCATCGACGACGACATCCCCACGACCGAGGCGACGACCCGCGTGCGCATCGACGAGCTGCGCAGCACCATGCTGCCCGTGCCGTACCCGGCACTCGACATCGACGGGCTGCGGGGGGCGTGGACGTACCAGAGGGCCGGGCTGACGGTCACCTCCCGCTCCGCCACCACCGTCGGCCAGGACTACTCCGTCACCAGCCTCGACCGACAGCCGACGGCCGAGCAGATGCGCGCCCTGTCCACCGGAACCGGCGTCGGGGCGTCGCTGCAGACGTACCTCAGCCTGCCCGGCGACGTGCCGGCCGTGGTGGGCGACACCGCGCGGGAGGTCACCGCCGACGCCACCAACGACTACGACCGGGCGGTCGCGGTCCAGGACTACCTGCGCGACAACTTCGTCTACTCCGAGACCGCCCCGGTGGCCGAGGACTACGACGGCAACGGCGTGCGCGTCCTGGAGACGTTCCTGGAGGAGAAGGCCGGGTACTGCGTGCACTTCTCCTCGGCCATGGCCGTCATGGCCCGCGAGCTGGGCATCCCCTCGCGTATCGCGGTCGGGTACGCGCCGGGCCAGGCGGTCGGCAACGACGACGACGGCGACGCGGTGTACGAGGTCACGTCCGACGACCTGCACGCATGGCCCGAGCTGTACTTCGACGGCGTGGGCTGGGTGGGCTTCGAGCCGACGCCCGGGGTCGGCGCGCGCACGGGATTCGAGGAGCCCGACGCCCCCGAGTCCGACACGAGCGACGACACGACGGACGAGTCGACGCCTCAGCGGCAGGCGGACGCGGCCGACCGCGGTGGGTCCGTGACGCAGGAGGCCGTCGGGGTGGACGACGCCGCCCCGACGGCCCCGCGCACGGCAGCCACGGTGGGTCTCGGGCTGCTCGTCGCCGCGCTGCTCCCCGGTGCGCTGCGCTACGTCCAGAGACGTCGGCGGCTGGGTGGCTCCGCGCCCGACCCGTGGTGGCGCGAGGTCGAGGCGTCCGCGCTCGACGTGGGCCTGGCGGTCCCGGCGGCCGGCACCCCGCGGGGCCTGGCCGACGTCGTCGCTCCCCGGGTCGACCCCGACGACCTGCGTCGCGTGGTCACCGCGGTGGAGCGGTCGCGGTACGCCCGTCCCGGTACGGACGTCTCCGACGAGCGCGAGAGCGTGCGCCGTGTGGTCGACCAGGTCCGGGAGTCCGGGTCCCGCCTCCAGCGGCTGCGAGCGCGCTTCCTCCCGCGCTCGCTCTGGCGACGCGGCTAGCCGGGCGAGAGGTAGGTGGCCCGCGGAACGGCCGGGTGGGAGGTAGGCAGCGCGCGGAATCGAGGCCCGTATCCGCGTCCCGCCTACCTCCGCCCAGCGGATGACGCGCGCCACCTACCTCTGACGGCCGGATCCGGCGCGCACACGTCAGGCAGGTGCGCCGCCGCCCGCGCCTGCGGCCGCGTCGAGCAGGGACTTCTTCTGCACCTTGCCCATCGCGTTGCGCGGGAGCGTCTCGACGAACCGGACCTCCCGCGGTCGCTTGTGCCAGGCCAGGTCGTCGGCCACGTGGTCCACCAGGCGGGCCGCCAACTCGTCGGTCCCGTGCCCCGGGGCCACCACCGTGTAGGCGACGATGCGCTGGCCGAGGTCCTCGTCCGGGAGGCCCAGGACCGCGACCTCCAGCACCTCCGGCACGGCGAGCAGCGAGGTCTCGATCTCTCCCGCCCCGATGCGGTAGCCGCCTGACTTGATCAGGTCGACCGACTCGCGACCGACGATGCGGTGGAGGCCGTGGGCGTCCTTCGTCGCGAGGTCGCCGGTCGAGAACCAGCCGTCGGGGGCGAGCACCTCGGCGGTGACCTCGGGCAGGTTCAGGTAGCCGTCGAAGAGCATCGGACCGCTCACCTCGAGCCGGCCGACGGTCTCACCGTCCGCGGGCACGTCCTGCCCGTCCTCGCCCCGCACCCGCGTCCGAGCGCCCGTCACGGGGACGCCGACCCAGCCGGGACGACGCTCGCCGTCGGCGCGCGTGCTGAGCGTGATCATGGTCTCCGTCATGCCGTACCGCTCGACGAGCGCGTGGCCGGTCAGCTCGCGCAGCCGCTCGAACACGGGGACCGGCAGGGCCGCGCTGCCCGAGACCAGCAGACGTGCCGGGGCGAGGGCCCGCGCGGCGTCGGGGTCGCGGGCGATCCGCGTCCACACGGTGGGCACGCCGAAGTACATCGTCCCGCCGGCGGCGGCGTAGGCGGCAGGGGTGGGCCGCCCGGTGTGCACCACGCGGGACCCGACGTGCAGCGACCCGAGGATGCCGAGCACCAGTCCGTGCGTGTGGAAGAGGGGGAGCCCGTGGGCGACCACGTCGGCATCGGTCCAGTCCCAGGCGTCGGCGAGTCCCTCGATGCCGGTCCGCAGCGCACGGTGGCTCATGACCACGCCCTTGGGAGCGCCGGTGGTGCCGGAGGTGTAGAGGATGATCGCCGTCGCGTCGTCCTCGGCCGGCGTCGGCAGCGCGCCGTCGGACCCCGCCTCGCCGTCGGGCAGGGCGAGGACGGGAAGCTCCACCCCGTCGCGTGGCGGCCCGACCCAGCAGGTGGCGGCGGAGTCGGCGACCACGTGGGCGATCTCGGCCGACCCTGCGTCGGGGGGCACCGGGACCACGGGCACGCCGGCGACGAGGCACCCGACCACCGCCACGACCGTGTCGAGGGTCGGCTCGGCGCAGACCGCGACCGGTCCGTCGTCGGGAAGGTCCCGCGCGAGTGCGGCCGCGGCACGGCGCAGCTCGGACCAGGAGGCGGTCCGGTCGCCCACGCGCACCGCGTCGGGACGGTCGGGTCGCCGCGTGTCGCGGAAGGCGGCGAGGAACGTGGTCGCGTCGGTCATGAGAGCACCATCCCAGGCAGGATAAGGGTGAGGGTCAGGGCGACCGGGCCGATGACCACCATGGACAGCCCCCACCGGGTCAGCAGGCTGGTCATCCGGGGCCGCTCGTCGGGGTCGACGGTGGTGGCGACGTACGTCGCGCCCACGGTGGAGAACGGTGAGACGTCGACGATCGACGCACACACGCCGATCGCGCAGATCATGGCCCAACCGGGGATGCCGCCGTCGGCGATGAGCGGGAGGGCGAGCGGGACCAGCGCGGCGAGCATGCCGGTGGTCGACGCGAAGGCGGAGATCAGACCGGCGGCGGCGCACAGGAGCAGGGCGGCGACGACGGGGGACCCGACGTCGGCCGCGCGCTCGCCGAGCAGGTCGATGACACCCATCTGGGTGAGCACGCCGACGTAGGTGATGATGCCGCCCACGAGCAGGACCGAGCCCCAGTCGATGCGGGTCATCGCGGCCTTGCCCGCGGCGGGGTCGACGAGCGCGAGGACGGCGCCGAGCCCGAAGCCGATCACCCCGATGTCGGGCTCCAGCCCGCCCAGCGCCATCACGACGACGGCGACGACGAGCGCGACCATGCAGACCATGGTCAGCACCTGGTGGGGCTTCGGTCGACCGGGGTCGCGGGGCGCGTCGTCGGAGGAGCCGGCAGGACCGTCCAGGGAGAGCGACGACTGCCCGTACTCGGGCAGTGCCGATCCGCGGGCGACGAGCGTGCGCTCCAGGCGTGACTCCCCGCGCACGCCGCGGCGACGTCCGAACAGCAGGTGCGCCACGGCCAGCAGCACGAGGTTGACGACGACGGCCACGGCGAACAGCAGGAGGGGGCTGAGGTCGATGCCCGCGCTGTCGGCCGTGCCCCACGTGATGATGCCGAACAGGCTGGTGGGCGCGAAGGCGCCCGCGCTCAGTCCGCAGCCCATCGACAGGGCCATCAGCATGGGATCGATCCCGCGCTTGCGGGCGATGCTCATGCCCATGGGCGCCATCACCAGGCCGCCGAGAGGTGCGCCCATGGCGGAGACGGCGGCGGTCAGCAGGAAGAACGTCGTCGGGAGCACCGCGTCGCGGTCCCCGACCTTCGCCAGCGAGGTGTCGATGAGCCAGTCGATGGTGCCGTTGCTGTGGGCGATGCCGAAGAAGTAGGTCACGCCGACGAGCAGGACGAGGATGCTGAGCGGGAACCCGGCGACCACCTCCTCGAGCGTCATGTCGGCGAGCCAGAGGCCGACCACCGCGGCGACGGGGAACAGGACGATGCCGATGTTCACGTTGCGGGCGGCGGCGATGCCGAAGACGACGACGAAAATGCCGAGCGCGACCAGCTGACCGGTCATGGTTCCTCCAGGGTCGGTGGGGGACGAGGCGGCCTGGTCCGTCTGATGGACCGACGTGCCGCCTGTCGGAACGAGCGTGTAACGTAGACCACACGGCGACGAGGGGCAAGCGGGACAGGGAGGCGACATGACGACGGCCAGCGTGGTCACGGCCTTCGCCGTGCTCGAGCACGTCGCGGAGCACCAGCCCGTCGGGCTGTCGGACCTGGCGCGTGCGGCCGGCCTCCCCAAGAGCACGGTGCAGCGGTGCCTGCTCACGCTGCAGGAGATCGGGTGGGTCGAGAGCTCGGGTGCGGCGCCGACGCGGTGGTCGATGTCGCTGCGCGCGCTGTCGGTCTGCGGGAGCGCCGGGGCCCGCGAGAGCCTGCGCGACCTGGCGCTGCCGATCATGAGCGACCTTCAGCTCGTGACGACCGAGACGGTGCATCTCTGCGCGCCGGACGGCGACGTGCTCGTCCTGCTGGAGCGGCTGGACACGTCGCACGCGCTGAGGGCCTTCCTGCCGCTCGGCGAGCGCATCCCCCTGCACGCGTCCGCCACCGGCCTGGCCTACCTGTCGGCCTGCGACGACGCCACCGTCGAGCGGTACCTCGCGGGCCCGCTCGAGCCCCGCACCCCCAGCTCGCTGGTCGATCCCGACGCGATCCGCGCCGAGCTGGCGCGCATCCGCGAGCGCGGCTACTCCGTCAACGAGAACGGTCTGTCGAGGGGCATCAGCTCGGTCGGCGCCGCCGTGCTCTCCCGGTCCGGCGTCGTGGGAGCCCTGTCCGTGTCGGGCCCGTCGATCCGCATCGAGCCCTCGAGGTTCGCCGAGCTGGGCACCCAGGTGGTCGAGTCGGCGAGACGGCTGAGCCGCCTCCTCTGAGAGATCAGGCCGGGGGAGTCCCGTCGCCGAACGGGGAGCCGCCCAGCTCCTCGCGGTGGTGCGCCGTGGTCCACCCGGACAGGTCCGGGCCCTTCGGCACGATGCTCGTGGGGTTGATGTCGGTCTGCACCACGTAGTAGTGCTGCTTGATCTGCTCGAAGTCGGTCGCGTCACCGAAGCCGGGGGTCTGGTACAGGTCGCGTGCGTAGCCCCAGAGGGCCGGCATCGTCGCAAGCGTCTGGCGGTTGGCCTTGAAGTGCCCGTGGTAGACCGCGTCGAAGCGGGCCAGCGTCGTGAACAGGCGCACGTCGGCCTCGGTGATCGAGTCACCCATGAGGAAGCGTCGCGTGGTCAGGCGCTCCTCGAGCCAGTCCAGTGCCGTCCAGAGCCGGTCGTAGGCGGAGTCGTACGCCTCCTGCGACCCGGCGAAGCCGCAGCGGTACACGCCGTTGTTCACCTCGGTGAAGACGCGGTGCATCACGTCCTCCATCTCGTCGCGCGTGGCCTCGGGCCAGAGGTCGGGAGCGCCGTCACGGTGGTGGTCGGTCCACTCGAAGAAGAAGTCGTGGGTGATCCACGGGAAGTCGTTCGTGACCACCTGGCCGCTGGCGACCTCCACCACCGCGGGCACGGTGATGCCGCGCGGGTAGTCGGGGTAGCGCGCGAAGAAGGCGTCCTGCAGGCGGGGGATCCCCAGCACCGGGTCGACGCCGTCGGGGTCGAGGTCGAACGTCCAGCTGCGCTTGTCGTGGGTGGGTCCGGCCAGGCCGAGCGAGATCGCGTCCTCGAGCCCGAGCAGACGTCGCACGATGACCGTGCGGGTGGCCCACGGGCACGCCAGCGCGGCGACGAGGCGGTAGCGGCCGGCCTCGACGGGCCACAGGGGAGCGTCCTCGGCCGGGGGCTTGCCCGTGCCGGCCCCGCGGTCGTCCACCGGCTCGCCGCCGGTGCGCGTGATCCGGTCGGGGATGTAGTTCATGTCGCGGTCGAACTCCTGGCCGCTGGTGACGTAGGAGCCGGTCGTGGACTGGTCGTTGCTCATGACCCCAGTCTGGCCGACCGCAGGGAAGGGTGCAGTGCGGTGGGGGAGTCTGGGCGGTGGGGGAGTCCGGGCGGTGGGGTAGGCTGGTCAGCGATGTACGCGAGCCGACTCCTTCTCTGCCGCGTCGAGGTCCACTAGGTCGGGCCCCTCGGCGCGGAGTTCGTCATGCACCGGCCGCACGATGACCCAGACGAACACCCCGAGGAAGAGCCCATCATGACCGAGCCCACCCGCTCCCAGCCCGGCCACCACGGCCTGGCGAACAACGTCGTCTCGCCGCAGAAGACGTCGCCCATGCCGTTCGGCCGCTACCGGCCGTTCGCGCCGATCGACCTGCCCGACCGCACGTGGCCCGCGCAGACCATCACGCAGGCGCCGCGCTGGCTGTCCACCGACCTGCGCGACGGCAACCAGGCCCTCATCGACCCCATGACCCCGGTGCGCAAGCGCCGGATGTTCGAGCTGCTCGTGCGCATGGGCTACCAGGAGATCGAGGTCGGGTTCCCGTCCGCGAGCGAGACCGACTTCCAGTTCGTCCGCTCGCTCATCGAGGACGACGTCATCCCCGACGACGTGACGATCTCGGTGCTGACCCAGGCGCGCGAGGACCTGATCGAGCGCACCACGCAGTCGCTGGCCGGCGCGCGACGAGCCAACATCCACCTGTACAACGCCGTCGCGCCGCTGTTCCGACGCGTCGTGTTCAACGCCTCGCGCGACGAGGTGCGGGCCATCGCCACGCGCGGCACGGAGCTGGTCATGAAGCACGCCGAGCAGAACATGGCCGGCACCGCGTTCGGCTACCAGTACAGCCCCGAGATCTTCACCGGCGCCGAGCTCGAGTTCAGCGTCGAGGTCTGCAACGCCGTCATGGACGTCTGGCAGCCCGAGGACGGCCGCGAGATCATCCTCAACCTGCCCGCCACGGTCGAGATGGCCACGCCCAACACCTACGCCGACCAGATCGAGTGGTTCGGCCGCAACGTCCAGCACCGCGAGAACGTGGCCATCAGCCTGCACCCGCACAACGACCGCGGCACGGCCGTCGCTGCCACCGAGCTGGCCATGATGGCCGGCGCCGACCGCGTCGAGGGCTGCCTGTTCGGCCACGGCGAGCGCACCGGCAACGTCGACCTCGTCACCGTCGGCATGAACCTGTTCAGCCAGGGCATCGACCCGCAGATCGACTTCACCGCCGGTGGCATCGGCATCGACGAGGTCCGACGCACGGTCGAGTACTGCACGAGCCTGCCGGTGCACCCGCGCCACCCGTACGCGGGCGACCTGGTCTACACCGCCTTCTCCGGCTCCCACCAGGACGCCATCAAGAAGGGGCTGGAGGACCTCGACCGCATCGCCGCCGAGCAGGGCGTCGACGTCTCCGAGGTGCCGTGGGAGGCGCCCTACCTGCCGATCGACCCGCACGACGTCGGCCGCACGTACGAGGCCGTCATCCGGGTCAACAGCCAGTCCGGCAAGGGTGGCGTGTCCTACCTGCTGAAGACCGAGCACCAGCTCGACCTGCCGCGACGTCTGCAGATCGAGTTCAGCCGGGTCGTGCAGACGCTGACCGAGGGCGAGGCGGGCGAGATCACCGCCGACGGCATCTGGGCGGCGTTCAGCGGCGAGTACCTCGAGCGCGAGGAGCCGTACTCTCTCGTCACCTTCAGCTCCACCACGTCGGCCGACGGTCACGACCAGCAGGTCGTCGACCTCGTGGTGCGGGGCCAGGAGCGCTCGTTCAAGGGTGAGGGCAACGGCCCGGTCGACGCGTTCGTCGACGGCATGCGTCAGGCCGGGTCCGACATCCGGGTGCTCGACTACACCGAGCACGCGTTGTCGTCCGGTGGTGACGCACTCGCCGCGGCCTACGTGGAGTGCGAGATCGCCGGCGAGATCGTGTGGGGCGTGGGCATCCACGCCAACATCGTCATGGCCTCCCTGCGCGCGGTCGTGTCGGCCGCCAACCGGGCCGAGGCCACCACGATTCCCACCGCCTGACCGGTTCGTCCGGTCGGCACGGTGCACGTCGACGAGCACGGTGGCGGGACGCCGGGTCCACGAGATCCCCGGCCCCGCCGCCGTCCTCGACGACGTCGACCGTGACGGACGTGGCGGCTTCACCCAATCGTCACCACTGCACCGTCCGGTCGGTACAGACACGGGCCCTCCTGCTGGCTAGCATCGG
>NZ_LMMY01000013.1:435836-450898 GCF_001422865.1 Aeromicrobium sp. Leaf272
TCCATCAACACCGTCGCGGTGTTCGGACTGGGGAAGGTCGGCGAGCTCGTCGCCGACCTCCTGGTCCGCGCCCAGTTCTCCGTCGTCGGGTACGACGCAGCGCCGCGCGACGACCTGCACTTCGCGTCGCACGCCGTCGACGTCTCCGACACCACGGCCGTGCGCAAGGCCCTCACCGACGTCGACGCCGTCGTCTCCTGTTTGCCCTACCACCTCAACATCGCCGTGGCCGAGGCCGCGTACGACACCGGGACCCACTACTTCGACCTCACCGAGGACGTGCCCACCACCAACCGGGTGGTCGAGCTGAGCGCCAAGCGTCCGGAGTCGGCGTTCGTGCCGCAGTGCGGCCTCGCCCCCGGTCTCATCGGCATCGTCGGTGCCTCGCTCGCCGAGGGCTTCGAGCAGATCCGCAACATCGAGCTCAAGGTCGGCGCCCTGCCGCAGAACCCCACGGGGCTGCTCGGCTACGCCTTCAACTGGTCGGCCGAGGGCGTGGTGAACGAGTACCTCAACGACTGCGAGGTGCTGCGCTCGGGCCGTCGCCAGATGGTGCCCGCGATGACCGAGAAGGAGCGCGTGTTCATCGCCGGCATCGAGCTGGAGGCGGCGCTCACCTCTGGTGGTCTCGGCACCATGTGCCAGACCTACGAGGGGCGCGTGAGCCGCCTCGACTACAAGACGCTGCGCTACCCCGGCCACTTCCGCCAGATGCACTTCCTGTTCGACGAGCTCAACCTGCGTGAGCGTCGCGAGGAGGTCGGCCGCATCCTCGTCGACGCCAAGCCTCCGGTGAACGACGACATCGTCTACCTGCACGCCGCGGTCGAGGGCACCAAGGCCGGTCAACCCTTCCGCGAGAACTACGTCCGCGGCTACCTGCCCATCGAGATCGACGGCCGCACCTGGCGTGCCATCAGCTGGACCACGGCCGCCTCCGCGGTCTCGGTGGTCGAGCTCGTCGCCGACGGCGTGCTGCCGCACGCCGGCTTCGTCGCCCAGGAGGACATCCGCCTGACCGACCTCTTCGCCACCACCTCCGGCCAGCTCTTCGCCTCCCACGGAAAGGTCTCCCCGGCATGACCGACGTCAGCACGCGTGCCCTCGACATCCTCCAGCGCCTCGGCGCCGGTGATCCCTTCGACGCCGCGGGTGACCTGTCGGCGACGTCGCCGATCGACGGTCACGAGATGGGTCGGCTCGCCGCTCACTCCGCCGCCGACGTGGCCGACGCGGTGAGTCGTGCCCACGAGGCGTTCCTGCAGTGGCGCACGGTGCCCGCACCGGTGCGTGGCGCGTTCGTCCGTGAGCTGGGCGAGCTGCTCCGTGAGCACAAGGACGACCTCGGCGCCCTGGTGAGCATCGAGGCCGGGAAGATCCTGAGCGAGGGCCTGGGCGAGGTGCAGGAGATGATCGACATCTGCGACCTCGCGGTCGGGCTGTCCCGCCAGCTGCACGGCCTGACGATCGCGACGGAGCGTCCGGGTCACCGGATGATGGAGCAGTGGCACCCGCTGGGCGTCGTCGGCGTCATCAGCGCCTTCAACTTCCCGGTGGCGGTCTGGTCGTGGAACGCGGCGCTCGCGTTCGTGTGCGGTGACGCCGTGGTGTGGAAGCCCTCGGAGAAGACCTTGCTGACGGCGCTCGCGTGCCAGGCGCTGGCCGCCGAGGCCGCGCGTCGCACGGGTGCGCCGGAGCACCTGTCGCAGGTCGTCCTCGGTGCCCGGGAGGTGGGGGAGGCGCTCGTGGACGACCCGCGCGTGCCGCTCGTCTCGGCCACCGGTTCCACCCGCATGGGCAAGGAGGTCGCACCGCGGGTCGCCGCACGCCTGGGCCGCACGCTGCTCGAGCTCGGCGGCAACAACGCCGCGATCGTCGCGCCCAGCGCCGACCTCGACCTCGCCGTGCGTGGGATCGTGTTCTCCGCCGTGGGCACGGCCGGCCAGCGGTGCACGTCGCTGCGCCGCGTGATCGTGCACCACAGCATCAAGGACGAGCTCGTCGAGCGCCTCGCCAAGGCCTACGGCACGCTGCCGATCGGGTCGCCGCTGGAGCCGTCGACGCTCGTCGGGCCGCTCGTGGACGAGACGTCGTTCCGTGCGTTCGGCGACGCGATCTCCCGGGCCCAGAGCGACGGCGGCACCCTCGTGACCGGTGGTGGGCAGGACGTCGCGGCCAGCGACGCGACCGGCGGTGGCTACTACGTGCAGCCCGCGATCATCGACATGCCCGCCCAGAGCGACGTGGTGAAGGAGGAGACGTTCGCGCCGATCCTCTACGTCCTCGGCTACGAGACGTTCGAGGAGGCGCTGGTCCTGCACAACGACGTCACCCAGGGGTTGTCGTCGTCGATCTTCACCCTCGACGTCCGTGAGGCCGAGACGTTCCTCTCGGCCGTCGGGTCCGACTGCGGCATCGCCAACGTCAACATCGGGCCCTCCGGCGCCGAGATCGGTGGCGCCTTCGGAGGCGAGAAGGACACCGGCGGCGGACGCGAGTCCGGCTCGGACGCGTGGCGCGCCTACATGCGCCGCGCGACGAACACGGTCAACTACTCCACCGAGCTCCCGCTCGCCCAGGGCGTGGAGTTCGTGTGAGTGGGGTGGGTCCCACCGAGCTGCGAGCGCGGTTCGCCCGGTCCCTCTCGGAGCTCTACGGCTCGGAGGTGCCCGCGTACACGACATTGGTCGAGGCCTGCGAGCAGGTGAACGCCGAGGTGCTCGAGCGGCGCGGCGAGGACGCCGAGCGGCTCGGCTCCATCCAGCGCGTCACGGCCGAGCGGCACGGCGCCATCCGGGTGGGCACGGCCGCCGAGCTCGCCCAGGTGGGCCGGGTCTTCGGCGCGTGCGGCATGTACCCCGTGGGGTTCTACGACCTGCGCGAGGCCACCCCGCCGATCCCCGTCGTGAGCACCGCGTTTCGTCCCACCTCGCGCCTCGAGCTCGCGGAGAACCCTTTCCGCGTGTTCACCTCGGTGCTGGTGGTCGACGACCGGCGCTTCTTCGACGAGCGCACCGAGGCGCAGCTGCGGGAGTTCCTCGACGCGCGCACGCTGTTCCCCGACGAGCTGCTCGACCTCGCCGACCGCATGGAGAGCGAGCACGAGCTGTCCCACGACCAGGCCGACCGCTTCCTCGAGCTGGCCACCGCGTCCTTCGCGCTGTCCGACGAGCCGGTCGACCGCACCTGGTACGAGCACCTCGAGTCGATCTCGAGCGTCGCGGCCGACATCGGCGGGGTCACGTCCACCCACATCAACCACCTCACCCCGCGCGTGCTCGACATCGACGCGCTCTACGCGCGCATGGGCGAGCTGGGCGTCGAGATGATCGACCGCATCCAGGGCCCGCCGAGGGTGGAGTCGGGGCGGGGCGTCGACGTGCTGCTGCGTCAGACGTCGTTCCGGGCGCTCGACGAGCCGCGGCGCTTCCGCGAGGCCGACGGCTCGGTGGTGGAGGGACGACTGCGCGTCAGGTTCGGCGAGGTCGAGGCGCGCGGCGTGGCCCTGACGCCTGCCGGCCGCAACCTCTACGACGGGAGGGGCTTCCGGGCCTTCCCGACCACGGACGAGGACCTCCACCGCGCCGGTCTGGCCTACTACACGCGCAACCACGCGGGCCGGCTCCAGCCGATCGTCTACGAAGACTTCCTGCCGAAGTCCGCCGCCGGCATCTTCGCCTCCAACCTGACGTCCGACGGCACGGCCGACGCACGCCGCCGCGCCTCGTTGCGTGACGCCGCCTGGATGCAGGAGGCGCTCGGCCGCGAGCTGCACGACCCCTACGCGCTCTACGAGCGCGAGAGGGCGGAGGCCGGGGCAGCTACTCGACGCGCTCCATGACGGACTTGTAGCCGGTCGCGGTCTGGGTGAACGAGTCCTCGCTGCACGTGTACTGCACGGGGCCGCTGCCGGGCTGCAGCTCCTGCTCGCTCTCCTTGCCGTCGGCCAGGCGCACCGTGAGGCTGCCGTCGACGTCGCCGAGCACGAAGCTCATCGTGTCGCCGCTCGTGCTCACGTCGTAGGTGACGGTGCCCTCGAAGATCGCCTCGCCGCCCGCGGCCTCCAGGGCGAGCGTGGCGGGCGTGCCGTCGTAGGTGACCGTCTCGGTGCCGTCCTCGGTGATCTCGAGCGTGCGCTTCACGTCGGAGATGGTGAACTTCCCCTGCTCGGTGTCGACCGTCTCGGTGTGCTCGGTGGTGCGCCAGGTGCCGACGAGGCACGCGTCGAGGCCGCCTGTCGCTGCGTCCTGGTCCGCCGGTGCCTCGCTCGAGGGGGCGGACCCGCCGGCTGCGGAGGGTGTCGTGGCGGTGTCGCCGTCGGACGAGCGCCCGAACGCGAACCCCGCGGCCACGGCGCCTCCGATCACCAGGACGGCGCCGAGCGTGAGGGCCACGACGACCCACGTCCGTGGTGGCTGCTTCGGTCCGCCCTGCGGCTCCGGCTGCGGAATCACCTGGGTGTCGTCGTCCATCGATGCCCTCCCGAGACGTGGTCCTGCGGCGTGCTCGCAGACACCTTCGCACGGATCGATGGCCGCGTCGACGTCTCCGTCCCCGACTCGTGCTCGCCCCTGCGTCCTGACGCCTTCGCGTCGGTCCTGGCGTCGTCGATCGACACGAAGGGGTCAGAACGCGGAACGGGGCGGGTCAGACCCAGATGGGGGCGCCGTCGGCGGGGTCCTCGGGGAGGCGCAGCGCCGTGCCGCGGGCGATGCGGCGTGCCGTCCACGCGGCGGCGCCGGCGTCGAGCAGGTCGTCGAGGGCGGCTCCGCGTGGCGGGCTCGTGGGGAGCTCGATGCCCTCGGAGCGCAGGAGTGCGCGACGTCGGGCCGCCCCCTCGGCGAGCTTCTTGCGCTCCACCAGCGGCTCGCCCGCCAGCTCGGCGAAGCTCGACTCCGGGTGCACCTCGTGCACGGGGACGTCGGGATCGGTGGCCAGCCAGTCGCGCACGTCGCGGATGGCGGGGAAGAGGCCGAACGACTGGCGGCTCAGGCCCAGGCCCGTGGCCTCGCGGTTCAGCCGGTTCGCCTCGGCGTACTCCGTGGCGTCGACGGCGGAGGCCGCCGGGGAGTTGAACACCGTGGACGCCCGACCTGGCAGACGTCGGCGTGCCTCCCGCTCCGCTGCGCGCCCCTCCGTCTCGGGCAGCTCCAGCGGGATGTCGATCCCCACGACGTCGACCGGTCCCGCCGCGCCGACCAGCTCGCCGATCGTGGGCGCGACGAGGACCAGCACGACGTCGTCGTCGCTCCAGCGCACCCCGATCCAGCCGCCTCGGCAGCCGTCGACCCCCAGGACCTCCACGTCGGCATCGTGGCACCGTCCGTGGACCGTGTCGGTGGGCGGGGGCATGCTCGAGCCATGAGCCGAGACGTGCAGGTCACCATCGACTGTGCCGGGCCGGGTGCCCTCGCCGTCTTCTGGGCCGAGGTGCTCGGCTACCAGGTGCAGCCCCCACCACCGCCCTTCGCGTCGTGGGAGCAGGCCCTCGACGCGTTCGGCGTGCCGGAGTCCGAGCGCGACTCGCGGTCCGCGGTGGTCGACCCCGCCGGCGTCGGTCCGCGGGTCTTCTTCCAGAGGGTCCCGGAGGGCAAGGCGGTCAAGAACCGCGTCCACCTCGACGTCAGGGCCGCGCCGGGTCTGGAGGGCGAGGAGCGGATGGCCGCGCTGCAGGCCGAGTCGAAGCGCCTGCAGGGTCTCGGCGCCCGCGAGCTCTACCGCGTCGAGCCCGACGGCGACATGGAGGCCGGGTTCATCACGATGGCCGACCCCGAGGGCAACGAGTTCTGCCTGGACTGACGGCCTCGCCGGCCCCGAACCGTCGGCACGGCCAGGCATGATGGTGCAGTGAGCCTCTATCGCGACCAGGGTGTGGTGCTGCGCACCCACAAGCTGGGCGAGGCCGATCGCATCATCACGCTGCTCACCCGTCAGCGCGGTCTCGTCCGCGCGGCCGCCCGGGGGGTGCGCAAGACGTCGTCGCGGTTCGGCGGCCGGCTCGAGCCGTTCATGCACGTCGACCTCCAGCTCGCGGAGGGGCGCACCCTCGACACGATCGTGCAGGTCGAGACGCTCGGTGCCTACGCCCGCGACCTCGGTCTCGACTACCCGGCCTACACGGCGGGCACGGCGATCCTCGAGACCGCCGAGCGCCTCGTCACGCACGACGGTGAGCCGGCCGTGCAGCAGTACCAGCTGCTCGTCGGCGCGCTGGCCGCTCTCTCGACGCGGCGTCAGCCGCCGAGCACGCTGCTCGACTCCTACCAGCTGCGGGCGCTCGCGGTGGCCGGCTACGCCCCCAGCTTCTCCGGCTGCGCCCGGTGCGGGCTCGAGGGACCGCACCGCAACCTGCACGTCCCCTCCGGCGGCATGCTGTGCGACGGCTGCCGCCTGCCCGGGTCGTCGGCACCCTCGCCCTTCGCCGTCACGCTCCTGGCCGCGCTGCTCGCGGGTGACTGGCCGGTGGTCGCCGAGGCCGACGACCGCACCCGCCGCGAGGCCGCCGGTATCGTCAACGCGTACCTGTCGTGGCACCTGGAGCGCGGACTGCGCTCCATGGGGCACGTCGACCGTTGAGCCACCCCGAACCCGGCCAGGAGTCATGAGCCCCGCACCCGCCCGTCCTGCCCGCGGCCGCCCCGAGCCGCGCGCGCCGGAACCGCACCCGTCGGGTGCCCGCCCGCCCCAGCTCGAGCCGCACCAGGTGCCCCGCCACGTCGCGGTGGTCATGGACGGCAACGGGCGGTGGGCCAAGGAACGCGGCCTGCCGCGCACGGAGGGTCACAAGCGTGGCGAGTTCGCCCTGCTCGACGTCGTCAAGGGCGCGATCGAGGTCGGGATCGAGGCCGTGAGCGTCTACGCCTTCTCCACCGAGAACTGGAAGCGCTCGCCCGAGGAGGTCCGCTTCCTCATGGGGTTCAACCGCGACGTGGTGCACCGTCGCCGCGACGAGATGCACGCCCTGGGGGTGCGGGTCCGCTGGGCGGGTCGTCCTCGCCGGCTGTGGCGCAGCGTCATCAACGAGCTCGAGACGGCCGAGCGCCTCACGCGGCACAACGACGTCCTGAGCCTCACCATGTGCGTCAACTACGGCGGCCGGGCCGAGATCGCCGACGCCGCCGCGGCACTCGCCCGCGACGTCAAGGCGGGCAAGGTCGACCCCGACCGCGTCACCGAGCGCACCTTCGCCCGCTACCTCGACGAGCCGGACCTGCCCGACGTCGACCTGTTCTGGCGCACGTCGGGCGAGCAGCGCACGAGCAACTTCCTGCCGTGGCAGTCGGCCTACGCCGAGCTGGTGTTCTCCGACATCGCCTGGCCCGACGTCGACCGGCTGGCCCTGTGGGCCGCGGTCGAGGAGTACGCAGGTCGCCAGCGTCGGTTCGGTTCGGCATGAGCACGGACGGCATGGAGAGGGGCGGCATGGAGACGGGCGGCACGAGCACGGGCGGGGGCGCACCCGTGCGCGGACCCAAGGCACCACCTCGGCGCCTGCTCACGGACTGGACCACCACGGCCGGCGTGGCCGGCGACGGGCTCGCGGCCCTGGTGGCCGCCGACGACGCGGTGGCCGAGGCCATCCATCTCGCGACGCTGGGCTACGAGGTGTTCGTGCTCGACACCGTCACGCCCGACGACTTCACGCCGCCGCGGGTGCACGTGGTGCCGATCTCCGCGGCCGACGTCCCGGAGGTCTGGCACGACCGGTTCGCTCTGGTCGTGGCCGACGTCGCGTCGTCGGCAGCGGTCGTGCCGTGCGTGGCCGAGGCCGGTCTCCTCGTCGTCATCGGCGAGGCGCCGGTGCCGTCCGACCTCGCGCCCGGCCTGGTCGAGGTGCGCGTGGAGGTGGGCCCCGATCCGGACTCCCCGGTCGTGGAGCGGTTCCGGGCGGTCCACGCCCGGCTGTGAGGGTTCTCTACGATCCCTGCATGCGCCTGCGTCGAACCGCCGTCCTGCTCGCCGTCGTCCCGCTGCTGGGTCTCGCCGCCTGTGGCGACGACTCGGACTCCTCGGACGCTGCCTCCGACGAGGGGTGCTCGTGGGTCGAGACCGGTGGTGCGGCCAAGCAGGTCGACCCGCCGGCCGACGACGCGGAGCCGGCGGGCTCGGTCGTCATCACCATCAACGGGCAGGACGTGCCGGTCGAGCTGCTCCCCGAGCCGGTGTGCGCGACCACGTCGTTCACGTCGCTCGCCGAGCAGGGCTACTTCGACGACGCCCCCTGCAGCCGCGTCAGCGACCCGACGGCCGTGCCCTACGGCATCATCCAGTGCGGCGACCCGACCGGCACCGGGACCGGTGGGCCGGGATACTCCTTCGCCGACGAGCTGACGGGGGAGGAGGCCTATCCGGCGGGCAGCGTCGCGATGGCCAACGCCGGGCCCGACACGAACGGCTCGCAGTTCTTCCTGAACTTCGCCGACTCGGACTTCCCGCCGGACTACACGGTCTTCGGCACGATCTCGGCGGACGGCCTGGCCGCGCTCGAGGACGTCGCCTCGGTCGGCGCCGAGGGTGGCGCCCCCGACGGACCGCCGGCCGAGCCGATCGTCATCGACTCGGTCCGTCCGGTCGAGTAGCGCCTGCCCCGGCTCGGTAGGGTCGAGGCATGCGTGTAGCCAGGTTCGCCGGGGACGACGATCCCCGTTTCGGAGTGGTCGGTGACGAGGACGGCACCCCCACGATCGCGGTGCTGAAGGGTGACCCGCTGTACGCGGGCTACGAGCTCACGGGCCAGAAGGTCGCGATCGACGACGTGCGCCTGCTGGCGCCGGTGATCCCCCGCAGCAAGGTGGTGGGCATCGGCAGGAACTATGCCGCGCACGCGGCCGAGCTGGGCAACGACGTGCCCGAGAGGCCGCTCGTCTTCCTCAAGCCCAACACCAGCGTGGTCGGTCCCGGTGACCCGATCGTCTACCCGGCTCAGAGCTCGGACGTGCACTTCGAGGGCGAGCTGGCCGTGGTGATCGGGCGCATCTGCAAGGACGTGCCCGCCGAGGACGTCGACAAGGTGATCTTCGGCTACACGGTGGCCAACGACGTCACCGCACGAGACCTGCAGCGCACGGACGGCCAGTGGGCCCGCGCCAAGGGCTTCGACAGCTTCTGCCCGCTCGGCCCGTGGATCGAGACCAACCTCGATCCCGCCGACCTCCGCGTCACCACCGAGCTCGGCGGCGAGGTCAAGCAGGACGGTCGCACCAGCGACATGGTGTTCTCCGTCGCCGACATCGTCGCCTACGTCTCCTCGTTCATGACGCTGCTGCCCGGCGACGTCATCCTCACCGGCACCCCCGACGGCGTCGGACCGATGCAGGTCGGCGACTCGGTGAGCGTCACCGTCGAGGGCATCGGCACCCTCACCAACCAGGTGGTCTCCCATGACTGACGTCAGCCCCGAGACGACCAGCACCGCTTCCGTCCCGACCGTGGGCGACGACGTGCCGGTGGTCGCCCGCTTCTGCCCCTCGCCGACCGGCAACCCGCACGTCGGCATGGCGCGCACGGCGCTGTTCAGCTGGGCGTACGCACGCCACCGCGGTGGCCGCTTCGTGTTCCGCATCGAGGACACCGACGCGAGCCGCGACAGCGAGGAGTCCTACGACCTGCTGATCGACGTGATGCGGTGGCTCGGCCTCGACTGGGACGAGGGCGTCGAGGTGGGCGGCCCGAACGGGCCGTACCGTCAGAGCCAGCGGATGGACGTGTACGCCGACGTCGCGCAGCGCCTTCTCGACGCCGGGCTGGCGTACAAGGCCTACGACACCGCCGAGGAGCTGGAGCAGCGTCGTGACGCGGCGCGGGCCGCCGGTCGGCCCAGCGGCTACGACGGACTGCACCGTGACCTCACGCCCGAGCAGCGGGCCGCCTACGAGGCCGAGGGCCGGCAGCCGGTCATCCGGTTCAAGATGCCGCAGAAGGACTGGACCTTCGACGACCTGGTCCGCGGACCGATCACGTTCGGCGCCGAGAACGTGCAGGACTTCGTCATCGTGCGCGCCAACGGTCAACCGCTGTACACGCTGACGAACCCCGCCGACGACGCGCTCATGGGCATCACCCACGTGCTGCGCGGCGAGGACATCCTCAGCTCCACGCCCCGCCAGATCGCGATGTACGAGGCGTTCGCGCAGATCGGCCTCGGTCACGGCATGGTCCCGCGCTTCGGCCACCTGCCCTACGTCACGGGCCAGGGCAACAAGAAGCTGTCGAAGCGCGACCCCGAGTCCAACCTCCTCGGCTACCGGGAGCAGGGCTTCCTGCCCGAGGGGCTGCTCAACTACCTCGCCCTGCTGGGCTGGTCGCTCCCCGCGGTCGACGGCGTCGAGCGCGACGTGTTCACGCTCGAGGAGATGGTCGAGGCCTTCGAGATCTCCCGCGTCAACCCCAACCCGGCCCGCTTCGACCTCAAGAAGTGCGAGGCGATCAACGGCGACCACGTGCGGCTGCTCTCCGAGGAGGACCTCCGCGCCCGGCTGGTGCCGCGGTTCGCGGCCGAGGGCCTCGTGCAGGATCCGCCCACGGAGGCGCAGAGCGCCATGCTGGCGGCCGCGGTGCCCCTCGTCCACGAGCGGATGGGGCTGCTCACCGAGGCCGTCTCGATGCTGCGGTTCCTGTTCGTCGACGAGGCGGACTTCACGATCGACCCGGACGACCGTGCGAAGCAGCTCGACGAGAAGGGCCTGGAGGTGGTGCAGGCCGCCCTCACGGCGCTGGAGGCCATCGGCTCGACCGTCGAGTGGTCGACGCCCACGATCGAGGGCGCGCTGCGCGCTGCGCTGGTCGACGACCTGGGGCTCAAGCCGCGACTGGCCTTCGGGCCGGTGCGGGTGGCCGTGACCGGCAGCCGCATCTCGCCGCCCCTGTTCGAGTCGATCGAGCTGCTGGGTCGGACCCGCACGCTGGAGCGTCTGCGCGCGGCACTCTGACCGACCCGGACGTCGAGGCGGAGGGCCGCACCCGGTTTGGGGGAGCGCATCGGCGTCGGGTAAGGTTTCTCCCTGGTTCGGACGCCGTTCGCAAGGACGGTGCTCGATACCCCCATGGGGTATGGTGTAATTGGCAACACAGCGGTTTCTGGTACCGTCGTTCTAGGTTCGAGTCCTAGTACCCCAGCGAAGACCGGGTCTGTGATCCGGTCCGCGCCCCGTTGGTCTAGCGGTTATGACGCCGCCCTCTCAAGGCGGAGATCGCCGGTTCGAATCCGGTACGGGGTACGAAAGGGTGCTGTACGTGCCGCAAGCACGACCAGCCTCTTTCACACGGCTCCTCGGGGCCGGGGCCCCGTTGTGTAGCGGCCTAGCACGTCGCCCTCTCAAGGCGGTAGCGCGGGTTCGAATCCCGTCGGGGCTACCACGCACCACCGCAGACCCCTCGACCCCTGGTCGGGGGGTCTCGTGCGTTCCTGCGACCGCATCGTGGTGCGTCGCTCGGCTCGGCGGCGTTCCTGCGGCTACGTCGGCTCGCGTGGTCCGTCGCTTGCGGCTGCACTGCCGCCGCTGGGTCTTTCCTCGGTGCTGCGCTGCTCCTGCTGGGTCTCGACCTGCGGCTGCGTCGCTGTGGCTGCGAGTCGACCTGCGCTCCGAAAGGGCCTCGACCGGCGGACGGGTCCGGGCTCGGGCGAGCTCTCGGAGCGTGGCTCGGAGGGACGCAAGGTTCTGCGTTCGTGCGTGAGAGGGCGAAGGATGCTGCGTTCGCTACGGGATCCCGTCACCAACGCAGCATCCTTCGGGTTTTTGCACGCGAAGGCAGAATCGTGCGTCCGCCGGGGCGCCTCGTGCGGCGGGTGGGCAGGGATTCTCCCTTCTCGCGGACCGTTCCACGACGATGGAGAATCCCTGCCCCTACGGGGCCAAAGTCGCCGCCACGTTGCTTCCTTCGCGTGGCACGGTCCACGCGAAGGGAGAATCGTGCGTGGATCCCGCGTAGAGGGAGAATCGTGGCCGCGCCCCGCAGACCCAGCCGACCCGAGACCCCCGGTCCGGTCGAGGCCCTCTCGGAGACCGACCCGTCTTGGAGCCACAGCGACGCAGCAGCAGGCGAGTGCACAGCAGCGCCTCGCAGACCCAGCCGGGCCAAGTTCCACCGCTCCGGTCGAGGCCCTCTCGGAGACCAACCCGTCTTGGAGCCACAGCGACGCAGCATCAGGTGAAGACGTAGCCACACCGACGCAGCAGCGCGGGAACGCCCAGTCGAGCGACGCAGCAGCAGGCCGGGACCTCGGCAGCCGAGGAGCGGCGAGGGGAGTGGCGGGAGGCGTGAGCCGGCGCCCCTAGGGTGGACCCATGCCTCCTGCTCGCATCGCCGTGCTCATCGACGCCGACAACGCTCCTGCCTCCAAGATCGGCGCGATCCTCTCGCAGGTCGCGAAGTCCGGGAACGCGCACGTGCGTCGCGCCTACGGCGATTGGAAGAACTCCCACCTCAAGGGCTGGGAGGGCCGGCTGCAGGAGTTCGCGATCGCCCCCGTGCAGCAGTTCGCCTACACGAAGGGCAAGAACGCCTCCGACATCGCCATGGTCATCGACGCCATGGACCTCCTGCACGCGGGCGTCGCCGACGGCTTCGCCATCGTCTCGAGCGACGCCGACTTCACGCCCCTCGTCATGCGCTTGCGACAGTCCGGCGCCGAGGTCCTCGGCTTCGGCGGGGAGAAGGCGCCCAAGGCGTTCCAGAACGCGTGCTCGACCTTCTACAAGCTGGAGACGCTGCGCGAGGACGACGACACCGAGGACGACACCGAGGACGACGCGGACGAAGCCCCGGACGACGCTCCGGCCGCCTCCAACGGCCGGGCTCGTCCCGCCTCGCAGCGCGCCTCCCAGCGCGTGGACGGCGCCAAGCTGCGCAGCGACCGACAGCTCGTGCGCATGCTTCGCACGGCCGTCGACGAGGCCGCCGACGACGACGGGTGGGCCCAGCTCTCCAAGGTGAGCGACCAGATCCGCAACCAGTCCTCGATCCAGCCCGGCAACTACGGCTACGCGAAGTTCAGCGGGCTCATCGAGGCGATCGACCTGTTCGAGGTCAAGCGCGCCGACGGCAAGTCGGTGATGGTGCGGCGGAAGAAGCGCGGCGGACGCTGACCCAGCGACGGAACGGCACGGCACGGCCGTGTCCGATTCCCGCCAGACGTACTTGCCCCCACGGGGCACGATGGTCGGCATGGAGGACTTCGACGAGCGCTACCGCGCGGTGAGCTCGCGCGACGAGCGCTTCGACGGGATGTTCTTCACCGCGGTGCGCACCACGCGCATCTACTGTCGTCCCTCCTGCCCGGCGACGACCCCGCTCGCCCGGAACGTGGAGTTCCACCGCACGGCCGCGGCGGCGGAGGCGG
Source organism: Aeromicrobium sp. Leaf272 (assembly GCF_001422865.1). Classification (NCBI taxonomy): domain Bacteria; kingdom Bacillati; phylum Actinomycetota; class Actinomycetes; order Propionibacteriales; family Nocardioidaceae; genus Aeromicrobium; species Aeromicrobium sp. Leaf272. The sequence goes on from NZ_LMMY01000013.1 coordinate 449,176, forward strand.
CCGGCTTCCGCGCGTGCCGACGGTGCCGTCCGGACAGCTCGCCCGGGTCGCCGGAGTGGGATGTCCGAGCCGACGCCGTGGGGCGTGCGGTCCGGCTGGTGCGCGACGGCGTGGTCGAGCGCGAGGGCGTTCCGGGGTTGGCGCAGCGGCTGGGCTACAGCGAACGGCACCTGAACCGCATGATCACCCAGGAGCTCGGTGTGGGACCTCTTGCGCTGGCCCAGTCGCAGCGCGTTCGCACCGCGCGGCTGCTGGTGGAGACGACCGACATGCCCATGTCCGACGTCGCCTTCGCGGCGGGCTTCGCGTCGGTCCGCCAGTTCAACGACGCCTTCCGGCGCGCGTACGACCGCTCGCCCCGCGAGATGCGCCGACGCGGCGCCGGCGGCTCGACGGCGGGAGAGTGCCTGCGACTGCGGCTCGCGCTCCGGCGCCCCTTCGACGCCGACGCGCTCGGGGGCTTCCTCGCCGACCACGCCGTGCCCGGGCTCGAGGTCGGTGAGGGACGCAGGTTCGCCCGGGTGCTCTCGTTGCCGCACGGCAGTGCGGTCGCCGAGCTCGTCCTGCACGACGACCACGTGGCGTGCCGGGTGCAGCTGCAGGACCCGCGCGACCTCACGGCGGCCGTCGCCCGGCTGAGGCACCTGCTCGACCTCGACGCCGACCCGGTCGCGATCGATCGAGCGCTGGGCGGCGAGGAGGGTGGGGCCGGGGACGGCGGTGCCAGCGATGGTGGGGCCGGGGACCTCGGCGCCCTGGTGCAGGAGCGACCTGGGCTGCGCGTCCCCGGCACGGTCGACGCGTTCGAGACGGCCGTGCGCACGGTCGTCGGGCAGCAGGTGTCGGTGAGCGGCGCGCGGACCGTCATCGGTCGGCTCGTCGCGGCCTCCGGGGAGACGGTCGAGCTGCCCCTCGCCCAGGAGCTCGGACTCACCCACGCGTTCCCGACCGCCTCGGCGCTGGCCGCGGTCGATCCCGAGACCCTGCCGATGCCCCGGTCCCGCGGGCGCACCGTCGTCGCCCTGGCCCGTGCGGTCGACGTCGGTGACCTCGTGCTGGACGGCGGCGTCGACCGCGACGCCGTCAGCCGCGCGCTGCTCGCCGTGCCCGGCATCGGCCCGTGGACCGTGGGCTACGTGCGCATGCGCGGGCTGGGCGATCCGGACGTGCTCCTCGAGACGGACCTGGTGCTCCGGCGGATCCTCCACGCCCGCGGGACCACCGACGCCGACGTCAGGCGGTGGGCGCCCTGGCGCTCGTACGCCGGGATGCACCTCTGGACCGAGCACCTGGCACGGCAGGCCTTGACCACGACGAGAGGATCGAGAGCATGAGCACCCGTTGGATGGACTCACCGATCGGCGGACTGCGCCTCCACAGCTCCGCGGGTCTCCTGACCGCGATCGAGTTCGGGGCCGAGCCGCACGGCCGTCCCGCCCCGGACCCGCTGCTGGACGACGCCCAGCAGCAGCTGCAGGAGTACTTCACGGGCGACCGCCGGAGCTTCGACCTGCCGCTCGCGAACGACGGCACCGAGTTCCAGCGCAAGGTGTGGGGCGAGCTGCGCCGGATCCCGTTCGGGGAGACGGCCAGCTACGGCGAGATCGCCCGACGTCTCGGCTACGAGCCCGTGATCTCGAGGGCCGTCGGCGCCGCCAACGGCGCCAACCCGCTGCCGATCGTCGTCCCGTGCCACCGGGTGGTGGGCTCGGACGGCTCCCTC